>JAJYNO010000031.1 GCA_021786295.1 bacterium | reverse complement strand
TGTTGAGTTTGTGGCCCTCCGTCCCGGAGGAAAAAAGCATGGTCCGCATCACGCGGTGCGGCTGCACGTTGTGGCCCAGCAGGTAGCGGGGGCAGAACTCGGTGCAGTAGGAGCACTGGTCGCAGGCCGAGCGGCCTATGCGGGTGAACGTCGGGCGGCCCTGCGCCTTCTTGACGATCAGCGGATGGTCCTTCGGCAGCACTATGATGCCGCCCGAGGCCTTCACCAGCGGCAGGTCGAAGTCCGTCCGCACCTTGCCCATCATCGGGCCGCCGTCTATATAGGCGGGGTCCTTCACGGTGAAGCCGCCGCAGAAATGCTCCACGCATTCGCGCCAGGTCGCGCCCACCGGCGCGCGGAAAGTGGCCGGCTTCTTAACGCCGCCGTTGACGGTGACGAAGGTCTCGGTGACCGGGCGCGGGGCGAAGGCCGCGTTGTAGAGGGTTTCGACGTTGCTGACCACGCAGCCTACGTCCAGCGGGATGCCGCCCGGCGGCACCACGCGGCCGGTGGCCTCGTAGACCAGGCACTGCTCGTCGCCGGCCGGGTAGTAGTCCCCCATCTCCAGGACGGAAACGCCGCGGCGGGATTTAGCTATCTCCTTGAGCCGCGGGATGATCTTCTCGTGCTTCCGCTTGATGCCGAGCACGCCTTTCGCCGCGCCCGAGGCCCTCATCAGCAGCTCGAGCCCGTCGAAGACCTTTTCCGGCCAGTGCTCCAGGATCTTCTGGTCCTTCTTCAGCAGCGGCTCGCACTCGGCGGCGTTCACGAGGGCGACTTCGGCCTTCCCCTGCGCCTTCACGTAGGACGGAAAACCGGCGCCGCCGGCCCCTACAACGCCGGCGGTGCGCAGGTTTCCGCTGAACTCGGCCGAGAATCCCGACACGGTTATTTCGCGGCGGCGAGGCGCTTCTTGATCGTGGTAGCCAGGCGCTTTATCCCCTCGTCTATCTCGTCCAGAGTCGGATAGGAGAAGTTCAGGCGCATAGTGTTCTTCCCGGAGCCGTCGCAGTGGAAAGCCGAACCGATAACGTAGGCCACGTTCTCCCTGATGGCGTCCTGGAACATATCGTCGGCGCTCATGCCTTCGGGCAGACGCACCCACAGGAACAACCCGCCCTCGGGCTTTGTCCAGGTGACGCCCTCCGGCATGTACTTCTCCAGCGCTCCGACCATCGCGTCCTTCTTGGCCTTGTAGGCCTTCTTGACCTTCTCCACGTGCGCCTCGAACACGCCGTTGCGCAGGAAGTCGGCCGCGATGAGCTGATTGAGGCTGGAGGAGCAGAGGTCCAACGACTGCTTGAGGATCTCCATCTTCCGGACTATATGCGGATGGGCCAGGATGACGCCCAGGCGCAGGCCCGGAGCGAAGGTCTTGGAGAAAGTGAACAGCGAGATGATATTGTTGGTCTTGCGCGTCTCCTGGTCCAGTTTGTAGAGCATCTTCGGAGCCTTGCCCTCGAAACGGATCTGGCGGTAGGGAGAATCCTCTATTATCGCCACGTCGTACTTCTCGGAAAGCTCGATCACCTTCAGGCGCTTCTCCTCGGAAAGGGTCACGCCGCTCGGGTTCTGGAAGTCCGGGACGAGATAGACGAACTTGTAGTGCTCGTCCTGCGATCTGAGCCAGGACAGGCGCTCTTCCAGCTCGGTCACGGAGACGCCGTCGTCCTCCAGTTTGACCCCGACGAAGTCGGCGCCGTAGGACTTGAACACCTGCAGCCCGCCCATATAGCTGGGCTTCTCCACCAGCACCGGGTCGGAGGCATCTATAAACAGGCGCCCGACCATGTCCAGCGCCTGCTGGCTGGCCGTCGTGACTATCACGTTATCCGGCTTGGCCTCTATCCCCTCGTGCTTCTTGAGGAACTTCAGAAATTCCTCCTTGAGCTCCGGCAGACCGTCCGTGGGGCCGTACTGCAGCGCCACGCGGCCCTTCCTGGCCATGATCTCCTTCACGGAATCTGTAACGAAATCGTACGGGAAATGTTCCGGGTCCGGCAGCCCCCCGGCGAAAGAAATGACTCCGGGCTTGTTGGTGATCTTGAGCAGCTCGCGGATAACGGAAGCCTTCGTGCGCCTGGGCGCGGTAGCGATGTTCTTTGTGATGTCTATCATAAGTCCCTCCGCATTGATGGCGGCGCGGGGCCGCATTAATAATTTACTCAATTAATACAAGTTCTGGCAAGCGGAATAAGGCCGTCTCATTCCCCCCCGGCCGGGAGCGGGGCGCCGGAGAAATATTCCAGATTCTCCCTGTAATATCCTTTTTTCAGAGGATCCCTCTCGGCGGCCAGCCTGGCGGCGTAGTATTTTATAGCCCTGGGCCAGGTCGCCTTCCTGAGCGGCTCCAGGTCCTCAGGGAACGGACGGCCCGTGACGGCGCAGGCCTTCTCGAGGGACTTCAGGTGCTGGCTCAGTTCATCTATCCCCATCTTCCCGCTATTGTCGCGGATGAAGGAAGCCGCTTCCAGTATGGCCAGCGCCCCCTTCGTCCTGAGCGATTCCAGCGTTTTGGGGGCCATGCCGTACCTCCCGGAGTTGGCGTCCGCCACGGCCAGGCAATCCAGCGCCAGCGGATAATTCTTCTCCTGCAGCGCGGTCGTCCCGACGAAAAGCAGCGCGCGGGCGCTGAAGGACGGCCAGCGTTTCCTGTAGAAGCCGTCCAGAAAAGCGGCGTACTCCTTTTTCTCCCTGTCCAGCCGCGCCAGCCGGCCGGCGTCCTTCCTGTACTCGGCCACGGCGCCGGAGGCGTAGGCCAGCACCTTCTCTCCGGCCAGGCCGCTCCGCTTCTCCCTCTCGGCCCTGTCGAGAGTAAGGTAGCCGCGCTCCTCCTCGTAATAACGGCGGATCTTCTCCTTGTACTTCCCGGGGTCCAGCGACAGCGTGAAATAACTGCCCAGCACGTTGGAGGTATAGACGTCGCTGTATTCGCCGCGGATGAACCTGCGGAGCAGGCCCGGGTCCGCCCTCATCAGCTCGTCGACGTACATATCCTCGCGCAGGTAGGCCTCGTACTCGAACTCCAGCGGGTTGGCCCCGGCGTCGCGGCGGTACTCCGGATACTCGTAGTACTGCAGCGCGTGGACCAGCTCGTGCAGATAGACCGGACTTACGTACTTTACCAGGAACAGGCGCACCTTGCTGTTGCTCCACAGCACCTCCACCACCTGCGGGTCCCGGAAACCCTTGGCCTCGAAGAAGCGGAGGATATAGCGTGAGTTAAGGTAGACGGCGTTTGCGGACGGATCGAACCAGGCCAGCGAGTCGGAGCGGTCGCTCCTGGCCAGGACGCGCAGTTCGCCGTACTTCTTCCTCTCCCGCAGCCGGTCCAGCAGTTCCCGGCCGGTGCGGGTTGTCCGAAGCCTGGCGCCCAATTCGGCCTTCAGCACGGAGCTGAGCCGAGCGTCGTAGCGGTAGGCCGAGGCCGTGCACGGCAGCAGCAACGCCGCTGAAAGCAGTATGAACAACCCGCGCATATTACGGATTATATAGCTTTGCCGGCTGCCGGGCCATAAACTTCTCCGCGCGTTTGACAAACGCGGCCGCAATGTTTAAGATTACAGGGAAGCAGACGGGATCCCACGGAGGCTATTATGTCTGAGAACAGAGGGAGTGAGATAATCGGCGCTTTCATCATCGGCGGTCTCATCGGGGCCGCGCTCGGCATGCTGTTCGCCCCCGCGGCCGGCAGCGAGACGCGCGAGAAGCTGGGCGAATGGTTCGACGAGAACAAGACGAAGGCCGGAGAGAAACTGGAGAGGCTGGAGGGAGAGATAAAGAAGCGCAAGGAGCAGCTGCTCAAAAGCGCGGAAGAGTAAGTGGTCCTCTTTCCCCTGAAAAACCCCGCCGACGGCGGGGTTTTTCTTTCCGGAGCCGGTTTCGGCTGGCCCGACTCAGTCCTTCCCCCCCTGCCCGACGGCCTGGGCCCGCCCCCCCAGCCAGGACTCCAGCGGGGCCAGCAGCCAGCCGAGGACGAAGGTGGAGACGGTCCCTATCACTATTATCCAGCTCCAGCCCAGCGGGGCTACGCCCTTCTCTGAGAGGTAAAGCACCACGCCCGCCAGCACGGAACTGGCGCACATGGCGGCGACGTTGCCCCTGTTGACGGCCCTCTTCGTCATCAGGCCCAGCAGGAACACCCCCAGCAGACTGCCCGCCGTGACGCCGTTGATCTTGAAGGCGAGCCACAGCATGCGCCCGGAGCCGCCCGCGCAGAGCCACGCTATCCACGCCAGCAGCAGTCCGAATACGACCACGCTGACACGCGAGGCGAAAAGATAATGCCGTTCCGTCCCGTCCCTCCTTACAAGCGGCCGGTAGATGTCGGTGATGAACGAGGAGGACAGCGAACTGAGCGGCGAGTCTATACTGGCCATCACTATCGCCGTGAGCACCAGGCCCTTGAGGCCGGCGGGCAGCACGTGGATGGTGAAATCTGAAAGTATCTTGTCCGGGTTGGCGGGCAGCGGCAGCGCCGGGTGCTGCCTGTAGAAGACGAACAGCAGCGTGCCTATGCCGAGATAGAGCCAGGTCACCGGAAGGCTCGCGAAGATGGTGGCTATGATCGTCTTCTGGCTCTCGCGGCGGGTCTCCAGCGTCAGAAGCCGCTGCATCAGTTCCTGGTCGGTGCCGAACGAGGCCATCGAGCCGAACACCCCGTTGAGGATGGCGGCCCATAGCACGTTCGGGTCCTTCATGCTCCAGCGGAAATCGAAGACGGAGAGTTTGCCGGCCGCGGAAGCGGTATGCCAGGCCCCGGCCAGTCCGCCGTCGATGTGCAGTATCAGGTAGAGCGCCACCGCTCCTCCGGCGACATAGAAGGTCGCCGCCTCGAAAGCGCCGGTCCACAGCACGGCCTTGATGCCGCCGAAGCCTATGAAGATAACGCTGACCAGCGTGAACAGGGCTATCGTCCAGCCGAGATGCCAGCCCATGATGACCGCTACGGCCAGGGAAGCCGCGTAGAGCCTGACCCCGGAGGCGAACAGGCGGGTTATGAAAAAGAAGGAGGAGCCGGCGTACTGAGTCTCCGCGCCGAAGCGGTGCTTGAGGAACTCGTAGATCGTGGTGCAGTTGAACTTGTAGAAGGCCGGTATGAAGAAGAGCGCTATCAGGATGCGGGCCGAAGCCGAACCGATGAAGAACTGCAGGTACTGCCAGTTCTCGGTGAAGCCGATAGGAGGGATGCCCACTATCGTCATAGCGCTGATCTCGGTGGCCACGAAGGACAGCGTGCCCACCCAGACAGGGGTCTTGCGGCTGCCGAGGAAGTAATCCCGCGTGTCCGTCTCGCCCCTGCCCTTGAAATAGGAGATAACGAACAGAGTTGTCACTGCGGCGGCCAGCAGCGCATAGTCCAGCGGGGCCAGCCCTGTGATGCGCTGAAAACCGGCGGCGGCGTTCATGCCGCGCCTCTCATCGATATCTTTACGGGCATGGTCCCGGCCGCTCTTTCCCTGCCGGTCAGCACGCGCGCGGCGGTCCGCTGAAAATCCTCCAGCGCGCAGAAAGCGCAGAGGCCAGCCGACGGGGACAGTCCGTCGAGAACGAACGGGCTGCCGAAAGCCAGCAGCACGGAGGCGGCAGCGCCGGTTATGGCGGCCTCCAGCGCGGCCCGCTCCTCGGCGGACAGACCTACGCCGCCTCCGCCGGCGCGGGGCCCGTAGAAGCACCCGGCAGCCAGTTTCATCCCGCAACCGGGCTGGTAGGGCTCCACGCGCACCCCGAGCGAGGCAAGCTCCTCGGTGAAGGCGCGGCCTTTCCAGTCCTCGCGCCGGACCAGCGGCTCAAGATAGCCGACCGTATCTCCGGCCGCTAGAGAGAACCTTCCGGCCGAAGCCCAGGCCAGGCACGACGGGGCAGCCTCGAAACCGAAGGCCAGATGTTCCGGGCAGCGCAGCGCGCCGGACGGCAGCGGCTGCTGCCTGAAGGAGGAGAGCTTGCGGACCAGCGCGTCCTGCCGGCCGAGGGCGGTCTCGACCGCGGCGGCGGATATGGCCCCTTCCCCGGAGGCGCGCAGCAGGGCCGCGTGCAGCGCGAAAGGGTCCTCCGGCGCCAGCAGTACGTCGGCGCCGGCCAGGAAGGCCTTAACCCCGGCGAGGGGATCCGCCGAGACGGCCTTCATCTCCAGCGCGTCGGTGACTATCAGACCGGAGAAGCCGAGACGGCCCCTGAGCAGGCCGGTCAATATGCCATGCGAAAGCGAAGCGGGAGCGGAACGGTCCAGCGCCGGAAGCATCAGATGGCCGGCCATCACGGCGTCGGCCCTGCGGGCCAGTTCGGAAAAAGGCCTCAGGTCGGCCTCCTGCAGGGAAAAGAGGTCCTTTTGCACGGACGGCAGCTCCAGGTGCGAGTCGGCGGCGGTTCCGCCGTGCCCTGGGAAATGCTTAAGGCAGGAGAGGGCGCCCTGAGAGCCCAGCCCCGAGATGAAGGCCCGGGCCAGGGAGGAGACCAGTGCGGGATCGGCCCCGAAGGACCTTACGTTGACTATGGGATTGTCCGGGCGGCAGGAGAGGTCGGCAACGGGGGCCAGCACCCAGTCCACTCCCAGGGCGCGCGCCTCCAGCCCCGTGATCTCCCCCTTACGCCTGGCCAGGGCCTCCAGCCCCGAGGCGCCTATGGCCATGTTGGAGGGCAGCTCGGTGGCGCCGCGCACCCATTTTCCGGCGCCGTACTCGTAATCGGCCGAGATGAGCAGCGGGGTGGCCGAGGCAGACTTGAGCAGCGCCGACATCCCGCGGACCTCGTCGGCCGATCCGCCGTAGAAGCAGAAGCCTCCGACTCCGAGCTCCGCCAGCTTAACGGCCCGGTCGGGGTCGGAAATCCCGAACCTGAAGGCGGGGTGGATGAGGCGGGCCAACTTCCCGGGTTTCAAGCTCTCTTTCCTCGGGCGGCGCGGGCCTTCTCAGCTTTCTTGATCTTCTTCCATTCCCGCAGCACCTGCGCCGGGGTCTCCAGCCTGCCCTCGCCGAAAACGTGCGGGTGGCGGCGGACCATCTTGGCGTTGACCGTCCGTATCACGTCGGAGAGCCTGAAACGCCCGGCCCGGCGGGCCAGCTCGCTGTGGAAGACCACCTGCAGCAGCACGTCGCCGAGCTCTTCGCGCAGATTTGTCCAGTCCTTGCGGCGCACGGCCCGGCTCACCTCGCCTGCCTCCTCGTGCAGATATTTGAGCAGCGTGGAGTGGGTCTGCCGGCGGTCCCACGGGCAGCCGTCCGGGGCCAGCAGCAGCTTCATGATGCGCGACAGGGAGGCCAGACTGCCGCTGCGGGCGAGGCGGAGGCCCTCACGGGACGTCGCTGTTCTCTTTGCGGCTTTTCTAATCATCTGTAAAAGTATATAATTTTATACCGATTTCCCAAAAAACGGCTGCGCCGCGGCGCGGAGGGTTGATGACAGGAACAGAGATAAAGACCGGGCAGGACCTCGTGAAGGTCCTGGACGGCGGCTTCGTGAAGCTGGTCGATTTCCTCGGCGGGGACTCGCGGGCGGTGGATTCCGCCAGGGTCTCGTTCGGTTCGGTCTCCAAGGGGGAGGCCGCGGACCGGAAACTGATAGGATACCTGCTGGAGAACGGGCACCTGAGCCCGTTCGAGCACTCCGTTTTCCAGTTCCACATAAAGTGCCCTATCTTCGTGGCGCGCCAGTGGATGCGCCACCGCATCGCTTCCTACAACGAGATCTCGGCGCGCTACACCGAGGTGCACGACGAGTTCTATTTCCCGGAGGCTTTCCGCGCGCAGGACCGGAGCAACAGGCAGGGCTCTCAGGAATCCTCCTCGCTGGACCAGGAGAAGATGAAGGCCGTCTATGACCGGGCGATAAAGGCCTCCTACGCAGCCTACAAGGAGCTGCTGGACGCCGGCGCCGCGAGGGAGATGGCCCGCTTGGTGCTGCCGGTGGCGCAGTACACCCAGTTCTACTGGAGCATCAACGCCCGCAGCCTGCTTAACTTCATTTCACTGCGCGCCGACTCCCACGCGCAGTGGGAGATCCGCCGCTACGCCGAGGCCATACAGACGATGTTCCGCGCCAAAATGCCTTGGACCTGGGAGGCCTATTCCGAACTCCATGAAAAGAACCCTCGTTAAGACAGCCGCCCTGCTGCTCTGCCTGGCGCCGGCGGCCTCGGCGCAGGTCCCCTGGGCGGCCGCGCCCGGCCACACCATCAAGATAGGGAACATCAAGGTTGTCTCCCCTGTGACAGGGATCTCCACCGCCCAGGACACCTACGACGTGTTCGCCCCTTTCGACGGGAGGGTCGAGGACGTGGAGGCGGAGCTTTTCGGCTTCGTCAGGAAGAAGACCCTGCTTGCGCGCATGGTTTCCACCGACATGGCCGCGCTGCTCGACGCCAGCCCCGACTCGCAAAAACTGACCGAGCAGCGCTGGAAGGACATCTACAAGTACACGGAGATAAAGCCGGAAACGGAGGGCGTTATCTCCGACGTCTACGTGAAGCCCGGCGACAGGGTGAGCAAGGGGGACCGCCTCTTCACCGTGGCGAAGAAAGTTATCATCATCGGCAGGAACACCGCGCCGCTCTACTCCGCCCTGGCCGCGGGCATGAAGGCCAGCGTGACGCACGTCCGCACAGGCGCCAGGTTCGACGCTACGCTGACCAATTTCCTGCCGGTGAAGGGCGACCCCCGTACGGACCGCCTCTGGCTGCAGGTGAACGACCTCAGGGCCGGGATCAAGATAGGGGAACAGTTCGACGGCACGCTTCTTGTGGGAGAGAGCAAGCACACGATGCTGGTGCCGCGCGGGGACCTGATAGAGTCCGGCGGCAGGCTCTTCCTCGTCACGGAGGTCAAGCCCGGCCTGCAGACAGCGGACGAGGTGGAACTCCTCGGCCACACCTCGCTTTACCTGGAGCCGCAGACGGCGGCGGGAGCAGACAATGGAAAAGACAAAAAAGACCGCTGAGATATTCTCCAGCTTCATGTTCGTGAAGCTGCAGCCCGAGTTCCGCCGCCTGATCTCCAACGAGAAGATCACCGCCAAGCAGGAATTCGAGAACATGGTGGGGTCGGCCCAGGAGAAGCTCTTCCTGCGGACCTACATGGTCTCCGGCCTCCGCTCCGACTCGGACATCCTTTTCTGGCGCATGTCCGACGACCTGCCCTACCTGCAGGAGGTCTGCGCGCGCACCTTCTCCTCCGGGGCGGGAAGATATTTCATCCCGTCCTACACCTACCTCGGCGTCTACCAGGTCCAGGACGCGGGCCTGCCGAAAAAGGACCTGGATTTCGGCTTCCTGCCCAAGGACACCTTCGGCCGCTTCCGTTACCTGCTTTTCCACCCGGTAGTGAAGACCCACGCCTGGTACGAACTCTCGGACGAGGAGCGCGCCAAGCTCATGGCGGACAGGACCCAGGTGCTCTCCAGGTACCGCGACATACAGGAGAATTTCTTCATGTCGTACGGGCTCGACGAGCCCGATATGATCGTCGCCCGCGAGGCCAGGGCCCTTGACGACCTGACGGCCGCCACGCAGGAGCTGCGCCAACAGCGCATCAAGAGCTACACCTGCGGCGACAAGCCGGTCTTCCTGTGCCTGGGCAGGGACCTGCGCGAGATCATGGACGCGATAAGCTGACCGCGGTTCTACGGAGGGAACATGAAAACGCTTGGGATAATAATGGCCGGGGGCAAAGGGGAAAGGCTGTACCCGCTGACGAAGGAGCGCTCCAAGCCGGCCGTGCCGTTCGGCGGAAAGTACCGCATCATAGACTTCGTGCTCTCCAACTTCATCAACTCAGGCATCTACTCCAACTACGTGCTGGTGCAGTACATGTCGCAGTCGCTGATAGAGTACCTGCGCTCGACCTGGAACCTCGGCGGCATCACGAAGGACCATTTCATCACCGTGGTCCCCCCGCAGATGCGCCTCGGCGAGATGTGGTACCGCGGCACCGCCGACGCCGTCAAGCAGAACCTGAACCTGATCACGGACTACAAGCCGGACCTCGTGGCGATCTTCGGCGCGGACCACATCTACCGCATGGACATACGCCAGATGATAGACTTCCACCTGGCCAGCAAGGCCGACGTCAGCGTTTCAGCCATCACCGTGCCGTTGAAACAGGCGTCCCGCTTCGGCACCATAGTAGTCGACGCCAAGAACAGGGTCAGCGCGTTCGAGGAGAAGCCCAAGAGCCCCAAACCGCTGCCGAACGACCCGCATTCCGTCTACGCTTCGATGGGCAACTACATCTTCACCTACGACGCGCTGGTCAAGGTGCTGCACGAGGAGTCCGGAGAGACCGCCGCGCTCGACTTCGGCAAGACGATCCTGCCGAACATCCTGAAGCGCTACCGGGTCTTCGCCTACAACTTCGACGAACAGCAGCTGCCCGGAGTGAAACCTTACGAGGAGAAGAACTACTGGCGCGACGTGGGCACGCTGGAGACCTTCTGGCAGACGCACATGGACCTGCTGGGAGCCAGGCCCAAGCTTGACCTCAACAACAAGCTCTGGCCCATCCAGGACGCGCGCAAGACCACGGCGCCGGCCAAGATCATCGAGTCCAACCTGCAGGACTGCATGGTGGCCGACGGCTGCTTCATCTGCCAGTCCTCGCTGAAACGCTGCATCCTCGCCAACGACGTCGTCGTGCACGAGAAGTGCCAGCTCGAGGACTGCATCATCATGGACGCCTGCGAGATAAAGGCCGGCAGCCGCCTGAAGAAGGTCATCATGGACCGCTACAACACGATAGAGGCTAAGACCGTGATAGGGTACAACCCGGACCAGGACGCCCAGCGGTACTACATAGACCCCGACGGGATCGTCGTGATACCGCGCGGCATCTCGAAATGGCAGTGACGCGGCGAGCCCGCTCGGACTGATGGAAGGACGCAAGTTCCGGCTCAAGAACCGCGAGGAGATCATGGCGCTGCTGGGCGCGCAGGACGAGGGTTTGCGCGACCTGGAGCGGCGTCTGAGGGTGCGGGTCTACGTGAAGCACCACCGCGAGACCGAGAGCGCCGAGCTCACCATCACCGGCAAGCCGTCCGCCGTGGACAAGGCCGTCAACCGGCTTCGGGAGGAACTGGAGGGGTTCTACGACGCCAGCCTCGGGACGCAGCGTCCGCAGCCGCGCCAGGAGCCGGAGGCCCTGCCGGAGGGCGGACTTTACAGGACTTACTACGGAGAACTGATCCAGCCGCGCACCGAGAACCAGCGCAGGTACGTGGAAGCAGTTCTCTCCAGGGACCTGGTGTTCGGCATAGGTCCCGCCGGCACCGGCAAGACCTTCCTGGCCGCCGTCTGCGCGCTGCGCGCTCTGAGGGAGGGCAGCGCCCAGCGCATCATCCTGACCCGCCCGATCGTGGAGGCCGGCGAGAAGCTGGGATATCTGCCCGGAGACGTCTCGGAAAAAGTGCATCCCTACCTGCGCCCGCTCTACGACTCCTTTTTCACGCTGCTGGGCCCGGACAGGTTCCGCGCGCTGCGCGCCGACGAGGTCATAGAGACCGTGCCGCTGGCCTACATGCGCGGCCGCACGCTGGAGAACTCCTTCATCATCCTGGACGAGGCGCAGAACACCCTGCCGGAACAGATGAAAATGTTCCTTACCCGCCTGGGGCAGAACTCCCGCATGGTCATAACTGGCGACGTCACGCAGATAGACATCAAGGAAAAGGGCCGCTCCGGCCTGGTGCTGGTGCGCGATATCCTGAAGAAGGTGGGCGGGGTCAAATTCGTCAATTTCACGGCCAGGGACGTAAGCCGGCACCCGCTGGTGAAGGACATCCTGGCGGCTTACGACGACTGGGAACAGGAGAACCCCTGATGGCCGTCAGCGTATTCTTCGGGCCAGGGCTCCCGGCGTGGGCCAGGGCGGGACAGGGCCCGCTGAAGACGGCCGCCGGCCTGGGGCTGGGCCGGTTCGGGCGCAGGCCGGTGAACCTCGTGATAGTCGGCGGCGCGGCCATCAGGTCCCTCAACAGGCGTTTCCTCGGGAAGGACCGTCTTACCGACGTGATAGCCTTCAACCTGCCTCCCGCGCCAGTGCCGGGAGCGCCGTGGGGCGAGATCTACGTCTGCGCGCCGGTGGCCGCGCGCCAGGCCAGGGCGATAGGCCACTCCCCGATGACCGAGCTGCTGATCCTGACCGTCCATGGCGCGCTGCACCTGGCCGGCATGGACGACTCCACCCCGGCGCTGCGCCGCCGGATGAACGAGCGCACGGCCAGCCTGCTCAGAAAACTCTGACCGCCGCGCGCGGACGGCGCGTTCAATGCTGTTCTACCGCTATTCGGAGAAGCTGCTGCTCAGGCCGGGGAAGGCCGGGACGCAGACCATGGCGGCCGGGAGCTACCCCGGCCCGGGGCCGGACGGCCGCGGAAGGCCTCTCAGGTCCGGAGCCGCCCGAGAAGGGACGCCAGGACGTCCTCCGCCCGGACGGAGGTTATCGGCTCCCCCTGGGCCGAGATGACGGCGAACGGCCTGTTCGAGGAATCCAGCCACTCGTCGGCGCAGCGTCCTCCTTTCCCGTCCAGGCCGCTCATCACGCAGGTGAAAGGACAGCCGCACATCTGGAAGACGTGCCCAGGGCCGCAGTCGTTGCCGACCGCCCCGGCGCAGGAAAAGGCCGCCGCGGCCAGGTCGCGCAGAGGCGCGCTCTGCAGCACGGAGGACCTTCCGGCGACGGGCGAGACGGAGATCTTCTCCCGCAGCCCGGCCTCGCCCGGGCCCAGCACCCACAGGAAGCTCAGCGACCGGTCCAGCGAGGCGAGCCTGCCGCACAGTTCAAGGTACCGGTCTACCCCCCAGAGCTTAAAATCCCCTGAGCCGCCGCCCGGCAGCACCGCCAGAACGCGGCCCGAGGGCGCGCGGAAAGCGGAGAAGGCGGCCGCCTCCCGGAACCAACCGTC
The DNA here is from genome assembly GCA_021786295.1 of bacterium. Lineage (GTDB taxonomy): Bacteria > Elusimicrobiota > Elusimicrobia > Elusimicrobiales > UBA9959 > UBA9959. Next base: position 3,073 of record JAJYNO010000031.1, on the reverse strand, counting down.
CAGCGGGACCGACAGCGCAGCCTCCCGTTCGAAGAGCAGCGTCAGGTACTTGCGGGCGCGATAGATGTCTCCGCTGGCCGGCGCGACGCGGGAGTAGAGCAGGCGGCCCAGCCAGGACTCGTAGCCCGCGGAGGCGCGCGGGCGGCAGCTGGCCACGGCCAGGTCCAGTCCGCGGGAGGCCGGCCGCAGCACAAAGACCAGTTCGGGAGCGATGGCGCGCAGCGTCCTCCTTATACCGGAAAAGCTCCAATCGTAGCGCACGAACTCGTCCGCGGCCCCCTCGTCGCGCAGCAGCCCCATGGAGCCCGCCGGAGACAGCGCCACGATGCGCACGCCTGGATATGCGCGGCGCAGCAGGCGCAGGAAAGGGATATGTACGAGGGTGGCCCCGAAATAGGGCTTCCTCTCCAGGAAGACAGCGGCGGTCCTAACGCCGTCGGCCAAAGGCGGCAGCAGTCCTGCCGGGGCGGCGGAGTCTGGCTCTCTGGACATCGCTCTATTATAGCGAAATCCCCTCCCGGCCGTATGCGGCCGGGAGGGAAACATGCTAGAATTGAGGCCCTTTGGTCCCGTACCCGGGGCCAAGGAAAACCTGATGAATTTGCGGAACGGATATCTCAGGGCCGCGCTGGCCGCTCTCTCGGGCGGGCTGCTTGTGCTCTCTTTCCCGCCTTTCGGCATCTGGCCGCTTGCCTGGGCGGCGTTCGTGCCGCTGCTGATGGCCGCGATGGAAAGCCCGACTGCCCGGGGAGCGGCGGACCTGGGCGCGCTGGCCGGGCTGGTCTTCTACAGCGTCTCCCTCCACTGGATGTACGGGCTTTTCGGTCCGTTAGCAGCGGCCTTCTGGTGCATCTTCTCCGTCTGGCCCGGCCTCTTCGCCTGGCTGCTGTGGGGCATAGACCGGCGCCGCCTGTTCCCTGGGCTCCGGGAACGCTACAGGCCGCTGCTGTTCACGGCGGCCGCCGGCCTGCTCTGGGCGGGGCTGGAATATTTCCGCGCCGAGGTCTGGTGGCTCCAGTGCGGGTGGCTGGCCATAGGCTACAGCCAGACGCCGTTCACGGCGATCCTCCAGACATGCAGCCTTATCGGAGTGTACGGCCTGTCGGCGCTGATACTCTCGGCCAACGCGGCCCTCTTCCTGCTGATAAGCGGAAAGCGCCGCGCTCCGGCGGCCGCCATGCTGCTGCTGTCGGCCGCGCTGGCCGTCTGGGGCCTGCACCGGGAGACGGCCTTCCCCTCCGAGAACGGCAGGAAGCTGAAGGTCGCCCTTGTGCAGGACGAGTCGGCCGACCTGAAGAGCCTCACCTCCCTCAGTCTGGGCAGGGAGGCTGCCGGCGCGGACCTGTTGATCTGGCCAGAGTACTCCTTCCCGGCGGCGTCCGACCGCGACCCTGGCGACATCGCTCTGCTGGCGAAGGCGCTGAAAGGCTCCGGCGCCACCGCCGTCGTAGGCGCGGCGGTCATGCCGGACGAAAAGCTGCGGACCCCGCTGCGGGACTTCATGTGGCTGCTGTCCCCGGACGGGAAGCTGCTCGGGCGCTACGACAAGATGCACCCGGTGCCTTTCGTGGAGAAGGCCCTCCGGGACACATGGAAGAACATGCCCCCGGACAGGCACCCGCGCCCGGTGGACACCCCGGCTGGACGGCTGGGCACGCAGATCTGCTACGACCTCGACTTCGAGAACGGCTCCAGGCTGATGGCCCGGCAGGGGGCGCAGATCCTGGCCGTGGACAGCCTGGACCCGGAGGCCTGGGGCCGCTGGCAGCACCTGCAGCACTCGTCCATGGCCCCGGCCCGGGCTGTCGAGGAAGGGCTGTGGGTGGTGAGGGCCGCCTCCTCAGGCACCTCGCAGATCATAGACCCGGCCGGCCGGGTCAGGGCCGCGCTCGGCCCAGGGACCTCCGGCGTTCTTTCCGGAGAGGCCTGGCTGCTCGCGCCCGGCACTTTCTATTCGCGGGCGGGCTGGCTTTTCGGACCGCTCAGCCTCCTGTTCGCGCTGGCTTTCTCCCTCCTGGCTGCCGCCCGGGCGCTGCCAAAGAACCGCCGCTAGCGCCGGCAACGTTCCTTGCCGAGGCCGGTCCAGGGCTCCCTTCTATAATTTGATAAAATAGTAAGAATGCGCATGCTGCTGTTCATCCTGCCGCTCACGCTCCTCGTTCAGCGGTCCCCGGCCCGGACGAAGCCTGTTCCGCAGCGGGCGGACAAGACCGCCGCGGACCCTGAGCAGGTCAGCGAGGACATGATAAAGGACGTGGACGACTGGCTCGGCAAGCTGGACGCGAGGCTGGAATCCGGCAAGCCCGTCCTGCCGCGGGACTTCGATTCCTTCTTCGGCGACTCTTTTTTCGAGAGTTCCGAAGACCCCGCCCGGGACATGCAGGCGGCGCAGAAGCGCATAAACGAGAGGCTGGGCAACAAGGCGGGCGTCTCCGACGCCTACGGTAAATGGATGGCGGCGAAGCTTTCCCCGGCGGACCTGTCCCCCAGGGTAACGCCGGGCGAAAAGACCATAACCGTGGCTTTCACCGCGCCTAAGAACGCGGAAGGCGGACTGAAGGCCGCGGTCTCCGCGGAACTCATAAAGATCAGTTATTCCAGGCGCGGGACCAGGACAGAGGAACGTTCCGACGGAACGGCGGTCTACCGGTCATTTTCCAGGAAGCAGCAGCGCGTCATGCCGGTGCCAGCCGGCGCAGATCCCGCCAAGTTCAGAGTGAAGACGTCCCGGCGCGGCGTAGAGATAATTTTCGGCCGCCTGAAAGAGAACGGCGGCCAAGCGGAGGCTTCACAGTGAAAACCACGGACGCGAGGACTTTCCCGGAGATAGACGCCCGCCAGCAGAAGCGCTGGAAGGAGACTAACGCCTTCAGGACCGAGCGCCTGCCCGGCAAGCCCAAGTTCTACTGCCTCGACATGTTCCCGTACCCTTCCGGGGACGGCCTGCACGTCGGCCACCCCGAGGGCTACACCGCCACCGACATCCTGTGCCGCTACAAGCGCATGAAGGGCTTCGAGGTGCTGCACCCGATGGGCTGGGACGCCTTCGGCCTGCCCGCCGAGAACTACGCCA
>JAJYNO010000026.1 GCA_021786295.1 bacterium | reverse complement strand
GCGCGGAACGGCGGGCCGGACCCTTGAGGAACGCCGCCAGGCGGCCCATCCGGGCCAGGGCCTCGCGGCTGATGGCGTGCTCGGCGCGGCAGGCGTCGGCTTCGGCGGCGGCCGGGTCCATCCCCAGGATGGAGGTGAAGAAGTCCTTCAGCATGGCGTGGCGGCCTGCTATCTCGGCCCCCGCCGCGAGGCCGGAGGGGGAAAGGGTTATAAGGCCGTAGCGTTCCTGCCTGACGAGGCCCCTGGCGGCCAGGGTCTTCATCGCGGCGCTGACGGAGGGTTTGGAGACGCCGAGCAGCGCGCCCACGCGCGAAGCGCGCGCGGAGCCGCCGTCGCGGCAGAGGAAGTAGACCGCTTCGAGGTAGTCTTCAAGGCTGGTGGATAATCCGGTCATGGCCTCTCCAAAGTTAGTCTAAACTAACTTTAGCAAAAAAGACCGCTCCGGCGCAAGAGGCTCCCCGCTGGCTAGCGCGCGAGGGGCTCGGTGAGGTTGTCCAGGATGACGCTGAGGTCCTTGTCCCCGTAGCCGCTGCGGTCGGCCTTCTCCATCAGCGCCGCGGCGGCCGCGGTGACCGGCAGCTCCAGCCTTTTCGCGGCGGCCTCGCCCAGCATGAAGCGCGCGTCCTTGAGCATATGCTTGAGCGGGAAGGCGGGAGGATAGTCCTTCTTCAGGATATTCTCTTTCTTTAGGTCGAAGTAGCCGCAGTTCAGGGCCGGGTTCTCCCTTAGGGTCTGGAAAATGAGGTCGGGGGAGATGCCCTGCGCCTCGGCGAGGGCGGCGGATTCGGCGAGCGCGGTGGTGAGCTGCGCCACGATCAGGTTGACGCAGAGCTTGAGCGCGGTCCCGGCAGGGGCGGGGCCGGCGTAGATGACCGCGCGGCCCATGGCCTTCAAAACGGGGGAATACTTCTCCACGGCGGCCTTGTCGCCGGCGGCCAGGACCACGAGCTTGCCCGCCTCGGCCGCGGGCTTGGAGCCCGAGACCGGGCAGTCCAGGAAGGCGGCCCCGGCCGTCCAGCATTTCTTGGACAGGGCGGCGGTATAGGACGGCGAGACCGTGCTCATGTTTATCAGCGCGCTCCCGCCGGAGAGAGCGCCGAGCACCCCTTCCGGGCCTTCCAGGACCGCGTCCATCGCGGCCGGGTCGGAGACCATGGTGATGACGAGGCCGCAGGCCTTGGCCAGCGCCCGCGGCGTAGCCGCCACGTCGCAGCCCAGGTCGGCGAACTCCGCCGTGCGCTGCCGGGTGCGGTTGTAGACCGTCAGCTGGTAGCCGGCCTTGTGCAGGTTCAGCGCCATCGCCCGGCCCATGATGCCCAGCCCTATGAAACCTATCCTCGGGGGTATGCTCATTTTATACCTCTCAATACCGATATTTCGTCCGCGGAAAGCTCCCGCCAGCTCCCGGGCTCGAGGCCTTCCAGCGTCAGCGGCCCGATGGCCCGCCTTACCAGGCGCAGCACGGGGAAGCCGACCGCGGCCAGCATCCTGCGTACCTGCCTGTTGCGTCCTTCCTTCAGTACCAGTTCCGCCCAGGAGGTGGGGACCGTCTTCCGGAAACGGATGGGAGGGACCCGCTCCGGCAGGCCGGGGTCGGGCAGGGGGGAGGCGCCGCACGGCAGCGTCGGCCCGTCGTTGAGGGTTATCCCCGCGCGCAGCTTCGCCAGCGCCTCTTCCGTGACCTCGCGCTCCACCTGGGCCCAGTAGGTCTTGGGCAGCTTGTGGCGGGGGTCCGCCACGCGGGCCTGCAGCGCCCCGTCAGAGGTCAGCAGCAGCAGCCCTTCGCTGTCGTGGTCCAGGCGGCCGGCCGGGTAGACGCCTTTCGGGAAGCCGAACCCGGACAGCGCGGCGTGGCCGTGCTCCGGCGTGAACTGCGAGAGGACGCCGTAGGGCTTGTTGAAGATTATCGTCGTCATGGCCGGGGCGGGCTCCACTAAGGGGCCGCCTAAATGTTATTATAGTTTATCATGAGCTATTCCTTCATCGACAGCCAGCACGAGTTCGACGAGCTCTGCGTCAAGCTGGCCTCGCACAAGTACATCTCCATCGACACCGAATCCAACAGCCTCTACGCCTACAAGGAAAAGCTCTGCCTGATGCAGCTCTCGAGCGAGCACATCAACGCCGTCGTGGACACGCTGGCCGTGGACATAAGGCCCATTCTGCCTCTCTTCGCCGAGCCGGCGATAGAGAAGATCTTCCACTCCGCCGATTCCGACATCCGCGTCTTCAAGGGCGCGCTGAAGTGCACTTTCGCCAACATCTTCGACGTGATGGTGGCGGCCAAGTACCTCGGCATCATCCGCTGCGGCCTGGACAACCTGGTCAAGGAAGTGCTCGGCGGGGCCGAGATGAACAAGAAATACCAGAAGGCCGACTGGGGCAAGCGCCCGCTGACCAGGGAGATGCTGGACTACGCGTCCGCCGACACTATCCATCTGAAGAAGCTGCGCGACCTGCTCGGGGCCCGCCTGGAGGAGAAGGGGCGCCTGAAGGAGGCGACCGACCAGTTCGCCCAGATCTGCAAGATCGAGCCGACCCCGATGCGCTTCGACGAGAGCGGCTTCCTGACGCTGAAAGGCGCGCGCCAGCTCAACGGCCGCGGCCTCGCGGTGCTGCGCGAGCTCTACATCGCGCGCGAGGTGGCCGCGATCAAGAAGAACACGCCGCCGTTCAAGGTGATCAGCGAGGACCTGATGCTGCGCCTGTCGGTGGCGCCGCGCGAAGGCCTCAACAACCTCTCCATCTTCAAGGGCGTCAGCGGCTACGTGCTGTCCAACCACGGCGGGTGGATCCGCGAGGCGCTGCGCAAGGGCCTCAACGCGCCGCCCTACAGCGTGCCGCGCCGCGATATCTCGCGCGAGAAGCGCGCCTATTTCGAGTCGATCAAGGTCCGCTTCAAGAACCTCAAGCTCTGGCGCAAGGAGACGGCCGCCAAGCGCAACATGCTGCCCGAGGCCATCATGGGCAACGACGTGCTGGAGCGCGTGGCCTTCTCCCAGCCCAAGAGCCTAGACGACCTGGCCGCCATCCGCGGCCTCGGCGCCGAGAAAGTCTCCCTCTACGGCCCCGAACTCCTGACCTTCCTAAAAAAACACCACGTAAAATAGGGACAGACACCTATTTTTTATCCGCACCCCGACAATACGGTGTCGGGGTGTTCTGTTATGCTGTATTTGGGGAGGGAGGGAATATGCCTAGAATATCCAGAGTAGTAGGTGTGGGTTTTCCGCACCATGTTACTCAAAGGGGAAATTATGGCGGCAGCGTTTTTGATGCCGCCTTGGATAAAGAGGTCTATTTGGAGTTGATATCGGAATATGCCGCAAAGAATTCGCTTTCGGTCTTAGCGTATTGCCTGATGCCAAATCATGTGCATTTCATCGTGGTTCCCGGAAATGAGGACTCTCTTGCGAGGACGTTTAAGATGACCCATATGCGTTATGCTCAATATTTGAATTGGAAACGCGAAGTAAAAGGACATCTATGGCAGGGAAGGTTCTATTCTTGCATTCTCGACGGGGCGCATTTGCCGGCTGCCGCCAGATATGTGGAAAGAAATCCTGTTCGAGCCGGACTTGCCGGATCTGCGGATAGTTGGAAGTGGTCCAGCGCCGCGTATCACACAGGAGCGAGAAAGATGAATCGGGGATTCGACCTTGATGCGTTATGGTCTTTCGTCCCTGACCTGGAGAAGGATTGGGGGAGTTTCCTTTTACAGCCGAACAAGAAGGAGGTGGATGTCTCCATACGCGCAAGTACGCGGACCGGGCGTCCGATGTGCAAGGGGGCGTTTATGAGGTTGCTGGAGAAGCGCTTGGGCCGCAGGTTGAGGGCTATGAATGTCGGCAGGCCCAGTCGTGCTGAGATTCTGTCTTAATTTTGATTTTTAAAAATAGGTGTCTGTCCCTATTTTAGAGCAGTTTCTTTATCAGGTCGGGACGGTGGATCTGGCGGAGGGCCTGGGCTACCAGGCCCCGGTTCTCGGGTTTGAAGTACTGAAGGAGCGCACGCTGCATGCGGCGCTCCGTTTCTTTTTTTGGAACGTAGACCGGCTCGAGGGTGAACGGGTCGAGGCCGGTGAAATAGATCGACGTGGCGTACTCCATCGGGGCCGGCAGGAAGTCGTTGATCTGCTGCGGCCTGATGTTGCGCTCCTTCAGGAAGACGGCGAGCTCCGCCATGTCCTCGAGCGTCGAACCGGGGTGCGCGGAGATGAAGTAGAGCACGAGGTACTGCTCCTTGCCGGCCCGCTTCGACTCGGCGAGGAACTTCGCGGCGAACTCCTTGAAGACCTCCACGGGCGGCTTCTTCATCACCGACAGCACCTTGGGGGAAACGTGCTCCGGCGCCACTTTGAGCTGGCCGCCGGTGTGGAAGCGCGCTATCTCCGAGATGTACTCGCCGCACTTGAGCGCCAGGTCCATGCGGATGCCGCTGGCGACGAAGGCCTTCTTCAAGCCCTTCAGCGCGCGGACGCGGCGCATCAGCGCCAGCAGCGGCTTGTGGTCCGTGCTGAGGTTGGGGCAGATGACCGGATGGACGCAGGAAAGCTTTTTGCACGCCTTGCAGACGTTCAGGTCCCTGCCGTGCAGGCCGTACATGTTGGCCGACGGGGCGCCGAGGTCCGAGATGTTGCCGGGGTGGCGCGGCGTGTCCAGCAGCGCGCGGGCCTCCTTCTCCACGGACTCCGGCGAGCGTTCCTGGATGAAGCGGCCCTGGTGCAGCGTAAGCGAGCAGAACGCGCAGCCGCCGAAGCAGCCGCGGTGGATGACTATCGAATCTTTGATCATCTCCAGCGCGGGGATCGGCTCTTTGTAGGAAGGGTGCGCGCGCTTGGTGAACGGCAGGCCGTAGACCGCGTCCATCTCCGGCGTGGAGAGCGGCAGCGCGGGGGGATTCTGCACCACCGCCTTGCCCTCGCTCTTCTGCACGAGGACGGCGGCGTTGTAGGGGTTGGAATTTTCGTAGATGAGGCGCGTGGCCGTGGAGAACTTCACGCGGTCGCCGGAGACTTCGCCGGCGGTGGGCAGCTCCACCGCGCCGGGGACGGCGAGGGCGGAGGCCTCTTTGGCGCCGAGCGGGTAGGCGGTGCCGCGGATGTCGCGCAGGTCCTGGACCTTTTCCCCGGCCTTGAGGCGCGCGGCTATCTCGCGCACCTGGCGTTCGCCCATGCCGTAGACCAGCAGGTCCGCCTTGGAATCCAGCAGGACGCTCTTCCTGACCTTGTCCGACCAGTAGTCGTAATGCGCGAAGCGGCGCATCGTGGCCTCTATGCCGCCGATCACCACCGGCGCGTCGGGATAGGCCTCGCGGCAGCGGTGGGAGTAGATGATGGTGGCCCTGTCGGGGCGCAGGCCGGCCCGGCCGCCGGGTGAGAAATCGTCGGAGGAGCGCACCTTCCTGTTGTGCGTGTACTTGTTGATCATCGAGTCCATGTTCCCGGCGGAGACGCCGAAGAACAGGCGGGGTTTCCCGAATTTCTTGAAATCGGCCGCGGACTCCCAGCGCGGCTGGGCGAGTATGGCCACTCTCAGGCCTTCCGCCTCCAGCACGCGGCCCACCAGCGCCATCGCGAAGGAGGGATGGTCCACGTAGGCGTCGCCGGTGACCAGCACCACGTCCGCGGCGTCCCAGCCCAGCGTCCTCATCTCCTGCGCGGAGAGCGGAAGAAAACTCATACGACAATGATAGCAACGTGCGGCGCGAGAAGGCAACGCCGGCTAGCCAGGCGGCGCGGCGCCGGGTGGCTTTCGGACGGCTTTATTAACTATAATAATCGGGGCGGGCCGTTGTGATGGCCGGCTTTTCTGGAGGGAGACTTTAATGAAGAAACTGATATTGGCGCTTTGCGCCATGCCGCTGCTGGCGGCGTCGGTGCGCGCGGACGCTTTCAAGGATTTTAAGAACTACGCCACCTCGTCAGCCTACCTCAAACCTTTCGCCGCCGACGTAGGCGGCCTTATCGGCGCCACGGACTTTCACACCGGCCGGACCACGGGCTTTCCCGGCTTCGACGTCGGGATAGACGCCTCCATACAGGCCAAGCCGGATGCCTCGGATACGATCCTGCGCGACGCCAAGGTGAACGCCTTCGGAGTGCCGATGGCCCACGCGGCGGTCGCTCTGCCGCTGGTGCGGGCGGACGCTATGGTGCGCGGCGTGGCTTATTCCGGCTTCTCCATCCTCGGCGGCGGCCTGCGCTACCAGCTGCTGAAGAGCGGGGCGCTGACCAAGTTCGTCCCGGACGTGTCCGTCTCAGCCTTCTACGACGTCATCAGCCAGGACTATTTCAAGGGCAGCCACGTGTCGCTGGACGCCTCCGCCTCGTTCGACCTGCCGGTGATAAAGCCGTTCGCCGGGGTCGGCGTTGACAGGACCAGGATAGAGGCCAAGAACGGGGTCGGCATCCCCTCCGGCGACTCCGGCACCATCTCGAAGACGCGCTATACCGTGGGCGTGCGCCTGACGCCGCTGCCGCTCGCCTATATATACGGCGCTTACAGCGGCCTGCACGGTCAGAGCGGCTACTCCGTGGGCGCGGGAGTGAAGTTTTAAAAAGTTGGGAGGCTGGCAGCCATAAAACCGGTCCCCGCCCCGGCGGGGCCCCCGAGCGGGGGAAGCTTCGAGGTTTCCCGGCTGTATCGCAGGGCCGCTCCCTTGAACAAGGAGACCAACATGGACATTAACACAGAGAACGCGGAAAGCCGCAAACTGATAGAACTGGCCGAACATTACGGCGCCAATAACTATCATCCGCTGCCGATAGTCATTTCCTCCGCCAAGGGCGCGTGGGTGAAGGACCCGGAGGGGAGGAAGTATATGGACATGCTCAGCGCCTATTCCGCGCTGAACCACGGCCATCGTCATCCGCGGATAATCAAGTCGCTGGCCGACCAGGCGAAGAAGGTCACGCTTACCTCGCGCGCCTTCAACAACGACCAGATCGGGCCGTTCTTCAAGGAACTCTGCGAGTTCACCGGTTACGAGATGGCCCTGCCGATGAACACCGGCGCGGAGGCAGTGGAGACCGCGCTGAAGGCCGTGCGCAAGTGGGCCTACAAGGTGAAGGGAGTGCAGGCCGGCAAGGCCGAGGTCATCGCGGTCTCCAATAACTTCCACGGCCGCACGATCAGCATCGTGACGATGTCCACCGAGGAGCAGTATAAGGACGGCTTCGGGCCGTTCACGCCCGGCTTCAAGGTGGTGGAGTACGGGAATATAGAGGCGCTGAAGGCCGCGATAACGCCCAACACCGCGGCGTTCATCGTCGAACCGATACAGGGCGAGGCCGGCATCATCGTGCCGCCGGCCGGCTACCTGAAGGCCGCCGGCGAGCTCTGCCGGGCCAACAGGGTGCTGTTCGTCGCCGACGAGATCCAGACCGGCTTCGGCCGCACCGGCCGCAAGTTCGCCTGCGATTACGAGGGCGTGAAGCCCGACATGATGATCCTCGGCAAGGCCCTGGGGGGCGGCGTGATGCCGATCTCCGCCGTGGTGTCCTCGCGCGAGGTCCTGGGCGTTTTCAACCCGGGGGACCACGGCAGCACGTTCGGCGGGAATCCGCTGGCCTGCGCGGTGGCCCGCGAGGCGCTCCGGGTGCTGACCGAGGAGAAGCTGGTGGAGAAGTCCTACGAGATGGGCGAGTACTTCATGGGGCTGCTGCGCACCATCAAGGGCCCGCATATCAAGGAGGTCCGCGGCAAGGGCCTGCTGATAGGCCTGGAGCTCGACACCAAGGCGCGCCCGTACTGCGAGGAACTTATGGGCATGGGGCTGCTGTGCAAGGAGACCCACGACCACGTGATCCGCTTCGCCCCGCCGCTCGTCATCACGAAGAAGGAGATAGACTGGGCTTTCAAGCGCATCAAGAAGGTCCTCTCGAAGTAAGCAGCGCTCAGCGGGCGCCGGGCTTCCTGGCCCGGCGCCCCGTTTTCTGTCCGATGGATAGAACAAAGGGTAAATCAGCCGGCCTCTACTTCCAGGCGGTCTTCGCCGCCGCGGTGTGGGGAGCGGCCTACCCGTTCACCAAATATCTTGTCTCCGAGATCTCCCCTCTTTCCATAGTCGCTTTCCGCGCGTTCGCCGGCTCGTGCCTGCTGCTGGCGTTGAGCGGCGCCCGTTTTACGGCGGCGGACCTCAGGTTCCCTGTCCTGTGGCGGCTGCTCGTCCTTTCGGCGCTCGGAGTCTCGGCGCAGCAATATATCCAGGCCTGGGCCTTGAAATATACGCAGGCCTCGCACGCCGGCTGGCTGATAGCTTCCACCCCGATCATCGTGGCGGCCCTGACGGCCGCGCTGGGAGAGCGCGTGGGCGTTTTCAGGGCCGCTGCCTTCGGCCTGGGATTCGCCGGGACCATGCTGGTGGTCTCCTCCAGGGGAGGCTCCTTCGCGCCGCCCACGACCCGTGGCGACATGGTTTTCCTGCTCTCCTGCCTGTTCTGGGCCTTCTACGTGCTGCTTACCAAGCGCTGGCTGAAGGAGTGGCCGCAGGCCAAGACCACTGCCGCCACTATGCTGATGGCCCTTGCCACGGTATTGCCGCTCTGGGCGCTTTCCGGAGGCCTTCGCGGCTTCTCCGCCGTCACCGCCAGGGGCTGGCTGTGTTTAGGCTACCTCTCCGTGCTGTCCTCGGCCCTGGCCTACCTGTTCTGGAACAACGCCGTAGAGGGGATCGGCCCTGTTAAGACGGCCTATTTCATAAACCTCGAGCCTTTCGCCACGCTGCTCTCGGCCTACCTTTTCCTCGGCGAGAAGGCCGGAACGCCGGCTTTTTCCGGCGGTCTGCTGATACTGGCAGGCGCCTGGCTTGTGAACCTGCGGGAGAGGCCGTCCGGCTGGTTCAGGGGGGCCCCCAGCCATGCTTGACCGGGCCGCCCTGAAGGCTTGGTTCGGCGAACGCTGCGTCTTCGGCGCGCCGGCGGCGGATTTCACCACCTACCGCGCCGGCGGCCGGGCCGAAGCCCTGGTCAGCCCCTCGACTCCGGAGGAACTGCGCGGCCTCGCCGCCTGGTGCCGCGCCGCTTCCGTGCCGTTGCTCGTGCTGGGCCGCGGCTCCAACGTGCTGGTCAGCGACCGCGGCCTGCCGGGGGTGACAGCCCTGACGGAACGGCTCTGCAGGCTGGAGATCAAGGAGAACTCCGTACTGGCGGAGGCCGGCGCCGTCTGGGACGACCTGGCGCGTCTCTCCGCGCAGGCCGGCCTGTCCGGTTTGGAGAAGACCTCCGGCATTCCCGGTTCCGTCGGCGGGGCGGTCCGCATGAACGCCGGCGCTTTCGGCCAGGAGGCCTGCGACCGGCTGGTCTCCGTGCAGGCCTTCGACGGGGCCGGCCGCACGGTATCCCTTTTTAAGAAGGACATCCGTTTCGGCTACCGGCAGGCGGGGGGCCTGGAGGACCTGATCATCGTTTCCGCGCGTTTCGAGTTTCCGGCTGGGGACGCGGCGTCCCTCTCCGCGGAGCGCGCCGCCGTGCTGGCCGCGCGCGCGGCCAAGCAGCCGCTGGACCTCCCGTCGGCCGGGAGCGTGTTCCGTCGGCCGCCGGGCGACTACGCCTCGCGCCTGATAGACGCAGCCGGTCTCAAGGGGCTGCGTATAGGCGGGGCCGAGGTCTCGCCTAAGCACGCCGGCTTCATAGTCAACGCGGGCGGGGCGACGGCCGCGGATATCCACGCGCTGATCCGCGAGGTCCAGCGGCGGGTCAGGGAGAAGACCGGCGTCGAACTCCGGCTGGAGCAGATACTTCTGGGCGAATTCTAGGGGGGAAAATGAGGATATTCCTGGCCGCGCTGCTGCTGCCTTCGCTGGCCGCCGGCGCCGTTACCACCGACAAAGCGGACCGTCTGTTCGAAAAGGGCCTCTATCAGCAGGCCCTGAAAGCCTACGCCCCGGTCCTCAAGGAGCCGGGCAGGGAGGGGCTGAGGGCCCTCTACCGCTCAGCCGAATGCGAAGGCCTGCTCTTCCGCTACGGCGACGCCGCCGGGAGGCTTTACGCCGCGAAGCTGCCGCAGGACCCGCTTTGGCGCGCCCGCCTGCTGCTGCTGCGCGCCGGCGCGGCCAGACAGTTCCTGCTGCAGTACGGCTATGCCCTGCCGGCCGAGGAGGAGAAGGGCGCCTCCGACCCCGCGCGCCTGACCGCGGGAGAGTGGAGCCGGCGCATAAACGCCGATTACGCCGCGCTCTGGCCGCTGCGCCGAGAGCTGCTGAAACATCCGCTGAAGGCCCAGGGCTATTTCCTGGACCTGAAGGGAGCCGACCTATCCTATACCCCGACGCTGTGGGACTTCGCGGCGCTGACCTGGACGGACTACCTGCTGGGCCAGCCTCCCGGAGCCGTTCCGCTGCCGGACGCGCGGCTGTTCCTGCCGCCGGTGTACCGAGGGGATTACAGCGGCGCCGCCCCCGCGGCCCTCAAGGCCGCGGCCATATACGAGGACGCCTCGGACGGGCGCGGCCAGGGGAGCTTCGCCGCCGAGTACTGGAAGATAAAGCGCCTGACGCTCCCCTTCGACCATCCGGAGGCGGTGGCCCCCTTCGAACGCAAGGCGCTGCTCCCCGAAGCCGAAGCCACGCTGAAGGGCTGGGGGGATTCTTTCAAGACCGGCCTGGGCCGGGCCTGGGCTCTTTACCGCGCCGCGGCCCTGTATCAGGAAGACTCGGATTTCGCCGCGGCGCTGGGGCTCTGCGCCAAGGCGCAGCGGGAAGCCCCTGCTTCAAGGCCGGCCTCCGCCTGCTCGGCCATGGCCGCGGAGATACGCCTGCCGCGCCTGGACCTCGCCGTCACTTTCGCGCCGCCGCCGGGACGCGGGGCCATAAAGGTGAAAGCGCGCAACCTCGCGCGCGTCTATTTCCGCGCTTACCGCACTTCGCCGGAGGATCTGGCCTCGATGCCCTCGTCCGGCTCCCGGTCGGTGCAGTCGCTCCTGAGGTCCCTTTCAGAAGAGGAACTGAAGGTTTTCCTGAACAGGAAGCCTGACCTGCAGTGGTCCCAGGACGTCGATTACCCGGCGCCCTACCAGTACAAGGACCAGCTGATCCAGTCGCCGGACCTGCGCAAGGGTCTCTACGTAGTGGTTGCCTCGGGCGACGATTCCTTCGCGGAGGGCTCCTCGCTGATAAAGGCCGCCCTGACAGACGTCACGGACGTCTTCCTGCTGGGGACTTCCGGCGCCTCCGGGGACCCTGAAGCCTTCCTTTACGATCCGGCCGCCCCCGGGCGCCCCGTCAGATCCGACGCTTTCCGCTTTTACGCGGTGAACGCGCTCGACGGGCGTCCGCTGGCCGGGGCAGCTATAGACGCCGCTTTCACGCGTTCCGGGATGTCCGGCTGGTCCTCCAGGCGTCTGCTGACGGGGCCGGACGGCTCCGCGGCCTTCAGCGAAGATTTCACCCTGCGGCTTTACAACAACGAGTACGTTTCGGTGGACCCGCTGCTCTCCTACCGCGGGGCCTACGCCTACTGGGACGCGGGCGCCTCGGTTTCGGTCTCGCCGCCCCCTCCGGTCAGCGTCTTCGTGGAGACGGACAGGCCGGTTTACAGGCCGGGCCAGCAGGTCCGGTTCAAGGTGACAGCGCTGCTGCGCCGCCCCGGGGGGTACAGGACCTACGACGGGAACTCCGCCGTCTCGGTCACCGCGCGGGACGCCAACTGGCAGACGGTATATTCGACCGGGCTGCCTTTCACCGGCCTGGGCAGCGCCGCGGGCTCGTTCACCATTCCCGAGGGCAGGCTGCTGGGGCGCTACTCTGTCACGGCTGACGTGGCCCAGTACGGGCGCAGTTTCAGCGGCTCGGCGCGCTTCGGCGTGGAGGAGTACAAGCGCCCGGAGTTCGAGGTGAAGCTTGCGCCGCCGGACGAGCCCTGGCGCTACGGGCGCAAGGCGGAGGTCTCCGGAGAGGTGAAGTATTACTTCGGCTCTCCGGTGCCGGGGGCTAAAGTGAAGTACCGCGTGACGCGCTCGCGCTATCTGCCGGTCTACTGCTGGTACTGGGGCTGGTTCTACGGCGGGGGGGCGCCGCAGGAGGTCGCCTCCGGGGAGACGGTCAGCGGCGGCGACGGAAAGTTCTCTTTCTCCTTCGCTCCCGGGCCGGAGAGCGGGACTTACGCGGGATATCCTTCCTCCTACCATGTGGAGGTCACGGCCCTGGACGCCGGCGGGCGCGCCATAACCGACGCGCGCGACTACCGCGCCGGGGCGAAGGCCCTGCTTTTCGACGTGCGCCCGCGCGCCGGTTTCTTCACTCCCGACGGCCCGGCCCTGCTGGACGCCAGGCTGATGGACCTCAACGGCGGGCAGCGGCCGGGGGAGGCGGATTACTCGCTCTACAGGCTGGAGCAGGAGCCGGCTTACTCCGTAGGGAACGGGCCTTACGGGAGCGCGGCCCCTTCGCTGGAGGAGGCCTTCAGCGGCGTTCCCGACGGCAAACTCCAGGCGGAAGGCAGGCTGAGCCTCGGCCGGAACGCGCCTGCTGAGATAGATCTCGGCAGACTTCCGCCCGGCGCCTACAGGCTGGAACTGAACGCGCCGGACCCGTGGGGCGGCACCACCACCTCCTCGCTGGTGGTGGTCTCCGCCTCGCCTGACGCGTCCAGGAACTCCTCCCTGCGCCTGCCTCCGGTCGCGCTGTTCGAACGCGACAGCTACCGCCCAGGGGAGACCGCCAGGGTGCTGATAGGCGCCTCCGCGCTCAAAGGGCCAAAGTTCGCGGAAGTCCTGGCCGACGATTTCGTGCTTTCCCGGGAGCTGGTCAGGACGCCTGGCCCGTCGATAATGAGGCTGAAGGTGGGGCCCGAGGAGAGCGGCGGCTTCGGCCTGCGCTGGCTGGGGGCCTCTGATTTCAAGGTCTATACCGCCGCGGCCTCGGTGCGGGTGCCGCGGCTGGACAAGCGCGTCTCGCTTTCTCTGGATTACGACAAGACCCTGCTGCCAGGCCGGACGGCGGACTGGACGCTGAAGGCCGTGGACGGTCTCGGCAGGCCAGTCTCTGGCGAGGCTCTGGTGAAGGTCTACGACCGCTCGCTGGAGTATTACGGCGCCGGCCCCGGCTTCTGGACGGAAAGTCTTTACCGCCGCCGGACGGCTGGAGGCGAGGCTTACGACTCGCTTTTCGCGCCGCAGGTAGCCGAACTCCCGGTGAGGGAAGGCCTGCTGCGCAGGATGATCGACGCTTTCTCCGGTTCCTCCCCGGAAGAGAAGCTGCCCTCGCTGCGCGTCGCCTCCACGCGGGTCTACGGCGGCATCCGCCTCAGCGCCTTCGAGAAGTCGCTGGATTTCTCCGAAGACGGAAGCGCGGCGGGAGCCGCGCTGCAGGCAGAGGGGTTCGCCGGCAACGCCGCGGCTCCGGCCTCTCTTCCCAAGGCCCCCGCCATGAGGCCGGCCTCCGCCGCCCCGGAGGGCGCTTCCGCCGTGGCTCCGCAGGCGCGCTCCGACTTTTCCGAAACGGCGTATTACGCGCCCCAGCTCGAAGTGACCGGTGGGAAGGCCTCGTTCTCGTTCCGCATCCCGGAGCGCCTGACCTCCTGGAACGTAGCCTCCTACCTGCTCACCCGCGACGCCAAGACCGGGGACTTCTCCGCCGAGACCGTCACCAGGAAGGACCTGATGGTGCGGCTGGACATCCCGCGCTTCTTCCGCGAGGGGGACAGGTCCCGTCTGACCGCTCTGGTCACCAATGCCACGGCGCGCGAACTTTCCGGAGAAGCGGCTCTTTCGCTCACGCTGGACGGGAGGGACGAACTGGCGAAGTTCGGGGTAGCCGACGCCTCCCGCCCGTTCTCGGTGAAGCCGGGAGCGACGCAGGCGCTCTACTGGGACGTGGAGGTCCCGCGCGGCACGGCTGACTACAAGGCGCTGGCCGTGGCCAGGGCCGGCGCCCTCTCCGACGCGCAGCAGAACGACCTGCCCGTCCTGCCGTCGCGCGAGCGCCTGATAGCTTCCGAGGTCGCGGCCCTGGACGGGGATTCCTCGAAGACCTTCCGCCTGCCGGAGCTGGAGAAGCCGGACCCGTCGCGCGAGACGGAGGCGGTGCACCTGGAGCTGCAGCCGCAGCTGATCCTGACCGTGCTTGACAGCCTGCCTTTCCTGGTCCGCTACCCCTACGAATGCACCGAGCAGGTGCTGAACCGCTACGTGCCGCTGGCCGTCACCGACGCCTTCTACCTGAAATATCCGCAGCTCAAGGCCGCCGTGGCCAGGGTCCCTCGGCGCGGCACCCTCACCCCCGCCTGGGACCGGAACGACCCGGTGCGGCTGATGACGCTGATGGAGACGCCGTGGGAGGAGCGCTCCAAAGGGCTGGGTTCCTCCCTGCCGATGGCCGACATGCTCGACCCGGGGACGGTGGAACGCGAGGGCCGCGAAGCGCTCGCCAAGCTCAGGTCCTACCAGAACGCCGACGGCTCCTTCCCGTGGTTCCCCGGCGGACCGCCCAGCTTCTACATGACTTTGTACGCGCTGGACGGCCTTGCGGAGGCCGCGCGCTACGGCGTGAGCGTGCCGGAGGACGTCGCCTCGCGCGCGCTGGACTACGCGCTGGCGCAGGCCCCGGCGTACATGAAGCCCACGGCGAGGGACACGTCGTACCTGCTCTACGCGGCCTACGCCGTCACCTCCTTCCCGAAGGACTGGCCGCAGAGCGCCGAGGCGCTCAGGTACGCCAGGTCATGGGCGGACTACGCCGGCAGGCACGCCGGCGCCATGACTCCCTTCGGCAAGGCCTACGCGGCCTGGGTCTACATGCGCCTGGGCGATAAGGCCAAGGCCGAGAGCTATCTGGACAGGGCCATGGACGGCTCGCGCGAGGACCCGGTCGCCGGGGTTTACTGGGCCCCGGAAAAACTGTCCTGGCTGTGGTACAACGACACGGTCGAAAAGCACGCGTTCATCCTGCGCACGCTGCTGGCGCTGCGCCCGAAGGACCCTCGCATCCCCGGCCTGGTGAAGTGGCTGCTCTTCGACCGCAGGGCCGAAGAATGGAAGTCCACCAAGGCCTCGGCCGCGGCGATCTACTCGCTGCTGGACGTGATGAAGGCCGGGGGCGCGCTGGAGAGGGCGGAGGACTATACCGTGCGGCTGGGAACCTCGACGGAGAGGCTGCGGCTGAAGCCTTTCGACTGGGTGGAGAAGCCGCTGCGCTGGTCCAGGTACGGTTCAATGATAACCCCGGCGGACCTGTCACCGTCGGTGAGCAAGAAAGGGCCGGGGCTGGCCTTCGCCTCGTTCAGCGCCGTCTATTCCACGGACAGGACCCCGGGCGAGTCGCCGGAAGGCATGCTGAACGTCTCGCGGCGCTACTTCCTGCGCCGGGACGAGGGCGGGAAGTTCGCGCTGCAGCCGCTCTCCGACGGGGACGCCGTCTCCGTCGGGGACGAGATCGAGGTCCATCTTACGGTGAGTTCGCGCAGCCGCTTCGAGTACGTGCAGCTCAAGGACCCCAAACCGGCCGGCTTCGAGCCGGAGGAGCTGCGCAGCGGCTGGAAATGGGACGGGCTCGCCCGGTACGAGGAACCGCGCGATTCGCTGACCAACTTCTTCCTGGAAAGCGTGCCTCACGGGGAGTACGTGCTTGCGTACCGCATGCGGCCTACCGTACCGGGCACGTTCAGGGCCGGCGCGGCGGTGATCCAGTCCATGTACGCGCCCGAGTTCGCGGCCCATTCGGCGGGCTTCACGTTCAGGGTGAAGTGAGCTGGACCGGCGTCAGAAGCGGCGGAAGAAGACCGTGCCCCCGGGACCGGAAGAGAGGAGCTTGAAGAGCAGGTAGAACGCCGCGGCGCCGGCCAGCATCATGGGGATGCCCAGGAAGGCGCCTATCACGGTGGAGGTGAGGAAGGCGCCGGCCAGGATGAGCCCGGCGCCCAGCAGGGCCAGGCCGCCGGCCAGCAGGCCTTTGACGCGGGTGAGCAGCCCGGGCTTGCGGGGCGGCGGGGGGGACTGGCGGTCGTCCCAGCGCCCGCTCCGCCCGCCGGGGCTTATAAGCTCGGGCTCTATGACTTCTTCGGCCACGGCCAGCCTCTTGTCGTCCATAACCCCATTCTACCAAATGCCGTAATAAATCCGTCACATATATCGTTATATAATATAAGCGCTCCAAATGGAGGACGAATGGCCAGAATAGCCGTTTTGCTGACGGCCGCGGCGGCAGCCGCGGTGTTGCTTTTCCCGGCCGCGGCCGGGGCGGCCGGCATGCCGGAGAACGCGCTGCTGGTGGTGCCTTCGCGGACGGCCTTCGACGCTAAATTCCAGGATTTCCTGGCCGCCAACGGGGCCAGCCTGCTGCGCTCCTATCCTCCCAGCGTCTACATAGGCTACATCCCTCCGGTCCTGGACCGGGACCTGCGCGCCAGGTTCGGCGCCGAGGTCTACCGCGGCAAGGTGGACGACTGGTCTTCCTTCGCCCGGTACGGGGACCAGGCCGTCTACGCCGTTAACGAATGGAACAAGCGCTTCCTGGAGGACCCCCCGGAGGCGCCGCTGGTGGTGAGCGCCAGGGTGGAGAAGGCGGCGCGCAGGGGCGACGGCATAAAACTGGTCTGGAACGATATCATGAAGGCCGTGGCCTACCGCATACAGATAAGCACCGCCCAGACCTTCTCCTCCGGCGTCCTCGGGACTGTGACGTCCAGGAACAGTTACGTGGTCTATCCGGCCTTCTTCAGGGAGGGGATATACTACTGGCGGGTGGCCGGAATAATCGCCGGCAAGACCGGCGGCACCAGCGAGGGGCCCTTCTCCGAAGCCTACTCTTTCGCCATACCGGGCCGCGCCGCCCGCCGGCGCCCGCCTGCCCGGCCGCGCCTGCCCGCCGCGCTGGCGCCCGTCCGGAAGCTTCTGCGCTGGCCAGGGGCCGCCGGGGCCAGGTACTATCAGCTGCAGCTTTCCGAAAAACGCGGGTTCGAGGCTCCGCTGGTGGACGTCTTCAGCGATACCTGCTCCTACGATCTTTCCGGCCTGCCGCTGCTGCCCGACACCGTGTATTACCTGCGCGTCAGGGGCGGAGCGGCGAAGGCCGGTCCCTGGTCCCGCGTTTCGCGCCTGAAGCTGCCGTTCTCCGCCGGCAGGCTCGGCGTGACGGACGTGGACGAACCTTAGAGCGGCGGCCGCCGCCGGACAACTATGCAACGCAACAGCGCCACTATCCAGAAGCCGGTCTACTGCACGATCCTCCTGGCCGCCCTGCTTTCCGCCGCTCCGTCAGCCGCGTCTTCGCGGCTTAACCCGGCCTTTGTAAAATACGAGCAATCCCACGGCCCGACCGCTCCGGCCGTCAGGGCTCAGGGGACCGCAATTGCTGTCTCCAGTTCCACCCCGCGCCGTTTCGGCTGGCGTCCGTTCCCTGCCGACATGTCGCACGTGGCCGGCCTGGACATGTCCCGCTCGATACTGTCCGGCAGGGCCGGGGTCTCCGCGGTCCTCTCCGGCGCCTCCTATCCCTCGTATTATAATCTCGCCATGCTGGGCAAGCTTACTCCGGTGCGCGATCAGGGGGACTACGGGACCTGCTGGACTTTCGCTACTATAGCTTCGCTCGAGTCCAACCTGCTGCCGGCCGAGACCTGGGACTTCTCGGAGAACAACATGGCGATGAACAGCGGCTTTACTGGCGATTCTCCTTACGATCCGATGAATTCCGGCGGCAATTCGCAGATGGCCGCCGCCTACCTGGCGCGCTGGGACGGCCCGGTGAGCGAATCGGACGATCCCTATCCCACTTTTCCGTCGGAAATAACCCGTACCGGGCTTCCGGTCCGCAAGCATCTGCAGGATGTTTTCTGGCTGCCTATAGAGGCCTCGCCCGGGGAAACGGCCTTCAGGGACAACGTGAAAGCTGCGGTAAGCGGCTACGGCGCCGCCTACGCCAGCCTCTACTGGGACGACGCCGCTTACAATTCCGGGAACGCGGCCTATTACGACAGTTATTGCAGCGGCCCTTACGGTTCCGGAGGGAGCTGTTCGTGCCACTCCTCCAATTGCGGCGGGCATGCCGTCGCGCTGGTGGGCTGGGACGACAGTTACGCCGCCTCTAATTTCTCTCCCGCCGCGCCGGGCAACGGCGCCTTCCTGGCCAGGAACAGCTGGGGGAACGCCTGGGGCAACGGAGGCTATTTCTACATTTCCTATTACGACACCTCGCTCGGCGGGGAGACCTCGGTCTTCGACGTGGCCCAGGCGACCTCTAATTACACCACGGTGTACCAGTACGACCGGCTCGGCTATACCTACGACATGGGCAACGGGGACGCTACCGGTACGGACTCCGCTTATGAGTGGATGTCTAACATCTTCACCGCCTCTTCGGCCGGGAACATAAAAGCCGCGGGTTTCTACACCACGGACGTCAACGTCAGTTACGAGATCTACGTCTATACCGGGGTCGCCTCCGGCAGCCCGCGCAGCGGCACGCTGGCCTACAGCGGCAGCGGCGGCTTCGCCATGCTCGGCTACCATACCGTCGCTATCCCCGCTGTGCCGGTGGCCTCCGGGCAGAGGTTCTCCGTGGCGGTGAAGCTCACCGATCCTTCCTACAAATATCCCATAGCCGTGGAGATGCCGACCACCGATCTGCATACTCCCTACAACTACAGCAATTCGGCGACCGCTTCACCGGGGCAGAGCTATTACAGCAATGACGGGACTAACTGGACGGATTTGACGACCCTCGACCCGAGCTATAGCGGCGACAACTACTCCCATGCCAACGTCTGCCTGAAGGTCTACACGGACGACGATTCCACGCCGCCGACGACCGTAGCCGCGGTCAACGACGGGCTCGGGGCCGACATCTCGGTCACCGGCTCCACCACCTCGCTTTCGGCCAACTGGACCGCCTCCAGCGATCCGGAATCGGGCGTGGCGGCCTATTACTACGCCATCGGCACCTCCGTCGGGGATACCAGCGTCACCGGGGGATGGGTCAGCAACGGCTCGGCCCTTTCCGTCACGCGCGGCGGCCTGAGCCTCGCCAACGGCCAGACCTATTATTTCGGCGTCAAGGCGGTCAACGGCGTAGGGCTCTACTCGACCCCGGCCTGGTCCAACGGCCAGACCGTGGACGTCAACCAGCCTACCGACATCCCGTACGTCTACGACGGGACCGGCGCCGACGTCGCCTACGTCTCCTCGCTGCGCGCGCTTTCCGCCAACTGGGGGGCGTCTTACTTCTACGGCGGCAGCGTGACGGACTATCAGTACGCCATAGGCACCGCGCCTGGCACTGTCGACGTGCAGGGCTGGACCTCCCTCGGCCCTTCGGCTTACGCGGTCACCTGGAACTCGGCCTCCGCGCTGACGGAGGGTAAGACCTATTACTTCGCGGTCAGGGCCAAGAATAACAACGGGATCTATTCCAACGTCGCGGTCTCCAACGGCCAGACCGTGGACGTGACCAGCCCCACCGCTTCCGTCTCCATTACGGGCACGGTGGGCAACGGGCCCTTCTCGGCCACGCTGAACGTGACCGAGGCCGGGGCTCTGGCAGGCGCGCCCTCGCTCTCCTTCCTGGCGCCGGACGGGGAGACGGCCCCGCTGACCCTTACCCAGCTCGGCGCCCTCAGCTGGCGGGCCGACGGCTATATCGAGACCTATTATTCCACCGGCACGGCCACGCTCGCCTTCGCCGCCGTCGACGCGGCCGGCAACAGGGGGGCTCAGATCACTTCCGGAGCCTCGTTCGCCATAGACCAGTCCGTCTCCGGGACCGCCGGCGGCTCCGTCTCGAACAGCGACGGGGACTCCGTCCTGATACCGCCCGGCGAGGCCTCCGGCGCGCTCTACGTGCGGATCTCCACCGTGCCGTCCTCCGTCTACGCCTCGGCCGACGCCGCCTCCCCGGACTCGCGCAAGATCTACTCCAAGGACCTGACGCGGCAGTTCACCGCCACGGACGGCTCGGGCAACGCCGTCACCTCTTTCCCTAAGCCGGTGACGATAACCCTGAGCTACCCCGACGCAGACAACGACGGGCGCATAGACATGGACCTGATCCCGGAGACGCAGGCCTGGCTCTACTACCTGGACCCGGCGCTGGGCAAATGGACGCCGCTGCAGTCCGTGACGCGGGATACCGTCGCCAACACCCTCACCGCTCAGGTCTCGCATTTCTCCGTCTACTCCGTGAGGGCCGCCGGAGGGGCCTACCAGGATATGTCCTCGCTGAAGGGGTATCCCAATCCCTGCGATTTCCGCTCCGCGCCCTACCGCTTCTATATCTCCAACATCCCGGTGGACGCCGTCAACGCGCGCGTCTACATCTACAACGAGGCCGGAGAGCTGGTGCGCACCCTCTCCAGGGGAGACGGGATAGACGACATGAACGTGGCGTCCTGGGACGGCAAGGATTCGCGCGGGGCCAAGGCCGCCAGCGGGCTCTATATCTACCTGGCGCGTACCGACAATTACGGCAAAGCGAAAGGGAAGTTCTTCATAGTCTGGTGATATGAAAAGACTCGCGGTCCTCATGCTGCTCCTCTACGCGCCGGCCGCAAAGGCCGGGCCGGCCGGGGACGCCATGCCTTTCCTGAAGGTGGACGCGGGCGCCCGCGGCGCGGCCATGTCCGGGGCTTATTCGGCGCTCGGCGACGACGCGCTCAGCGTTTTCTACAATCCCGCCGGCACCGCCCTGCTGGACAGGAAGGAGCTGCTGCTCGGGCATACCGAGTGGCTCGAAGGCATACGCAACGAACTGCTGGCCTACGCGCAGCCGCTGGGCCCCTCCCTCACCGCTTTCGCCGGGGTGAACGCGCTGCTGAGCGGCAGCATGCCCCGCTACGACGCCGGCGGGGCCCCTGACGGCTCCTTCAGCGCTCTGGAGGCCGCCGTCTCGGCGGGCGTCTCGGCGGATCTCGGGGACGGGTTCTACGGCGCCGCCGCCCTCAAGGAGCTTTCGCAGCAGGCCGCTGGCTACAGGGCTTCCGCCCTGGCCGGGGACGCGGGCCTGCTCAAGCGCATCGGCGACTGGCGTATCGGGGCGGCCGCCGCCAACTACGGCTCGCCCCTGAAGCTCGGGAGCGCAGGTTTCGACCTGCCGCGCGTGCTGCGCGGGGGGATATCGTATACGTACCTGGACAACTATACTCTGGCTGCGGAGGCGGTGAAGGCGGGCTCCTCGGACGCGACGGCCGCCGTGGGGGCGGAGGTTAGGCTCAATACCGGGCCCGGGGAGTACTTCTTGCTGAGGGCCGGCTACAAGACCGGGCGCAGCTCCTACGCCGGGAGCGGGGTCACCGCCGGAGCGGGCGTGTCTGGCGGGGCTTTCCGGCTGGATTACGCCTACGCTCCGTACGGCGAACTGGGCGATACCCATCGCGTGACGCTTTCCGTCCGTTTCGGCGCCGAGCGCCCGGCGGAGCTCTCCAGGGGCTCCTATTACGGGCTGCCGCCGCCGAGGCCCAAGCCGGAGCGCTCCTCCGGTAACGGGGAAAAACAGGGGAAGGGGACGCAGTCCGGAGACGTCTACTTCATGTGGTGAGGCCCAGCAGGTCGCGCCAGCGCGCCGCCGAGGCGGACAGCTCGAAATCGGCCGCCCTGCGCAGTCCCGCGCGCGCGTAGATCCTGAGGGCGGCCGGGGCCAGGGCCATCTCCGCCATCTTCGCGGCCCAGGCCGCCTCCGCCGGCTCCGGCGGGACCCCCGCCGGCAGACGCCGGCCGGACAGCCGGGGCATGAGTATCCCGAAGTCCGTCTCCACGGGAGAGGCCGAAGCCGGCCCGGGCGCGGAGCCCGGCGCCAGGATCTCCCTGGGGCCCGACTCGCAGTCGGCGGCCAGCACTGGCGCGCCCGCCGCCATGGCTTCCAGCAGCGCGTTGGGGAATCCCTCCCACAGCGAGGTGAAGGCGAACAGCCGGGCGCGGGCGATGAACGGATAGGGGTTCGGCCGGTAGCCGGCGAAATAGACGTCCGCGTCGGGCGGGGGGAGGCCGGGCCCGCGGAAGGCCTTCAGGCCGAGAGCGGAGCAGACCGCCAGCAGGTAAGATTCAAGCTCTCCCTCCCCGAGGAAGAGCAGAGCCCCGCCGGGCACGCTTTTTTTAAACTCCCCGAAGATGCGCAGCAGGTGCCAGTGGCCTTTGGCGGCGGTCAGCCTGCCGCCGGTAACTATCACCGGCCTTTCGAAGACCCCGGCCCAGCCTTCCGGCAGCGGCGCCGCCGCCTGCCGGGCTATGGCCGCGGTGTCGCAGCCGTTGTGGACGACGCGCAGCTTCTCCTTCGGAACGGCGAAGTTCTCCGCCAGGTCCCGCCCGGCCCCCTCGGAGTTGGCCACCACCAGCGAGGCGCGCGGGTAATAGCGGCGTATCAGCGGGCGCATCAGGGCCCCGCGCAGCCCGGAGAACTCTCCGGAAGGGCTGGTGCGCTCGCAGATCACGGCGCGGTGGCCGGAGCGGGCCGCGCCCAGCACGTTGACGATGTTCGCCCTCTCCATGAAGGAGAGCACGGTGTCGCCCGGCCCGGTCATGGCGGCCAGGCGTCCGGCGTAGAGGGGTATGGCGGCGGTCTTGAGGACGGAAGAGGCTGAGGCCTTGTGCGAGGAAAGGGTTACTGGCCGCTCCGCCACCGGCTGCGAGACCTCGTCCTCCAGCAGTATCAGCGCGTCGTGCGGCAGCCGCCCCGCCAGGGCCGCGAACTGCTTTTCGGCGCCGCCGCGGTAGAGCGAGTTTATAAGCAGCTTAAGGCCCATGTCGCGCAGGTCAGGCGGAGGTCCTGGTCAGATCAGGAAGCCGGTTATGGCCGCGCTCATGAAACAGGCCAGCGACCCCGCCAGCACGGCGTAGAGCCCCAGCCGGGCTATCTCGTGGCGGCGCTCCGGGGCCAGCGCGCCCAGGCCGCCTATCTGTATGGCTATCGACAGGAAATTGGAGAAGCCGGCCAGCGCGTGCGCCGCTATGATCAGCGAGCGCTGGCTGATAGCCGCCGGGTTGGCCTTCAGGAAGTCCGCCATGCTGAAGTAGGCGACGAACTCGTTGAGCACGGTCTTCTGGCCTATCCACGTGCCTATCTGCGGGGCCTCCTTCAGCGGCACGCCCGTCAGCCAGGCTATCGGGGTGAAGACCCAGCCGAAGATCTTCTCCAGCGACAGCGACGGGTGGCCGGCCAGAGCGCCAAGGTGCCCGACGATGAAGTTCAGCATCGCCAGCAGCGCCATGAAGGCCAGCAGGCAGGCTCCGACGTTCAGCGCCATCTGCATGCCGGTGGTGGCGCCGTTGGCCGCCGCGTCTATCACGTTCTTGTCCGGCAGCTCCAGCTTCATGTCCAGCTTGCCGCGCGTGACCGGGTCGTCCGTCTCCGGGACGATGATCTTGGCTATCACGAGCGAGCCGACCGATGACATGATGCAGGCCGCCAGCAGGTGCCCGCCGATGCCCGGAACGTAGGGCAGCAGCATGCCGGTGTAGGAACCCATCACGCCGCCGGCGAGGGTCCCCATGCCGGCCGTCATCACCACGAAGAGCTCCGACTCGGTCAGCGAGGCCATGTACGGGCGTATCGCCAGGGGCGCCTCGGTCTGGCCGACGAAGATGTTGGCGCTGGCCACCAGCGACTCGGCCCCGGAGGAGTTCATGAAGCGCGTCATCACCCAGGCGAAGGCCATCACTATCTTCTGCATGATGCCCAGGTAATAAAGGACGCCCATCAGCGACGAGAAGAAAATTATCGTCGGCAGAACCTGCACGGCGAAGATGAAGCCGACGGAGGAAGTGTTCATCAGCCCGCCGAAGACGAACTTGGAGCCCTCGTTGGTGAACGAGAGGAGCTTGACGATGACGTCGTTGAGGAACATGAAGAAACGCTGGCCGGCCGGCACCTTCATGATCAGGGCGGCGAGTATTATCTGCAGCAGGGTCCCCGCCGCGACCGCCTTGTAGTTTATGGCTTTCTTGTTCCTGCTGAAGAGCCAGGCTATGCCTAGCATGACGAACATTCCGAAGAAGCTGACGATCCTCATGTGTTCTCCTTGGATAAGCGGGGCGGACGATTAAGTGTAGTTTATTTTAAATCGCCCCTCAAGCGCCGCCCGCCGGCGCGGCCCGCGCGGCCTCGAGGCCGGCCGGGGAGCCCGACCGGAAGCCGGCCCGAGGGATCGAGCCGTCCGGTCAGGATGTCCCCGGCCGCCCGCATCGTCTGCTCCGTCATGCCGTAGAGGGCCATCACCGCCGCGGCGCCGGGATAGGAAGGGATGTCGTAGGGGCTCATCAGGCTCAGCAGCACGGCGGGCTTGCCCGAGTTTATCAGCACGTTTATCGCGTCCCGCTGAGAGACGTTCTGCTCGCCGGCCCACTGGAAGCCGCCCAGCACCAGCACGTCGGCCCCGGCGGCGGCGCGCGTCAGTTGGGCCAGTTCGCCCGGCCGCAGGCCTATGCCGAAGTAATACTGCTTGGCGCTGTAGCCGGCCTCGAGCAGGGCCCTGTAGAGGCTCAGGGCGTTGCCGGCGAAGCGCGCAGGAGAGAAGATGATGACGGCCACCTTCTTGCCTTCCGGCAGCGGGACCAGCCCTCCGCCGCGCACCAGCGTGACCGCCTTGCGCGACAGTTCTCCGGTGATGTCCTTGTAGGCCTTGTCGAAGGGCGAAGGGGTTTCCGGCGGAGAGAAAAGGCCCGCGGCGCGCTTGGCCTCGGTCGCTTTGGCGTAGGCGTCGTTCAACCGGGCCTCCGGGATCTTCCCGGTTCGCACCTGTTCCGTTATCTCCCGTACGGCCGCGCGGTAGTCGCCTTTCCCGAGCAGCAGCAGGTCCGCGCCGGCTTTCAGCGCGGCCGCTGCGGCGGCCGGCGGAGGCAGCAGCGAGGTGATGGCCTTCATGTCCAGGCTGTCGGTCACCACCAGCCCGCGGAAGCCCAGCCGTCCCTCAAGCAGGCCCTGGATGACCGCGCTGGAGAGGGTGGCCGGTCTGTCGTCGAGGGCCGGGTATATGATATGCGCGGTCATTATCGCCGGAACGCCCTGCGCTATGGCGGTCTTGAAGGGCACCAGGTGGGTGGCCTCCAGCGCGGCCGTGGAGAGGTCTATGACCGGCAGGGTCTTGTGGGAATCCTTTTCCGCCGCGCCGTGGCCCGGGAAGTGCTTGGCCACCGGGACGATGCCGGCGGCCCTGAAGCCGCTTATCACGGCCCCGCCCAGCCTGGCCGCCTCCAGCGGGTCGGAGCCGAAGGAGCGGATGCCTATGATCGGGTTCTTGGGGTTGGTATTGACGTCGAGCACCGGGCCGAAGGCCATGTTTATGCCTGCCCTGCGCAGCTCCTTGCCGGCCAGGTAGAACAGGATGGACGTGTCGTTCTCGTCGTCGGCGGCCCCCAGCATCATGTTGGTGGGCAGTTCCAGGAGCCCCAGCGTGGTGGGAGAGTAGACGCTGCCGCCCTCGTAGTCCACGGCTATGAAGAGCGGGGCGCCGAGCGGCGAGGCTGCGGCGGCTTTCTGCAGCCTCTTAGTGGTCTCCCGCGTCCTCTCGAGCGAGTAGGAGCCCCATTCCAGCTGTATCCCGCCGACGCCGTCCCTGGCGGCCGCCGCGGCCTGGTCAAGCTCGGAAGAGTCGTAGGAGACGATCAGGAGCTGGGCCGCTTTCTGCTCCGTGGTCGGCTGGGCGCACGAAGCGGCCGGCAGCAGGGCCAGGGCCGCGCACAGGAAGAAAAGGGCCCGCGGGGCGGGAGCCGTCAGGCGCCGGCGGCTCACTTCTGGAAGCTGTAGCCCCGTTCGGAGGCCTGCCTGCGTATGGCGTTTATCATAGCGGTGTCCAGCGTCGCGGCAGAGGCCTGTTTGCGCTCCTGCGCGGCCAGGTACGCCTTGCGCCCGGCCTGCAGCGCGTTTATCTCGGCCGTTATCTTCTTTCTCTCGGCGAGCTTCGCGGCGATGTACTTGTCCCGGTCGGCCTTGCTCATGGCGCGCAGGCTCTCGGGCAGCTGGTCCTCCTTGATGTCACTTTTCTTCAAGGCCCCGCTGTCAAGGGCCGAGACCACGTCCCAGGAGGCGTCGGCGCGCGCCGCCGCCGGGGCGGCCTGGTAGGCGCCTCGCTCGGCCACCACCGCGGCGCCGGCGCCCCTGGCCAGCGAGAGCGAACTCTCCTTGGCCATGAGGCGGTCCTTGCCGGAGGCCCCGTAGGCGATGTAGGTGTCGTTCAGCCGCGAGCTCAATTCGGCGATCCTGTCGTCCTGCGGCGCGGCCGCGGCGTAGCCCTGCAGCGACTGGTCTATGCTGGCGTAGTCGCCGTCGGCCAGGTCCGCCCCGGCCTTCCACTGCTCGGCTATGCCCTCCTGGCGCGGCCCGCAGAAGATCGTGTTGACGAAGATGCCCTTGGCCTTGGCTTTAGTCACGGAATCCTGGAAGGGGACTTCGCCCTGCGTGAAGGGCTCGTTGCCGGCTATGAAGATAGCCTTGTAGACGTCGTTCCTGGGGCTCCACCTCAGGCCGTCCACCGCGTCCCCGATGACCTGGCCGCAGTACTCGTCGCCGCCGTTGGTCTTCAGCGAGAAAAGCTCGGCGGAGACCTTGTCGAGGTCGGAGGTGAAGGGCGTCACCTGCCGTATCCAGCCGTCCTTCTGCTGCAGGGCGGTGTTGCCGTACTCGTAGAGCGCCACCTCTATCGTCGGGCGGGAGCCGCTCTTCTCGGCGGTGACGAGCTCGTTGACTATCTTCCAGAGCTGGGTCCGGGCCTGGTTTATCAGCCCGTCCATGGAATTGGAAGTGTCGAGCAGGATGGCCACCTGCACCAGCGGCTTGCCGCCGAAATCCTTCGGGGCCGGCTTGGGCGGGGCGGGGGAGTCGGCCCAGTCCTTACGCACCACGGCCGAGGCCGCGGCCAGTATCCTGCCGGTCCCGGTCTCCACTACGCGGGCGTTGACCTCGGTGCCGCCGTCCTTCAGGTCGCTCAGCGTGCCGGTGACCACCGCGTCCGCCCCCAGCTGTTCGCCCAGCTTCTTTACCGCGGCCTCGTCGATCGCGCCGGAGGCTTCCAGCTTGAGTTCCTGCATGACCTTGTCCAGCAGCGCCCGTTCCACGAGCGTAAGTTTCTTGTTCTGCGCCAGTTCCGTGGTCAGGCGCTCCTGCACCACCTCCGGGCCGGCGGCGGCGCCGCCGCCGACGTACGGGAACTGGAGCACGGCCAGCTTGAGGCCTGGGCGGTCCCCGAGAGCCTTCCCCAGCGAAGCCGCCAGGCCGGCCAGCTGCGACGACGGCGCGGTCTCGGCCCACCCGAGAACGGGACAGGCGGCCGCCAGAACCAGAGCGAGAATTCTCTTCTTCATCCGATATCCCCTTGCCGGAAGGCTTGGCCCCCGGCGCTTCAAGGATACCAAATATACGGGCCGTCCGGAACAGGAACGCATTGAAAAAGGGGCGGAAAAAAGTTATCGTAACCCCATGAGAAGAACGCTGCCGGGACGCGCGCTCCTGCTTGCGGCGCTGCCGGCCCTGCTGTTTTCCGGCTGCGGCCGCGGGGGGGCTGCCGCTTACACGCAAAAAGCCTATATCCTGAGCGTGCCGGCCCAGGTCCGCGTCTACGGCGCGGACCCGGCCGAGGGCAAGAGGATCGCCGACGCGGTCTTCGCCGAATGGAACCGCATCTCTTCGGACTTCAGCTACAGCGATCCCTCCAGCATAACCTCGGTGGTCAACGCGCGCGCCTACGGGCAGTGGGTCCGGACCGATCCGGAGTTCATGGGACTGCTGCGGCTGTCGCTGGACTATTACCGCCTCACCGGCGGGGCTTTCGACATAACCTTCGCCCCTCTCTGGCCCATCTGGCAGGACGCCGCCTCCACGCACAGGATGCCGTCCAGGGAGGCCATAGCCAAGGCCCTGGCCAACGTGGGCTCGGAGTACGTGCAGGCTGACTACTCCGGGAACAGGGTCCGCTTCACCAGGCCGGTGCAGATAAACCTCGGCGGGGTGCTGCGCGGCTACTGTTTCGTGAGAGCGTCCCGGCTGCTGCGGGAGATGAAGCCGGCCTTCCCGGTGGAACTCCGGCTGGGCAGCGACATGATGGCTTACGGCGGCCGCGACTGGGAATACCGCGTGGCGGACCCTTTCGACGAGAGCAAGGTCTTCGGCACTTTCCGCTTCAAGGGGGGCGTGGTGCTTTCCTCCTCGGGGCGCGAGCACTTCGTCCAGATAGAGGGGAAGCTGTTCTCGCACATCCTCGACCTCAAGACCGGCTACCCGCTGCCGGATTTCTCCAGCCTGGTGGTCTATTTCCCGCGCATTTCCGGGGAGGACTATATGTCCTCCGCGATGCTGGCCGTGATGGGGCGGGAGAAGGCCTTTTCGCTGCTCTCGAGGATGAACGGGACCGCCGCCGTCTGGATAGACGGCTCCGGGCGCGAGACACTTCTGCTCAATAAGGACAGCGGCGCCGCCTGGAAGAAGGCTTTCCGCTTGTTCTGACCCGCCGCGGCGCGAAAAGACCGGGGAGGCTTCCCCGGTCTTTTCCGTTCCCGCGCGGCAGGGGGTCAGCGGGCTTCCTCGAACTCTCCCTTCGCGCGGTTCTTGCGCACGTTGTCCCAGTCGAAGTAGCGCCCGTTCATCGCTATGTAGACGCCGCGCGGCAGAGTCTGGGCGAACGACAGGGCCGAGCCCAGGTTGAACATGCCGTCGGAGGAACCGAACTTGTAGGGCACCATCGCGCCGGTCAGCACCACTGTCTTGTCCTTTATCCTGGGGCCAAGCACGCGCGCCGTTTCAGGCATGGTGTCGGTGCCGTGCGTGATGACGATGCGCTTTTCCCTCGAGGCCAGGCACTCGGCGAGTATCTTCGCGCGGTGCGAGGCCTTCATGAGGAGGCTGTCTATCATCATCAGCGTCTTTACCTTCACCGGAACGCGGGAGCGGCCCAGTTTGAGCATCTCTTCCAGGTGCGTCTCGCGGAAGAAAAGCTCGCCGTTGAGCTCGTTGTACTCCTTGTCGAACGTCCCGCCGGTGATGAGAAGTTTTATCGTCATAGGTTAAAAAGTCTTCCGGGATGACGGCCGGGCGGGATAAACAAAACCGTCACGGAGGCCGAGGCTTGCGTAAGCGACGAGGCCGAGTGACGAGGCGCGCGAACGGTGTTCGCGACGCCGTGTTTTGCGTTCCTGCCCGGCTGGCATCCCGGGAAGCCTATTTTCGGCCGTCCTTCATGAAGGCCAGGTAGCCCTTGTAGGCCATGTAGATGTCCAGCTTGCCCGCCAGCTCCATCGGCGCGTGCATCGAGAACAGGCCCACGCCGCAATCCACCACCTGCATCCCGTAGCGGGCCATCAGGTAGGCTATCGTGCCGCCGCCGCCCTGGTCCACCTTGCCCAGCTCGCCCGTCTGCCAGATCACGCCGCCCTTGTCGAAGATGCGGCGGATGTGCGCGAGGAACTCGGCCGAGGCGTCGGAGGAGCCCGACTTGCCGCGCGAGCCCGTGTACTTGGTCACGCAGAGGCCGTGGTTCAGGTGCGCCGAATTGCGCTTCTCGGACACCGAGGGGAACATCGGGTCGAACAGCGCGTTCACGTCGGCGGAGAGCATCCACGAGTTGTGCAGCCCGCGCTTGAGCGAGAGCTCGCTGTAGGACTGCGAGGTCAGGTTGAGCAGCTCGGAGGCCGCGTTCTCGAACAGGTTCGAGGCCATGCCGGTGGCGCCCACGGAGCCTATCTCCTCCTTGTCGCACAGCAGCACGCAGGCCGTGTAGTCCGGCGTGCCCTTGAGGTCTATCAGCGCCTTCAGGCCGGCCCAGGCGCAGACGCGGTCGTCGTGCCCGTAGGCCAGGATCATCGAGCGGTCGAGCCCCGCCTCGCGCGGCTTGCCGGCTGGCACTATCTCGAGCTCCGCCGAGAGGAAGTCCTGCTCGGTGACGCCGTACTTGTCATGCAGCAGCTTCAGCACGTTGTACTTGAACTTTTCCTTCCTGTCCTTCTCGCTCGCCGGCACGGAGCCGGCCACCACGTCCAGGCCCTCGCCCGTGACGGCCTCGCCGATGGTCTTCTTGTACTGGTCCGCGGCCAGGTGCGGCAGCAGGTCGGTGATGCAGAACACCGGGTCGGCCGGGTCCTCGCCGACGGAGACCTTTATCTTCCTGCCGTCGGGCTTCACGAAGACGCCGTGCAGCGCGAGCGGTATCGTGACCCACTGGTACTTCTTGATGCCGCCGTAATAGTGCGTGTCGAGCAGGGCCATGTCGCCGCTCTCGTAGAGCGGGTTCTGCTTCAGGTCTATGCGGGGGGAATCGGTGTGGCCGCCGACGATGTGCATGCCGGCCTCGAACGGCTTCTTGCCCACCACCAGCGCCATAAGGGTCTTGCCCTCGCTGGAGCGGTAGACCTTGTCGCCGGGGACCAGCCTGGCGCCGGTGCGCTCGTACCCGCGCATGTCCTTGAAGCCCGCCGCCTCCAGCAGCGCCACTGCCTCGTCGTGGGCCTCGCGCTCGGTCTTGGCGCTGCCGATGTACCGTATATAGGCCTGATTTATCTCCTCGCAGCGCTTGAGTTCGGCGGGGGAGATCCTCTCGTAGCCGTTCTTGCTGGCGTAGGCGAGGTCGGCGGCGGGGCGTTTCTTTGCGGTCTTGGCGGGCATATGTTCTCCTGTCGGGGTGGAATGGACGGTGAAAAACCTCTCGGCATATCTTAGCATAAAAAATAAATCTCCCGGCGGCTGGCGGCGCCGGCGCCGGCTCATTTACGCCGCGGCGGAAGGATTGCTATCATTGGAGGACCGATGGACGAGAAAAAGTACGGGCGCAGGGCGCTGGCTCTCATCTTCTGCCTGAGCCTGTTCAACTACATAGACCGGCAGGCCCTCTACGCCGTTTTCCCGCTTATAAAGGCCGACCTGCATCTGACCGACGCCAGGCTGGGCCTGCTGGCCTCGTCGTTCATGCTGGTCTACATGTGCGTGGCGCCGCTGACCGGCTATCTAGGAGACCGCCTGAGCCGGCCCGTTATCATAGGGCTGAGCGGCCTGTTCTGGAGCGTTTCCACCGCTTTCAGCGGCCTGGTCCGCAGTTACTGGCAGCTGGCCGGCACGCGCTCCGCGGTCGGCGTCGGGGAAGCCGGCTTCGGGACGGTCTCGCCGTCGTTCCTGGCCGAATGGTTCCCCGAGGACCGCCGCGCCCGCGTGATGGCCGTCTATGCGCTGGCCATACCGGCCGGCAGCGCCATCGGCTACCTGCTAGGCGGGCTGCTGGGCCAGCATTTCGGGTGGCGCAACGCTTTCTTCATCGTGGCGCTGCCCGGCGCGCTGCTGGGCCTGGCCTCGCTGTTCATGCCGGAGACCCCGGAGAAGACGCGCCGCGCGGAGCATATAGCCCTGTCCGGCTACCGGGCGCTGTTCCGGAACCGCACCTTCCTGCTGCTCTGCCTGGCCGAGTCGATAGGCACCTTCTCCGTCGGCGGGCTAGCGGCGTGGATGCCTTCCTACTTCGTGCGCGAGTTCGGCCTTACGGTGGCGAGGGCGGGGTTCCTGTTCGGCGCGGTGACGGTCGCCGCCGGTCTGTCCGGCAACTTCGCCGGTGGCTGGGCGGCCGACTGGCTGCGGCGGCGCACGAAGCGGGCCTATTTCGTGGTGGGCTACCTCAGCTTCTTCCTCAGCGCGCCTTTCGGAGCGGCGGCCGTCTTCTCGGGGTCGCTTTATTCGTGCCTGGCGCTGATCTTCGCGGCGGAATTATTCATCTTCGCCTATTCCGGCCCCTACCACGCGGCCATCGTGGAGACGGTCCCGGTGACGATGCGCTCGATGGCCTTCGCGGTGAACATCTTCATCATCCACGCTCTCGGCGACGCGCTCTCGCCGTTCCTGCTGGGGGTGGTCTCCGACAGGGCCGGCCTTTCGCTGGCCATTCTGCTGGCCGTGTTCTATCTTGTCTTCGGCGGGCTGACCTCTATAGCCGCCGGCGAATGCTATAAAAAGGACTTCTGCCCCGCATGAAACAAATGAAACCAGAGGATATCGAGGTGGTCAGGGAAACGCCGGAGCTGCTGGTGGTCAACAAGCCCTCGGGCCTGCTGACCATGCCGGCCCGGGGAGGCCTGGCGGGAGAGAAGCACCTGGTCGGTCTGCTGCACCAGCGCTTCGGCCGGGTCTTCGTGACCCACCGGCTGGACAGGGACGCCAGCGGCCTGATACTCTTCGCGCGCACTCCGGAGGCCCACCGCTACTATTCCGGGCTTTTCGAGACGCGCGAGGTGGAGAAGAGGTACCTGGTGGCGGCCGAGGGGCGGATGGAGGAAAAGCGGGGGGAGATAGACAAGCCGCTCAAGCAGCGCGGTTCGGGCCGGGTGTCGGTGGCCTTCGACGGCAAGCCCTCGGTGACGCGCTACGCCGTGCTGGAGCAGCTGCGAGGCGCAGCCGTGCTGGAGGTCTCCATCCTGACAGGCCGCAGGCACCAGATACGGGCGCACCTGTATTCCATAGGCCATCCGGTCATCGGGGACGCGCTTTACGGGGACAGCGCCAGACAGGCGAAATATCCCCGGCTGATGCTGCACGCGTGGAAGCTGAAGTTCAAGGACATGGGCGGCCGGCAGCTCTCTTTCGAGGCGGACCCGCCGCCGGATTTCCTGGGCGTGCTGAAGGTGCTATAATAGGCCGGACGAAACTTTCATTCCGGGCCGGCATCTAAAACGGATGGAGGAAAAGGAGGCGCTACTATGTCTTTCATGGACCAGCAGACCGCGGACGAGGTTAAAAAGAGGCTTTCCGAACTGGCCGGAGAGGTCAAGATAGTCTATTTCAAGGAAACGATGCTCTGCGAGACCTGCGGCCCGACCGAGGAGCTCTACAAGGAACTCGCCTCGCTCTCCCCAAAAGTGAAGCTGGAGGTATACAACAGGGTCACCGACACCGAA
The DNA here is from genome assembly GCA_021786295.1 of bacterium. Classification (GTDB taxonomy): domain Bacteria; phylum Elusimicrobiota; class Elusimicrobia; order Elusimicrobiales; family UBA9959; genus UBA9959. The sequence goes on along the minus strand of JAJYNO010000026.1, from coordinate 172,969 downwards.
AAGGCCTCGGCCTACGGCATAGACAAGACCCCCGCCGCAGTTATAGAGGGGGCCAACGGCTCGCGAGTGCGCTTCTACGGCATCCCCGCCGGGTACGAGTTCGTCTCCCTGCTGGAAGCGCTGAAGAACTCCGTTTCGGCCTCGCAGGACCTGCAGCCTGAGACAGTGACCGCGCTGGGCGGGGTGGCCAAGCCGGTGAACATAAAGGTCTTCGTCACGCCCTCCTGCCCGTACTGCCCCGGGGCCGTGGTGATGGCGCACAAGTTCGCGCTGGTCTCGCCGCAGATAACCGCCGAGATGGTGGAATCGTCGGAGTTCCCTCAGCTGGCTGACAGGTACAACGTCTCCGGCGTGCCGCAGATCGTGGTCAACGACAGCATAACCCTCGTCGGCCTGCAGCCGGAGCCGGCCATGCTGAAGGCCGTCCTGGACGCAGCGGCCTGAAACGCACGGCGGAGGCGACCTTCAAGGAGAGAGCATGAAACGCGAACAGAGGACAGCGCTGCTGATGGTGATAGACGCGGTGGGGCTTACCACCCTTGAGTACCTGCTTTCCAAGTATCCCGGCAAGGTCCGCTTTCCGAACCTGAGCCGCCTCGGCCTGGGCGGGATAGTCCGTCCCGAGTTCCGGAAGCGCTTCGGCAGGGCCTCGGGAGACGCCTACGCGGCGCGCGTGGTCCAGGTTTCGGCCACGGCCGACAGCCTGGTGGGCCACCGCGAGATGATGGGCGTGATAGACCACCGCACGTACGACCTCTTCCCTGACGGCTTCGGCCGGAAGTATCTCGACGAGCTGGAGCGGCGCATCGGCCGCAAGACCTTCTTCAACAGGATGGCCGGCGGCATGGAGGCCATAGAGCTCAACGCCGCGGAGCACGAGCGCACCGGCCGGCCCATAGTCTACGCCAGCAAATGCGACCCGCTGATACAGCTGGCGATGAACGAGGCGGTCATCCCGGTGGCCGAGCAGCACCGCATCGCGGAGGCGGCGTTCTCGCTGGGCATGGAGATGGGGATCCCGATAACCCGCGCGATAGCGCGCCCCTACGTCAGGAACGCGCAGGGTGAGCTCATCCGCACCTCCAACCGCCACGACGCCGTGCTGCCTATCGGCCAGCGCACGCTGGTGGACGTGCTGCACGACGCCGCAGTCTGGACGGTGGCGGTCGGCAAGACCAGCGACCTGGTCAACACCTCGTACCACGCCAAGATAAAGCTGCACAGCGAGGTCTATCTGGACCCGGCGCTGAAGCTGCGCTTCGTGCACCCGAAGAAGAAGGACACCAACCCTTTCTCGCTGCAGGGCACCGTGAACGCCCTGCAGGCCGCGCGCGCGGTCTACCGCCCCAGAGGAACCTTCGTTTTCACGAACCTGGTCGACACCGACAGCGTCTACGGCCACACGCGAGAGATAGAGGGGGGGCTGAAGTCCATCCAGGAGATAGACCGCTGCCTGCCGCTGCTGGAGAGGAACATGGCCAACGGGGACCTGCTGATGATAACGGCGGACCACGGCATGCTGCACAGGGAGGATTACGGCTACCACAACAACGAGCCTCTCCCCTTTCTGGCCTGGCGCAAGGGTTACGGCGCGGGGCTCGGCGGCCTGAAGACCGGCCTGCTGCCTGGTCTTACCGACATAGGGAGCGTCCTCGCCCAGTATTTCGGGGTGCGGGACGAGTACCGCAAGATAGTTAAAAGCTGACCGCGCCCGTCCGCAGGGCGGACGCGGTCTCGGCGCTTATCGGGTCCTGGCGGCCGGCTTGATCTCGTGCCAGTCGTAGGGGAACTGAGGGTCCACGAAGGCGCGGTAGGAGTGGGGGGTAAGCGCGGACCAGGTGTACTTGTTCGCCGGGTTCCACAGCACCCAGCTGTTCAGCATGTTGCGGCGCGCGGCTATGATCTGCGCGCGCACCTGCTCCGGCCCGTAGTGAACTCCGAAAAGCGAGAAGTCCTGCAGGTAAGGGCGCAGGCGCGCGTAGTGCGGCCCCAGCCTGCGCAGCGCGTCCTTGAGACCGTGGTCTATGACGGCGTAAGGGGCGGCGTTCGGGTTCTTCAGATGGTATTCCCCGGGGGCGTAATGCGAGGGGTACATCATAGGGTAGATATAATCCGCGCCGGAGGCGAGAGTGGCCAGGTCCTGGCCTATCCCCATGTCCGTCTTGGCCGAGGTGGTCAGACCGAACACGTCGGCGGAGACCTTTACCTTGTAGCCCGCCAGCCGCTTGTGGGCGTAGGCCAGGAACTCGCCGAGGTTCCTGATGGCCGTGGCCGGGGTGTGCGGCTTGGAGTAGCGGCAGAGCCTGGTGTCCCCCTCGGAGGGATAGCGCAGGTAGTCGAACTGTATCTCGTCGAAACCGAGCTGCGCGCAGCGCTCGGCTATGTCGAGCGTGTAGTCCCAGACCTTCCTGTTGTACGGGTCCAGCCAGGTGGCTCCGTTATGGCTTTTCCAAAGGCCGCCCCCGGGTGTCCTGACGGCCAGGTCGGGGCGCCTCTTCGGAAGGACCTGGTCCTTGAAGACCACTATCCTGGCGACGGTGTAGAGGCCCTCTCCCTTGAAATCCCTGAGCATCTCCTCCGGCTTCTGGATGGCGCCCATGTAGGAGCCGTATTCTTCGGCCTTTTTGACTCCTGGAATATAGACGTGGCCGTCGGTCTCCTTCACCGCGATCACCACAGTGTTTATTACCGTGCCGGAGATATGCTCCATTAACCGCTCTCGCTCCCTGGCGGAGCCTGCGGCCCAGGAGGTGATGTGTATGCCGCGCACGCGGGGGCTCTCCTCGGTGAGCTTGAGGATGGCGGAAGTCGAGATCGCCACGGCCGGGGCGGTGGACGTCCGGGCCGCGGGGGCGGCAGCGCCGGGCTGAGCGGCGAGGAGCAAAGAAAGCGCTGTAATCAGCATAGGCAGATATTTTACAATTTACTGGACAGCAACAGGGGCTGATAATGAAAAGACTTAAAATCCTTATGATGGGGGCTTTGCTTATGCCGCTCCGGGCTTACGCCGCCGATAACCTGATCGTCCACTACAACCGGCTGGACAAGTCCTACGCCGGCTGGAACCTCTGGGTCTGGGACGAGTCGGACAAGAAGCCCGGCTTCGAGCTGCGCCCGGCCGGAGAGGACGCGTTCGGGACGTTCTTCGAACTGGACCTGGACTCGTCCGGCCTTTCCGGCAGGGCGGCCGGCTTCCTGCCCAGGAAGGGCGACTGGGAGGACAAGGACGCTCCGGACCGGGTGATGCCTTCCGCGCGGCCGGGCGAAGTCTACCTGCTGGAGGGAGACCCGAAGGTCTACGACTCCCCGCCGGCGGTCTCCACGGACGTCACCGGGGCCTGGCTGGACGCGCCGGGAGTCGTGCGCGCCGCCTTCACGCGCCCGGTCGGCCGCGCGTTCCTGGAGTCGCAGAACTTCGTCCTCGAGCGCGGAACGGAGACGCTGAAGCCGCTCTCCGCCGAGCCGCTGGGGGGGGAGCGTTCCCGCGCGGCGCGCTTCGTCTTCAAGGACTTCGACCCGCCCTACATGGCCGTCAACAGGGGGGAGTACGCCCTGCGCTCCGCCGACTACGGGCCGGTGACGCTGAGACTGGGGGACGTCGTCTACGGCCCCTACTTCTATACGACGGAGAAAATGGGCCTTTCCGGCGACCCGGCCAGGCCGGTCTTCCGCCTGTTCGCCCCGTACGCGGCCAAGGCGGAGATGCTGGTGTACGACGACGCCGCGTCTACGCGGCCCGCAGTCTACGAACTGTCCCCGGAGGGGCACGGCGTCTGGGCGAAGGACTTCGGGTTTTCCCTGGAAGGCAAGTCCTACCGCATCAGGACGGAGGAGGACGGGAAAGTCCGCGAGGGGCTGGACCCTTACGCCGCCTGCGTCACCGCCGACGACGGGCGCGCGCTGGTGCTGCGGGACACGACGCCGGTCTCCGCCGGCCCCGTCTTCGACCGCTCGGAGGCGATAGTGTACGAGGTGCATCTGCGCGACCTCACCATGGACCCTCATTCCGGAGTGAAGCTGAAGGGCAAATACCTCGGAGCGGCCGAATCCGGCACGCGCGACACCGAGTTCCCGGACATAGAGACCGGCCTGGACCACATGAAGGAACTGGGCGTCAACGCCGTGCACATACTGCCAGTGCAGGACTTCGAGAACGGGGACAGCACGACTGCCTACAACTGGGGCTACATGCCGGTCAACTACAACTCGCCGGAGGGCTCCTACTCCACGGACCCGCTGAACGGCTCTCGCGTGCGCGAACTGAAGGAGATGATAGACGCGTTCCACCGCAAGGGCCTGAAGGTGATCATGGACGTCGTGTATAACCACACCGCCGAAACGCCCGCCAAAACCTACAACTTCAACGCGGCCGCGCCGGACTACTACTACCGCGTGAAACCCGACGGCACGTACTACAACGGCTCCGGCTGCGGCAACGAGTTCAAGACCGAGGCGCCTATGGCGCGCAAGTTCATCGTCGACAGCCTGCTGCACTGGGTGCGCGACTACAAAGTGGACGGCTTCCGCTTCGATCTGATGGGCCTGATGGACACAACGACCGCGGCCGGCGTCATGGCCGCGCTGGAGAAGGCCGAGCCGGGCGTCATCGTCTACGGCGAGCCTTGGAAGGCCGGCGACTCCCCGGTCAGCGGGGTGGCGAAGGGCAGCCAGCGCGGGCTCGGCTTCGCCGTGTTCAACGACGGCTTCCGCGACGCGATAAAGGGCAGCGTGTTCTCCCTGAAGGACCTGGGCTACGTGGAGGCCGCCAGGAACCGCGAGGGCGTGATGCGCGGCATCCGCGGCGCGGTGGACGATTTCACCGACGGACCGCTGGAGACGATGAACTACGTCTCCTGCCACGACAACAACACGCTGTGGGACCGCATCGACCTGTCGGTCCCCGACGCGCCCTACGCGAGCAAGGTGGCCATGGACAAGCTTGCCAACGCCATAGTGCTTACCTCGCAGGGCATACCGTTCCTGCACGCCGGCGAGGAGTTCCTGCGGACCAAGGGAGGGCAGGACAATTCCTACAACCTGCCCGATTCGGTCAACGAGCTGGACTGGGACCTCAAGAAGAAGAACTACGCCGTCTTCGAGTACTACCGCGACCTGATAGCCATGCGCAAGGCCCACCCGGCCTTCCGCATGAGGACCGGGGAGCAGGTCCGCGACTACCTGAAGTTCTACGAGCAACTGGGGCTGCGGGTGAACCAGCCGGCCATCGCCTACGAACTCTACGGCGACAAGGTCGGAGACAGCTGGAAGCGCATCGTCGTGCTTATCAACCCCGAGAGGGACGCGCGCAGGTTCGTGCTGCCGTCCGGCGGCTGGGTCAGGGCCTTCGACGCCTCCGGCCTGGCGAAGGAGCCCGGCAAACCGGTCTCCGGCTACGTTTCAGTCGCGCCGCTGACGCTGGAGGTGCTGCGCTCCCGGTGAGGCCGGCTCAGGCAGCGGAGGAGACCATGGAGGACAGGATAGTGGAACTCGGTATGAAGTTGCTGGAGAACACGGCTAAGGCGCTGCGCGCTAACAACTTCTCGGCGGAGGTCCACGCCTCCGGAGCAGAGGCGGCCGCGGCTCTGCTCCGGCTCGCGGGCTCCGGGAAGAGGATAGGCCTGGGCGGCTCGATGACCGTCGCCTCGCTGGGGCTCCCCGCGGCGCTTGAGAAGGCGGGCAATACCATCGTCACGCACTCGCACGGCATGCCCGCGGAGGAGCGGCGCGCCGTCTGGCTGGCCGCGCAGGCCTCCGATATCTACCTCGCGTCCCCGCAGGCGGTGACGCTGGACGGCAAACTGCTGTTCGTGGACTCCAACGGCAACCGGGGCGCGGCGGTCATCTACGGCCCGCGGAAGATAGTTCTGCTCGCCGGCGTCAACAAGCTGGCGCGCGACGAGCAGCAAGGCCTGTGGCGGGCTCGCAACGTGGCCGCTATCGCCAACAACCTGCGCCTAGCCAAGGACAATCCCTGTGTGAAGGCCGGCCGCTGCGTGGACTGCGCCTCGCCCTCGCGCATCTGCAACCAGGTGACGACGCTCTGGAAGCGTCCCTGGTCGAGCGATATCCTCGTAATGCTGATCAACGAGGAACTGGGGTATTGAGACGGCCCTCGCCGGCGGGGCAGGCCGGATGTAACTTCCGCTAAAAGTATACGCCGTCACCTTACGGCGGAGTCCCTTTATTAACTATAATATACCCGGATGAAACTGGCCGTTTGGGTTGGCTTTCTTGTCGGCATCTTTACGGGGGTCTCAATGGGCGCCGTTCCGGCTAATGTCCAGTTCGTGTCCGCTTCCACGGGTTCGGCCTCCGTGTCTTGGCAGCTCGACGCCCCGTCCTCGGAGACGCCGTGGGCGGCCATCTCGCAAGACCCCACTTTCTCGACCTTCTTCTCCAGCGCCGCCCTGGCTCTCGGCCAGCAGGCCACCGGCTATTACGGTCTTTTTTCCAACGCCACCTACTATTTCACGGTAAAGGTCGCCACCGAACCGGACAGCGCCTACTCCGTGCCTGTCTCCACGCTGACGCCGCCTCAGGAGCCGCAGGGCGCGGCCGTGCTGGGCCTGGGGCCTTCCGGCTTTACGCTGGGCTGGAACTCCGGCAATAACGCGGCCGGCACGCAGTACTGGGCGGAGGTTTCGATGGACGACGCCTTCGCAATTACTTCCGTTTCGAGCGGGACCGGCCTGACGGCCCTTTATACCGGCCTGAACCCCGACTCCACCTATTTCATGCGGGTCAGGGCGCTGGGGGCCGGGGGGCAGGATTCCGGCTTCGTGACGCTGTCGACGATCACGCTCCCCTACCAGCCCGGCGCCGGGGACTACGCCCTGGTCGGGTCTACCGGCATGTCGGTGTTCTGGGACGGCAACGGCAACCCGGCCTGGACCCGCTACCTGCTGCAGGTCTCCACCGACGGGTTCTCCAGTCTCGACGCCTCAACCGTGACGCCGGGGAATTATTACGAGGCCGGCGGCCTGCAGCCGAACACCACCTTCTATTTCAGGGCCGCGGCCTACGGCTGGGGCGGCGCCTACTCCGCCTTCACGGCCTTCGGTTCAACGCTGACCTACGCGGCTGCGCCCGCCGACAATCCGCCCGACATCGGCTCCCCGGGGCCCGACAGCGTGCCGGTGCAGTGGTCGCCCAACGGCAACCCGGGCTACACCGAGTATTACGTCGGGGTGGCCACGTCCGCGGATTTTCTCGGAACGGACTTCGGCCCCCGCCAATGGGCCGCCGGCCCCGCCCTAACCGTAACGGGGCTTTACCCGGCCACTCTCTTCTATTTTCGCGTCCGCGCCCGGGACTCGGCCGGCAGGACCAGCGGCTGGCTTTATCTGGGCTCGGCCGTTACGCTGTCGGGCGCCGATACGGTTCCCCCGTCCGTGATAGACCTGCAGCCGGGCGACGACGTCTGGCGCGGTTCCGTCAGCGGCTCCTACAACGTGCAGTTCTCGGATTACGGTTCCCTGCTGGCCAGGTTCCAGGTGCTGGCCGATACCGGCCCGGCGTTCAGCGGGACCGCCGTCTCCACCTGGACGGACGTGGTCACGGGCATAGACGCGGCCGAATACAATACTCCGTGGATGCTGCCTCCGCAGGTCTTCACGGCCATACAGCAGGACGTGACCACCTACGTCTCCGTGCGCGTCTACGACAACGCCGGCAACAGCACGGTCTATCCGGACGCCTTCTACGTTCTGCGCGACACCACCCAGCCGACGCTGGCCGACAACGCCGTCTCCCCCCAGGGCTGGCTTTCCTCCGACCCCGGTCCCGTCTTCGACGTGGAGGCCGCCGACGCCCTTTCCGGGCTGCAGCAGTTCCTCTACAGCGCGAGCGCCGTCCCGGGCGCCGCCGACGGGGCTATCCTGCCCTGGACCTCCGTGCCCGGGTTCTCGCCCGGCCCCTCTTACGCGGCGCCGTGGGGCGTGGACTTCGCCGCGCTGCGCGACGGGGTCACCAACTACATAAGCGTGCGCGCGGTGGACGCGGCCGGCAACGCGCGGACCTACGCCGACGCGTTTAAGCTGCTGAAGAACACCTTAGGGCCGCCGGTCGTCATAACCTCTCCCGGCGGGGCCTGGGTCTCCACCGTCACCGCCTTCTCCGGGACCGCGTCGCCGATGGTGGAGAGCAGTCCGCCCGTCGGGACGCAGGTCTCCCTGAGGGAGCTGGCCGGGGGACTCTATTACGACGGGGCCTCCTTCTCCTCGGCTTCCCAGGTCTGGCTGGACGCGTCCGGCACTGCGACCTGGTCATACGACGCGTCTACGGTCCCTTTCGCGCAGGGGACGGAATATGCTCTCACCGCCAGGGCCAGGGACTCCTCCGGCCTGCTGACCGCCTCCCCGTACCCGTCGGTGACCTTCCAGCTGGACCAGCAGGCTCCCTCGGTCTGGGTCTCCACGCCGCTCCCGGCCGGCTCCACGGTCTACAGCCTGGATACGGTGCAGGGGACCGCCGCGGACTCCGGCCCGGCCGGGCTTTACGCGGTGGATATTTACGTGAAGAGCCTGGCCGACGGAAAATGGTGGAACTTCGCCACCGACTCCTGGGGCGGCGTGCCGGTAGCCAGCGCTACGGCGGCCGGCGCTTCCTGGACCTTCACGCCCGGCTCCGGGCTGCGCGGCGCGGTAGCCAGCGGCCGGTCCTACTTCGTGGCGGCCGTGGCCGAGGACGCCGCCTTGCCGCCCAACGTTACCCCTTTCGGGGCCGCCGGCTCCACCTTTACCTGGGTGGACACGGTGCCCCCGGACGCCGTGACGGCCTTCGCCCCTTCCACCGGCACCTCTCCGGGGCGCATAGACCTCGCGTGGACCTTCCCCGGGGACGACGGCGGCCAGCTGGCCCTGACCTACGGCCAGTACGCCGTGCAGTACTCCACTTTCGCGGCCGCGGCCTTCAGCACAGGGACAGCCCAGGTACTGATCTCCACAGCGATGGTCCAGCCAGGGGCCTACCAGTCCTACACGCTCTCCGGGCTGCAGCCGGAGACCACGTACTACCTGCGGATGTGGGTGCTGGACGACGGCGGAAACTGGTCCGGTCCGTCGTCCCTCTCCTCCACGCTTTCGGGGAACCGCCTGAACGATACGATAGCCGGCACCGTCAAGACCCCTGCCGGGACCGGGGTTACGGGAGTCATCGTGGATGCCGTTAACGGGGACGGGGTAATTGCCGCCACCTCGTACACCCTGGACGACGGGCTGGGCTCTTTCTCGCTCACTCCGCTGCCTGACGGCATTTACCGCGTTCAGGCCACCTGGGTGCAGGACGGCTTCGCCAGCGCCGTCGCCAAGGACGAGGTCCCGATGGGCTACGCCGACGCGGACTTCGTGCTGTCGCTGGACTACCAGCTGGCCAGCGTCTCCGGCGTGCTCTCCCCGGCCTCGGCGGCCGCCGGCCCGCGCCCGTCCTCCTCGGGCGGGGAGGCCCAGCTCTGGCGCGGGACGCGCATGCTGGCCCGGGCCCTGCCCGATCTCTCCGGCAGGTTCGCGATCCGGAACCTTATCCCCGGGGAATACACGCTGCGCGTCACGGACGGAGGCGCCTGGAAGACCCTCGATATAAACCTGGCCCCTGGCCAGGACCTGCAGCTGAAGCCGCTCGGGACGCTGCTGGACAAGGCTTCCGTGTACGCCTACCCGGACCCGGCTTCGGCGTGGGTCACGTTCCACGTGCAGAGCGGCATTTTCCCCGCGAGGGTAAAAATATCCGTTTTCTCGCTGGACGGGCGGCTGGTCCAGAAGGCCGAGGGGGAGATAAACAGCTCGGCCCCGTACGAGTACAGATGGGATTTCTCGGGCCGGGCCCCGGCCAGCGGCGTCTATTTCTACACAGTCCGCCTGGCCGACGACCTCGGCGGAAATTCCTCGGAGGTCACGCGCAAGTTCGCCGTGGTAAGATGACGAGGAGAACCATGAGAGCACTGAGAACCGCGGTCTTTCTTCTTCTGCTGCTGCCGCCGGCGGCTTACGCCCAGAACCTTACCGGTACCGGCGCTTCGGTGGCCGATTCCTCCGGCCAGCCGCGCTACGCCTTCAGCAGCGGAGAGACGATAACGCTGCGTCAGCAGGTGAACATCAACACCACTACCCAGGGCAGCGTCACCTTCACCTTCGAGATCCTGAGCCCCGCCGGAACGGTGGTGTTCTCCCAGACCGGGAACGCGGCGCCCGGCACCGCGGGCGGGGCGCAGAGCCAGCTCTCCGGAATATCCATAAGCAAGTTCTATACTCAGCCGGGCGGCTACACGTTCCGCGGAAAAGCCTCCCTAGGGACCGAGACCGTGACGCAGACGGCCTCCTTCATGGTCTCTTCGCCCAACATCATCCTGCTCTATCCTCCCTACGGGGCGAGGGGGCTTTCCGACGACCCTCTTACCTTCCGCTGGACCTCCAGCGGCGCCACCCGCTACCGGCTGACGGTGGCGGACAACCCCGGCCTTTATAACGCCCCTTATTCAGCGGTCAACTCCGGGGAGAATTCCGCTTCCTATCCGGAGAGTCCGACGGACCCGCGCCAGAAGCTCGTGCCTGACCAGGTCTATTACTGGAAGATAGAGGGGCTGGACGCCGCAGGCAACGTCATCTCGGAGAGCAGCGTCTATAACTTCTCGATGGAGAGCCAGACCGCCTCGCTGACCAGGGACGTGGCGGTGACTCGGCTGGACCTGGTCTCCCCGGCCCTGGACCTCTCCAAGCCGCTCTCCTTCAGCGCCTCGTTGACCGATGCGGGGTCGTCCCCCGAGGCCGACGTCTCGGTGAGCTTCTCGCTGGGGGGCCTTCCTTCGGGGGACTCCCCCAGGCGCGTCGTCTCGCTCGCCCCGGGGCAGACGGTGCAGCTGGATTTCAGCGCCTTCATGCCGCCCGGCCAGGAGCAGGCGCTGGCCGTGGCCTGCGCCGACCTGTTCGACGACAATATGACCGACAACTGCAAAACGCTGCTGGTCGGGAACACTCCCGGGGCCCGGCAGCCCGCCGGAGGCTCCGGCGCCCAGCTCAGTTACGACGAGATCTTCCAGGCCATACTGAAGCGGCTCGGCCCGGACGCGGCCAAGAGCCTGCAGGGCTACACGTTCGAGTCGCTTGGCTGCGACAACTGCAGCCAGGGCGAACTGCAGCAGGTCATAGCCGCGCTGATAAGCGGCGACGCGCAGCTCGTCAGCGCCTCGGTGGCCGACGAGGGCTCCGGTGCCGAGACCCCCGAGCCGACCGCCCAGCAGGCCAAGACGACGGCCGCCGGGGAGCAGCCAGGGGAGAGCTCCTCCGGCGGGACCTCTTTCGACCTGGAGCCGGTCAATGCCTCCGTTCCGGGAGAGTGGTCCGGCTACGCCAGGCCGCAGGGAAAAAAGACCTCCACCTTCGTGATCCGCGGCTCGAAACAATGGGCCGAGGTCTGGGGGACTATCTCCTCCGAGGAGGTCCCGAAAGTGGATTTCGGCGAGTCGATGATAGTCGGGGTCATCTCTGGTTCTGAGGACCGGGCCGCGGCGGTGCGCCTGCTCGGCCGGCGCAGGACCGACGACGGGATAGCCTTCGATTATTACCAGATCGCGGCCCCGGCCGGGGCGTCCGCGGCCAGGGTGCCCTATATTTTCCGCGTCTACAAGCGCTCCGACGAGAAGGCGTCGCTGGCGAGACTGGACGTGGGTGATTGAACCGGCGAGCCGCGGGGCGGACCGGGCAGGTAAGAGGAACGGGAGGAGTTATGACCAGAACGATGAGGAGAGCGGCGGCCTGTGCGGCGCTGGCGGCGTGCTGCGTGGCGGGATGGGGGGCCAGGGCCTACAGCGCTCCCGCGGCGGCCGTGACCGTGTACGTCTCCGGCGACGTGCAGGTGAAGCGTTACGGGGAGGGAAAGTTCTCCGCGCTGAGCGTCAGCGACATGCTCTACGGCGGGGACGTGGTGAAGACCGGCAAGGAGTCCATGGCCGGCATAGTGACCAAGGGAGGGGCCGAGGTGCGTCTCAACGCGGACTCCAGTTTCGAGGTCTCCAGGGAGGGGAAGCTCCGCGAGATGCTGAGGCTTACTTTCGGCCAGCTCTGGACCCGCATGCTGACCAAGATGTCCAAGCTGAACGTGCGCACGCCTTCCGCGGTCTGCGCCGTACGCGGCACCGAGGCCGACATAGAGCAGCGCAGCCTGCTGACCGTGAAGGTCTACGAAGGGCACGTGGACGTGCAGAATTCGCTGGGCAGACAGGAACTGCACGCCGGCCAGATGACCACGGTGGCGGGCGCCAACGCCGCCCCGGCCGCCGCCAGGAAGATGTCCGCGTCCGAGGAGGGCAAGTGGCAGAACGAGGTCAAGGTGAGCGACTACGACAAGTTCATAAAGCTGCTCAAGGACAGCTCCGCCTCCGGCAAGACGCTGAAGACCTCCATCCGGATGCCCGACGGTTCGGTGAAGCAGATAGAAGGCTCCCTCAAGAAGAAATGAGGGCGGCGAAGCTGCGGGCGGAGGGGATATGAGAGCGGGAATAGTGCTGGCCGCGCTGCTCGCGGTCCCGGCCGCGCGGGCCGGCGCGGCCGGGACCGCGGCGGCGCAGTTCCTGAACCTGGGCTTCGGCGCGAAGGCCCTGGGCATGGGAGAGGCATATACGGCCGTCGCGCAGGGGCCCTCCTGCGCCTACTACAACCCGGCCGGCCTGGCCTCGGGGGACGCCGGGAAACGGCTGGACCTGGCCTACGCGGCCCACCTGGAGGGGACTTCCGTCTCCCAGGCGGTCTTCATGCGCAGGCCCTACGCCGCCGCCCTGACCTATTTCTCCGCCGGCGAACTGGAGGGCCGGGACGTCTACGCCAATCCTACCGGGAACTTCACGGCCAGGGACGTGGCGGCGCAGCTCTCCAGGGGCTTCTCCCTCGGGCGGCTGGAGGCCGGCGTGAGCGGCAAGGTTATAAGCCAGACGATAAAGTCCAGCGGGGCCACGTCGCTGGCGGCCGATCTGGGACTGCTCTACAGGTTCCGCGGCACCCCCTATTCTCTGGGGGCGGCCCTCCTCAACTTCGGCACGCGCGTGAGGTTCGAGGACGACAGCTTCCCGCTGCCGCTGAAGCTGAAGGCCGGAGCCGCGGCTGATTTCGCGGCCCCGCGGCTGCTCTTGGCGCTGGACGCCGAGTTCCCCAACGACGGGCCTGCGGCCCTGATGGCGGGCGCGGAGTACAAGGGCCTCGAGGGGATAGCTCTGCGCCTGGGCTATAAGACTGCGGCCCCCGGCCAGCGGGACGCGATACTGGGGCGGGGCTACGGAGGGGTTTCCGGCGTCGACGGCATGTACGGCTTCTTCGCCGGGGCCGGTTTCGAGTACTCAGGTTTCGCGTTCGACTACGCGATGCTGCCGTACGGCGACCTGGGGACCGCCCACAGGTTCTCGGTGGGAATGAAGTTCTAGGCCGGATCTTCGGCGTTGAAACAAGCGCGGCCCCCGCGTTTATTTGAACGTTCGATCGTGTTCCGGTCGCGGACCGCTCTGGAGGCGGTATTTTATGAAGAAGCTGATGCTTTCGCTCGCGCTTTTCTGCTGGTGGACGCCGCCGTCGTCCGCCGCTACGATCATGACCTACCAGGGGAGGCTCAAGGAGTCCGACCTGCCGGTCACCGGGACGCGCAGCTTCTCGTTCAGTATCTGCGACAGCCTCGCCAATATCACCGGCTGCACGGCCTCGCCGGACGGCGCGCAGTCTTTCGAGGTGGCGAACGGGCTTTTCAAGTCCACTTTCACGCTGCCTACCGTGGACTTTTCCGCCGGCCCCTGGTACCTGCAGGTGGCCGTGAGCGTGCCGCCGGCCCTGCCGCAGGCCCTGTCCCCGCGAGAGCGTCTTACCTTCGTGCCGTACTCCGTCTACGCACTTTCGGCCTCCACGGCCTCGGCCCTGGCCGCCTCTTCCGGCCCCGGGATCTCTGCGTCCACCAACGTCATAGTGGCCGGGAGCCTGGCGGCAGGAGACGCCGGCGTGCAGCTTTCCACCGACGCCGCGGTAGAGGGTTACGCGGTGCTTCAGAACCTCTCCGGCACAGGCGTTCAGGATATCCGGGTGGCGGTAGAGGGGCGAGTCTATTCGCAGACCCCGGACCCGGCGGACGCCATGGCCGGGGGCAATTTCGAGGCAGAGGTGCCCGCCGGCAAGAACGGCATGCTGGTAGGGGTCCGTACCCGCAACGCGGTGGATGCGGCTGGCAGTTCGCCGCAGTCTATCGGGCTGATGGTCGACGCCCTCGACAACAAGGGCTCCATAACGGACACCTACGGCGTATATATAGCCTCCCAGACCGGGGGGACGCAGGTCCACAGGCCCTACGCCCTGTACTCGGAGGACGTTAACGCGTCCTCTTATTTCGCCGGCAACGTCGGCATAGGGACCTCCGCTCCGGCCTACGCGCTGGTCGTCTCCAGCGCTTCCGGGGACGTGATGTGGGTGTCCAGCTATGCCGTCCACGCGCTGAAGTTCGTGGGTGACGGCTCCGGTCTCAGCGGCGTTACCGGCGCCTCCGGCACCGACCCCAACGCCCTGCACCTCACCGGCGGCACCATGGCCGGCGGCATAGACATGGCCGGCTACCTCGTCGCAAACGTGTCCACCATTACCATCCAGAGCGGCAGCATAGCCATGGTCCCATCCGGGACCGGCGGCAGCAACAACGCTTACGGTATCTCTATAGGCTCTAACACCTACGACAACTATTCCGTCGGGGTCGGAGTGGGCGCGGGCGCTTATGCGAATTATTCAGGCGGCGTTGGCGTAGGCTACTCGGCCAGCCAGAACTACTACGGCGGCGTTGGCGTAGGAGAGCTCTCTAACGTCAACTATAGCTCCGGCGTGGGCGTGGGCTACCAGGCTTACAACAATTACAACGGCGGCGTCGGCATAGGACGCAACGCCCACGACAACAACGCTAACGGCGTTGGCGTCGGCAACACCTCCTATGGCAACAACAATTCCGGCGTGGGAGTCGGTCCTTTCAGCTACAACAACTACACCTACGGCGTAGGCGTCGGCGCAGGCGCCGCCAATAACAGCAATTACGGCGTGGGCGTGGGCGCGTATTCCGCCAATAACCAGAACTTCGCCGCGGCTTTCGGCGCGTATTCGTACGCCAATTCATCGGGCACGGCGCTGGGCGCCAATTCGCAGGCCACCGCCCCCAACAGCGTGGCCATAGGCAACGGCACGGTTAATAACTCCACCGATACCGCGAGCTTCGGGACGTACGGCATCTATACCTCGAGCGACGTCTTCGCCGCCACCTTCCACGGCAGCGGCGCCGGCCTGACCGGCGTGCCCGGCGACAATCTGGGCGACCATACGGCCACGCAGCCGCTGAAAATGAACAACTACGCGGTGGTGGGGGCCAGCGCCGTGTCGGCCGGCTATTACCAGGTGAACTCCAGCACGGTGATGGCGGTATTCGCGGGGGGCACCAGCCTCGGGCTTGGCCTCAGCGCGGGAGAACTTGATACCGGCTCGGACAATGTCTTCCTCGGCTATAGGTCAGGGCACCTGAACGCGAACGGGGGACAGAACGTGTTCGTCGGCTCCGACGCGGGCCTGAACAACACCAGCGGGAATTTGAACTCTTTCCTCGGGTATGCCTCGGGCGGCTTCAACACGACGGGTGAGAATAATTCCTTCATCGGCAATCAGTCGGGCACTGACAATACCACGGGCTCCAATAATTCCTATTTGGGCTACGCGTCCGGCTGGGGGAACGACGTCGGTTCGGCTAATGTTATGGCCGGCAATGAGACCGGCGGCGCGGGCGGCGGGGGCGGCAACATCTCCAGTTCCACCGTACTGGGCTATAGGGCTGGATGGCACCTGGCCGCCTCTAATAACAACATCCTGATCGGCTACCAGGCCGGGGCCTCCGTGACCTCCGGCTCCGGGAATATCGTTATCGGCGGCAGCATGGATACCTCAGCGCCTGCGGCCAGCAACGAGCTGAACATCGGCGGCGTGCTGTACGGCGACCTTTCCGCGAAGGCCATCGGTATTTCCACGCGCGCGCCTCAGGCCGCTCTGGACGTGGTCTCCGCCGGCGTCTACGCGCAAATCTGGCGGGGCTCCGGCGGTAACATAGTCTCCTCGCTCACAGCGACCGGCATACTGTCCGCGAATAAGTTCGTCGGGGACGGCTCGGGGATCACCGGCGTCAGCGCCACGGACAACAGCAAGCTGCCGCTGGCCGGCGGCACGATGACCGGCAGCATAGATCTGTCGGCAAACCCGCTGCTGAACGTCTCTTCGCTTACCGTCGTGGGGGACGGGCTGCGCATCGCCACTTCGCCCTACTCCGGGGCCAACGGCATACTGGTAACGCCTTTGGGCGCCCTGCAGACGCAGGGCCCGGGTGTCGGCGGTGTTATTGCCGGGCCGCGCGGCTCGGGCGCCATCGACCTGCAGGTCATGCGCACCAGCAACGCCCAGGCAGCTTCCGGCACGTATGCCGTAGTGGGGGGCGGCGAGGAGAATACCGCGTCCCAGCTTGACGCCGTTGTGCCCGGCGGGGCTTACAATACCGCCTCGGGCCAGTACTCTTTCGCGGCCGGCTATGCCTCTCAGTCCACGGGCGCTAACACCTTTACCTGGCAGGACAGCGGCGGCAACTTTCTGAATAATTCGGTAAACGACAGAGTCGTCTTCAAGGCCAAAGGGGGGTTCCTGGTGACCGGCTCTACGATACCCACCATTTCCGCCACCGTTAACCGCGGCGTCTTCATGACCGGCGACGGGCGGCTGGGCGTCTCCACCGGCGCGCCTCAGGCCGCTCTGGACGTGGTCTCCACGGGCACCGCGCCCAACGTTTACGCGCAGATCTGGCGCGACTCCAACGGCAACGCCGTCTCCTCCGTGACCTCGCAGGGCTACTTCTACGGCAACGGCTCCGGGCTGACAGGGATCGGCCTGCCCGCAGTGTCCACGATAACCATCGCCGGGGACAGTCTGGCCATCGTGCCGGCCGGCACCGGCGGCAGCAACTACGCCTATGGGATATCCATAGGCTCCGATACCTACGACAACTACAGCTATGGCGTGGGGATGGGATATGACGCCTCTAATAACTACAACTCCGGAGTGGGAGTGGGATTCGGCGCTTCCGGCAACAACCTCGGCGGCGTGGGTGTCGGGTCGGGCGCTTCCGGCAACTCCGGCAACGGCGTGGGGGTGGGAGTTGGCGCTTTTAACAACTCCGGTTACGGCGTGGGCGTGGGAGCGTCCGCCGTCGGCAACTCCGGCTACGGCGTCGGCGTAGGGGCTTATTCCCAGAATAATCAGAACTTCGCCAGCGCCTTCGGAGCGTACTCGTACGCCAATTCCTCCGGCACCGCGCTGGGCTCCTACGCGCGCGCCACCGCGCCCGGCAGCGTGGCCATCGGCGCCGGCACGGTGAACACCTCCACCGGCACGGCGAGTTTCGGGATCTACGGGATCTATACTTCCAGCGACGTGTTCGCGGCGGCCTTCCGCGGCGACGGTATCACCATCTCCACCGCCGGCGCGGTCCAGACTGCGGGCGTCGGCAACGGAACCGTGGCCGGCAACCCGCGCGGCAGCGGCGCTGTGGACCTGCAGACCTACCGCAGCGGCCCGGCCCAGGTCGCCAGCGGCGACTATTCCGTGATCGGCGGCGGAGCCAACAATACGGCCGAGTCGAACGCCGCCGCCATAGCCGGCGGCGAGACCAACTACGTGGAGGCCGCGGCCCCCTATTCGTTCATCGGCGGCGGTTATCAGAACGACGTGCAGATGCCTTTTTCGATGATCGGGGGCGGCGACTTCAACGTCGTCAGCGGCAGCTACGCGGTGATAGCCGGCGGCCAGAACAATAACGCCTACGCCGACTACGCCTCCGTCTCCGGCGGTTACATGAACGCCGTCGCGTCGGGGGCGAACGGGGCCTTCATCGGAGGCGGCTCCGGCAACGGAGCTTCCGGGATGTACGCGAGCCTGGGCGGCGGCCAGGGCAACTCCGCCGCCGCATACTCCGCCGTAATGGGCGGGGTGTCTAACAACGCTAACGGGGGCTACGCCGCGGTAGTGGGAGGTTCCACCAATACCGCGACCGGGATGGCTTCCTTCGTGGGCGGCGGGCAGTACAACCAGGCTTCTGGCCAGGGCGCGTTCGTCGGCGCCGGGAAATACAACCATGCTAACGGGGATTATTCCTCCGTTCCCGGCGGGCTGGAGAACTCCGCGGTCGCCCAGTATTCCTTCGCGGCCGGCTATCAGTCCTCTTCCACCGCTATGGGCACCTTCACGTGGAAGGACTCTTCCCCGGGTTCCCTGGAGAACAACGTGCCGGACCAGGTGATGTTCGAGGCCGCCGGCGGTTTCTGGGTCTCCACCGGCACGGCGATCTCGGCCCCGGCTTTTTACGTGGACACCAACAACAGGGTCGGGATAGGCACAATGTCCCCAGCGGTGAAGCTCGAGGTGCATTCCGACTTCGCGGGGGCCATCTCCGGCTTCAGCGACAGCGGCGGGGCCGCCACCGACGCGGCGGTCTACGGCTTCAGCTCCGCCTCCAGCAACGCCTCGGCCGTCAAGGGCGTCTCCTACGGCTCCGGCTACGCCGCCCGTTTCGAGGGGAACGTCTACATGACCAGCAGCGGGACGAACGGGCGGATAGGGATGGGCGTTCCGCCGGCCGCCGGCGCGATGACGATGATCTCGGATACGGCCGCGGCGGACCCATACGTGCTGCGCGTGGGCACCGGCACGCTGCCCGCGATGCTGAACGTTTCCAGCGGCGGCGTGGTAGGCATGCCTCTGCAGTCCATGTCGGAGGCCCAGTTCTCAGGCGCGTCCCTGGCTGCCGGGAGCTGGTCCTCCATTACCTACTATAGTGTGCCGACGATCAACACGCAGAACGAGTTCGACTATACTACCGGAAAATTCACGGCTTCCAGCCCGGGTATGTACCTGGTCTCGGGGATGTTGTCGTTCAGCAGCGCCGTGTCCACGCTTGTCGGCATTGGCATAAACAAGAACGGCGCGGCGTCCCCGCAGTACATGCAGACCAGACTGGGCGACAATAACGCCTCCGTAGAATCGCTGACCATCTCTTATCCGGTGGCGCTCGGGGCCGGAGACTATGTGCAGCTTTCCGGATACTCGGCCTCGGGGTACTCGCCCAGCGGGGTTATGACAGTGGTGAAACTGAATTAGGACCGTGCAGAGCATGGGACCGCGAAGAGGAGCTGAGTCGGGAACGCTATGAGGACGTTGTTGGCCGCGGTCTGCCTCGCCCTGGCGCTGGGCCGGCCGGCCCTGGCCGGGAACAAAACGGCTGGCGCCGTCACCGTGCTCGGGGACGCGGACGACTATTCGTCGGCCAGTTCCGGCCAGGCCGCCGGCGTCTCCGTGGTCCAGGGCGGGCTGTCCGCCGTGGCTCACGAACTGTCCATCGTCGGCGGCTCCGCGTCCGCGCTGGAGTCGGGCTTCTATTCGCGCCTGGTCTCCTCTCCGGCCGCGTTCGCTTATTCTCCCGACGGCGTCAGCAGTTATACCGTAGTTTACGGCACTGCCGCCGAGCCGGCCGGAACCACTTACGACATTTTCATCTCCACGTGGGCCGAGGCCGACCCGTACATGGTCTATTATTCCACCGACCAGAACGGCTATCCGGTGGAGTCGCTCGCCCCGAACACCAGCTATTACTCCTTCGCCGTAGCCAACTACATGGATGGCGACTATTCCTCGCCGGCCTCTACCACGGCGGTAACGCTGGCCGTGGTCCCGTCGACCGGCGCTCTGACCCTGTCGGACGCCGGCCACAACACCCTTTCCCTTTCTTTCGCCGGCTACCAGGACGCTCCGCCGCCGCAGATACAGGGCTGGACGTCGCCAGCGGCGCAGCTCCCGCGCTCCCTCTACGGGGAAGCCTCCGTGGTCTACGGCACCTACGTCTACGTGAGCGGCGGCTTTGACGGGGTCTATTTCTCCAGCGCGGTGTACATGGCTCCGGTCGCACAGGACGGGACCGTAGGGAGCTGGCGGACGGCGGGGTACATGCCGGCCGGGCTTTACGGGCACCAGACGGTGGCGGCCAGGGGCCGGCTCTATGTGCTTGGCGGCTACGCGTCAGACGGTTCCCGGGCCGACGTCTGGTCGGCCGATATCTCATCCTCCGGCGCGCCGGGGAGCTGGGAGAGGGAGGCTTCCCTCCCGGTGCCGGCCTATTTCCAGGCCGCCGCCCTGGCGGGGAGCAGGATCTACGTCTCCGGTGGGTACAGCAGCGGCTCCGGGGTGCTCGCCGGCCTCGAATACGCGGACCTGTCGGATGACGGGTCGCTGCAGACCTGGGTGACCACCTCTACGCTGCCGGCCCCGCGCTACGCCCACTCGATGACCCTGCTGCCCGGGGAACTGGTGATAGCCGGCGGAAAGGACGGCGTTTCCGCCCGTTCTGAGGTCTGGACCTACGATCTCGCGTCCGGCCACTGGTCCGATTACGCCCCGCTGCCCTCTCCGCGCTACGGGCACCAGGCCGCCGCGTCCGGCACCCGCCTCTACGTGATAGGAGGCAACAACGGCTACTCGGCTCAGGCCCAGGTCTTTCAGACCACGGTGACGCCCGAGGGGCTTTCGCCGTGGGAAGGGGGGGCGCCGCTGCCCGGCCCGCGGCAATTCGCTGCGGCCGAATTGGCTGGGTCCCGCCTCTATCTCTTCGGCGGCTCCTCCGGAGCTTCTCCTCTTTCGGACGAGCTCTACGCTCCGGTTCCCGGCGCCGGCTATCTGGTGCAGGTGGCCGAAAGTCCGGATTTCAGCTCCGGCCTGAGATCCTCGGGCTGGAACTCTTCTCCGGCGGCCGATTTCGGGGAGCTGCGGCCGGACACGACCTATTATTTCCGCGCCAAGGCCCGCAACTGGACCGGCGTGGAGACGGACTATTCCCTGTCCGGCTCCACCATCACGTACGCCGCGATCCCCGCCACGGCCCCGTGGTTCGGGGTCTGGGTGGATTCGGCTACGGCCAGCTGGGACCCCGCTGGCAACCCGTCCGGAACGCTTTACGAGCTGGTCAGCTCCACCTCGCCGGATTTCTCCGGCTCGGCTGCCTTCACCGCGTCCGGCAGCTCGCTGACGCTTACCGGGCTCTCCCAGAGCACGACCTACTACGCCGAGGTCAGGGTGCTGGACGCGGCCGGCCGCGCCTCCCGCTTCGCCGCGCTGCCGCCTGTCCGCACCACGTTCGACCCGACCCTGGACGTGGACAGTCCGACCATAAACGACCAGCAGCCGGATTTCCAGGGCTGGAAGAGCACCAACACCTTCCTGTGCCACATCTATTTCGCCGACGTCGGGGCTTCCGGCCTGTCCAAGTTCCAGCTGCAGGTCTCCACCGTTCCAGGCCGGCCGTTCACTCCCTGGATGGACGCGGTCACGGCCATAGACCAGCCTTCCTACGACGTTCCCTGGACTATCCCGGAGACGGTCTGGGATTCCATGCTGGACGGGGCGTCAAACTACATCTCGGTGCGCGTCTACGACAACGCCAGCCCGCCCAACTACACCGTGCTGGCCGACACCTTCTCCGTCCTGAAGGACGCCGTGCCGCCCGCGGTCGTCTCGACCTATTCCGTTTCCTCGGCCTGGTTCGCGGATTATCCGGGGGACGCCACCGGGCTGAGCTTCTCGGACGGCCTCTCCGGCCTGCAGAAGGCGCAGTTCAGCGTCAGCACGGATAAAGGCTTCGCCGACGGGAACGTGATCCCGTGGACCGATATCGGCCCGCTGGCCGCCGGCGCCACCTGGTACGCTCCCGCGCTCTCCTACAGCTTCAACCAGCTGGCCAACGCCGCTTCCAACTATTTCAGCCTCCGGGCCGTGGACGTGGCCGGGTCCACGACCACGCTTCTCGACGCGTTCGCCGTGGCGAAGAACGTCTCGGGCCCGGTGGTCTATATCTCCTCGCCGTCCGCCATGTACCTTTCCACCTTCACGGCCGTGTCGGGAACTACCGCGGAGACCAACGGCCACCCGGTGCTGGGCACGGAGCTCTATCTCAGGGACCTCTACACCGGCCTCTACTACGACGGGAGCGCTTTCCTCTCTGCGTCGGCGGTCTGGCAGGACGCCTCGCAGCAGGCGAGCTCTTTCACGCTGACCCTGAGCGGCCTGCCTCTGGTGAACGGCCGGGAGTACGCCGTAGTGGCCAGGTCCTCGGATTCGGCGGGGGATTATTCGCAGGTGTTCGACACGCGCACGTTCACCTTCGACTCCGAGCCGCCTTCGGCCGCGGTCCTTTATCCCGCGGCCGGGGCCTCCGCGCCTTCGGCCGTCTCGATAAGCGGGACCGCGGCAGACCCCGTTTCCGGTTTGACGTCCGTGGAGGCGGCGCTGCAGCGCCTCTCCGACGGAAAATGGTGGAACGCCTCCCTGTCGTCATGGGGTAGCGGGCCGGTCCCGCTGGCGGCCGGCACCACGGAATTCTGGACCTGGACCTTCCCGCCCTACCTGCGCGATTCCCTGGCCGACGGCGCCTCGTATTACGCGACCGTGCGCGCCTTCGACGCCGCGACTCCGCCTAACGCTGGGGAGTTCTTCGTCTCCGGCGCCACCTTTACCTACCTGGACGAGACCCCGCCGCCGGCCACGGCGGACCTGGCCGCCGCCCCCGGGGCTTACCCGGGGGCCGTGACCCTGCTGTGGCGCAGCGCCGGGGACAACGGCGCGTCCGGCTACCTGCTGTCCGGGGCCTACAAGGTGGCGTACTCGACCTACAGCGGGGCCTGGGTCTCCACTGCTGCGGCGCAGATCAGCATAACGACCTCCGCTGTCACGGCCGGCTCCACCCAGCAGTTCACCGTCAATTCGCTGGAGCCGGGGGTGACCTGCTACTTCACGCTCTGGACGCAGGACGACGCCGGCAACTGGTCGCCTCCTTCGAACGAAGCGTCGGCTCCGCCCGGTTCCGCCGGCAGCGGCGCGCTCTCCGGCAGCGTGCTGGACGCCTCCACGCAGCCCATCACCGGGGTCCTGGTTCAGGCCTTCGGCCAGGCCGGGGCCCTGGAGGGCACGGACTACACCGACGCTTTCGGGCGTTATTCCATCCCAGGCCTTAATTCGCTCTACCTCACCGTCAGGGCGGCCTGGACCGCCGAGGATATAGAGAGTTCCGTCTCCAAGGATTCGGTCCTCAACGGCTCCTCCGGGGTGGATTTCAGGCTGAGCGTCGCCTACCAGCTGGCCTCCGTCTCCGGCGTCATCCCGTCCGGCTACCTGCCGGCCTCCGGGATCCGCCCGGCCGAAACCCGCTATACCACCCGCGAGGTCTCCTCCTCCGAGGGTTC
This sequence comes from bacterium, assembly GCA_021786295.1. GTDB lineage: Bacteria > Elusimicrobiota > Elusimicrobia > Elusimicrobiales > UBA9959 > UBA9959. The sequence goes on along the minus strand of JAJYNO010000026.1, from coordinate 149,661 downwards.
GCCGCCCTTCGTGGAGGTCTACAGCCGCGGGCGGCGGATCGGGGCCGCCTTCACCGACGCCTCCGGGGCCTTCACGGTGCCCAACCTGCTGCCGGGGACCTACGGGCTGCGCGTCTTCAACGGCACGGCCTTCAGCCGGATGGAGACCGTCACGCTCTCGCCCGGCCAGCGGCTGGTCTTCTCCCCGAAGTTCGACCTCTTCGACAAGGGCGATGTTTACGCTTATCCGAATCCGGCCAGAACTACGGTCAACTTCCATTTCGCCCCGTCGGCGGCAGCGTTCACCGCGACGGTGCAGATCTTCGACATAACAGGCCGGTTGGTGAAGACCCTGGATTCGTACAGCAGGGCCCCGTACTCCGTGGGGTATATCGTCACCTGGGACGTGGCGCGCGACGGGATAGCCCCCGGGGTCTATCTCTACATCCTGCGCGTCAGGGACGATTCGACGGGCGCCACGGGAAAAGCCGTGAAGAAGTTCGCCGTTATCAGGTAAAGGCAAAAAACATATAATTAATGGGCTTCTGCTTCCAATGCTGAAAAAAAGACTCCTCCCGCTGCTGTTACTGGCGTCCTTTCCCGCCGGCGCCTGCTACGCCGACGACGGCGCCAGCCTCCAGTTCACCGTGGCCGCCCCCGACCCGGTGATGGCTGGCGAGGAGGTGCGCCTTCAGACGCTGGCGGTGAACACCGGCTCCACGGTCTGGAAGCGGGGCACGTACTACTGGATAGCCGAGATCTACGAGATAGACGGTGACAGCCGGAAGTTCCTGGCGCAGACCGACGCGCTTTCCCCCGACGAGGACGTGCCCCCGGGCGCGGCCCAGGGGGAGCAGCTGCCGTTCCAGGTGCCCGACAACCTGCAGGGCCGGCGGCTGCTTTACCGGGTCTTCCTGATCAAGGACGGCAAGCGGATACTGGCTACCGACTACAGGGGATTCCAGGTGGTGGAGAAGGAGCTGCGCCCGCCGATCCCGCAGGATTTCAAGGTCGGCGGGGACGTCTCATTCACCTACAAGAACTCCAGCGACAATTCCTGGGACGGGTCGCAGGCGATCACTTCGGCCAATCTGGTAGGCAGGATAAAGCAGTCCTCTTTCCTGTTCAACACCTATATCGTCCACTCCTACAACAAGCCGGTCACGCCGACCGTGGTGCTGCTCGATTATTACGCCCCGTGGGGGACCTTGGCGGCGGGGGACATCTCCCCGTCGCTGACGCCGCTCTCCATGGACGGGCAGGGCATGCGTGGCGTTTCCTACGACCGGAACACCGCGGACTACTCCGTCACCGCGCTGATAGGGCGAATAGTCGCTCCCCAGGAACCCGGCCTCAGCGACGGGGGGAGGTACGCCCGCTACTCAGGAGGCTTCAAGGCGGGCTGGCACCTCCGCCCGAACCTTACCGTCTCGGCCGACGCGGTGCTGAGCCGCGACGACCTGCATTCCATCGCGATCACTACGGACACGCTCCTGGTCAAGCCACAGCAGAACCTGGTCTACGGCCTGAACGCCGACTGGCGTTTCTGGGACCGCTTCTCGCTCAACAGCGATTATCAGCTGAGCTCCTATAAGGCCGACCTGCAGTCCGGGGCGGCGGGCGTGGGCGGGACCGCCTGGAGGCAGGAACTCAAGTACAAGTCCGGCCTGCTGACCGCCAGGGGCTCGATGTCGCGCGTCGCTCCGGATTTCTACTCCTTCGCCAGCCCGTCGGTGATCCCGGACAGGCGGACAGTCGACGCGGAGTTCGGCCTCTTCCCGGCGGATTGGACCTCCTTTTCCGCCTCCCTGAATACTTATACCGACAACCTGGATTCAGATCCGGCCAAGACCACCACGACCCAGACCCAGGCGACGGTAGGCAACATGCTGCGCCTGGGCGGGAGGACGGTGCTCAGCACGTCGCTGAGCTCCAGCGCCGCCAAGGCCAAGCAGGCCGGAGTGCAGGACAACAGGACCACCACCCTCAACTTCAGCGTCACCCAGCCGCTGGGCCGGAACACGCTCACCGCGGGCATGCAGCAGAGCGAGTTCAGGGACAATACTCACCTGTCGCACGACCTCAGCACTTCCCTGTTCTCGTTCAACTCCAACTTCCCGCTCTCCAGGGTGCTGAACCTGTCCGCCGGGCTGGTGGATTCCGGCACCAGGGACAAGGTGGACTCCTCCACTGCCAGGAACACCAGCGTGACCGGGAACGTCTCCTACGCCATGCCCCGGCGCGCGATGGCCGTGCAGTGCTGGGTCACGCTTACCTCGGCCAGGAACGATTCCGTCCAGACCCCTGCCAGGAACAGTTCCCTGTCGGTGAACGTGGAGACGGTCTGGGTCAGCAGCCAGAACTCCAGGTTCACTTTCGGGGTAGGCGGCGTCTCAAGGACGGACAAGGTCTGCACGGCCAATACAGGCACCAGCCTCAACCTCCTCACCCGCTATAATTATTCTTTCTAGGCAGGCAGACTACCTGGCCCCGCCGGCGGAGCCGCCGGCCGGCCGCTTCAGTCTGTCCAGCGCGGCGAGGTACTGCTTGAGCTGGTCGTCGTCTGGCGAGAGGCGGAGGGCTTTCTGCCACGCGCGCCGGGCGCGGGGATAATCCTTGAGCTGTAGATAGGCGGAGCCGAGGCGCTTCAGGGCCGTCAGGTCGTCTGGCGCCAGCCTCAGCACCTCTTCCAGTTCCTTTACCGCCAGATAGTATTTGGTGTCGTAGATATCCTGCAGCGCCAGGTCCTTCTTGTGTTCCAGGACGGGCGTGCCGGGGGGCTTCGTGTCGTTGAGCTTCAGCTGCGGGGACTCCCTCTCCAGGTCCGCCACCAGGCTGGGGAAGGCCTTTTCCGCGGGGGCCAGCTCCTCGGCGTAGCGCAGGGCGTCGTAGGCGAAGGGAAGGTCCTCTTCGCCGCCCAGCCAGGCGCTGATCCCCTTCTCCGCCGCGCGCCAGGCCGCGGAGCGCCGGCTGGCCCTGACCGTCCCCGCGATCCGCTGCAGCCTGGACTGGGCGCGGAGGTAATACGGATTAGTCGGGTCGGTGGCGAGGAGCTCCTCCAGCTTGAGCAGAGCGTCCTGGTAGCGGCCCCGGTCGACCAGACCCATGAACTCGTTCTTCAGCTTCCCGGCGGAGCCGGCCATTTTTCTCCGGGCTTCGTCTATCATGTTCCTGGCCGTGGTCTGCTTCGGGTCCTCCCGCAGGACCATGTTCCACTGCTCTATGGCCTTCTGATAGTCGCCGTCCACGTAATAGGTGAAGGCCTTGTCGTAGTAGCCCTTCAGGTCGGCGTCGAGCGGCTGGTCCCGGGGGGGCGCGGCCGCGGCCGGCGCTGCCAGCATCAGAACCGTAAGCGTGAGACTTCTCATGGGGTGCCTTCCTCCTTGCCCGCCTGCCGCACTATGATCAGCTCTATCCGGCGGTTCTTCAGCCGTCCCTGGGGCGTGTCGTTCGGCGCGGCAGGGCGGTATTCGCCGTAGCCGAAAGCCGTCAGGCGCGACGGGTCCACTCCTTTCTTCACCAGGTAGTCTATCACGGAGAAGGCCCTCATCAGCGAGAGCTCCCTGTTCGAGGCGAACCTGCGGCCGACGACGGGGGAGGAATCCGTGTAGCCCTCCACGATCACCTGGTTGTCCATCTTAAGGAGGCTGCCCGCTATGGGGTCGAGGACGCGCCTGGCGGCGGGTTTCAGCGCGGCGGAGCCGGAGTCGAAGAGCACCGGGGAGGGGAAGGTCAGTTTTATCCGCGAGACCGTCACTTCCATGCCGAGGCTGCCCTCCTTGATCCGGTCCTTCAGCTCGCTCTCCACCTTAGAGGCGGCCTCGATCTCCTTCTTGCGCTCCTGCGGAGGCCGTATGCCCAGTTCCTCCTGCATCCTGGCAAGAGCCTCCTCGTATTCGGGGCGCTTGGAGTTGTAGGCGAAGCCGTACAGCGCCAGGAAAAGTATCACCAGCGTGGACATCAGGTCCGCGTAGGGCACCATCCAGAGCTGGGTGTTGGCCTTTTTCGCCTCGGTCGCTCTCATTTGCGCGGCACTATGATCTCGATGCGGCGGTTCCGCGCCCGCCCCTCGCGCGTATTGTTGTCCGCGACGGGGCGGTACTCGCCGTAGGCCGCGGCGATCATCCTGGCCTGCGGGACCGAGTACTTGTCCGCCAGCAGGTCCACGATGGCCGTGGCCCGGGCGGCGGAGAGTTCCCAGTTGGTGGCGTACCTGCCGGACTTTATCGGCACGTTGTCGGTGAAACCTTCCACTATCACGTCGTTCGGGAGCCTGTTGAGTATCCCGGCCACCGGCCCGAGGACCCGCGCCGAGGAGGGCGCAGGGTCCGCGCTGCCGGAGGGGAAAAGTATCGGGGCGGCTATGTTTATCTTTATCTCCTTGGAGGTCACCTGCACCTGCGCCATGTCCTTCATGCCGGCCCTGAGCAGGTCCTCGTCGAGCTTCTTCGCCACGTCCTCTTCGGTGAACTTCTTGACCACTTCTTCGGCCTTCTTTTCCTTCATCTTCTGGGCGGCCTCCTTGTCGAAGCCGCTCATGAACATCGCCCGCGCGTCCGACTCCGGCTGGATCGCGAAGACGTAGAGGATCAAAAAGAAAAGCATCAGGTTGGTCATGATGTCGGACAGCACGACCAGCCAGAGGGGGTTCTCCTCTATCTTGCGCTTAGTGTAGCGTTCGATGAAGAACTTCATCTTCGGCCTTTTGGTCCCGCGCTAGGCTCCCTGCTTCCCGGCTTTCGCCTTGCGCCTGAGGGCCAGCGACAGGTAGCCCTCCAGCTTCTTGGAGACCAGCCACGGCACGTCGCCCTCGTAGACCGACAGCACGCCCTTGGCGATGATCTCCCGGCTGAGGATGTCCTCGTCGGAATAGTAGCCCAGCTTGCTGGCTATCGGCAGGAAGAGGAAGTTGGCGGAGAAGATGCCGTAGAAAGACGCGGTCATCGCGATGGCCATCGAGGAGCCCATCATCTGCGGGTTCTGGATGTTGCGCAGGACCTGCACGACGCCGATCAGCGTGCCCAGCAGGCCGAAGATCGGCGCGAACGTGCCGGCCGAGTTGAAGATGTTGGTCTGCTGCTGGTGACGCAGGCGGGTGGTGTTGATGTCGTTCTCCATGCGCTCGCGCAGGATGTGGATGTCCACGCCGTCGAGCATCATCTGCAGGCCGTCGGTCAGGAACGGGTGCGGCGAGGAGCGCAGTTCCCCGGCTATAGCGTCGACGCCGCTCCTCTTGGCTATTTCGGCGAAGCGGACGATCGCGCGGATCAGCTCGTTGATCGGGGCCCGCTTGGGGGGGAAGATCACCATAACCAGCGAGGACTTCACCCATTTCAGCGCGGCCCACGGGTAGGCTATCATCACCGAGCCCAGCGTGCCTCCGAAAATGAGGATGATCGCCTCCCAGTTGAGCAGGAAGCGCAGCATCCCGCCGGAGGAGAGGACGAAGACGATGACGCCCATGCCGGTGGCGGCGCCCAGAAAAGTCATCAGGTCCATTTTTCTTTACCTCGTCCTTCGTCAGAGTTTAGGCGCCGGCTGATGCGGGGCGGCGGCTTGAGCGGCGGGCTGCGCCGGGGCCGCCCCAGCCGCGGCGGGCGCCGGCTGATGCGGGGCGGCTGGGTGCGGGCCGGCTGGCCTGGCAGCGTGGAGCCCCGCGGCCTGCGGCTTCATGGCGATAAGCCCCTCCTTGAGCATCTGGCGCATGGCCTCCACCACCTTCGCGCGGTCGCCCTTGTAGGCCTCCGGAGCGAGGTCCCTTGTGAGGTCCAGCTCCTGCCGGAAGCGCTCCTGCATGCCGCCGGCCAGCCTTGCCGCGAAGGGTGAGGCGTAGGGAGTGCCTTTGAGCGCGGCGGCGAGGACCCGCATCGGCAGGCGCCTGGCCAGGGCCTGCGCGTGCGCCGGTTCCAGGTCAAGCACATTGGCCAGCCGCACTACGGAGGCGCGGACCTTCCGCGCCATGGCCGGGTTCAGACGGGAGACGGCCGCCAGGGCCTTCTCCTGAACGCTCTCGTCCAGGCCGTTCAGGATCTCCACGGTCTTGTCCTCTCCGCCCACCACGAAATCCAGCGCGTTCCTGATCTCGGTCTCCAGGGCCCGGACGCGCCCTTCCGGCATCAGCGTGACGCGGGGCAGCGCGGCCAGCGCCTCCGCGCTCCTGGGATACAGCGCTTCCGCCAGTTTGCCTGCCAGCTCGGGCGGGGCGTAGCTAAGCAGGATGGTGAGGTCTTCGGCCGGGCGCTCCTTCATTAAGAAGGCCAGGCTGGAAAGGTGGGACAGGGAGAGGAACTGGAAGGGAGTCTTTGGCCCGTCCGTCTCCGCGGGGCGGGGGGGCGCGGTCTGCCGGTCCTGTCCGGGCGCCGGTTCGTCAGGTTCCGGTTCCCGTACCGTCTCCCTTCCAGCGGCGGGGGCGGTTTCCTGCGCGGCTGTCCTCGCAGCAGCGGCTTCGGCGAAGGTCCTCAGGCTCCTGGAGGCCGGCGCCAGGAAGACCGAGACCGTAAAAAGGGCTAGCAGGACTACCACGATGATCCAGGCCAGGCTCCAGAAGTTGGCAGGGGCCAGCAGGTCGTAGGCCGTCATCGGTTTGGCTCGGCGGAAATCCATCCTTTCCACGCTGACCAGGTCCTCCCTGTCGGGCGGCAGGCCCAGCAGGCCGGCCGTGAGTTTCCTCGCGAGGTTCACGTCGGCCTCCGGCATCGCCTTGTCCAGGATCAGCTGGGCCGAGATGGACTTTACCATGGTCAGGGAACTCGAGAGGGAGGGTTCGCCCATCCTGCCCTCCTGCGGCACGCCGGGCAGGAACTCGGGGGCTTTCTTGTTCTGCTGCTGGAGTTCGGCCGAGATTATGACTATGACGTCGTCCGTGCCCAGCGCCTCCGAGAGCACCATCTGGACGCGCTTCTCCAGGGAGCTCTCCAGCGCGAGCTGGGCCTCCAGCGAGGTCTTGGTGGAGGCCTGGGCGAAAACCGGGGCGCCGCAGAGCAGCGCTTGCGCGGTCAGAACGAGCATGAACGGAATCTGTCTGATCATAACGGAACGTTTCCCCCGCTTGTCTTGTGTGGCGTTACAACGGGATATTATATCAAAAGGCGCGCCGGCGTTCTTTCCCCGCGCCGTAACAAATCTGTTATTGAAACAGCCGCCCATTAGTGTATACTATTATGCGGTTCCGGAAGGCTGCTTCCCGCTTCCGGCCGCCTCGCTTGCACACTATGCCGAAGCGCGCTCCTATACTCCTTCTCGCCGCGGTCCTGCTGGCCGCCGGGCGCGTTGCGCTGTACGCCGCCTCCGCCGGCACCTCGGCGGCGGATTTCCTGAAGATCCCGGTGGCGGCCATCCCCTCGGGAATGGGGGAGGCCTATACCGCGATGGTGGGGCCGGACTCCATCCTCTATAACCCCGCGGGCCTCGGCCTGCTCAGCTATTCGGCCCTTTCCGCCTCGTACAACCAGTACATCCTGGGCGTTAATCAGGGCTACCTCTCCCTCTCCTGGCGCTTCCCTTTCGGGACGGTCGGCGCCGCCTATTCAGCGCTTTCCAGCGGGCAGATAGACGCCTACGACCAGAACGACATGCCGATAGGCAAGGCCTCCACCAGCCACCGCTTCGCCGAACTTTCGTTCGCGCAGAGCTGGCCGCATTACCCGCAGGACGCCGGCAAATTGGATCCCATGCTGATAACTCCGCCCTGGACCCGCATAGAACCGGTGCGCGATTATCGCCCCAAGGTCTACCGTTTTTCCGCCGGGGCCACCGTAAAGCAGATCAGCGAGGACCTTGCCGGAACCTCCTCCTCGGCCATGGCGTTCGACGCTGGCGTCCTGCTGGTGCTGCCGCACCATCTGCAGCTGGGCGCCTCCGCGCTCGACTTCGGCTCGGATGAAAAGTTCCAGGAATCATCCGCGCAGCTGCCCTCCTCGCTGCGCGCCGGCCTGGCCAAGGATTTCCATACCGTGGACGACATCATGATCTTCACCGTAGCCTCCGACCTGGTGAAGTACCGCGATCAGGACTACATCTCGGACACCGGCCTGCAGGTGGACATCATGCGCCTCTTCCAGCTGCGCGTTGGCTATACCTCGCTGAAGGACGCCGGCTCCAAGGTCAGCGGCGGTTTCGGGCTCAGCTTCGACAGCGTCTCTGACAAGGACAGCCTGCTGGGGGGTACCCGGATAGATTACTCCTACGTCGGCTACGGCGAGCTGGGCGCCACCCACCGGTTCGGGTTCCAGATGGTCTGGTAGCCGCTCCGCCCCTCCGCGGCCTTCAATATTTGTATAATTTATTTTGATGTCTACGGAGCTCTACCTCAGAAAAAGGGCTGAAGAGGTCAGCGGGGCGCTTCCGGTCTTCGTTTCGCGCCTCAGGGGCGCACAGCCGCGCCTGGCGGAAGCGATGACCTATACCCTGGCCGCAGGCGGCAAGCGCCTGCGCCCGGTGCTGATGGGGGCGGCCTACGAGATCTTCGGCGGCCGCGCCCGCGACATACTCCCCGCCGCCTGCGCGCTTGAGATGGTGCACACCTATTCCCTGGTGCACGACGATCTCCCTGCCATGGACGACGACGACCTGCGCCGCGGCAGGCCCACCTGCCACAAGGTCTACGGCGAGGCGCTGGCCGTGCTGGCCGGCGACGCGCTGCTGACCGATTCCTTCACCGTGCTGCTGTCCTCCCGGTATCCGGCCCGCGTTAAGCCGGCGTTCCTGCTGAAAGCGGCCTCGGTGCTGGCCGCCCGGGCCGGGGCGCGCGGCATGGTCTCCGGCCAGGCGGCAGACCTGGAGGCCGAAGGTTTCCTGGACGCGAAGCTTACGCCGGCCCGCAGGCGCAAGGGGCTGGGACTGCTTTCCTACATACATCTGCACAAGACCGCGGACCTGCTGACCGCCGCGGTGGAGATGGGGGCCGCGCTCGCCGGAGCCCCGGAGAGGGATTTCAGGGCGCTCTCGGCCTTCGGGCGGGAGCTCGGCCTCTGCTTCCAGGTGGCCGACGACATCCTGGACGTGGTCGGCGACAAAAAGAAGCTGGGCAAGAGCGGCAGCGACGCGCGCAACCGCAAGCTCACTTACGCCTCCCTGCTCGGGGTCGAAGAGGCCCGTCGCCGGGCCGAGGGGCTGATGTCGCGCTCACTCGCGCGGCTGGCCAAGGTGAGCGGGGCCGAAGCCCCGAAGAAGGCGCTGGCCGGCATAGCCGATTTCGTGTACAGGCGGGAAAACTGAATATGGAACTTCTTAAGAACATCCGCGGGCCGGAGGACATCAGGAAGCTTTCGGTGGAACAGCTGCCGGCCCTGGCGGCGGAGGTCCGCAAGCTGATCGTGGAGGGCGTCAGCCGCACCGGCGGGCATCTGGCCTCAAGCCTGGGCGCGACGGACCTGATACTGGCCCTGCACTACGTCTTCGACACGCCGCGCGACCGCATCGTCTTCGACACCGGCCATCAGGCCTACGCGCACAAGATCCTGACCGGCCGCGCCGACAGGTTCCGGACGATACGCACGAAGGGGGGGCTCTCCGGCTTCCTGAAACGCTACGAGTCGGAGTACGACGCCTTCGGCGCCGGCCACGCTTCCACGGCGCTCTCCGCCGCGGCCGGCATGGCGGCGGCCCGCGATCAGCAGGGCGCCTCGCACCGCGTCGTCGCCGTGGTGGCCGACGGCGCGATGACCGGCGGGATGGCCTGGGAGGCCATGCAGAACATCGGCCAGCTGCGCACCGACCTGCTGGTGGTGCTCAACGACAACCAGATGTTCATCTCGCAGCGCGTCGGGCGGCTCGGCCATATCCTGACGAAACTGCTCACGCTGGGCACCGTGCAGGACGCCGGGCGCAAGGCCGAACTGTTCCTGAACCGTTTTCAGTTCTGGGGAAAGCAGGCGCTGCGCGTGGCCAAGCGCGCCCGCGTGCTGTTCTTCCCCGGCATGATCTTCGAGGAGATGGGCTTCACTTATTTCGGCCCGGTGGACGGCCACAATCTCTCCGAGCTGGCGGAGGTGCTGGGCTACGTGAAGGGCCTCAAGGGGCCCGTGCTGCTGCACGTGGTGACCAAGAAGGGCCGCGGCTACGAGCCCGCCGAGGACTCGCCCACCGAGTTCCACGGCGCTCCTAAGTTCGACGTGCGGACAGGCGAGGCGAAAAAAGCCCCCGCGGCCGGCGCCCTGGCGCCCACCTTCACGCAGGTGTTCGGCCGCACGCTGGTGGAACTGGCCGGGAAGGACCCGAAGATCTGCGCGATCACCGCCGCGATGCCGGAGGGAACGGGCCTGGACCTTTTCCGCGACGCCTTCCCGCGCCGCTATTACGACGTGGGCATAGCCGAGGAGCACGCCGTAACGTTTGCCGCCGGTCTCGCCGCCGACGGCATGAAGCCGGTGGCCGCGATCTACTCCTCCTTCATGCAGCGCGCCTTCGACCAGGTGCAGCACGACATCTCGCTGCAGAAGCTGCCCGTCGTCATAGCTATGGACCGGGCGGGCGTGGTGGGGGAGGACGGCCCGACCCACCACGGCGTGTTCGACCTCGGCCTCTTCCGCATGGTCCCCGACGTGGTGGTGATGGCGCCGGCCGACGAGAACGAGCTCCAGCACATGCTGGCCACGGCTCTTTCCTGCGGCCGGCCCGCGCTGCTGCGCTACCCGCGCGGGAAAGGCTTCGGCGTCGAAATGGACCCGGAACCAAAGGCGCTGCCGATAGGCAGGGGCCGCGTTCTCTCGCGCGGCCGCGACCTGAATTTCCTGGCGATAGGCAACCGCGTGCATCCGGCGCTGAAGGCGGCCGGGCTGCTGAGGGCGGCCGGCGTGGACGCCGGCGTGGCCGACATGCGCTTCGTCAAGCCGCTGGACGAGGAACTGATACGGGAGCTGGCCGCCGCTGGCCCCCTGGTGACGGCCGAGGACAATTCCCTGGCCGGCGGCTTCGGCTCCGCCGTGCTGGAGTTCCTGAACTCGGCGGACCTGCAGCCGCGCCTGCTGCGCCTCGGCATCCCGGATTCGTACGTGGAGCAGGGCAAGCCCGAAGAACTTTACGAGGAGATAGGTCTGACCCCGGAGAAGATGGCCGCGGCCGCGGCGTCCTGGCTCGGCCGGCGAGCCGGAGCCGCAGTTTGACCGCTTACACCAAGACACAAGGAGCCCACCGTGAATAAAACGCCCAAAATCAGCAAGGAAGTCCTGGCGCTGCGCAGGTCGCCTGCCTACCGCAAGGCTTACACCGATCCCGAGTTCCTCAGCCGCGACGAACTGCGCCCCGTGCGGCTGCAGCTGGAACTGCTGAAACCGGAGATGATGCTGGAGGAGCACGACGTGAAGTCCACCGTCGTGGTCTTCGGCAGCGCGCGCAGCTGGGACAAGGAACAGACCGACGAGCGCGTAAAGAGCGTCGAAGCCATGCTGAAGAAGGACCCGAAGAACCCGGTGCTCCGCAACAAGCTGGCCTCCGTGAAGCGCCTGAAGGCCTCCACCAGGTTCTACGAGGTGGCCCGCGATTTCGGACGCCTGGTCTCGCAGGCCGACGTGCTCAACAACGGCCGCAGACTGGTGGTGGTCACCGGCGGCGGCCCCGGCATCATGGAAGCCGCCAACCGCGGCGCCCACGAGGCCGGCGCGCGCAGCGTGGGCCTCAACATCACGCTGAAGATGGAGCAGGGGCCTAACCCCTACGTTTCCCCCGAGTTCTGCTTCCGCTTCCACTACTTCGCGATCCGAAAGATGCACTTCGTGATGCGGGCCAGGGCCCTGGTGGTGTTCCCCGGCGGCTTCGGCACGATGGACGAGCTCTTCGAGGTGCTGACGCTGGTGCAGACGGGCAAGAAGAGCCGCCTGCCCATAGTGCTGGTGGGCCGGGAGTACTGGGAGGACGTCATCAACTTCAAGAACATCGCCAAGTGGGGCTACATCTCCGAGGAGGACCTGGACCTGTTCTCCTTCGCCGAGTCGGGCGCCGAGATCCTCGGGCGGATAGAGGCCTTCTACAGGGCCCACCCGTACGAAGAGGCCCGTAAAAAATGAGCCGCCGGCGCGCGGCCGCCGCCTTCGCCTGGGCCTTCGCGGCCGCGGGCATGGCGGCGGCGGCCGCGGCCCTGACGGCCTTCAGGCCGCCTCCTTCCACCTTCGCCTCCCTCTTCCCCGAAGATAACCCGCACGTCCGCGACGCCCGTTTCGCCGTCTCCGTCTGCGGCGGCGTGCAGTGCCGTCTCTGTCCGTGGAACTGCTTCCTGCCGGAAGGCGCCCGCGGCCGCTGCCGGGTGCGCATGAATTCCGGCGGCAAGCTGAAGACCCTGGTCTACGCCCTGCCGGCCGCGGTGCACGTGGACCCGATCGAGAAGAAGCCGGTCTACCACATGTACCCCGGCAGCCTGGTCTATTCGCTGGCCGCCCCGGGCTGCAACCTCAGGTGCAGGGGCTGCCAGAACTGGGAGATCTCTCAGGTCTACCCGGAGCAGCTCCCGCCCTCGGCGGCGGTTCCTTCCGCCCTGGCCGTGAGGAAGGGGCCGGACGGCAGGCTTTACGGCGAGCTCTCCGCGGCGCCAACCTCAGTTCTCTCCCCGGCGGAGATAGTGCGCTACGCCAAGGCCACGCACTGCCGCTCGGTGGCCTTCACCTATTCCGAGCCCTCGGTCTTCTACGAGTACATGTACGACACCGCTAAGCTGGCGCGCGCGGCCGGCCTGAAGAACGTCATGGTCAGCGCGGGCTACATAAACCGCCGCCCGCTCGACGAGCTGCTGCCCTACATGGACGTGGTGAAGATAGACCTGAAGGGCTTCACGCCCGCCTTCTACCGCCGCTACGCCGGGGGCGATCTGGAGGCCGTCAAGCGGACGCTGCTGCAGCTTAAGAAAAAGGGGAAGCTGACGGAGGTGGTCAACCTGGTGATCCCGGGGCTGAACGACTCCCAGCGGGACCTGGCCGCCCTGTCCGGCTGGGTGAAGGACAACCTGGGGGCCGACACGCCGCTGTTCTTCTCCAGGTTCATGCCCGAATACCTGGTGACCGACACGCCTCCGACCCCAGCGGCCGTGCTGGACGAGGCGCGGGAGATCGCTATGGCCAAGGGCCTGCATTACGTCTACGTCGGCAACGTGCCGGGGGACCCTGGGGAGAACACCTACTGCCCTAAGTGCGGGCGCGCGCTGGTGCGCCGCTACGGCTACGCCGTGCTGGAGGACCGCCTGACGCCCACCGGCGGACTCTGCCCTTGGGACGGGACCAGGATACCCGGCATCTGGAAGTAGCCCGGAACTGAGGGGGACTATGAACAATAAGATTTTCGCCGCGCTGGCCTTTTTGGCGCTGCCGCTGCTGCCAGGGCCTGCCGCCGCGCGCGAGCCAGCCGTGGCCGGCAAGTTCTATCCGTCCGACCCGGAGGAACTGGCCAGGCGGGTTGACGGCTGGCTTTCCGTCCCCAAGGACGCCAGGCGGCCGGCCGGCAGGGTGCTGGCCGTCATAGCCCCGCACGCCGGCTACGAGTTCTCCGGGCGCGTGGCCGGCATGTCCTACTGGTTCCTGGACGCCGGCTACGATACCGTGGTGGTGCTGGGCACCGGCCATTACGTGCCGGTCAGGGGCGCCGCGCTCCTGGCCTCGGACGACTACAGCACCCCCCTTGGGAAGGTGCCGACGGACCGGACCCTGGCCGCCGAGCTGATCAAGTCGAACCCCCTCTTCAAGGACGATCCCGCCGCGCACGCGAAGGAGCACTCCATAGAGGTGCAGCTGCCTTTCCTGCAGCGCCGCCTGAGGAAGCCGTTCAAGCTGCTGGCCGCCACGCTCAACACGGACGACCTGGCGACGGCCGAGGCCGTCGGGCGGGCGCTGGCCGCCGCGCTGAAGGGCAGGAAGGCGCTGATAGTCATTTCCTCGGACTTCTCGCATTATCCGCCGAAGGCCGCGGCTGCGGAGTCCGACGGCGCGATGAAGCTGGCCATCGAGAGCCTGGACCCCGCCCTGGTCTGGACTGCGGCCCATTACATGCTGGCCAAGAACATCCCGGGGCTCGTCACCTGCGCCTGCGGCGAGGCGGCAATAGAGGCCGGCATGACGGCGGCGAAGCTTTTGGGCGCGAAGTCGTTCGCTCCGCTGGCGCTCTCGGATTCCTCGGCGGAGAACAGCGAGGCCGGGCCGGAGTCGGTGGTGGGTTACATGAGCGGGGTCTTCACCGACGCCGGAAAGCCGGCGGACCTCGCCCTCTCCTCCGCCGAGCGGCAGGCCCTGCTGAAGGAGGCGCGCCGGACGCTGGAGCGCGTCTTCGCCGGCGAGCCTCAGCCGGCGGGTCTGGACCCCGACCCGCGCCTGGACCTGCCGGGGTCGGTCTTCGTGACGCTCACCGAGGACGGGAAGCTGCGCGGCTGCGTAGGCACGGTGGAGCCGGCCATGACGCTCATGGACGCGGTGCGCTTCGCCGCTTTCAGCGCGGCTTTCCGCGACCGCAGGTTCGGCCCGCTCGGGCGTGACGAACTGGGCAAGGTGAGGATAGAGGTCTCGGTCCTCTCGCCGCTAACGCCGGTCAAGGCCGGGGACATAAAGCCGGGCAAGGAGGGCGTGGTGGTGGCCAGGGACGGCCACAGCGGACTCTTCCTGCCGCAGGTCTGGGAGGAACTGCCCGGCAAGGACGCTTTCATGGGGGAGCTCTGCTCCCAGAAGGCGGGGCTTCCGCGCGACTGCTGGAAGCAGAAAGGGACGGAGCTCTATTCTTTTACCGTGGACGCCTTCAGGGAGACGAAGTAGCCGGCCAGCGCCGCGGCCGCCGAGGCGGCGGCCAGGTACATGGCGCCGGCGATGCCGGTCATCGGGGCGGCGAAGGCCGCCGCGGCCAGCCCGCCAGCGGCCCCGCCTATCAGGTCCCAGGAATACACCTGCGGCCCGGTCGCGCCGGCCGCGGCCGCGAAGAAGGCCCCGGAGACGGCGCCCCCGGAAAGGATCAGCGCTCGCGCTCCCCAGGCATGCTGGGCCAGCTCGGGCCGCAGCGCCGCGAGCAAGGCCAGCAGTACCGCCGCCCCCTCGAAGACAGGTATGCGCCGGCGGCCGGCCCGCCGGGCGGCCCAGGCTCCTGCCGCGGCCCCGGCCATGAAAAGCGCGAACATCTCTCCCAGCTCGGGGCTGAGCCGGCCGGTCCTCGACTGGAAGGCCAGCAGCGCCGCCGTCTCGAAGGCCAGCCCCCAGAAGCCCATCAGGAAGGCCTCCCCGGTGCGCTCGTCGGGGGAGAACCTGAGCGTCCGGCGCAGTTTCAGCCCGGCTGCGGCCGCGGCCAGGAGCAGTCCGGCCAGGCCCAGAAGCGAGGAGGGCGTCATCACCATGGAAAGCCAGGCCTTCCAGAACCTGAAGTAGGCCAGCGGGTTCAGGTCGGTGTTTAGCGGGGGGGACCTAACCGCCCCGATAGCCGCCGCGGCCCAGGCCCGGCGGTAGGGGTCCAGCATGAACGGGAAGGCCGACGGGACCACCGTCCTGGTCTTTAATCCCCTGGCCGCGTACGCGGCGGCCAGGTCCGCCTGGTCCAGGTCCACCGCCCCGGAGGAGGCTATGACCGTCAGTTTGTTCCCCGGCAGCAGCTCTATGTGCGGGAAGACCTCTCGCGCCGAGGCCAGGACGCAGGCCGCGCCGTAGGCCTGCTCCGGAGGCACGTAATTGGCCGCGAAAGGTAGCTGGAAGACCAGCGCTCCTCCGGGGGCCAGCAGCGAGGCGGCCTTGCGGAAATACTCCAGCGTGTAGAACCTGTTCTGGGCCGCGTTCTCGGGCGGCCCCCCGGCGTTGAGGATCGCGGAGTAATAGCCGTCCTTCCCCTTTATGGCGCGCGGGTCCTCGTCTAGCAGCGTGAATCTCCCCGCGTCGGCGCCGGTGCGCTTTTCCAGCGCGGCGGCGAAAAAGCGGTCGGGCTCGGCTATGGCGGTCTCGCGCGGCTTGTGCTTGAGCACTTCGGGGAGGGCGAAGAAGGCGCCGGCGCCGTGCAGCAGGACCCTGCGCGGGCGCAGCGAGAGCAGCGGTACGTGCACCAGTTCTTCCGGCGAGGGGTCCTCCGGGGCGTGCAGCAGGCGCCCGTCCTCGTAGAAGGAGAGCCCGCCGTCCTTCGCCAGGGCCAGGCGCGAGCCTTCGGTGTTCACTACGGAGTCCGGGCGCGGGGCCGGCGGCTTGAGCCTGTAGCAGCGCGGAGCGAGGCCCGCGGCGGCGGCCGAGACCAGAACGCAGAGGACCGCGGCGGCCGCGCGGCGGCGCGACATCGGGCGGGAAAGGGCGCAGGCGGCCGCCAGCGGCAGGGCCGCGGCTGCCAGCAGCGCCGCCGGGTCCAGCCCGGGGAACCAGCGGTAGTACGCCACGCTGAGGAGCCCCGCCGCGGCGGAGCCGGCCGCCTCGGCCGCGTAGAATAAGGCAGGCCTGCCGGCCAGCGCGCCGCCGGCGGCCCAGCCGTTGGCCAGGGCCGCCGGCAGGCAGAGCAGGGCGGAGCCGGCCAGCATCGTGAAGAGCCCCGGCCGCGAGAGGGCGGGCAGGAAGGCGGGGCCCAGCCTGGCCAGCAGCAGGTTCAGCGCGGCCGCCGCCGGCAAGAGCAGCGCGGCCGCCGCGAAGGGGAGTTTCTTCGCCGCGCCGGAGCCCAGCCTGACGCCGCCAGCGGTCCACAAGAGCCAGAAGGAAAGCGCGGCCGCCAGCGAAAGCTCCTGCGCGCCGAAGACCTGGCTCGCCTCGCGCAGCAGCAGCACCTGCGCCAGCAGCGAATAGAACCCGAATAGAAGGAAAAGCCCCATTTTGATATTATTGTACTAATTGGAGGCGCAGCCGATGGAACCGGCAGTTTCACGGGGGGGGAAAGCCGCGGCGGCGGGTCTTTTCGCCGCGCTGGTCTTTGTTCCCGCTTTCATCTTTTCAGGACTTATCGTCGGTCGGGAAATAAGCCGCTTTTATGCCCTGGCCTGGGCCGTTTTCGCCGGGGCCTCCGCTTTCGCCATAGCCTACACCGGGCGGGTCTCCTTCTACCGCAGGCTCTTCTTCTCCGTCTCCGCCCTGGCTTTTCTGGCGCATTTCAAGCTGGGTCTGCTGGACAAGGCCCTCGCCCCGGCCTGCTTCGCCAGCGCCCCGTACTGCCACATAGCCATGGCCCCCTATTTTCTCGGCTATCTCTACCAGCAGTACCTGGCGCTCATGAGCGCGGGCTGGCGGCTGTGGGGGCCGCTGTCCCTAGGCGCGGCGTGGCTTTTTGTCACGCTGGCCATCGGCCGCGGCTGGTGCTCCTGGGCCTGCTTCTACGGCGGCATAGACGACGGGCTGAGTTCCGCGGCGCGGCGCCCCCTGGTCGGGACCGGGCGCCTTCGCGCCCTGCGCGACCTGCCCGCCGCGCTGCTGATCTTCTTCCTGCTGGTCTCGCTGGCCAACATGGCTCCGGAGTACTGTCTCTGGCTCTGCCCGTTCAAGTTCACCGGGGCCTTTCTCGCCAGGGACGGCGGAGAGCGCGCCGCGCAGTACGGCCTGATGGGGCTTTCGCTGGCCGCGCTGGTCGCGGGCCCGCTGCTGACCGGGAAAAGGACCTTCTGCTCCTATCTCTGCCCTTTTGCCGCCTGGCAGGCCTTCTGGGGCAGGCTGAACCCTTTCCGTCTGACCTGCGACGCCGCGAAGTGCTCGGCCTGCGGGACCTGCGGGCGCGCCTGTCCGATGAACGCCGTAAGGTCCGCCCCTGGCGCGCGGCCGGAGATACTGGCCTACTGCAACCTCTGCGGCCAGTGTCTGGACGCCTGCCCTTCCGGTGCGCTGCGCTATACTGTCTTCGGCCTGGAGCTGCCGTCCTTCGGCGGGGCCGCCGGCGCGCTGATATCGGTGAAGTATTTCTACGTTTTTTCGGCGCTGACGCTGGCCACGGCCTTCTCGTCCCTGTGGGTCCCGGCGGCGCTGCGCGACATGGTCAAACTGATCTTCGGGTGAAGCCCGACGGAGGTGTAAGATGAAAGACGGAAAGTGGCTGGAGCCGCGGTATACCAGCAGGGAAATATTCGAGAAGGACTACGCCAAGCTGGACCTGGCCGGAATGGAGGTGTCCTGCCCGGGCTGCAAGGCTTCGGTGCAGCTGAACCGCAAGAACAGCTTCGGCAAGGGCGCTGGCTGGTGCAAGCGCTGCAACAGGGCGGTGACTATCTAGCGGTGCCGGCCCTTTTTTCGGAAGGCTTTTTGCTGGGCCTCTCCACGGGCTTCTACTGCCTTGCCTCCTGCCTGCCTCTGCTGGCCCCGTACCTGCTGGCGGAGGGGAAGACGGCCTGGTGGTTCAATTTCGGCATCTTCCTGCAGTTCACCGGGGGTCGCTTCGCCGCCTATCTCCTCTTCGCCGTACTGGCCAGCGCGCTCGGCGAGGCCGGCCGCTACGCCCTGCCGGCGTGGGCGCTGCCGGCCGGAATGGCGGCCTGCGGCCTCCTGATGGTTTTCCTGGCCGTCTTCAGGGTCTCCGGGGGCGGCGGCCCCTGTCCGCTGAGGGCGGACCTGAACCCCTGGTTCCGCCGCATCCCGCTGCTGCTCGGCTTCGTCACCGGAATAAACGTCTGCCCGCCCTTCGCAGCGGGGCTGATGCGCCTGCTCCAGCTTGCGGACGTGCCCAGAGGTCTCGTCTACTTCACCGGTTTCTTCTCCGCCACCACGCTCTTCACCGCGCCGGTCATGCTCGGTACTCCCTGGCTGGGCAGCCGGGCTAACGAGATAGGCCGCCTTACGCTGCTGCTGGCCGGCCTCTGGTACCTGGCGCTGGGGCTGAAGCCTTTTTTTTGATCCGGCCTATATAGGTCTTAAGTCCTACCCCCATGTGGGTCCTTTGGCCTTGAGTAAATTTGCGTTTCCTCTCATAATTTATATATATTGACCGAGATCAATAGTTCGCGGAGAGATCGACAACATGAAAAAGATACTGGTGCCGCTGATCCTAGCCTCGCTTTCTGTTCTGCCCTCGCTGGCGGCCGCTTCCTCTTCATCCTATGCCCAGCTCCTGGAGCAGATATCGGCCCCGCCTCCAGCCGCGCCGGCGCCGGCCCCCAAGGCCGTCCCGGGACAGCGGGCCGACGGGCGTTACTGGGTCACCATAGCGGCGCCGGATAAGCGCTCGCGCACCCGCCTGCTTGAGGAGGGCTT
Organism: bacterium; assembly: GCA_021786295.1. Taxonomy (GTDB): domain Bacteria; phylum Elusimicrobiota; class Elusimicrobia; order Elusimicrobiales; family UBA9959; genus UBA9959. The sequence continues at coordinate 130,600 of JAJYNO010000026.1, read as the reverse complement.
CGATATAGTGGTGGTCAGCAAGGACAGACGGACCGTCTCCGGCATAGCGGACAAGGCCCTGCTGGACCGCCTCTCTTCCAGGGCCGTAAGTGTGCTCAGCAGCCGGCCTCTCGCGGACTACTCTTCCGGGGTCTCCCGGGATTTCCCCCAGGCCGACGCCGTCTACCACAACTACCAGGAGACCACCGACCTGCTCAGGCAGCTGGCGGCCAAGAACCCGGATATAGCCTCGGTCTTCTCCATCGGCAAGACCGTGCAGGGCCGGGACATCTGGTGCCTGCGCGTCAATACCAGCGTCAAGGGGAACGGCCCCAGCGACAAGCCAGGCGCCTTCTTCATGGGGAACATCCACGCCCGGGAGCACCTGGCCGACGAGGTGCCGCTCCTGTTCGCGTCCTGGCTGATGGACCACCGCAACGATCCTGAGATCAAAAACTATATCTCCACGCTGGACATCTTCATCATCCCGATGGCCAACCCGGACGGGGTGGAGTACGACATCAAGGACGGCCAGTACCAGTACTTCCGCAAGAACATGGAGAAGAACTCCGACGGCTCCTTCGGAGTGGACCTGAACCGCAACTTCGATTCCTGGTGGTGCCGGGAGGGGGCCTCGCACTATCCTCCGTCGGACACCTACTGCGGGCCCAAGGCTTTCTCCGAGCCGGAGAGCCGGGACATCCGCGACTTCTTCCTGGCGCACAAGAACATAAAGACCCATATCAGCTATCACTCCTACGCCAGCGAGATCCTGTATCCCTACGGCGGCAGCGACGAGGACGTGGCCGACCCCAGGGACAAGGCCGCCCTGGTCAAGATAGCGGACCAGATGGCAAAGCTGACCGGCTACACCGCCGAGAAATCCAGCGCCCTTTATATAGCCACCGGAGATTCCTGCGATTGGGCCTACGCCACCGACAAGGTGCTGGCCTTCACGGTGGAGCTGGAAGGAGACGGCTTCTATCCCGGTCCTGCCGTCATCAAGGGCACGGTGGACCGCAACGTGAAGGCGGCCGTCTACCTGCTCAGCATGACGGCGAACCCCTACCAGTAGCGGCCGGCGGGGTCACTTCAGCGTGAGCGTGTAGGACCTTATCCTGAAGGCGGGGTAGTAGGATTCCTTGGCCTTGGCCAGGCCGGGCTTGCAGAGGTCGCTTTCCTTGTTAATGAACGAGTAGCCGGGGGGCAGGTGCCTGGCCAGCTCGTTGTCCAGGAACTGGTAGAGCCCCTTCACGTTGTCCAGGGCCTTTTCGAAGTTCAGCACGAAGACGCCGTCCGAAAGCCGCGAACCGAAGGCGAAGCCGCAGATCTCCCGGTCCAGGCGCACCAGCACTCCGGAAAGCTCCAGCTCCCTGAAATTCCTGAGGCCGTTTATGATGGCCTTGCGCTCGCAGTTCAGCATGTCCAGATGCGCGCCGGCCTCGGGGTCCCTGGCCCAGCGGTCCAGCAGGTTCAGACAGGCCCCGTTGTTGGCCGGCGTAAGGCGCTCCACTTTCACCTTCCTGGCCGCCGCGGTCTGTTTGGAGAACTGCGAGATCAGGTTCCTTTTCTTGGAATACTTGTGCCCGGAGAGCTGGGCCATGTCGGCGGTGCTGTAGATGTAGTCCATGTAGCCCGGCTGCTCGTCCACCGTAAAGAACTTTTCCAGCTCGGCGGCGTTGCGCTCGCGGTAGTCCTGCGGCACGTAATAGTAGCGCGTGTGGCGGTGGCGGGCCGCTATGCCGGCCAGCTCTGCGGGGGTGAGCTCCCTGAAAGGCAGCGGCAGCGGCATCAGCAGGCGTTTGGCCGAGGGCGGCTGCAGGTCGGTCTCCGCCAGCAGCAGCAGGTCCCCGTCCACCGCCCAGCCCACTTCGTAGAGGCAGCGGTTCCAGACGATAGCCGAGGCCAGCGAATACTCGCAGAGCGGGTAGCGGTGCTTCTCGAAATACGGCCTGAGGGTCTGGTAGTCCTCTGGCCTGAGGCGGTTAAACATAGGTCTTGGCCGAGAGCATCGGGTGAGCGCGCTTCAGGGTCCGGAAGCCGGATTTCCGGTAGAAATAGGCCGAGTTGTCCTGGGCTATCAGCGCCACCCACGTTATGCCGTCTTGGCGGAGCCTGTGCATGAGGGCCTTGAGCAGCGCCGTGCCGACCCCGCCCGAGCGCGCCTCCGGCAGGACCGCCATGTCCTGGATGTAGGCGTCGGAGGCGCCGTCGCTGATGGCCCTGCCTATGCCTATGACCCTGCCGCCCGAGACGGCGACCGCGAAGCAGTGGCTCCCCGCGATGGAGGCTCGCAGGCCCGCGGCGGTGTCGCCTGGCTTCCACCAGCCGTGCGAACGGTAAAGTGTTATAATGCCTTTCAGGAGCCGGGGGGAAGGTCTGCGGACCAGCCGGACTTTGAGATCGGTCATCTTAACTAGATGATAACAAATAGCGGGCGTCGGGGGAAAAATGCACACTGAAGAGCGGAACGGTCTGAAACTGCTGCGGTTCGACGTCTTCAGGGACGAACCGGGACTGGAGTGCGCCGTTTCCACCAGGGCAGGAGGCTCGAGCGCCGGCGGGTACGCGGGGCTCAACCTGGGGTCAGAGTCCGGCGACTCGCCTGAGAACGTGGAGCGCAATCTGGCCCTTTTCTGCGCCGCGCTGGGGGCGGAGCCCGGCAGGCTGGCGCGCATGCGCCAGCGCCATACCGCCAACGTGGCCGTGGTCCGCGCCGGAGGGGCGCCGGCCGAGAACACCGACGCGCTGGTCACGGGGGAGCCTGGCGTTCCGCTGCTGGCCGTGTCCGCGGACTGCGCGCTCACGGTCTTCTACGACCGCGTCCACAGGGCGGCGGCGGTGGCGCACAGCGGCTGGCGCGGCGCGCTGCTGGACGTGTACGGCGCGGTCCTGGACGTGATGAGGCTGAACTTCGGCACCGAGCCGGGCGACGTCTCGGCCGGGGTTTCGCCGATGATCTCGGCGGCCAACTACCCGGTCAGGGAGGATTTCCTGAAGGTCCTCAAATCCTTCTACCCCGCCGGGGCCGACCGGCCCTTCCTGATGCTGAAAGAAGGCCGCCACTTCTTCAGCCTGCGCGAGCTGCTGAGGCAGAGGCTCGAGTCTCTCGGCGTGGGGCGCTACGAGTCCATGCACCTCTGCACGTACTCGGAAAAGGAACTGTTCTATTCCTGGCGCAGGGACGGGGAGGGGACGGGGCGCTTCGGTCTGCTGGCCATGCTGAAGTGACGGCCGGCTAGCCCAGCATGGTCCAGGCTATCCTGGCCAGCAGCGCCGCGGAGACCAGGAACAGCATCGGGCGTATCACCCAGGCGCCCTTCTTCAGCGCCACGTGCGAGCCGGCGAAGTTGCCCGCCATCCCCGCCGCGCCCATGGCCAGGCCCAGCCGCACATCGGCCCTCCCCAGCCACAGGAACGTGGCCAGAGCGGAGAGATTCGAGACCAGGTTCAGCAGCTTGGCCAGCGCCGTGGAGCGCAGCAGGTCGTAGCCGCAGAGCCTGGCGAAACCCACCGCCAGGAAGGTGCCCGTTCCGGGGCCCAGAAGCCCGTCGTAGACGCTCACGAAGAAGGCCAGACCGCCGGAACGGCGCAGCAGCTTCCACTCCGGGTAGGCCGAGCTGGTGTCGGCAAGGCCGAAGGTCTTCCTGGCGCCGAGGAAGACGGCCACCGGCGGCAGGAGCACCAGCAGCAGGTAGCGTATCGTTTCCGGCGGGACCAGCGAGATGGCGCGGGCCCCCAGGTACGAGCCGCCGGCCGCCAGCACTGCGAGGATGAACAGGAAGTCCCAGCCGAAGCGCGCCTCCTTTATCAGCTTCGCGGCGGCCACCGAGGTGCCCATCGCGGAGGAGAGCTTGTTGGTCCCCAGCAGCAGCGCCGGGTCCAGGCCGTGGGCCAGATAGGCGGGCAGGGTTATCAGCCCGCCGCCGCCGGCGATGGAATCCACGAAGCCGGCCAGGAAGACCAGGGAGGCCAGCGGCAGCAGGGCTTGCGCGGAGTGCAGCATATGCATGTCCTATGTCCGCCCGGGCCGGGAGCCTCTCATCCTTGTATCAGCGCGGCCAGGGCCGGCGCCGTCTCGCGGGCGGCGGCCGCCAGCGCCGCCAGGAGTTCCCCTGTCCTGCGCAGGTCGCCGGAGGCGCCGGCCTGCTCCAGCATATCGCAGAGTTTCTGCATGCGGCGCGCGCCGAGGTTGGCGCTGCTTCCTTTGAGCGAGTGGGCGGCCTTGCGCAGCTCCTCCCCGTCGCCGGCGGCCGCGGCGGAGACTATCGCCTCCAGGCGCGCCCTGAGGTCCTTCAGGTAGGCCTCGGCCAGGTCCGAGAGGAGCCCTGGGTCGCCCCTGCCTCCCGCCTCTTTCAGCTCCTTCAGCGTGAAGGGATCGAGCGGGGCGTCCCAGCGCTTCATGGTCTCGGCCAGCTTCTCGATACGGACCGGCTTCGGGATATAGCCGTCCATGCCGGCGGCCAGGCATTTTTCCTGGTCGCCCTTAAGCGCGTTGGCCGTCATTGCCACTATCGGCGTGCGCCGCTGGTCCTCCGCCTGCAGTCTGCGTATCTCGGCCGCGGCCTGGAAGCCGTCCATCTCCGGCATCTGGCAGTCCATCAGCACCAGGTCGTAGGGGCGGGTCCTGACCGCCTCCACCGCCTCCAGCCCGTTGGCCGCCACGTCCGCCTCGTAGCCGAGGCGCTCCAACTGGTTCAGCGCCACCTTCTGGTTTACGGTATTGTCCTCGGCCACCAGCACCCTGAAATATTTGCGGGCCGCCGCGTCCTTAGGCTGCTCCGCTCCTCTCTCCTCGCCGCTGGCCCCTTTCAGCGCGGCTTCGAGGGCGCCGCGGAGCAGGGCGTTTTTCACCGGCTTGTGTATGCAGGCTGAGATCCCGCCCGCGTCCAGTTCTTCGCCGGAAAGATCCAGTCCCAGCGGGGCAAGCAGGACTATTCCCGGACCTCCGGCCGATGGGTCCTCTTTTATCTTCCGGGCCAGCGCGGCTCCGTCCACGCCCGGCATCACCATGTCCACCACGGCCAGGCGGAAGGGGCGGCCTTCGGCGACCGCGCCGCGCAGGGCGGCAAGGGCCGCTTCGCCGGAGGCCTCGCCGGAGGGGGCCATTTTCCAGGCGCCGAGATAATGTTCCACTATCCGCCGGCTGGCCCCGCTGTCGTCCACCACCAGGACGCGCAGGCCTTCGAGGGCGCTGCGCGTCCCGCTGTCCGCCTGCCCGGCGGCCCTGCCGAACGGCAGCCTGAACCAGAACTCCGAGCCTTTTCCAGGCTCGCTGGAGAAGCCTATCTCGCCGCCCATCATCTCCGTCAGCTTCTTGCAGATCGACAGGCCGAGTCCCGTGCCGCCGTATTTGCGGGTGGTGGAGGCGTCTGCCTGGGTGAAGGCCTGGAAGAGGTTCCTGCCCGCTCCCGGCGCTATGCCTATACCGGTATCCCTCACCGAAAAAAGCAGCGTCACCCCGTCCGCCGAGGCTCCGGCGGAGGAAACGGTCGCCAGTACCTCGCCTTTATCGGTGAACTTTACCGCGTTGCCGACCAGGTTGACCAGTATCTGCCGCAAGCGGCCCGGATCGCCGCGCAGCGAGTCCGGCACCGCCTCCTCGACGAAAGACGCCAGTTCCAGGCCTTTGGCCTGGGCGCGCTGGGCGAGCAGGTCCAGCGTGCTTTCCACTGTCTCGCGCAGACCGAATTCTGCCGTCTCCAGCTGCAGCCTGCCGGACTCTATCTTCGAGAAGTCCAGTATGTCGTTGATTATGTCCAGCAGCGATTCTCCGGCTGAGCTTATGGTGCCGGCGTATTCGCGCTGACGGGGAGAGAGCTCCGTGCCCAGCAGCAGTCCCGTCATGCCGATGATCGCGTTCATCGGGGTGCGGATCTCGTGGCTCATGTTGGCGAGGAACTCCGACTTCAGCCCGGCCAGCTCCACCGCCGCGTCGCGAGCTTTTTCCATCTCCTCCTGGGCCAGCCTGCGGTCGGTGATGTCCACCTTCACCGCGACGAAATTGGTTATATTCCCTGCCGGGTCCTTTACGGGCGAGATGGCCGCGTGTTCCCAGAAAAGCTCCCCGTTCTTCTTGCGGTTCAGCAGTTCGCCGTGCCAGTCCCGGCCGGAGAGCAGCGTGTCCCAGAGCTCTTTGTAGACGCTCCTGGGGGTCCTGCCGGAGGCTATAAGGCGCGGGTTCTGGCCGATGAGCTCGCTCTCCGCGTAGCCCGTAAGCTCCAGGAATTTCGGGTTGACGTACTCGATAGCCCCGTCCCTGCCGGTGATGACTATCGACGTGGGGCTGGACTTCACCGCGGTGGAGAGCTTGCTCATTTGAAGCTGGGACTCCTTGCGGGAGCTGATATCCGTGGCCAGCCCGAGGAAACCGGTCATCCGGCCTGAATGGTCCTTGACGCCTGTGACCACCAGCTCCACCGGGACCTTCGCGCCGTCCTTGCGGACGTAGGTCCACTCGCGCCTCTCGTGTCCTCCGGCGCGCGCCAGTTCCACGAAGACGTCGAAGCCCCTGACCTCCCGCCCCAGCGAGGCGGAGAGCTCCCTGCCCCTGGTCTCGATCTCCTCTTTCAGGTGTACGAGCTCCGGCGTGGCCCTGCCCACCACCTCGGCCGCGGAGTAGCCCAGCATCCTCTCCGCTCCTGAGTTGAAGAGCGTTATCCTGCCGGAAAGGTCGGTGGCGATCATCGAGAGCTGGGTGGCGGAGTCCAGCACGCTCTGCAGCCTGGCGTTCAGGTCCGCGAGTTCCAGTTCGGCGCTGCGCCTCATGCCTTCCCCGCGCAGGAAGGCGTAAAAAGCCGCGAGCAGGAAGACGAGGAGCACGGAGAAGATCATGGCCAGCAGGCGGACGCTCTGCACGCGCCCGGAGTTCAGCTCCAGGCGCATCAGGCCCTGGTTCGAGCGGAGCGTCTCCAGGATGCCGCTGACCTCGTCGCGCAGCCGCGAGGTCAGCGCGTCCCCGCGCCGGGTCAGCGCCGCCAGCCGCCCTGCCGGGAGGGGACCGGCCCTGCGGGCCTGTATCGAGGCCCTGAAAGCGGCGAGCCGCTCCCCGGCGAGTTCCCCGAGCCTGTCGACGCTGCCCCGGTAGACCGGCCTCCGCGCGGCGAACCGGCGCAGAAAGGAGATGTCCCGGGCCATCGCGGCAGTATCTTTCTCGAAGTCCGCCAGCGAGCCGGCGCGTCCTGTGGCCAGGTAGGTGCGCACGCCGGATTCCGCGGCCAGCGCGTCGGAATAGAGGCTTTCCGCCGCGGCGACGGCGGCTCGGGCGTTCGCCAGCCGCACCTCCGTCCTGGTCCAGCCGAGTATGTTGGTGTAGAGCAGGACGCAGAGCAGCGCTACCAGCAGCAGCGTAGCCGCCGCCGCGAAGGACCATGATCTGGAGGATGAACGCGTTCTCATCGTGCTGCCCCGCCGCCGGAACCATGAAATGATACAAAAAAAACGCCGCGCGCCTCCCGTTTTGCGGAGGGCGCCGGTAATATGTAGAATTATATTATCCGCGAACGAGAGGTGCGATAACTATGATGGAAGCCGATTCCAGCCTTAACAAGCTGCGCAGCACGATAGAGATCTCCGGCGGGGCCAAGCGCGTGGACCTGCTCCTGAAGAACGCCCGCGTGATCAACACCTTCTCCGGCGACATACACCGCACGCACGTGGCCGTGCACGGCGGCAAGGTGGTCGGCTTCGGCGACTACAAGGCCAAACAGACCATGGACCTGAAGGGCGCCTACGTGGCCCCTGGCTTCATAGACGGCCACGTCCACATCGAGAGCTCGATGGTGAAGGTGCCGGAGTTCGCCCGCACCGTGCTGCCTTGCGGCACCACCTCCGTGGTCATAGACCCGCACGAGATAGCCAACGTGCTCGGCCTCGACGGCATCCGCTACATGATGTCCTCCAGTCTCAACGCGGTGCTGGGCGTCTACGTGATGCTGCCCTCCTGCGTGCCGGCCACGCACCTGGAAACGGCGGGCGCCGAGCTGGACGCGCACGACCTGTCGCTGCTGCTCAACGACGAGCGCGTGCTGGGCATAGGCGAGATGATGAACTATCCCGGCGTCATCTTCCGGGACCGCGGCGTGCTGGAGAAGATCGCCATAGCCGGCAGCAAGGTGATAGACGGCCACGCGCCGATGCTCAAGGGCAAGCAGCTCTACGCCTACGTCTCGGCCGGCATCACCAGCGACCACGAGTGCACGGACGTGGACGAGGCCCGCGAGAAGCTGCGCGCCGGCATGTACATCATGATCCGCGAAGGCACGGCCGCCAAGAACCTGCGCGGCCTGCTGCCGCTCGTCAACTCCGAGAACTCGCGCAAGTTCATCTTCGTCACCGACGACCGCCACCTCGAGGACATAGAGAAGCAGGGCCACATCGACTACCTGGTCCGCACGGCGATAAAGCTCGGGGTCGACCCGATCCGCGCCATCCAGATGGCAACTATCAACACGGCCGAATATTTCGGCCTCAAGAACCTGGGCGCGATAGCCCCAGGCTACCAGGCGGACCTCGTCATACTGCAGGACCTTAAAGGCCTTAAGATCACCAAGGTGTTCAAGAACGGCAGACTGGTAGCCTCCGACCGGAAGATCGTGCCCGGAGCGATAAAGGATTACGAGGGCAAGGCCCGCGGCACGGTCAACGTAAAGTGGATAGAGCACGAGGATTTCGCGCTGAAGGCGGAGGGAAAGTACGCGCGCGTCATCAACGTGGTCCCGGACCAGATAGTGACGAGGATGACGGTGGAGCCGGTCAAGCAGGACGGCGGTTACGTCTCCTCCGACACGGAGCGCGACATCCTTAAGATAGCCGTGATAGAGCGCCACATGGCCTCCGGCCGCATAGCCAAGGGCCTGGTGAGGGGATTCGGCCTGAAGAAGGGCGCTATAGCCTCCTCCGTCTCCCACGACTCGCATAACATCGTCGTCATAGGAACGCATGACGGCGACATGTACACCGCCGCGGTGCAGGTGGTCAAGATGCAGGGCGGCATAGTGGCCGCGCTGAACGGCCAGGTGCTCGAGGCCCTGCCGCTGCCGGTGGCGGGCCTGATGTCGGACCGCAGTTCGGAGTTCGTGCGCGAGAAGCTCAAGCGCCTCTCCGAGACCGCCCGGATGCTGGGCTCCGGGCTCAGCGACCCCTTCATGGCGATGGCCTTCCTGACGCTGCCGCCTATCCCGGAGCTCAGGATAACCGACCGCGGCGTGATAGACGCGGTCAAGTTCAAGGTGACGCCGCTCTTCTGCGGGGCGGACGGCGAATGAGGACCGCCGCGCTGCTGCTGCCGCTGCTGCTCCTGGCCGGGCGCGCCCAGGCCGCCGCTCTGTCGCGCGGCCCCTATCTGGAGAGCATGGGCGCCTCCGACGTCACGGTGCGCTTCCGCACCGATATCGACACCGTGGCCTGGCTCTCCTACGGCGCGGCCCCTGACTGCGAGCGCTTCCTCACGCCGGCGGGGCCCGGCATCGAGCACCGCGTGCAGCTCTACGGCCTGCTGCCGGATACCACGCACTGCTACCGCATCTACCTGCCTGTGGAGCAGAGCACCTGCGACTACCAGGCCTACCAGGGGACCTTCGTGACCTTCCCCGACGAGGACAAGCCTGACTTCAGCTTCCTGGCCTTCGGAGGGTCCGGCTCCGGCTCGCAGGACCAGCGGGACCTGGCGGCGCAGATGGACAAGTTCACGCCGGACTTCGTGCTGCACACCGGGGACATGCTGTCCTCCGGGAGGGACTCCGAGGCCGACGACGAGTTCTTCGCGCCCTATTCCTCCATGCTGGCGCGCGTCCCGTTCTTTCCGACGCTGGGTCTGTCCGACTACGGCCCCGGCTACGACAAGCCCGCCGGCCGGGAATTCCTGCGCTACAACTACCTGCCGTTCCACAGCGTGCCGTATACCGGCCTCTATCCGCATTACTACTATTTCGACATAGGCAACGCCCGCTTCGTCGTGCTGGACGCCAACTCCTTCGCCGGCGCCAGGTACGCCCCGGCCCTGCGGCCAGGGCTGAAGCAGTACAAGTGGCTGGAATTCGTGCTTTCGCGCGCCAGGGACAAGGCGTGGAAGTTCGTCGTGCTGAACGAACCGCTCTACTCCACCGGCTCCGAGCCGCGCGAGGACGAGATAAAGACTCTGGAGCCGCTCTTCCAGAAGTACGGCGTGGATCTGGTGCTGCAGGGCCGGGACCGGGACTACGAGCGCACGGTGCCGCTGAAGGACGGGGCGCCCGACCAGGTGGCCGGCATCACCTACGTGACGCTGGGCGGAGGGGGGATGTCGCTAGGCGTGGAGCAGCGCACCGAGCCCTGGTCCGCTAAATTCCTGCCTGAGTACACCTTCGCCCTCTTCGCCGTCAGGGACAGGGACCTGAAGATGACCGTCTACGACAAGTCCGGGGAGGTCGTGGACACGCTGGAGATACAGAAGTAGCGCAGGGTTTATTTGTTCCAGGCTGTTGCGTTAATCTCCGCGTTGTGCTATAATATTTCTGCGGGGTAGAGCAGCCTGGTAGCTCGCAAGGCCCATAACCTTGAGGTCGTTGGTTCAAATCCAACCCCCGCAACCATTTAAAGCTCTACGAAGATCCGAACCTGAGATTAGAAATATCAGGACCAGCCCCGGGCGAAAGCCCGGGGTTCGCGTTTTACGGGCGCCGCCTGGCCGGAGAATCGTATAATATACGCATGAAAGAACTGCTGATAACAGCTTTCGAACCTTTCGGCGGCTTTAAGGAAAACCCGGCCCTGCTGGTGATGAACAGGCTGCGGCCAGGGGCCTTCCCGGGCTGGCGGCTGCTCCGGCGCCGACTCCCGGTCAGCGGCGAGGCGGTCGGCCGCCTGGCGCCGGGGCTGATAGAGAGGCACAGGCCGGACGTCATGGTCTCGCTGGGGCTGGCCGCCGGGGAGGGCGGGCTGCGCGTGGAACGCTTCGCGCTGAACATAAAGGACTACGGGATAAAGGACAACTCCGGGCAGAGACCGGCGGGGGAGCCGGTACGGAAAGGCGGCCCCGCCGCCTACGAGGTCGGCGCGGACCCGGTGCGGCTGGCGGCCGCGGCGCGCCGCGCAGGCGCGCCTGCCCATGTCAGCAATTTCGCCGGGGCCTACGTCTGCAACCACCTGATGTACGAGTCTTTGCATGCGATAGCCCGGAAGGGACTGGCCACCAGCTACGCCTTCCTTCACCTTCCGCTGGCCACGGAAATGGCGCTGCGGGAAACATCCGGCAGGGCCGTCCCGTCGCTGCCGCTGGACCTGCTGGTAAAGGCGTCCGCGGCGGCCATAAAGGCCGCCCTCCGGTCCCACGCGATAGGCCGCACGGAACGCCTCTAAAATTTGTAAGATATCGGAGGATATTTCAGGAGGACTATAAATGATCAATAAATTCGCATTGGGCGCGCTCGCCTGTCTGCTGGCTGGCACCGCTTCGGCGGCCGGACCAGCCAAGGCCAAGAGCGCCGGCATGACCGAGGACCAGAAGACGCTTTATTTCCTGGGCCAGGCGGTGAGCTCCAGGCTGAAGCAGTTCAACTTCTCCCCGGCGGAGGCCAGGTATGTGATACGCGGCTTCTCCGAGTCGCTGGAGGGCAGGGGGCCGAAACTGGACTCTAAGACCTACGGCGAGAAGCTCAACGACCTGCTCGCCAAGAAGCAGGAGGCCGCCGTCCGGAAGCAGAAGGAGGCCGACAAGCCCTTCCTGGCCAGGATGGCCAAGGAGAAAGGCGCCGTCACGCTCGACAAGGGCATCATCCTGATCCCGGAGAAGGAAGGGACCGGCGCCTACCCGAAGGCCACCGACATGGTGAAGGTGGACTACGAGGGCACCTTCCCCAACGGCAAGGTGTTCGATTCCTCCATCAAGCGCGGCACCCCGGCCGAGTTCCCGCTTTCCGGCGTCATCCCGTGCTGGACCGAGGGCGTGCAGAAGATAAAGGTCGGCGGCAGCGCCAAGCTGGTCTGCCCTTCCGACACGGCCTACGGAGACCAGGGCGCGCCCCCGACCATCCCCGGCGGTTCGACGCTGGTGTTCGAGGTGCGTCTGCTGGACATCCTCAAGGAGAATCCCGCGGCCGAGGCCCCCAAGATAGAGGTCAAGACCGTCGGCGCGGCAGAGGCCAAGCCGGCCTCCGGGAACAAGGACTCCGACAAGAAGTAAGCTCCGCTGCCAGCGGCAGGAAAAGCCCCGGCCGGCAGGCCGGGGCTTTTTTCGTCAATCCCCGCGCCGGCTCAGCCGGCGGGATGACGCGGTTTTATGAGCACGGAAAGCAGCATCGAGGCCGCCAGTATGCCCAGCACCACGGCCAGCGAGACCATGGCCGGCACCGTCACCCAGGCGGAGGCCAGCATCTTTATCCCTACGTACAGCAGTATCAGCGAGATGCCGGCCTTGAGGAAGCGGAACATGTCCATCACCGAAGCCAGCAGGAAATAGAGCGAGCGCAGCCCGACCACGGCGAAGACGTTGGAGGAATAGACTATGAACCTGTCGCGCGAGACCGCCAGCACGGCGGGGATCGAGTCCACCGCGAAGATCAGGTCGGAGGTCTCCACCACGACCAGCGTGGCCAGCAGGGCCGTGGCGTACAGTCGTTCCTTCCTGACGAAGAAGTCCCCCGAGGCGTTCTCCCGGTCTATGGGCAGGAAACGCGACAGCAGCTTGAGCGCCGGGTTCTCTCCCGGGTCCATCTGCTCCTCCTTCTGGAAGTACATCCTGGCGGCTGTGAAGACCAGCACGGCGCCGAAGACGTAAATGATCCAGTGGAAGGTGCTTATCAGTTTAACGCCGGTGAAGATGAGCACGAGGCGCATCGCGACGGCCCCTAGTATGCCCCATGTGAGTATCTTGGGCTGGTACTTGCGCGGGATCCCGAAGTAGGCGAAGATCAGCAGGAAAACGAACATGTTGTCCATCGAGAGCGAGTACTCGATGACGTAGGCCGTGAAGAACTCGGCCATCCGCTCGAACCCTAGCATGTGGCCGGTCAGGAAGCCGAAGAGGGCCGCCACGGCCACCCAGAAGCCGCATAGGGCCAGGGCCTCCTTGCGCGTGATCTCGTGGGCGCGGCCGGCGGAGAGTTTTATGTCGGCGGCAAAGAGCGCCGCCGCGGTGACGGCGAAGACGGCCCACATCGTCGTTTCTGGGGACATGCTGTGAATTATATAAAATGCGGCCGCGGATAACGAGGACAGGGGCCTTTTTCCTTGAATCGCCAGGTGATATTGTTTACAATCTAAGCAGCTACCGCAAGGAGGAAACATGAGCGAAACTTTCGACATAGTGCTGCTTCTCGCGCTTCCGGCTTCCGGCAAGTCCGAGGTCAGGCGCTTTCTGGCCAACATCGAGCCGGAGCGGCTGAAGAAGGAATTCCATATAGGCCCCAACCTGCAGCTGGACGACTTTCCCTACGTCCACATGATGCGCCGCGCCGACGACGAGCTGGAGAAGCTGGGCAAGACCCGCCTGTTCTTCAAGTCCGGAGATAAGCCGTTCATCAACACGAAGGACTGGGGCACGCTGATCCATCTGCTCAACGAGGATTACCGCGACCTGATGGGCCGCAACGTGGTCAAGCCGGCCTCCGCCGCCGAGCTGCTGATGACCCGCGTGGACAAGGCCGGCGAGAAGGCCGGCATCGCTCCGCGCCTCTCCGGCCTGGACAAGGGGACCCGCGGAAAGGTGGCCGCCGCTCTGGAGAAAGAGGCGCGCGACCTGCTGGACGAGAAGCACGCCGCCTACCCCGCCTCTTTCGAGGGCAGGACCATAGTCATAGAGGCCGCCCGCGGCGGCCCGGACAAATCGGCGTTCCCGCTGAAGGACCCGCTAGGCTACCAGTACTCGCTGGGCCAGCTGGACCCGGAGATACTCAAGCGCGCCGTGATCCTGTACGTCTGGGTGACCCCGGAGGAGAGCCGCCGCAAGAACAGCGCCCGCGCTAACCCGAACGACCCGGGTTCCATCCTGCACCACGGCGTCCCGATGGACGTGATGCTGGGGGACTACGGCTGCGACGACATGGACTACCTCGAGAAGACCTCGGAGGTGCCGGGCACGATAACCGTGACGTCGAACGGACGGAAGTTCCATCTGCCCGTAGGCCGCTTCGACAACCGCGTGGACAAGACCAGCTTCCTGCGCGCCGAGAGGAAGGACTGGGACCCGAAGATGGTGGCCGACGTGACGGCCGGCATCAGGGGGGCGACGGACAAACTGTACTCCATGCTCTCTGCAGCCCGCAAGTAAGCGGGACCGGAGCGCGATAAAAAGGCCGCGGGCTTAAAGCCCGCGGCCTTTTTGCCGTCCCCGGCGAACCCCCTACGTCCGGTCCGCCCCCGCTTCCGCCGGGACAGCGGCCAGGCGGCTGTTGTGCCTGCCGTAGAAGAAATATATGCCCATGCCTATGGCCATCCAGAGCACAAGGCGTATCCAGGTGGCCGGCGGCAGGAAGACCATCTGGGCCAGGGAGATGACCGCGCCCAGCGCGGGGACCAGCGGGACCAGCGGCGTACGGAAAGGCCTTTTGAGCCCGGGGTGCGTGCGGCGCAGGACAATTATGCTGACGCAGACTATAGCGAAGGCGAGCAGCGTTCCGATGGAGACCATCTCCCCGAGGGCGCCTATCGGGAAAAGTCCGCCCAGCAGGGCCGCCACGGCTCCGGTTGCCATCGTCGTGATATAGGGCGTGCGGAACTTGTGATGCACCTTGGAGAAGACCGGCGGCAGCAGGCCGTCCATGGCCATGGAGTAGAAGATGCGCGGCTGGCCCAGCAGCAGCACCAGCATCACGGAGGAGAGCCCGGCGATGGCGCCTACTTTAATGAACTTGCGCAGCCAGAAGAGCGCTGGCCCGGCGGCGTCGACCCCGACGGCTATCGGGTCCGGCACCAGCAGGCGGTTGTACTTGACTATGCCGGTCAGCACCAGGGAGACCATGATATAGAGTACCGTGCAGATGACCAGCGAGGTCAGGATGCCTATGGGCATGTCGCGCTGCGGGTTCTTCGCCTCCTGCGCGGCCGTGCTGACCGCATCGAAGCCGATATAGGCGAAGAAGATGACGCCGGCCCCTCGCGCTATGCCGCTCCAGCCGAACTGGCCGAACGTCCCGGTGTTCGGCGGGATGAACGGATGCCAGTTGGCCGAATTGACGTAGGAAACGCCGAAGGCGATGAACATTATCACGACCGCGACCTTCACGAGGACTATGAGGTCGTTGACGGTGGCGGACTCGCGGATGCCCACCACCAGCAGCCCGGTGACCGCCGCGATTATCAGCACGGCAGGGAGGTTGATGATGGCGCCGGTGGCGGACCAGCCGGCGTTGGTGTAGGCCAGAGGCGCGCTCGAGAGCGCGGCGGGGAGGCGGACGCCGAAGTCATTCAGGAAGCTCGTCACGTAGCCGCTCCAGCCCACGGAGACCGTGGCCGCTCCGAAGAGGTACTCAAGTATCAGGTCCCAGCCTATTATCCAGGCCAGCAACTCGCCGATGGTGGCGTAGGAGTAGGTGTAGGCGGAGCCCGCTATCGGGATCATGGAGGCGAACTCGGCGTAGCATAGCCCGGCGAAGGCGCAGCCGGCGGCCGAGATCAGGAACGAGATGACGATGCCCGGCCCGGCGTACTGCGCGGCCGCCTGGCCGGTCAGGACGAAGATGCCGGCGCCTATGATGCCGCCTATGCCGAGCAGCGTCAGGTTCATGGCGCTCAGGCTGCGCTTCAGCGAGTGCTCCTTCTCCGAGGCCTGCGCGAGCAGCGCGTCCAGCGATTTTTTTCTGAACAATGAACTCATAATCCTCCCCAGATGGAAGTTGAACGACGCGGAAATGTTACTAATTAGGTCCGCTCCCGGTCCAGACTGGCTAAAGCCAGCGCGAGGGGGAATAGCGGCCCGTGAGCTGGCGCAGTACCCCCTGCCAGAACATCTGCCTGCCCCAGTTCAGGGGGGAGTACAGTTTTACGAAACTCCAGATGTCGCCCCAGATGAGGCGGCGGCGTCCCGCCGGGAGCCTGGCAAGAGCGCCGCGGAAATCGGCCTCGTGCGGGCGGCCGAACAGGATCTTGAACGGGTTCCACTGGTCGGACGTGCGGCGGACCTCCGACTGGATCATCTCCCGGTATAGCTTCTGCACGTCGGAGCCGTAGCGGAACGCCTGCACCGCGGCTTCGCCGGCTATGGCGCCGGAATGCAGAGCGCAGCTCATGCCCTCGGCTATCATGTTGAAGAAGCCTGCCGCCTGCCCGGTTATCAGCGTGTTCCCGCGGCCGAAGACGTAGCGGTTTATCAGCGACGGGCCGAAATTGGCGGTAACTATCTCCGTGTCCTCGCCCGGACCCAGCCTGACCCCGTGGCGGCGCTCCAGGTGCTCCACCACCCGGGCGTGCTTCGCGTCGAAGACTTCGCCGCTCCTGAAGCCCACGCCCACTATCTGCCTGCCGTCCCGGGCGTGGCTCCAGGTGTAGTGGCCGAGCTGCGGGTCGAACCAGAAATGGAAGTATTCCTCGTCCAGCGGGCAGTCCTTTATCGCGTGGAACTTCTGTCCGACGACGAACCACGGGATGCTCTTGGCGTACTCCGGGTAGAGGGATCTCGTCACCGCCAGGCGGGGACCGTCCGCGCCTATCACGTAGCGCGCGTCGTACGTGACCGGCTCGCCGTTCCTGCTCGCGCGGACGCGCACGCGCCTGCCATCGTCCTCCAGCGAGAGGAACTCCGTCGAGGCGTGCAGTACGGCCCCGCTGCGCTTGACGGCCCAGGCGTCGCAGAACTTCCGGTGCATGTGCGGGGTGGGGCCGCCGTCGAAGTCCATCGGCAGCTCGCCGCCGCGCGGGAAGTGGAACGTGACGCCGCGGCAGTAGCGCGGCTTGTGCAGGGTCTCTTCTGGCAGCGGCCCGAAGTTCTCGATCAGGAAGCGGTGGCCGCGCGGGGAGAGGATGCCGCTGCACGGTTTGTGACGGGGCATCGCCTTGCGCTCCAGCATGACCGCCTCGTAGCCCGCGTCGGTGAGCCGCTTGGCCGCTGCCGCGCCGGAAGGACCGGATCCTACTATCACCACGTCGGTCTTTATCCCGCTCACGCCAGCTCTCCCAGGTGGAGCACCGGGACTTCGGCTACCGAGCCGTAGAGTCCCAGTTCCGACGGGGATTCCACCACGACGCGCCGGGGCCGGAAGCGTCCCAGCACCCAGCGCGCCTGGGTCTCGCTGTCGGCGGAGCGGGGCGTCCCGCGGGCCGGGCCGGCGGGAATGGCCGCGCGCTGCAGACTGGTGCTCAGAGCGCAGCCGGTCTCCTGCCGGAGCGCGTCGTAGAGCCTTATGAGCCGCCCGCGGTCGGAATTGAACGCGCGCGCGTCCACCACGTAGAGGTCGCCGGGTCTCAGCCCGCCGCGGCAGCGCCCCAGCAGCGCCTCTCCCAGCCCTTTCGAGGGGAGGGCGGGGAACCACTTCCTAAGGTGCCTGAGCGCGAAACCTTCCGCCGCCACGAGACCCGAGGCCTCGCCCGCGGCCGCCGTAACCGCGCGCAGGCGCTCCGGGTCGGCCCGCAGGCCCGCGTCAAGGTCGGCTGCCAGGTCAGACAGTTCGTCGCAGGGTGGGACGGCCGCGTCCAGCAGCGAAGCAAGCTTCTCCAGCAGCAGCGCGTCGGCCCGCAGGTCAGGACCCGGCAGGAGGACCGTCCTGCCGGCATAGGTAAAGGAAGCCGGGGAGCGGCGGCGTCCGGCGGTCATGCGCTTCTGGGGCAGCGCCGCGCGCAGGGCCGCCGTCAGCGACAGGGTGTCGACCCCGGACGGGCAGACGGCGGCGCAGGCGCCGCAGAACAGGCAGGCCTCGGCGGACGCCTCCAGGTCCTCCGGAGCGGCGCCGGCCTGCAGGGCGCGGGTACGGCCGCAGTTGGTCATCAGCACGTCGTGGGTCCTGCGCCAGACCGGACAGGTAAGCAGGCAGACCGCGCAGCCGGTGCAGTTCCCGAAGCCTGTTACGGCGGTTATATCCTGGTCCATTTTTCTCCTCAGAAGATAACGTCGGGGTTGAGCACCATGGCCGGATCGGCCTCCCGCTTGAGCGCCAGGTGCCTGTCCACCAGTTCGTCGCCGAAGGCGCGGCGTATGTAGCCCTTCATTACCCCGCCGAAGCGGTAATAACTGGTCTTCATCTCCGCGCCGATGTCGTAGATCTCGTTCTTGAAGCTCTGCAGGTAGTCGCGGCTGTACTCCGCGCCGCCCAGCATAGGTTCGAACTCGCAGCCGTAGGCGTAGCCCCGCGCGTCGGGTGGTATGCAGGACAGCTCGTAGCGGGGCAGGCCGTCCCTGAGCTTTATAGCCACGCAGTAGAGAGTGTAGTACTTGAAGTACTTCCTGCAGACCTCGTTGCCGCGCACTATGGCCTCCACGAACTTCTCCTCGCTGGTGGCCAGGTCCGGGATCACCATTCTCCTGCCGCCCCAGAACTTCCAGACGGCGTTGCTGAAGACGACGGTGCGGTCCACTATCTTCCCTTTCTCCATGTGGTGGGAGGGGAAGAACTCTGGCTGCATCGCGTTCTTGCGCGAGAGCAGGTAGAGCGCCTCCGGGAGCTTCCAGGGGCGCAGGGCGTAGTGGACGGCCATGCGCAGCGCGAAGCCCGCCTCGCCGTGGCCCCGCAGCTCTTTGCGCCAGGTCCGGAAGAAGGCCCGCTCCCTCTCGTCGGAGTCGAAGGCCACCAGCAGGTTCACGGCCTTGTCCATTATGGTCAGGATCCCGCAGTAGTCCGCCGCGTCTCCGCGTACGAGCATCTTCAGGTCCTCCATCGCTTCGACTATGGAGGAATAATAGAAATAGCGCATCGTTATCGGAGTGAACCGGCGCACCCTCATTACGGCCTCGGTTACGATCCCGAACTGCCCGTAGCCCAGCAGCACCCGCTCGAAGAGCTCCGGGTCCTCGGTCTCGGAGCATTCCTTTATCTCCCCGGTCGGGGTCACTACCTTCAGGCTCACGGCCTGGTCGGCGCTGCAGCCGAGGCGCGGGGAATTGACGTCGATGCCGCCCACCTGCAGAGTGCCGCCGACGGAGGAGGTCATGTTGAGGGGGGCGGAGAGATAGTCCAGGCCTTCGCGTCTCAGCGCCTCGGCCAGCGAATGCCAGTAGATGCCGGCCTGGGTCCGCACCGTCAGGGCCGCTTTGTCTATCGAGAGCACTTCGCTCATGCCCCGCATGTCCAGCAGCAGCCCTCCGTAGGCGACGGTCTCTCCCTCGGTGGTGAGCCCGCCGCCCTTGACGGTGACCGGTACCCGGTACTTTTGCGCGGCCTTCATGATCTCGGACACCTGTTCCGTGCTGCGGGCCAGCGCCACGCCGTGAGGCATGCCGCAGGCCAGCCCGCCGCTGTCCGTGGCGTAGACGGCCAGGGCCGGCCTCTTTTCGGAGATCTCTATCCCTCGGGAGCGCAGGTGCGCCGCGAAGGCGGCCCAGCCCGCGCCGTTCCAGCGGGAGGGATTGGTCTGCTGGCGCGGCAGTTCCGGCAGGGATTCGGCGGCCATCGGGTCCGCGGCAGGCTCTGCTGGTGGGGTGTTCACTTTCGGCTCCTTGTAGCGCTTTTCCGCCCCATACTATACAAAAAAGCCCGCCTGTCCCGCTCGCCCCGGCCGCGTCTTGCCTGCCTTTTATGTGCTATACTCGGGTGAGGGGAGGGGGGGATATGAGATCGGCTAAATTCTGCCTGCTGGCGGCGCTGCTGTGCCTGCTGGGGGCCTGCGCCGCGGTCCGCTCGAAGGTGGCCGTAAAGGCCCAGCAGGAACCGTCCTGCAACCTTTCGCGCAGCGGCACCGACTGCAAGAAATAGGGGGCGCGGGCGTCGTCCTTTTCCGTCCCCGCCTGACGGCTGGCGGGGGCGTTCTCCTGCTGAATTTTGAATTTCCGGCAAAATTACTATATAATTTACATCCGTTGCCGAGGTAGCTCAACGGTAGAGCATTCGCTTCGTAAGCGACAGGTTGTGGGTTCGAGTCCCATCCTCGGCTGAGATCTTTTCGGACGCGCTTTTCCGGGCCCGGCGCGTCCGGGGCGCGCGTAAAGGGCCGCGGGGGGCGGCTGTGCCGGCCCGGCCCAGGCAGTTCTTCCCTGGGCCAGCCCGCGCCGGTCTTTTCCTGCATCAGAGATCATGGCAAAAAAATACAATCTCCCGGCCGCGGACGACGATGTGACAGCAGCACCTGGGGTAAGCTTCGCCAGGAAGGTCATCTGGTGGTGGCTGCCGATCCTTTATCTGCTGGTCTCCGACACCTTCTACCTGCGCACCTACGATTCCGCGCAGGTCAAGATAACCCTGCTGCAGATGGGCGGCATAGGCCTGCTGGGGCTGTGGGTCTCGCTGCTGATACTGGAGGGACGCCGGGCCTTCCATAAGCAGGACTTCGTCTTCCTGGCCCCGTTCTTCGCCTATCTCCTCTACGTGATCGTTTCGTTCACGCATGTGCCTTACAAGGGCCCCAGCGTGGACGATTTCGTCCGTTATATCCTATACATGTCGGTGACCCTGATAGTGATACGCGAGTTCACCTCCGAGGCCGTAGACCGCCTGACGAAGATACTGATGCTGACGGCCTATATATCGATGACCTACGGGGTGATCCAGTTCTTCGACACGAGGTTCTTCCCTCCCGGGCCGGGGCTGGGCATCGACCCGTTCGTCTGGCGCGGGGCCTTCGGCCCTCGCGTCTTTTCTACTTACGGCAATCCCAATTTCTTCGGGAACTTCATCGTGCTGATACTGCCGCTGATAGTGGCCCAGTACCTTAAGAAGAGGTCCGTGCTGCTGCTGCCGCTGGTCCTGATGTCCCTGCTGTGCCTCTACGGCACCCAGACGAAGGGCGCCTTCCTCGGCTTCGGGGTTTCCTCCTTCCTTTTCGTCCTGTTCTACGGCTATTTCTTCCTGCGCGAGAAGCTGAAGATAAGCAAGGCCGCTTTCCTGGGACTGGCCTCCGTCATCCCCGTGGCGGCCGTATTCATCATCTACAAGTTCGGGAATCCCGCTTCTTACAGCTTCCGCGTCAATACCTGGCTGTCCACGTGGGAGATGATAGAGACGCACCCGCTGGTGGGCGTGGGAGTCGGCAGTTTCAAGATAATCTATCCGGCCTATCGCAGACCTGCCATCTTCCACATAGAGGGAAAGCACAACACCGAGACGGACCACGCCGAGGACGAGCACCTCGAGGAGTGGATGGACAACGGCGTTATCGGCTTCGGTCTCTACATCTGGATAATCGCGTTCGTCACCGTTGTCGGCCTGCGCGGCTTGAGCGTCCTCACCTCCAACCTGAAAGGTTCCAGGCCGCCGCCAGTGGCCTACGACCTGCTGGGTTACCTCACGTCGCTCCTGGCCATGCTGGCGCACAACTTCACGGACGTCAGCATGCGCTTCGTCTCCTCGGGGATCTTCTTCGGCCTGCTGCCCGGCGTGATAGTCAGTATTTCGCGGGGGCACGCGCTCTGGGAGCTGCACTGCGACGAGCCTGAGCAGAAGAAGGGATCTGAAGCCGCCGCGCCGGAGAAAGGCGGGTTCTACATGCTGGCGGTCTGGATCGCCAGAGCGGCCGGCATAGCGGCCGTCCTTTACACGGCCTATCTCGTGCTGGGCGAGTTCTCCGACCTCCAGGGCCCGATCCGGAACTACGTCGCGGGCGGTGAGATACTGCAGTGGTACGTTTCCTGGGCCATCATGCTGGCCTGCGTGGGCTACGCGGTCTACGCTTTCGGCGGCGTGATGCTGCGCGGTGTCTCCGTCACTGTTCCGGGGGTCATCCTGCTGACGCTGCTGCCAATGTACTATTTCTGGGGCTGGTTCAGGGGCGACGTCTACCATAACATGGCGATCTTCTTCTCCAAGCAGGGCAAGTGGGAGGACGCTATCACCTACTACCGCAAGGTGAACGAGCTGGACAAGTACTTCATCATGCCGTACTACTTCACGGGTAACGTCTTCAACGACCGCTTCAACATGGAGAAGTCCTACCACCCGGAATGGGGGGATAAGAACGACGTTCCCCGCGACGACTTCGAGCGCGCGATGGCCGCCTACGAGTACGTGCGCAGCATAGCGCCGAACTACGTGCAGATGCATTTCCAGGTGGGCACCCTTTACCTTAAGATGCACGACTACTACGTGCAGAAGGGAGACATGAAGAAGGCCAACGAGTACCTGGACAAGGCGATGGCCCGCTTCAACCTCTACGAGAATCTCGACCCGGTCTACGCGCCTACCTATTACCGTAAGGCGCAGATAGACATCCTGCGCGGCGACTACAAGGCGGCCGAGACCGAGTACCTGCATAACGTGGACGCGTGGAAGTGCTTCGTCCCCAATCATAACCACGGCACGCCGGAAGGCTATACCCTCCTGGCCAACGTGCAGTACGCGCTGGGGGAGTTCGACGAGGCGGCCAGGAACTACTACCTGGCCCTTAAGCTCGACCCCAACTATGCTCAGGCCAAGCACAACCTGGCCATCGTAGAGGCCAGGATAAAGGCCGGCCGCGCGAAGAGCGTGAGCAGCTCGGAGATAAAGAGCGTGGTGGGCGGTGGCCGGTCCTCGGCGGGCGCGCCTCGCTGACAGGCCCTGGCGATGGCTGAAACCGGCAACGGCCTTCCTGTTCCCCGCGGACCTCTCGCGCTGCTGCTTACTGCGGCCTTTCTGGTGTCGCCGCTGATCTTCTTCACCGGGCTTACCCGCAACCCTTATTATTTCCAGATCGCGCTGCTCAACGCCGCTGTGCTGGGCGCGGCGGCTCTTTTCCTGTTCTATTCCGTCAGGCGCGGCCGCTGGCTGATGCCCTCGACGCACCTCTCCAGGCCGCTCGGCGTCCTGGCGCTGGTGTACGTGGTGTCCTTCGTCTGGTCCTGGTTCGGGCACGCTCCGTTCTTCCATCCGGCGATGGCCTCCGAAGGCTTCAAGGCCGGCCTTTTCTTCCTCGTGAACTGCCTGGCCGTCTTCTACCTGTCCCTCTCCGTGCCGTACGCCGGGGAGGAGGCGCCGGTGTCGGCCGGCAAATGGCTGTTCTTCATACTGGGCTGGGGCTCGCTGTGGATCCTGTTCCCCTGGCTGAAGGGCCCCGCGGTAGGGGACGCCTTCTTCGACCGCTTCTTCGACCCTTACGGCTTCCTTGTCTGGGTCACCGGGATCACGGCCGCCTGGCTGCTGGTGCGCCGCTGCCGCCAGGAGGACATACTGCACCTGGGCCTGTCCGCTGGCGTTCTGGCCTCCCTCTACGGCATACTGCAGTACTTCCATCTGGAACTGGTCTGGGGCAAGCTGCTTAATCCTTACGGCAACCGCTCCGTCTCCACTTTCGGCAACCCGAATTTCGTCTCCACCTACGCGGTGATGTTCCTGCCCTTCACCCTCTCGCTGCTGATGAAGGCCGACACCGCCGTTAAGAGGGTTTTCTACTCGTTCGCGCTTTTTTCCCTGACCGGGATGCTGATGGCCAGCCTGACGCGCTCGTCGTGGCTGGGCGCGGCCGTCGCGGTCTCTTTCCTTTTTGTCTTCGGCTCCCAACGCGCCCAGCTGAAGGCCAACGGCCGGTTCCTTTATCCGCTGCTGGCCGCGCTGCTGTTGTTCGTGGTCTTCTGGCCTTCGGACAACCTGAAGCCGTTCAGCTCGGGCCTGGCGGAACGCGTTGAGGAGGCCGCCTCCGGGATAAAGAGCCCTTCTGCCGTTAGCCTCTCCGGAGACCACGGTCGCGTCTACGCCTCGTTCCACCAGCGCCTTCTGATCTGGGCCAGCGCCTGGCAGATGGGGCTGCAGAACCCGCTGCTCGGCAACGGCTGGGGGCAGTTCGAGCTCTTCTACCCTTTTTTCCAGGGCCGCCTGCTGGTGAACTATCCGGCGATACGCGGACTGCGCACGCACGCCAATAACGCGCACGACGAAGTGCTTGAACAGTTCTCCCAGTCCGGGATACTCGGGTTGGGCGCGTACCTCTGGTTCCTGACAGCCCTGTTCGCCGGTTTCCTGCGTTTCTACCGTTCGGCCGGAGAGGAGGCCCGTTACTCGGCGGTGCCGCTGGCGGCCGGACTGGCCGGCGCGCTGGCCGACAATACGATCAACGTCTCTATACATTTCGCCGTGCCGGCCCTGGCGTTCTGGTGGCTGGCGGGGGCGCTGGCGCTCAGGACCTCCGGCGCGCGTCAGCGCGCCCCCTGGCGCCGCCCGGCGGCCGGCGCCGCGGCGGCCTGGGCTCTCATAGCGTTCTGCGCCCTGGGCGCCCGGGTCTGGGAGCGCCAGATGGCCCGCGAGTTCTATTTCTTCCGCGGCTTCAGGGAGGCGCGCACGGGCCCCATCACCGCGGCCATAGATTCCCTGACCGCGGCCTGGAAGGCCGACCCGCACGAGGTGAACTGCGATTACGAGTACGGCAACGCCTACGTGCGCGCGGGGGACCTGGAGAAAGGGGTATGGGCGTACACGCAGGCGCTGCGCGCCAACCCGGGTTACGACGAGATCTTCTTCAACCGGGCGATAGTCCTTAAGCGTCTGGGCCGCACGGACGAGGCTCTGAAGGACCTGCAGCTCTCCTCCTTTATAAACCCGCTCAACCCGATGACCTGGCACGCCCTGGCCGAGATATATCTGGGCATGCCCGACAAGGCCGCGGCCGCAGCGGCCGCCCTGAAGGACCTGCCTGAAGCGGTCTCCATCTTCCCGCAGGACGCAGAACTCTGGAATGCCGAGGGCTATTTCTACACGGTGCTGAAGGAATATAAAAGGGCGCGGGAGGCGTATATAGACGGCGTTCACGCCGATCCCGACAACCCGGCGCTGGACGAGAACCTTTTTGGCGTCTCCCGCCAGCTCGGGATAAAGGACGACGCGGCGCTGGAATGGCTGCGCTCCTACAGGAGCCTTTCCGGGAGCGTAGAGACCTCCGCCCCTTCCAAGGCGGAGCTGGCGCGGGCGGACGTGCTCGTCGCCGAAGCCCCGGCCTCGGCCAAGGCGCGTCTGCTCAGGGCCAAGCTCTATTTCCGAGCCGGAAAGCTGGACGAGGCGAAGGCCGACCTGCAGGCGCTGCTCGCCGAGAACGACTCCGACAACCAGGCCAGGTACGGTCTGGCCGTCATCTACGAGAAAGAGGGGCGCAACGACCTGGCGCGGGAGCAGTGGGAGCGCTTCCTGCAGCAGGAGCCGGGCAACGCCGCCGTCCGCGAGCGGCTCAAGGCCCTGCGCTAGGGCGCGCTCCGCTCAGCCTCTCCCGCCGGAGTACCCCCGGAGGGGGGCTCTTTTTTGTAACAATCCTGCAATAATTAGGCAAACAGAAAAAGTTTAAATATAACGCAAGAAGAACGTTCCGCATGGATCGCGTCATGAAAACCAATGCAGTTCTGAAGATCGCTTTTTCGTCAGCTCTGGTCCTGCTTTTCGCGGTTTCCGGCAGGCTGCCGAATGACCTCTGCGCCCAGTCCGCCGGGGCTTCCAGCCGCGCCATGGAGCAGGCCATACGGCTCTATAACAACGGCCAGGATTCGGAGGCTATGGACAGGTTCATGGACATCCTCGTGAAGGGGAGTCCTTCCGAGAAGGCGCTGGCCAACGAATATATTTCCAAGATAACGCTCCGCATGAACAGCGGTGTGCCCAGCGTGAAGGACAGGGGCGCGGAGCCTACGGCCCTGAGCGAGGTCGCCGCTCCTGCGGTAGAGACCCAGAAAGCGGCGCCGCTCGGCTACCCAGCCGCCGCCGCATCCGGGGACGAAGGACAGCCCCAGCCGGGCGACGACGACGCGGCGCAGCGCGAGCGGGCCACCGCGAGGATCGCGGAGAGGATCTCCGCCATGCGCCGCGACCTGCTGCTTGCGCTGGGACGCTCGCGGCCCGTGCAGGTATATATGGGCTCGGACGGAATGCCTGTAGCCCTGACGCTGGACCCCGCTTACTTCTTCTCCGGGGACACGAGTTTCCGTCCCGGCTCGGAGAACATGCTCTCGATGCTCTCCGGCCTGCTGTTCACCCTGGGCAAGGCCAATATCATGATACTTCCCGACGGGGCCACGGAAGGGGAGATGAAGATACAGAGCATCCGCAAGGCGCTCGCCATCGACTCCTACTTGGAGTCCCGCGGCATCTCGAAAGCCCGTCTTAACGTCAATCTGACCGGCTCCGATGTGCAATATCCCTCGGAACTGACGAACATAAGCGGTATCATCATATTATTCAATTACGACAAGCACCCCCGCCTGGAAGACAGCGCCGACATGACGACCAAAGGCCCGCGGGTGTCTCTCGGCGTCTATCCGACGGCCATCTCGGTCTATAAGAACGAAGGGTCCATAGTCGAATTCTCCGTCTTCCAGTCGCCGGCAGGCACTCCGACTTGGAAGTTCCAGATATTCGAGATCCGCGCGGACGGCAGCCGGCTGCTGCTGCAGGAGGTCTCCGGCTCGGGGCCTATGTACAACCAGAGCTACTGGAACGGCCGCAGGAAGTTCTTCGGTCCCGCCTATCCTTCGGGACGCTATATGTTCACCGTGACCGCGGCCGATCCGCAGGGGCAGGCGACGAGCCTCAGCCGCTGGCTGCTGGTCCGTCCGACGCCTCAGGAGGAGGCGGCTATGCGCGCAGCTGCGGCCCGTCAGCCGGCGCAGAAGGAGAGCGTGGCGGCGACGGGCCTGAAGAGCAGGTCCCTGGCCAAAGGCGGTAAGAGAGGGGGGACTTCGGGCAAGCTGTTGAAGCGCGGCAAGATCCACAAGAAATATCCGCCAAGAAAGTTCCGTCCTTCCGCCGTCCGCAAGCCCAAGCGTGCGTCGCCAGCGCCCGCCGCGGGGGAGGATCCCGCCGCGGAGAAGCCTGGCCAAATGTCCGGGCAGGTGAGCTACAGGATATTCTTCACCGACCGGAACGCCCTGACCAGCGCCAGCGAGAAGAGGCTGGAGCAGGTAGCCGAGACCATGGGATATTACCCGATGGCCAGAATTCAGCTTACCGGCTTCGCCTATTCCGGGGAGGCCGACGCCGCCGCGGTGGCTCAGAGCCGCGTGAACAAGGTCGCGGACAGGCTCGCCGAGAAATACAAGATAGACCGCTCCCGTATGCAGCTTTCGTCGAAGGTCACCGAGGCCACGAAGCCGATGGTGGATATAAAACTGGCCGTGGGACAGTGACGCTCTGTCGCAACTGACGGCCTATTATTGTAAAATAAATATTTATGTCTAAACCGGAGGGGCGCAACAACCTGGGCATTTATATCTCCCCGAAGGAGATCTGCATTTCCCAGGTCAAGCTCGGTAAGGATTCCAAGCCGGAGCCCGAGCACCTGATAAAGTTCCCCACGGGGTTCCCCGTGAAGGAGGGCATGCTGCGCCCGCTCTCCCTGAACCACGAGTTCTTCAGCGAGAAGGCTCCGTGGGTCGCGCCTTTCGCGCAGGCCGTGAAGAAGGTGAAATGGGAGACCTCCTCCGCCGTGGTCACTCTGTCCCCGCAGTTCGCGATACTGCGCTATTTCGTGATGCCGGCCGTGGACCGCAGGTTCTGGAACAAGTCCATCCCGCTGGAGTCCAAGAAATACATCCCTGTCTCCTTCGAGGAGGTCGTTTACGATTTCAAGGCCTTGCCGGCGGAAGGCGGCAAAAAGCTGGGCGTGCTGTTCGGCCTCACGCAGCGCAAGAGCGTGGAGTTCATCTCCGAGACCCTGAAATCGGCGGGGCTTGCTCTGGCTGGCGTCGAGACCTCCCCGCTTTCGATGGAGCGCCTTTTCGGCCTGCTCGACCAGAAGGACCACGACGCAAGGGGCTACGTGCATTTCAGCGGCAACTCCAGCGCGATGCTCTTCTCCCACTCCGGCGCCCCGGTGCTCTACCGGGAGACGGAATCCGACTCCGGCGGCGCGATGAGCGAGCGGAAACGCCTGGATATCAAGGGCGCGGTGCAGTTCGTGGACCGCTACGTCGGAGGAAAGGAATACAAGGAGATAATGCTCAGCGGCGACGGGCTCGAGGTCTGGCAGAACCTGGCCGCCAAGGAGGCCGAGCCGATCAAGGTCTCCGCCTGGAACGCCTCCGCGCTCTGCGGGCTGAAGGATAACGACTCCGCCTCGCTGCTCTCCTGCGCCGCCGCCCTGCGCGGGCGGGCCCCGGGCCCTGCGCTTCCCGACATATCCGGCCTCAGCACGGCTGCCACGCTGGAGAAGAAGGTCCAGACCTACGTCTGGGTGGTTACCTTCCTGCTGGGCGGCATGCTGCTGCTGCTTTCCATCATGGCCCAGGTGCGGCTTTACATGGCCTCCTCTACGGCCGCCTCCCTGCGCAGCAAGCTCATGGTCGCGCCGGAGCTCTCCGACTCCGACGCGGAAATGGTCCATACCAGACTGGTCGCCATGCAGAACAACGCGGACCTGCTCAAGGACCTTGTCTCCGATAATGACCCTGTGGCTCCCAAGCTCCAGGCCATAGCGGACAACATCCCGCAGGACCTCTGGGTGACGGTCATCAGCTATTCCAGCCCGTTCTCCGTCTCCCAGGGGCAGGCCCCGGAAAAACAGTTCACCATCTCCGGGGGGACCTTCCTGAGCGGGCAGGCCAAGATACATCTCGTGAACGCTTTCATGGACGCGCTCAAGAAGTCCAAGGAGTTCAAGATATACTCTCCTCCCTTCGGCACCATGGACAACACGATGGGCGAAAGCGTCAACACCGGCAATATCGGCGGCGGCGCCTCGGCCCAGCCCATGGACACCAGCGGGTTCACTATCGTCTGCAGCTATAAGAGGAAATAGGATATGGCTTCCATAACGGCGGCCGATGCCGCGGAAAAGATCAGGTCCTACTTCAGGGACATGGTGTCAGATATCCTCATAATCTACGGGGAGAAGGGCATAACCCCTTTCAAGAAACCGCTGATGATAGCCGTGCCCTCCCTGCTGGTGCTTTACGCCGGGGTCTACAGCCCGCTCTCCTCAACCCTGAGCCGCACCCAGCGCCGCATAGAGGGGATGAAGGCCGTGGCGCTGTACGCCGACGACTATAACGACGCTAAAACGCGGCTGATGGCCATGCAGCGGAAGCTGCCGCTCCTCAAGGACAAGGCGGACTGGCTCAGCTACCTGATAAACGACAGCGCCAGGAAAGTCGGGGTGTCCATCGATTCCCAGGGCGCGCAGAACGAGACAGAGGTCGGCGCCTATGTAGTGGCCTCCAGGCCGGTCTCCGCCACCACGACCTACGCCCAGTTCGGCAAATGGCTGGCGGACATGGAGAATTCCCCTATTTTCGTGCACCTGACCGATCTCAGCATAAACCGGGACGATTCCAGGCCCGGGACGGTGAAGGTGTCGTTCACGATCGCGACGGTTTTTCCCAAATCAGCCGGCTCTGGCGCGGCGGGGGCGAGATGAAGAGCTTCTCTTCCATTCTTGGCTGGCTCCTCCTGGCCGCGGTCCTGGCGGTGCCGTCCTTCCTTTTCTACAACTGGTGGAGCAAGAGCCGGCAGCAGGCCTCCACGGAGATTACCCGCGGACCGGTGACCACGGACGTCTTCCCGGCGTCGGCCCCCGCCGCGGCCGCTCCGCCCTCCGCCGCGCCGCAGCCGGCCGGGAACGTTCCGGCCGCTGCCGCCGCCGTCTCCAGCCAGACCGCCGCCGCCCCGGCGGAGCCGGCGTTCAAGGCCGCGCCCGCTTCCCAGGCTCCCTCTCCCGCCGTGCAGCCGTCCCCCGGGCCGGCCGCAGCCGTCCCTCCGGCGGCCAAGGCGGTTCCGGACGCCAGGCCGGCGGCGTCGCCCGGCCCGGCGTCCAGGCCGGCTCCCGCCCCCGCTCCGCAGGGGTCCGGGGCCGATTCCCTGCCGGTGAGGATTTCAACCGCGCCGCAGCCGGTTTCTTATTACGACCCGAAGAGCACTAGGGACCCTACCCTCACGCCTGATGATTACCGCAAGATCCGGGAACAGGAGTACCAGCGTCTTCAGGAGGAGAGGCAGCAGCGCCTGGCGGAGATACGCCGCCGGCCGCCGGGGCCGGAGACCCTGATCTCGCTGCAGGGCATAGTCGGCACGGCCGCGATCATCAACGGCGATATGTACAGGGCCGGCCAGACTGTGCGCGGCATAAAGATCCTGAAGGTGGGGCCTGACTACGTGCTCTGCGAGTACAGGGGCAAAAGGTTCCGCAAGGTCATGAGGTGACCGGGCTGGCTTGCCGGCGCCGGTTAACGTATAATAAGAGGACCCTGAACGGAGGAGTTATGAAAAGCATTCGCATCCTACTCTCGCTGGCCCTTGCGGCCGAACCGCTGCTCTTCCAGGCAGTCCCGCTCTTCGCGCAGACCGGATCCTCCTCCCAGTCGTCATCCGACAGGAGCTTCGCCCAGGACCTCCAGGGCCCTTCCGGCGGCGACGAAGGCGGCCCTATACTCGACAGCGGCTCCTCCTCCGACGCGGCCCCGCCCTCTACCATGCCGCAGGCCCAGACCCCCGGGACGCCGATAAGCTCCGTGCAGGTCGGCGGGGGGACCCCTCAGGAGCCTCCGATGTACGAGGACTCCGAGAACACCTCCCCGCTCGACCGCAAGATCGGTCCGATACGCCTCAAGGAGGCCCCGCTTTCCACCTTCCTGGACGTCATCTCCGCGCAGTCCAAGGTGAACTTCATAATAACCGAGGGCCTCGAGAAGAAGACCGTGACGGTCTTCCTGCGGAAGACCACGGTCCGCGAGGCGCTTGAACTGCTGCTGCGCGTCAAGGGGCTCACCTACCAGCGCATCGGCAAGAGCAATACCTACGTCGTGCAGAAGCGTTCGGCCAACGCGCCCAACCTGATAACCAAGATCTACACTCTGAACTATATCCCGCTGATCCCGCTCGACTCCCTTAGCCAGGACATAGCGGCCATCACCTCGCAGGACGTCTCCTCCGGCAACGACATGTCGCAGCAGGGCGGCGGCTCCATGCCCGGCAGTTCCGGCGGCGGCCAGCAGTCCGGTTCCAACTCCAATTCCGGCTCCGACAGTTCCATCCCGATCATCAAGATAATCCGCAGCGTGCTGACAAAAAAATACGGCACGCTGGCCACGGACCCGCGCACCAACACGCTGATAATCACCGACGTGCCTGAGGTCTTCCCGCAGGTGGAGCAGATCATCTCCGAGCTGGACAAGAAGGCCCCGCAGATACTGATCGAGGCCCAGATAGTGGAGATCAACACGGACCGCACCAACGAGCTGGGCATAGAGTGGGGCGGCTCGCGCGGCGAGATGGCCTACTTCGCCGGTCCGGCCCGCCTGACCGACTACGGCCTGCGCCCCGGCTTCTTTTCCGGCAATTCGTGGAAGCAGTTCTTCCCCGACACCACCGACATAGGGAGCGCCAGTTCCTCCGGCGGCAGCAGCGGCAGCAGCAGCAGCAGCGGCGGCGGCGCCTCCAGCATAAACCCTATCTTTTCCACCGGCCAGCAGAGCTCTAAGGGCGTCTACTACGGCATCTTCAGCCTCGCGCAGCTCCAGGCCGTGTTCCGCGCCCTGGTCTCCCGCGGCGAGGCCCGGTACCTGGGCAAGCCCAAGATCGTGGCGATGAACAACAAGACCGCGGTGATAGCCATCTCGCAGGACGCCGCGATGGGCACCACCAGCACGCTCTCCTCCGCTGGCGGCTCGGTCGGCAGCAGTTCCACCGGGGTCGAGCGCCGCCGCATCGGCCTGACGCTCAAGGTCACCCCGCAGGTCAACAAGGACGGCTACATAACGATGTCGGTCCAGCCCGCCTACTCCAACGCGGTGGCCTCGGCGGTTACCGTCAACGGGCAGACGGTCTACGACCCGGTCAGCCGCGGCGCCTCAACGATGGTGCGGGTCAAGAACGGCCAGACCGTGGTCATCGGCGGCATGCTCTCCTCCACGGAGAACAAGACGATCCGCAAGGTCCCGCTGCTCGGTTACATACCGATAATCGGGTGGCTGTTCACCAGCGTCAGCGAGAATCGCACGAACACCGACCTGGTGATCTTCATAACCCCGACGATCCTGGTGGACTAGTTCCGCCGGGACCGGGGCTCGGTCCGGAAGCGGCCCTCTCGGCCGGCGAATAACTATGGCACAGAAACTCCTCGGCGAGATAATGATCCAGGCTAAATGGATCACCGAAGAACAGCTCCAGAAAGCCCTTAAGTTCCAGCAGCAGCAGCCCTGCCTGATAGGCGAGGCCCTGGTCAAGCTGCACTACGCCACCGAGGAGCAGGTGGCGCAGGCGCTGGGCAAGC
Organism: bacterium; assembly: GCA_021786295.1. Taxonomy (GTDB): domain Bacteria; phylum Elusimicrobiota; class Elusimicrobia; order Elusimicrobiales; family UBA9959; genus UBA9959. The sequence goes on along the minus strand of JAJYNO010000026.1, from coordinate 98,416 downwards.
AGATGGGCATTCCGTACGCCTCGCGCGAGAACCAGATCCTGATCCCGGAGAAGACGCAGGGGCTTGAGAAACTGATCCCGGAGAAGTTCGCCCGCGAGAACGCCGTGGTTCCGCTGTTCATAGAGAACAATACGCTGGCCACCGCGATGACGGACCCGGCCAACATCCTGCTGCTGGACAACCTGAAACTGGTCTCCGGCATGGAGATCACGCCGTTCGTCTCCACGAAGGCGCAGATCCTGAAGGTCATAGACGTCTTCTACGCCGGCCAGGGCAGCCTGATAGACAAGGTGCTGGACAAGGGCGGCGGCGAGGGCGGCGAGGGCGGCTCCGACGCCGACGTGATGACCGCCGACGGCAAACTGGACCTGGACAAGATCATCATAGGCGATTCCAAGGGCGCGCAGTCCATAAAGCTCGTCAACGCGATGATAAAGCAGGCCATAGCAGAGCGGACCTCGGACATCCACCTGGAGAAGTACGACGAGAAGGTCGCCCTGCGCTTCCGCATAGACGGCTCGCTCTACGAGAGGAGCGCGCCGCAGTCCGAACTGTTCGACGCCATCATCTCGCGCGTGAAGATCCTCTCCAAGCTCGACATCTCCGAGCGCCGGCTGCCGCAGGACGGCAGCTTCACGATACGCTACCAGAACCGCAACATCGAGACCCGCGTCAGCATCTGCCCGACGGTCTTCGGCGAAAAACTGGTCATGCGTCTGCTCGACAAGGGCAACGTCGAGTTCAACGTGGACAAGATCGGCTTCGAGCCGCGCCAGAAGGAGGACTTCCTGAAGGCGGCCCAGTCCCCGCACGGCCTTATCCTGCTGACCGGCCCGACCGGCTCCGGCAAGACTACGACGCTCAACGCCGTGCTGAACACGATAAAGTCCCCCGAGATAAACATCATGACGCTGGAGGACCCCGTCGAGGTCAAGATGGAGGGCATCAGCCAGGTGCAGATCAAGCCGCAGATAGGCCTGACCTTCGCCAGCGGCCTCCGCTCCTTCCTGCGCCAGGACCCGGACGTGATCCTCGTCGGCGAAACGCGCGACAACGAGACGGCCGAGTCCTGTCTGAAGGCCGCCATGACCGGCCACCTGGTGCTCTCGACGCTGCACACCAACAGCGCGCTGGAGGCCATTCCCCGCCTGATCGACATGGAGATCGAGCCCTACCTGCTGGCCAGCACGCTGCTGCTGGTGGCGGCCCAGCGCCTCGTCCGCGTGCTGTGCCCGGACTGCAAGGTCCCCTACAGGCCTCCGCAGGCGGAGCTGGACATGTTCGCCAAGGAGTCCATTCTCGACCCGCTGCCTGACCTGACGCGCCTGACCTTCTACAAGGCCCGCGGCTGTCCCAAGTGCGGCAACATGGGCTACAAGGGCCGCAAGGCCATTTACGAGGTCTACTTCATAACCGAGGAGATGAAGCGCATCATCTCGAAGGACGCCGATATCCCAAAGCTGCGCGAGGCCGTCTCCAAGAGCGGAGCCTGGGACCTGAGGGCCAGCGGCTGGCGCAAGGTGCTGGCCGGGGTCACGTCCGTGGACGACATGACGTCCATCACGATGACCGAGAAGTAGGGGGGATTGCGCCTATCCCCGCTTTCTGTTAGACTTCTATATATATGGGCAGGTTCATCTATACCGTACAGGACGCTCAGGGCACGGTGACCACCGGGGCGGTCGACGCCGAGGACGAGGACGGCGCGGTACAGGCGCTGCAGACCAAGGGCCTCTTCATACTTTCGATCCAGGCGGAGGACACCAAGTCCAAGGGCCTGCTGAGCCTGAAGAAGAAGGGCGGGGGCAAGATCTCCGGCCGCGAGATGGTCTTCTTCGGGGAGCAGATGTCCACGCTGATAGGCGGCGGCATCCCGCTGGTCCGCGCGCTCTCGCTCCTGTCCGAGCACGCCGAGAACAAGGCGCTGGGGGCCGTCCTTTCCTCGGTGACCAAGGAGGTCTCGGCCGGCGGCGCCTTCCATAAGGCCCTGGAGAAGCATCCGAAGGTCTTCGACGAGATCTGGATCTCGCTGGTTCAGGCGGGAGAGGTCTCGGGCCAGCTGCCGGCCGTGCTGCGCCAGATCACGGCCTACAGCGAGTCGCAGGAGGCCGTTAAATCCAAGATCATCACCGCGGTCTCCTATCCGGCCGTGCTGTTCACGATGTCGATGGGCGTGCTGACCTATTTCATCGTCTACATCGTGCCGGTCTTCGCCGGCATCTTCCGCGACTTCCACCTGCAGCTGCCCGTTCTTACCCGCGTCATAGTCGCCTTCTCGGCCGTGGTCACGAAATATTTCGTGCTGATGCTGGTGGTGGCCATAGGCTCCGTTTTCGCCATCCGGGCCTATGTCGCCACTCCGGCCGGCCGCCTGACCTGGAACCACGCTCAGTTCAATATGCCCCTTTTCGGCGGCCTGATCCGGGCGATGCAGACCGAGCGCATGCTGACGACGATGTCCACGCTGATCCGCTCCGGCGTCAGCATCCTGAACGCCGTATCGGTGCTGGAGGGGGCCTTCAAGAAGAACCTGATCTTCCAGAACGCGCTGAAGCAGGCGAAGAACGATATCGCCAGCGGCCGTTCGATCTCGGAGTCCTTCAAGAAGACCGCCATGTTCCCGCCGATGGTCACCGAGATGATGTGGATGGGCGAGGAGTCCGGCAAGCTGCCGGACATCATCGGGGTGCTTTCCAAGTACTACCAGGAGCAGATAGACCAGTGGCTGCGCCGCTTCTCGGCGCTGATCGACCCGATACTGGTCGTCGGCGTCGGCGGGATAGTCGCGGTCATCGTGATGAGCATCTTCATGCCGATCTTCAAACTGTCGCAGATCGGCGGCGGCGGCTGACGCGGGGGGGAGAATGAAAGGACGTCCTGCTTTTACGCTGATAGAGATGATGGTGGTGGTGCTGATCATCGGCATACTCGCCTCCATAGGGATGCCGTACTACAAGAAGACGGTCGAGACCTCCAAGGCCACCGACTCGATAGCCATCGGCCATATGCTCTCCAACTCCTACCGGATGTTCGAGCTGGACTATCCCGGGGTCAACCTTTCTGGGAGCATGTCCAACGGCTGCAACTCCGGCACCTGCAGCACCTCGGACTACACGGCCTGCCGCCTGGTCCGCTGCAATTACGTGGCGCCGCAGGACTGGGACTCCTCGGCCTATATCTTCTCAGTGGGGCTCAGCTGCGGGGGAGGCAATACCGCCTGCACGCGCAGGAACAACGGTAACGGCGTCTACGCCAACTGGGGCTATAATTTCGACTCGGCCGGCGCCTGCTTCAATCTGAACGGGGCTCCCTCCTGTCCCCAGTTCTAGTGATTTATGAGAATGCGCGGAAGACCTGGCCAGACGCTGATCGAGGTCTCGATGGCCACGATGGTGGCCGCCATGACCAGCACGGCGGTGTTCTCGGTCATGCTCTCGAGCTTCGTCTCCAGCGCCAAGGCGGACAAGCGCGACGCGGCTGCCATGGCCATCAAGTACGCCCAGCAGGCGCTGCAGGCCTACGTCAGCGTGGACCCGACCAATCCGAACATGGTGAACGGCATCCCGGGCTCCCCGAACAACGGCCTCTGGACGGCGGACTCCTCCCATGTCTGGGCGCTCCGCGCCGGGGTGACCCACGACATCTCTTCGCTGGTGGCCTACGACCCCTACAATTCCTCCGACCCCTCCAATATCCTGAGCCCGGACCCCTCCCACCAGGCCAGCTTCACCTACACGGTGCAGAACCAGCCCTGCGGCGGCTTTCCGGTCGGCCCGCCGCCGGAGTATCCCACGGCCTGCAAGATGGTCACGTTCAAGCTGAGCTATACGGACTGATCATGAAGACAAGAGGCGCTTTTACACTAATCGAGGTGATGGTGGCCGTCCTCATCTTCAGCTACATGATCGCCTCCCTCGCCACCATCTATTCCACGAGCCAGCGGCACTTCTTCCAGAACTACCGCAGCGACGTCATAAAGACCGGAGTGGTGGTGGCGATGAAGGCGCTGCAGAACACCCTCCCCACGGCCACCCGCATCGACTACCCCGCCAGGAACGCCCGCGACACCGTGCTGAAGTTCGCCTCCAACGTGGACCAGCTCACCGGCTGCTACCCTATAAACCCGGCCCTGCCGTCCACCTGGTACCTGTTCTGTCTTGGCGGCGACGCCTCCACTCCCGGATACCAGAGCCTTTACTACTACAGCGGCAACATCGGCGGCAGCTCCGCGGCCACCGCCTGCGGCAAGACCGCGCCGGCCATCTTCAACCCGAACCTGTATTACGCGGTGCCCAACTGCGGCGGCACCCCGGGCGCCACCAAGCTGATGCAGTACGTGGTCCCTTCCTCCGGCTACATCTTCTCCCGCGTGCCGTCGGACGGGGCCGCCGCTCCCGGCGCGGTGCGGGTCTCGCTGCGCTCCTTCTGGCAGGCCTCCGCGCACAGTTTCGGCAGGGCGCAGCACGACGTCGACTTCTCGATGAACACCCTGCTGCAGGGGCAGGTCCCCTACACCCCGTGAGCCGCCTTCCCGTCCGCCGCCTTGCTGGCGGCGCATTTCTCTGCTAGACTATTGATATGAAAGCGGCGCGCCGCGAAGGCATGATAATGCTCCAGACGCTGGTCATGGCCATCATACTTTCGATGATAGCCGTGATGGTCATGAAGTGGGTCATGGCCCGCTATCTGCTGGCCTCGCGCGATTACCGCTCAGCGGCCTCCGTTACGCACGCGCACTCCATTATGGGTTATACCATGCTGGCCTGGAGTCCGACCGGAGCCTATCCGACCCTGGCCTCCATCCCCTCCACGGGCTATATCTATATCTACCCGGACGGAGTCACCGTCCAGTATAGCCGCACAGGCATAGACCCCTATGGCTCCTTCCCAGTCAGCATAACTACCAACGAGGACCCTTGACGCTCCGGCAACTATGATCCACGCCCTGCTGCTGCTGGCGCTGGCGGCGCCGGCCACCGCCGCGCCTCCGCCCCGGGCTCCCTTGCGCTGGCATGTGCTCACCTCCCCGCATTTCAGGATAATGTACGAGTCCTCCTGGTCTCCCACCTCCATCTCCCTGGAGATGGAGCGGATGTACTCCTCCATGCGGCTCAACCTGGCGATGTTCGCCCCATGGATGGTGCGCGAGCGCAGCAACATCTACATCTATTCCTCCGCCAAGGACTACCTGCGTGGAGAGTTCCACCCTCCGCCCTGGTCCAAGGGGCTGGCCTTCGTCCAGAAGAAGACCATCGTCGTCTACGACACCGGGGACATGATGAAACTGAAGGCCGTGATAGCCCACGAACTGACGCATCTGTACTTCGAAAGCTACTTCGCCGAGAAGCTGAAATACCCGCCGCAGTGGCTCAACGAGGGACTGGCCGTCAACATGGAGGAGTCGGTCTATCCGGACGGCGGACCGTGGACCAGGGCCCTGCCTTATTTCTCACCGGACCGACGCATCCCATTCAACCGTTTCTTCGACACCCGCACGGACGACCTGCATTCGGACGCGCAGATAGCCGACTGGTACCTGCAGGCCTTCGGGACCGTCAAGTACCTGTACCAGCCGCACAAGCGGCTGCAGTTCAAGGCTTTCTGCGAGGCTGTAAGGGACGGAGAGAGCGTCAACGACGCGCTCTGGTCCTATTACCGCACCCGGGAGGGGGCGGATTTCAGCCGCAAATGGACCGCCTGGCTGCAGAGCTTTTCGGACAAGGAGACCGCCGCCGGGACGGAGGGGACCCCCGACGACGCCTTCCAGTTCAAGCCTATGCAGCTCTCCTCTTTCCAGTTCACCAACTTCGGCCTGAAGCACTGACCGTCGCGCCGCGCAGGCCGCCTTTCTTGAAGGCGTCGAGCTCCGCGGCGAACCCGGCCGCCGAGGCGGGGTCTAGCCCGGCCGGCGCCCTGCCCAGGGCCAGGCCCAGCGCCAGCCGCATATCCGCGCGCCCCGGCTCCTTTTCGAGCGCGGCGCTTATCAGCCCCACGGCCCTTTCCGGGTCGCTCTCCATACAGGCCAGGCCGCGCAGGAAGACCGTGTCCGGGGTTTCGGGAGCGCTGGCTATGGCGGCCAGGGCCTCCCTGCCGCGGCCGCACCAGGCCAGCGCGTATGCCAGCCTCAGCCGCAGGAAAGGGTCCCCCGGGTCCAGTCTCGCCGCCTCCGCCGATTCCTTTACCGCTCCGTCGCAGTCGCCCCCGCGCAGCAGCGTGCCGGCCAGGTTGGCGTGCGCCCTCGGCGAGCCTCCGGCGGCCGCCTCCGAAAAGAGCGCGCGGTCGTCGGCGAACTGCGGCCAGCGCGAGACGGTGAGCGCGCCGAGGCCGGCCAGCCAGACGGCCCCGGCGGCCAGGACCGCCGTCCTGCGTGGCCCGGTCAGACTTTCCGCCCGCCTGAAAGCGGCCGCGGCCAGCAGCGCGAAACCGGCCAGCGGCAGATAAAGGTAGCGGTCCGCCCGAAGATTGTAGATGTGCACTAGGTCCAGGGCCGGCAGCAGGGCGGTCAGCGTCAGCATCAGTCCCAGTCCGGAGAGCCGCCGCCGGAAAAAAAGTACCAGCCCGGCCGCCAGTACCGCCAGGCAGACCGCCAGCGCCGGCAGACCGCGCCGCCAGTCGGTTATTACCTTCGGCGCGTAGTCCGCTTTCAGGCCCAGGGGCAGGACCAACTCGCGCAGGTAGCCCAGCATCACCGCCGACATCGTGTAGAGATTGGCGCTGCCGCTGGCGTAGACGGCGCGCCAGGGCGGCAGTTCGCTCCAGCCCCGCCCGGCCGCCGGCGGCGAGGATGGGGGGGGGAGAAGGGCGGCCGGGTAGAGCGCGGACGGGGCGGAGACTCCGGGCCTGGAGCCGGGCAGCTCGTAACCGGAACGCGGGACCCTGAACCACAGGTAGAAGGCGCCCAGCAGGGCCAGGGCCGTGAAGAGCGGGACGGCGCGCCTGAGGCCTGCCTTTCCCGAGTCGAACCAGACGGCCAGGGCCGCCGAGAGGGGCAGTACCGCGGCCGTCTCCACGCTCAGGACGGCGAGGAAATAGCACGCCGCGCCCGCCAGCGAGACCGAGAGGCCGGCCCCGCGCCCGGCCAGAACGGCCAGCGCCAGCGCCCCGCTGAAGAAAAAGAAACCGAGCAGGTGGGAGCGGAACGCTACTATCTGTACGGCTTCCGAGACCGCCGGGTGCAGGGCGAAGACCAGCGCGCCGAACAAGGCCGCCGGCGGAGAGCCGCAGAGGACCAGCAGCAGGGCGAACAGCATGGCCGCCCCGCAGGCGTGCAGCAGGGCGTTCGTGACCCGCATGCCGCGCGGCCCGGCCCCCGAGCAGGCGTCGGCCAGCAGCGAGACGTTCACCACCGGCCTGGCGCTCATGCGCACCGGGAGGACCTTGAAGAGATAGACGGGGTCCAGGGCCCTGGCGAGGTTGCCGCAGTCGGAGACGAAGGGGTTGCTCGCGACGAACTGCGCGTCGTCCCACAGCAGCCTGTCGGTCACGGCCGGGAGCTGGGCGGCCAGGCCGGCGGCGAAGGCCAGGATGGCGAAAAGGATATGGCTGCGCTGTCCGGGCGCCGGGGTCATGGGTAAAATTCTATAATATTTCCTCCGCCGCCCCGCCTGGGCCGGGCGGGGACCTCTTTATGCCAGACAAGAAAATAAGCGTGGTCATTCCTGTTTACAACGCCCTCCCGGACCTCAGGTCCTGCCTGGAGAGCCTGGAGCGCACGGCTGCCGGGCTTTACGAGCTCATACTGGTCGATAACGGCTCGCGTCCGGAAACGCGGCGCTATGTGGCCGGCCGGCGCGGCGCGGTGCGCCTGCGCAACGCCTCCAACCTGGGCTTCGCCAGGGCCGTCAACCGGGGCCTCAGGGCCGCTACCGGGGAGTATATAGCTGTGGTGAACAGCGACGTGGCCTTCTTCGACGGCGGTCTGCGGGGGCTGGCCGCCTGCCTGGACGCCGACCCCGCTGCCGGGGCCTGCGGCCCGCTGACCAACCGCACGGTCGGCGTGCAGCGCGTGGTTCTGGCCCCCGAGGTGGAAAAGGACCGGAAGTCCCTGGCCGCCTTCTCCCAGGCCATGCGGCTCAGGTTCCGGGACGAGAGTTTCGAGGTGCACCGCCTTGTAGGCTTCTGTCTCATGCTGCGCCGCCGGGCCTACGAGAGCGTGGGCCTGCTCGACGAGCGCTTCGGCACCGGCTGCTTCGAGGACTTCGACTATTCTCTGCGCCTGCGGCAGGCCGGCTGGAAGCTCAAGGTCGCCAAGGAAGTCTTCGTCTGGCACCGCCACCACGCCAGCTTCGACGGGCACGAGCATTTCCATTCCTGCGCGGTCAAGAACCGCGAGGTCTTCGTGGACAAGTGGTGCCGCAAGGCGCTGGAGTTCCTGGACGAGCTGGACCCGTACCTTGAGAGCGATCCGCGGAGCCTGAAGGCCGCCTGAGGCGGGGCAAGGAGAGCCTTTTGGAGAAGACCTACCCCGTTCTGGGGCATTCCATGCGCTTCCTGCTGGAGCCGGGCGACGCCGCGCGCGTGCGCGGCTGCGCGCCGGGAGAACTGCGGGCCGGGGACGTGGCGCTGCTGGTCAAATGGCGTAACGGCCTCCCCGGAGGCTACGTCGTGCACCGCGTGCTGCTGAACGCTTCGTTCCTGGGACGGCGTTTTTTTCTCTGCAAGGGGGACGCCAACCTGCTGCCGGACTGGCCGCCCTCGGCCTTTCAGCCCGCGGGGCTGGTCACGGCCTTCGACCGCGCCGGGACGAGGCGGCGGCTGCCGCGCGGAGGGCCGCGCGGCTTATTCCTGGCCGTCTATTCCGCCGCGGCCGCAAAACTGCTCTATCTTTCGGTGGCCGCCGCTTCGTCGGCGTTCCGCCTGCTCTGGCTCCTGCTGCCAGGCCGGGCGGGCCAGCTGCTGGACCCGCTCTGGCTGGCCTGGGAGGGAAGCGTCTATCCCGCCCTCTCCGCGCTGGCTGCCATTCCCGCCCGGCTGCCGGCCTCCGGCCCCGCCCCAGCCGGGCCGCTGAAGAGCGGCCGTATCTCCTCCGACGAGACCTGGAGCGGCCGGGTGACGGTGGCGGACTATCTTGCCATAGAGCGCGGGGTCACCGTGACGGTCCTCCCCGGCGCAGAGGTCTCTTTCGAGCGCCGCGAACCGTGGTTCTTCCCGGTCCTGCGCGCCTCGGCCGGCGGCGGGACGCTTTCCCTGGAGAGCGGGGGGGCCAAGCTGCTGGTCTACGGTTCACTGAAGGCCGCCGGAAAGCCGGGGGCCGGCGTCTCCTTCTCCGGCCCCGCCTTCGCTGGGCTCCACGCGCTGGGCGACGGCTCGCTGGAGCTGTCCAACTGCGCGCTGCGGGCGGTTTCCGGCTGCGCGCTGTCGGCCCGGGACCGTGGTCGGGTGGACGCGCGCTCCTGCGCGGTGGGCTCGGCCGAGCGCGGCGCCGAGTTCTACGGGCGCTCCTCGGCCTCGCTGGAGGCCTGCTCTTTTTCGGCAGGCAGGGGGCCGGCCCTGCTGGTCTCCGGAGAGGCCGTCGTCCTTTTCCGGGGCGGTTCCGTTTCCGGCTCTTCCGGCCCGGCGGCCGAGCTCTGGGGCGACGCCTCGGCCGGGCTCCTCGGGGTTTCCGTCTCCGGCTGCGCCGCCGGGATAATGGCGGCGGGCAGCTCCCTGCTGCGGGCGGGAAAGTGCGAGTTCTCCGGTTTGCGCGGGCCGGCCCTCTATGCCGAAGGCGCCGCGTCCGCCTCGCTGGACGGCTGTTCCGTGCGGAACTGCGGCGCCGGGCTTTACGCGGCCGGCGGAGCGGGCCTGCGCGCGGAGAGATCGGACCTTTCCGGCAACTCGGGCCCGTCCGCGGAGCTGGCTGGCCGCGCTTCGCTGCTCCTCTCCTCCTGCCGCTCCTCCGGCGAGCCGCCGGCGCTGGCGCTCTCGGGCAGTTCCTCGGCGGCGGTGACCGGGCTGAGCGCGGAAAGTTCAGGCGGCCCGGTCGTCGCCGCCGGCGGCCGCTCTTCCCTGCGGGCCGCTTCCTCCGTCCTCCGTTCTTCCGGCGGGCTTCCGGCGCTGGCGCTCTCGGGCAGCTCCTCGGCGGCTCTGGACGGGCTCAAGGTGGAAGGCGTGGCCGGGCCTGCGGTCTCGGCCGACGGCGGAGCCGCGCTGAGAGCGCTCAGCTCGCGGTTCTGCTCGGCCTCGGACGCGCTGCGCGCCGCGGCGGGGGCTTCGGTCTACCTGGCCGGCTGCTCTCTGGCGGCTGGCGCCGGGGCCGGATTGAAACTTTCGGCGCGGCGAGTCAGGCTGCTTTCCGTGAGGGCCTCCGGCAAAGGAGGGCTGTCCTCCTCCTCCCCGGCCCGGATAGACGCCGAGGACCTGACGCTGCGCGGCGAGGAATACGGGGCTGAACTGCGCGGCTCCAGGCTGCGCGCCCGCGGCCTGAAGGTGCTGGGCGGCTCCCGCGGCGGGGTCCGGATCTCGGGGGGGAGCGCCTTCCTGCGCGGCTGCGTCCTTTCCGGCTCCCCCTATCCCGGCCTGGCCGCCGGGGACGGCGCAAGGCTGCGCTGTTCCGGCGTGTCTTTCGAGGGTCTGCCCTGGGAGGCGCCGCGCAGGCGTCCGTCCCGGTCCGCGCTGCGCTCCGCCCTGTTCCGCTTCGCGGCCGCCACCTCCGGGCTGCCGGTCTTCAAGGGCCTTTATCGAGCGATCTACCTGGCCGCCGCAGGCGCCGCGGGGCTTCTGCTCCGCCCGGGCCCGGACGGCTCGGTCTACCTGTACCGCGGCATGGTTTCCGGCGGCTGGGTCCCGGGGCTGAGCGATATGGACCTGGCGCTGCTGTTCCCGGCCGGGCCTCCCGAGGCGGATTGGGAGCTTTTCGTCTCGCTGCGCCGGAAGCTGCGCTTCTTCCGCGCGCTGTTCCCGTTCACCGGAGAGGCGCTGCAGTCGCCGGCGCCGGAGTTCTTCTCCTTCATGCGCTGCTGGGGCCTGAAGGGGGCGGAGTTCGGGAGGGCTTCCCGCCTGCTCGGCGGCGCGCGGCTCGTGGCGCCGCCTCCGGCGCGCTCTGCCCGGGCCGACCTGACCGAGGCCTTCTACGCCTATACTCTGCTGCTGGGGCATTTCCTCTCCCCCGGCCTGCCGCCGGCCTTCCGCCGCCGGAACTGCGCCAAGAGCATGATAGACGTCAGGCGCTGCACGGACCTGGGTTCACCGGCCAGGGAGAGCCGGTCCGCCTATGCGGCCTCGCTGGGCCTCGGCGCGGGCCCGGCCTCCTACCCGGAGCCGTCCGCCTCGGCCTTCGCCGCTTTCGCCGCGCTGCACGCCGCCTGCCCGCCTTTCTCCGGCGGCAGTCCCGCGCCGCCGCCCGCCTCAGGTTTTTTCAACACGCACGCCTTCGAAGCCGCCCGCGCGGAGCTGGCGGCCGGAGCCGGCGGCCGGGTAGGGGTCGTCCTGGACCCGCTCTACCGGGTCTGCGTCGTGCTGCCGGACTGGGCGGCCGCCGACAGGGACTCCTTCCTGCGCGCCGCCGAAGCTTTCCTGAAGGCCCGCGGCTCGTTCCCCTATTTCTCGGCGGCCCCGCTGCTGCTGACACGCTCCTCCTTCGCGGCCCTGTGCGGCCTGCCGTATCTCAACAATCCGTCGCTGACGCTGGACCTGCGTTGCGCCGGCTGCGGGGCGCGGCCGGAGGACGGGGGGATCTATTCTTCCGGAGTGGACATCCCGCCGGCGCTTCCGGCGGAGGAGCTGAAGAGCGGCGCCGCGCTGGCGGCCCGGCATTTCTCGGCCTCCTGGCGCTCTCTCTGGGGGACCATGCCGCCGCATTATTTCTTCACGCGGGCCGCCGGCCTGCGCCTGCTGCTGGAGACCGGGGAGGCGGTCCCGTTCTCCCGCCCCGCCGAGCTGGCGGAGCGGTTCCGCGGGGTTTTCGGCGCTGCTTCTCCGCGCTGGGACGCCTTCCTGAAAGGCGGCTATAGCCGGGAAAATTACCTGTTCACGGCGGTCCAGGCCGCCGCGGCGGCCGGGAGGCTCGACGATGCCGGGCGCTGAGATCAGCGTCATCATACTTACGCGCGGCAGACCCGAGCTGCTGGCCAAATGCCTGGAGAGCCTGCGGGCCGCAGGCGCGCCCGGCGAAGTGCTGGTGGGGATCGACGGGACCGATCCTGTCTCCGCCGGCGTGCCGGAGAAGTTCCCGGGGGCGCGCGCCGTCCAGCTGCCGCGCTCCTGCCGCGGGGAGGCCCGCAACGCGCTGGTCAGCCTGGCTTCCGGGCGCTGGCTCTGTTTCCTGGACGACGACACCGTCCTGCCGCCAGGGTATTTCAGGCGGCTGCGGGCGCTGATAGAGGCCGGCGGCGGCTTTTCCGTTTTCGGCGGCGGCCAGGAACTTCACTCCGGGGCCGGCCGCTTCGAGCGCGCGGTCTACCGGCTGCTGCGCTCGCGGCTGGGAAGCGGGCCGTTCACGCCCCGCTTCGCCCCGGTCTCCGGGACCTTCGAGGCGGGGCCCGAGAAGTTCGTGCTCTGCAATCTGACGCTGGACAGGGATTTCCTGGCCGCGCGCGGCCTGTCCTTCGAGGGACATCTGAGCAGCGCCGAGGAGAACCTGCTGCTGGGCAGAATGGCCGCGGCCGGGGCGCGCATGCTGCTGAGCGGGGACCTCAATCTGGTGCACCGCCGCCGGACCTCCGCGGGGGCTTTCGCCCGGCAGGTCTTTTCCTCCGGGCGGGGGAGGGGGCAGATAACGGTCCAGGCCCGCGGCGGCTTCTGCGCCTTCACGCTGCTGCCGCCGGCGGCCCTCGCGGCGGGGCTCGCGCTGGCCGCGGCGGAGCCGGACGCGGCCGGCGCGCTCGGGCTTCTCTATCTTTCGGTCTGCGCTGTCTCCGCGTCCTTCTCGGGCGCGGACGCGCCGCTCGTGTTCTGTCTCTACCCGCTGCTGCACGCGGCTTACGGCGCGGGCTGGATATTCGGAGCTTTGGAAGAGCTGTCGGAGCTGTTCAGCGCCCGCGCGCGCCCTGCGCGCTGCCGCTGCCAAGGAAGGCCCTGAGTTCCTCGGCGTTCCTGGCGTGGTCGGGGGAAAGTTCGAAGATATAGCGGCCGGAGCGCCGGAGCAGCCGGGCCGCGGCCCGGAGCCTGGAACCAAGTATCCCGCCCTTGCGCAGCAGGTCCGCCGGTTCCCCTCGCAGGAAGTATTCGGCCAGCTGCGGCACGCCCCAGCCGACGGCCAGCGAGACGGCCAGTTCCGCCGCGGCGGCGGGAACGGAGGCGCGGCGTATCCGCGCCCGTTCCGAGCGCCTGAGCAGGAAAAGAGCCCCGGACGGCAGCGGGCCCGACAGCCTGAAGCCAGCCTTGACGGTGTCCAGCAGGCGCTTGGGCGGATAATGGCGGCGCTCCAGGCGGCGCAGGCCGCCGAAGCCGGGGAGATGGGGGCTGTCGGGCGCCAGCCCGACGCGGGCCGGGAAAGGCAGCACGGCCCCGTCCCCTCCCACCAGCGGCGTGTCGTCGGAAAGCAGCGAGAAAGCGGGGTCCTTGAGCAGTTCCAGCAGCAGCGTGGTCTTACCCGCGCCGCGCGGGCCGCAGAAGAGCAGCGCCCGCCCGGCGTGGCCCAGCGCGCCGGCGTGCAGCCGGTGCAGCCCGGCCAGGTCCAGTTCCTCACCGGCCCGCGACAGTATCAGCAGATAGGAGAGTTCCTCCAGCAGAGCGCGGTCGGCGGAGCGCAGCCGTCCGCTGCGCGTCCTGAAATCGTACTCGCAGACGGCCCCTTCCGGGTACCAGACCAGGCGCCTGCCGGGCGGGGCCTTGAGCACTTTCCAGCGCCGCGTGGAGAAGAGCGGCGGAGGGAGGCCCGCTTCGGAGACCGCGCCGAGCTCGGCGGATATGCTGACGTCCGCATGTCCGGGCGGGGCCGAGAAGGCGGACAGGCTCCCGGCCACGGCGAAGGACAGGAGCGGGTCCCCGCAGGAGAACAGCACCCTGCAGCCGCAGAGGTCGAAGTGAAGCTCTTCCGACGGCGTCATTTCCCGGCCAGCCTCCGCAGGGTCCTGCTGTAGCTTTCGGGAGTGTCCGTGCGCAGGACCTCGGCGTCTGGCGGCAGTTCGCAGACGAACTCGGTCAGCATCGCGCCGGGCGCGATTTCCACGAAGGTGCGGACCCCGTCGGCCAGCATGCGCGCTATGGTCTCCTGCCAGAGTACGGGACTGTTCAGCGCCGCGGCCAGTTTTTCCCTTACGGCCCGCCCGGAGGCCGCCCTGCGCGCGTCGGCGTTCATGTAGAGCGGTATGGCCGGGGCGGAGAAGGGCGTCTCCCCGAATCTCGCTGCCGCCCTGGAGGCCAGCCTGTCGAAAAGGCTCGTGTGGAACGCGCCGGGTTCCCGCGAAAGGCTCAGGCGGTGGCGCAGCGGGGAGAGGGCCTCCTTCAGCAGCGGCAGGGCGCTTGCGCGCAGGCCGGCCACGCCGAGGCGGGCCTTGTCGTAGAAGACGGTCACTTCGCAGGGCTCGCCGGCCGCGGCGACCTTTTCGGCCGCCGCCGCGAGCTCGCGCCTGGTAAGGCCGTAAACCGTCGCGAGAACGCTCGGCTGCGCCAGGCAGTCCTCCTGTCCCCTCAGCGTCACGAAGCTGACCAGCTCGAGGCAGTCGCGCGCCGCCAATACCCCGGCGAAGGCGGCGGCGCTGTATTCGCCCATGCTGCGCCCGGCGGCCGCGCCGGGACGGGCGCCGGCTTCGGTAAGGGACAAGGCCACGGCCAGCGAGAGCTCCATCACTACTTCCATGGATACGGCCGGGTCGGGGTGCGTCTTTTCCGGGAAAAGGAGACCGGCCGGTCCGTCCATCGCGGCGGAAAGGGGTCGCAGCGCGGCGCGGTCGATTCTGGAGAGCTGCCGTTCTATCGGGGGGAAGGCGTCCCGCAGCGCGCGGCCCATCCCGGGGTATTGCGCCCCGGAGCCGGGGAAAAGAAAAGCGGTTTTCCGCTTAGGGCTTGAACGCCGAGGCGACTTCACTTATCTTGCCGTGCGATTTTACCTGCGGCTTGCGGTATTTTTTCTGTTTGGGCTGGCTGTTCTTCTGGCGTTTCATTTCACGTCCCCCTCGTTCAGGATCTTCAGGGCGGCGAGGTCCTTGAGGAAGGCCTCGGCGTCGCGCGCGGCCTGCCCGGCGGATACGCCGTACTCGGCGGCCAGCTCTTCGCTTATCGAGGAGAGCGGCCTGCCGGCGGCGAAGCGCTCCCAGATGAACGTGCCGGTGTCGTTAAGGGAGTAATACTCCGAGGTTTCCAGGTCCAGGAGGACGGCCTCTTCCCCGGTCTTGCGCCAGCTGACGGATTCGGATATGGCTTTGTTCTTCCGGGCCTCTCCCATCGGACTATTCTAGCAAAATTAGGGCCCGCGTCAGCGGCGACGGAGGGACCGGCCCGGGGAATGGCATGGGAAGAGCCCGGCAGGAGCGCGCTCGCCGCCGAAGAAGCGGCTCAGCCCGGCCGTTGCCTTTCCCAGCGGCCGGACCGCGTAAGGGCAGCTCTTCACGTTCAATTCCGCGTCCGTGAAAAGAATCTCCCCGGCGGCCGCGGCGCAGGCCCGCCGTCCGGGGCGTACGCAGCCGCGCGAGAAGCCGTCCGGGGCGGCCTTGGCCAGGGTCCTGGACAGCCGGCGCGGCAGCCGCGCGGAACCGCCCTCAGGCGGGGAGTAGAGCAGCGCCCTGACGCCGTGGGCGCCCAGGCCGCGGGCGAAGGCCGCCAAGCGGCCCGGTTCCCCGGAGGAAAGCCCGGCCGAGAAGAAACAGGAGGAGACGTGGACGAAGAGGCCGGCGCGCAGGGCCGCCGAGACCGCCGCAACGGCCTTGCGGAACGAGCCTGGCCCGCCCAGGGCGTCGTGCCCGGCCTCCTCGGCTGAGTGCAGGCTGATAGTGGCCAGGGAGAGCCCGGCGGACGCAAGTTCCCCGGCCCGCCCGGCGTCCAGAGTCTGGCCGTTGGTGTCCAGCTGCGTGAAAAGCCCGAGCCCCGAGGCCAGCCTTACGGCTTGCTCCAGGCGCGGGTAGAGCAGCGGTTCTCCTCCGAAAAAGGCCGCGCGGGGTATGCCGGAGGAGGCGGCGTTCTCCAGCAGGCGCCTCAGTTCCCCGAACGGCATGTCCGGGCCCGGCGGCGAGGAGCGGTATTTGCAGTGACGGCAGGAGAGATCGCAGCGGGAGGTGAGCGCGATATAGAGCGTGCCGGGGGCGCCTTCCGGCAGCTTCAGGAGTCTGGCCTTCAGCGCGGCCAGTTCCAACAGCGCGCGCGGGGACGGCTTTCCCGGCCCAGGCGCGCCCTTCCCGTCCTTGGCTCCGGAACTCATGGCTAAATTTTATAATATATGCCGATGCTGGTGATAAAGGCCGGAGGCAGCGTGATAACGCGCAAAGGGGAGTCTCCGGTCTTCGACCGGGCGGCCGTCTCGCGCCTGGCGGCCTCGCTGGCCGAACTGGCCGAGCCTTTCGCGCTGGTCCACGGCACCGGCTCCTTCGGCAAGCCGCCGGCCCTTCGCTACGGTTACCTCTCCGGCAGGATCCCTCCGGGCGGGGCGCCCATAGACGCCATCAACGCCTCGCTGCGGCGTCTTCATCTCGCCTTTCTCCGGGAACTGCGCTCGGCCGGGCTGGAGGTCTGCAGCGTGCCGGGGCCTGAACATTTTTCGCTGAGCGGGGGGCGCCCCGTGCCCGCGGACCCGTCCGTCATCGCGGCCCCGCTGGCGTCGGGGCGCGTGCCGGTGGTCTCCAGCGGCATCTTCCCGGACGGGGCCGGAGGAGGCGTAGTGGTCTCCAGCGACGCGCTGGCCTCGGCGCTCTGCGGGCTGCTGCGGCCGCGTCTGGCGGTATTCTTCACCGACGCGCCGGGCCTGCTGGACGCCGCGGGCGCGGTGCTGCCGGAGCTGGACGAGCCGGGCTTGGAGGCCTTCTCCCGGGCCTGTCCCGGGGAGCCGGGCGACGTTAGCGGGGGGATGCGCGGGAAGGCGGCCGAACTGCTGGCGATATTGCGGGGGGGAGGCAGGGCCCTCGTCCTCGACGGCCGGCGCCCGGAGGGACTCGCTTCCTTTCTCGCCGGGCGTTCCGGGCCCGGTACGCTGCTCTTGCCTGGCCGCGCCTGAACGTATTCCGCCGCGGCCAGGCGGCCGGCGCTTCGCCCCGGCTGCGGGGCATTTAATATAATGGCATTTAAGGGAAAGCGCTACCGATGCAGCCCGCGAGACCTCTCCGTTCCAGGAAAAAGACCGGCCCCCGGCCGGAGGAGGGGTGCGTTCTTCCGCGGGGTACGGGGAATAGATGACCTTATCCGCTGAGCAGCGGCCATACCGGCTGCCTTGGACCCTGGCCGACACTATAATCACCTGGCTTGAGCCCACGAAGGAGTGCAACATGCACTGCCCCGGCTGCTTTTCCTCCAATTTCCCGGGAAAGCACAGGCCTTTGCCGGAGGTTCTGGCCGAGATAGACTCGGTGGCGTCGGGGGTGCGCACGGACGTCCTGGCTTTTGCGGGAGGCGATCCGCTGTGCTACCCGAGCATCGTGGACGCGGTCCGGCACGCGGCCCGGGCCGGGCTACGCCCCTTCGTAAACACAAACGGTTCCCTGCTGGCCCCGGCGCTCCTGAAGGCCCTCAAGTCCGCGGGCCTGGCCGGGGTCTGTCTTCACGTGGACTCCATGCAGGACCGGGAGGGCTGGAAAGGGGCCGGCGAGGCCGAGCTGAATTCCCTGCGAGAGCGCCTCGGGAGGATGGTGCGCGACGCGGGGATAGGCTCCTGCTATTTCAACATGACCGTATCCAGGCGCAACCTCGGGGGGGCGCCTGCGGTCTACTCCTGGGCCCTGTCCAGGCCAGACCTCGCCGACCTGGTCCTTTTCGTGGCCTTCAAGACTCCCGAGAGCGTTTCAGGCCCGGAGCGGGCCGCGCTGCTGGAGTCTGAGTGCGGGGCCGGGGCCGTGCTGTCGGCCCTAGCGGGGGCGGTGCCAGGCTTCCGCCTTTGCGCCGCCCTTCCCTCCTCCTCCAGCGGGAAGGATAAATGGTTCTTCGCTGTGTCCTCCGGGCGCGGCAGGCGTTTCCATTCTCCGGCGTTCTTTTCCGCCGCGCAGGAGCTGAGCCGCAGATGGCGCGGACGATATCTGGGAAGGCTCAGGCGGCTGAGCCCCTTTGAGGCCTTGCTGGCGGCCCCTTTCTTCGTTTTGCGCCGCGGCGTAGGCGTCTCCGACCTGGCGGCCGTTTTTTCCGGAGTCCAGGCCGCCATGGTGGTGCAGCCGGAGACTATAGTGTGGGGGCAGAAACCGCGTTTCTTCATATGAGGGCCTTCTCCGCCGTCTACGGGTTCGTTTCCGCGTTCCGGGTCCAGCTCCCGCTGGCGGCTTTCCTGCTTTTCCTCAACATGGCCTCGGCCATGGGCGGGCTGAAAGCCGCCGGCATCGCGGCGGGCGCCGCGCTGGCCGTCATGATCCAGCTGGCCTATCTGCTGGACCGCCGGTTCTCCCAGAGGGAGGATGCCGTCAACGTGCCGGCCGTGGAGCTGAGGGTCTCACCAGCCCCGCCGGCCTTCTTCGCCGCGCTGCTGTTGGCCGACTCGCTCTATATCCTGCTGCATACTCCCTTCCGCCCGCTCCTGGCCCTTTCCGTGGTCTTCGTGCCGCTGTACGCGGTCCCGGTCGACGGCGTGACTCTCATAAAGAGGGTGCCGGCGCTCAAGACCCTGGTGAACCTGGCCGCGTTCTGGGGCGTCGGCGTTCTTGCCCCGTTCCTGCTTCACCACGCCTTCTCGTGGACGGCCGCGGCCGCCCTGGTCCGCGCGACATGGGCGCTCATCCCGTTCATCCTGGCTCTTAGCGTGATACTTGACATGCGCGATTACGGCGGGGACGCCGAAGCCGGCGTGCGCAGCGTGCCGGTGCTTCTCGGTCTTAAGGCGACGGCCGCGGCGCTGGCCTTGCTGCTGGCGCCGGTCCTGCTCCGGCATCTCGTCCTCGGGGAGAGGGCTGATTCGGCCTGGACCCTCTGGACGATGGCCGCCGCGGCGGCCGCCGCCTTCCGCCCTCCTCGCTGGTTCTTCGAACTTTATCTTCTCTCCGCCAACCTGATGCTGCTGTGCGGGCTGGCGGGCAGGCTGGCATCCTGATGGCCCGGCGCGCAAGGCCTTTCGGTCCGGGCTGGGGGGAGCCATCTCCGGCGGCGGCCGGCGAGATGGGCCCGGAGCTGGCCGGGCATTACCGGGCCTGCCTCCCGGTCATCCGGGGCGCTTTGGCAGAGTATTCCGTTTCCCCGGTGCCGGAGCTTTTGGCGAGGCCCGGGCTGCCCGGGCTGTCTCGGGCTGACTGGTCGGTGCTGCGCTATTATCTGGACAGGCCGGGCAAGCTGCTGCGCCCGTACCTGGCCATGCTGGCGCTGCAGGCGGCCGGGCGCGACCCGGAAGCGTTCCGGCCCCTGTTGTGGACGCTCGAGGTGATGGAGTCCGCCACCGTGATGCTCGACGATGCCCTGGACTCCTCCCCTTGCCGGCGCGGGGCCCGCGCGGCGCAGCTGGTCTACGGTCCCCGCGCGGCCTCGGCCGCCATGACCGTCTTCCATCTCTGCCTCGGAGTGCCGGACCACCCGGCGCTGCCCCTCGGCTCCAGTCAGCGGCTGCGCCTTCACGAGCTCATGAACTCCTACTATTTCAGGGCTTGCCGCGGCCATCTGTCGGAACCGCTCCTGACCGAAGCCGGCGGCCCGGTGTCCATGGCCGCCTATCTCGATAACGTGCGCGACAGGATCTCGATCCTTTCCTTCGCCGGCCCGCTCGGCGCGGCGGCCGTCTGCGCTGGCCTTCCTCGCGCCCGGGAAGCAGAATTCTGCGCTTTGGGGGAGACCCTGGGCGCGGCCTACCATCTGCGCGGCGACATCCTCAACCTCTTTCCGGAAGATCCCTCCTGGGGAAAGCTCCCCGGCGACGACTTTTTGGCCGGCAAGGCCACCTTCCTGACCTCCGCGGCTCTGGCTCGCCTGGAACGGGACGACCCCGGAGCGGCGGACTCCGTCCTGTCGGGCAAGCCTTCCCCGGGCGCTTTGCGGCGCGCCGTCAGAGCGGCCCGCGACTGCGGCGCGGTGCAGGAAACGCAAGCCGCTATCGCGTCCCTCAACGCCCGCGCCCTGGACATCGTCGCGGGGCTTGGCCTGCCGCGGGCTTCGCGCGCAATTTTTTCGCGCCTGCCTCTCTATCTTTCGGCCAGGAGGACGAAGTGACGCGCGTCCCAGGCGCCGGGCTCGCAGCGGCCCTCCTGTCCGGGCCTCCTGGCAGGCCGTGGCCGCCTCCAGGGGCGCGCCTCCTCCTTCCGAGCACCCCGGCGGGCAGGGCGGCCGGGGTGCTCTGGCCGGGGACGCGCGTCCCGGCCCGGCTGCAGGCCTCCGCGGACGCCCTCGCGGCGGCGCAGCAGCCCTGGCTTAGGTCCAGGGAGGCCTGCCGGCGGCGGGGGGCGGCCGCCCTGCGCGGGGGCGATATCCTGCTGCTGCTTTCAGCCGTCTCGCTGGCCGAGCGCCTGGCCGCGCGCTGCTTCGCGGTGGAGCGCCGCCGGGCGCTGGAAGGGTTCTTCGTTGAGGCCGGAGCGGCCGTTTCCGGGTCTTTGCGGCGCCCCGGCGGGGCGAGGGAAGATTCGCCTGGGAACTGGGCCCTGCGGGCCGCTTTCTTCTTTCGCGCGCTGGAGCTGGGCCTGGGGGAGGGCGGGGCGCGGGCTTGCCGCGAGGCCGCGCTCGCCTTCGCCGCCGGCCGTCCCGCGCGCGGTTCCCGGGCCGAGTCCGTTCTTCTTCTTCCGCGCGGCTTTCTTGGCTCGACCCTGAGGGAGGCTTATGCCGATAGACCTTGACGCCTATACCGCGAAGGTGCGCCGGGACGTCTTCGCGGTCCTGGACGGTTGGCTTGAAAGAAAGACGGCGGGCATGGCCCCCGGCCTGCGCGGCTGCATCACCGCCTATCCGCGGCGCCGCGGCAAGGCGCTGCGCTCCGTCCTGCTGTGCCTGTTCGCCGGCGGGCTGGGGGGGGGCTACCGGAAGGCCTCCCGCCTTGCGGCGGCCTACGAACTTCTTGAGAACTGGGGCCTCGGCCGCGACGACCTGATGGACCACGCCGAGACGAGGCGCGGCGGCCCGGCGCTGCACCGCCTGTGCGGCGAGGAGGCAGCCATCAACGCGCTGGACCTCACAGCCACCTACATACCGGAGATGCTCTACGCCAACTGTCTGCTCGGGCCGCGGGAGTTCGGCCCGGTATTCGGCGAGTTCTATGCCGGCGTCAGGCGCGCGCTCCAGGGACAGCACCTGGAGCTGGTCTGGCGGGGGAGGCCGCCGCGCGAATTCTCGCCGCGCGCCTATTTCCGCCTGGCGGACATGAAGACCTCCTCCTATACAACCGAGGGGCCGTGCAGGCTGGCCGCCGTTCTCGCCGGGCGTTACGACCTCTTCGGGGCCATCGACGTTTTCGGCCGGCACCTCGGCGCCGCTTTCCAGCTGATGGACGACGTTCTTGACCTGGAGAACGACGGCGGGACCGGCTTCGGGAAGGCTCCTGGCAACGACATACGGGAAGGCAAGCGCACGCTGCTGCTCTGGCGCGCCCTGCGGCGCTCCTCTCCGGCGGACCGCTCCTTCCTGCTCCGCCTTTATTCCCGGCCCCCCGGGAGCCCGCCCGCGGAAGCGGACGTGGCCCGCGCCCGGGAGGTGATGCTCGCCAGCGGCGCCGCGGAATATTGCCGTTCCGCCGCGGCTGCGAGGACCGGCTCCGCCATGGCGGTGCTGGACAGGGCCCTGCTTCCGGCCATGAGCGGCGGCTACGGGGAGGCGCTCAGGGCTTTCGTCCGCCGCCTCTCCGGGAGGACGTCTTGAGAAGCCGCCCCGTCCGTCTCCGCCGGCGGGGCGGCGGGATGTCCCCCGCACTGGCGGCCTATTACGCCGCGGCGCTGCCGCAGCTGCTGCGGGCCTCGCGCGCCGCCTTTCCCCGCGCCTTTCCCGCGGACTGGCTCAGGGCGGCCGGTCTCCGTCCCTCCGCCTCCCTCCTCCGCCGGATCAACGCGCCCGCGCGGCTCTACCTCGAGCGCCCGGGGAAACTGCTGCGCCCGCTGATAACCCGCCTGCTGCTGGAGGCTTTCGGCAAGGCGCCTGCGGCTTACGAGGAGGTCCTCGGGGCCGTCGAGCTGATGGAGGCCTCCACGGTAAGTTTCGACGACATCATAGACGGCTCCGGCCTCCGCCGCGGAGGGCCAGCGACGCACAGGCTGTACGGAGAGAAGAACGCCTACCTGGCCTATCAGGCGTCCTACAACTGGGCCTGGCGCGTTTTCCTTTCCCCGTCCCTGCGGCTGGAGGACTGGCGCCGGGAGTACATACTCCGCTCTCTCTCCTCGGAGATATTCGCCTACGGTTACGGCCAGTCCGCGGAACTCTGGTGGACGGCGGGGCGCAGGGAGCCGTCGCCGGAGGAGTACCTCTCCATGAGCTGGGACCGCATCCGTTTCCTCTCCTTCAACGGCCCCTTCAGGATAGGGGCGCTCCTGGGAGGCTGCGCCCGCCGGGAACTGCCGCGCTTCGAGGCGGCGGGCTCCTGGCTCGGCATGGCCTACCACCTGCACGGCGACGAGCTGAACCTCTTCCCGCGTTCAGAAGCCTGGGGCAAGCCGCTGGCCGACGATATAACCTCGGGGCGGTACACGTATCTCTACCTTACCGCCATCCGCCTTTCCTCCCCGGCGCTGCGGGCGGCGCTGCGGGCGGCGCTGGGGGACGCGTCCATTTCCACGGCCGCCCTTAAAAATGTTATAGATATAGTCCGCCGGAGCGGAGCGCTGGAGGAGAACCGCCGCATGATAGGCGCGTTCCGCCGCCGGGCGCTCAGCGAGCTGGGCTCCTGCCGCCTGCGCAGGCGGGAACTTTCGCTGCTCCGCTCTCTGGCGTATTACATGGCCGATGAACGCGACAAATAAAATTAAGCTCCTGGTCAGCCCCGTGGACCTGCGCGAGGCCCTGGTAGTGGCCCGCGGCGGTGCCGATATCCTGGACCTCAAGAACGTCGGGGAAGGATCGCTGGGGGCCAATTTCCCGTGGGTGCTGGCCGGGGTGGTGCGCCGGCTGCGCCGCTATCCCGTAAAGTTCAGCGCGGCGATCGGGGACCTGGACTTCAAGCCCGGTACCGCGGCGCTGGCCGCCTACGCCGCGGCCTCGATAGGCGCCGATTACGTCAAGGCCGGGCTCTACGGCGTCAGGACCGAGGAACGCGCCTTCGAACTGGCCCGCGCGGTGGTGAAAGGCGTACGCTCGGCGGCCCCGCGCGCGCTGCCGGTCATAGCCGGCTACGCTGACTGGCGCCGTTTCGGCGGGCTGGCCCCCTGGCCCCTGGTGCGCGCGGCCAAGAAGGCCGGAGCCGCCGCCGTCATGCTGGACACGGCCCTGAAGGACGGACGTTCCCTCTTCGACAACATGACGCGCCCGGAACTGGCGCGCTTCCTGCGCCTGGCCCGCGCCGCCGGCCTTAAGACCGCCCTCGCCGGCTCCGTCGGCGTGAGGATGCTGCCGGCTCTGCGGGAGCTGGGGCCGGATATAGTCGGCCTGCGCGGCGCCGTCTGCCTCGGTTCCGACCGTTCCCGCCCGGTGAGCGCCGCCCGGCTGGCCTCTGTGCTGGAGGCCTTCGGCGGATGAGGGCCCTTTTCCCGGTCAGGCGCTCGGTGCCGGCCTGGCACAGGGCCGTCCTGGGTTCCCTGCCTTTCTCCTGCGATCCGCGGGCCGCCCGCGCCGCCTTCTTCGGACCGGCCTCGCGGCTCTGCCGCAGGGCGGTCCCGGCTGAAAAAGAGCTCCCGCGCTCCCTCCCGTCCCAGCTGCGCCGCCGCCTCGGCATGTCGCTGCGCCTCTGGCAGGCCTCCCAGGAGATAGCCCTGGCTTACGCGCGCGGGGCAGGACCGCTGCCGGGTATGGACGTGCCTATGACCCTGAATTTCGCGATGGCTCTGGGGAACTATTCCCGCTTCTTCCTCTTTTCCGGCCAGCGGCTGCCGGCCCGGGCCGCGCTGGCCCTGCACGCCGCGTTCTCGGGAGAGATGGCCGCTATGCCGGCCGCCATGGCGCTGGCGGGGCGGGGGGCCGGGCCGAGCGGGCGTTTCCGCCCGTCCGCCTCGGCGCGGCGCCTGGCCATCGCTTTCGCTGCCGCGCTGAAGGAGGCCGCGTGAGGGCCGGGGACCCCTGGCTGGCCAAGGTGGCGGCCCTCTACGACTCCAAGCGCAGGGACTTCAACTGGCGTCTGGCCCCGGACGGGATAATACACCACCACAACGGCCTGGTGGCCGACAGGGCCTCCTTCCTGCGGCGCCTCGCCAAGGCCTCCCCCGGAGGGGCGGAAAGGATGATACACGATTCCGAGACGGCGCTGGCCAAATTGGGCTTCAGATACCTGGGCAGGCCGCGCCCCGGCGCCAGTCTGCTGGACGCCGGCTGCGGCCGGGGCGGATCCAGCCTGCTGCTGGCGGGACGGCATCCGGGCCTGACCGTGCGCGGCGTCACGCTATCCGGCTATCAGGCCTCGGCCGCCAGGTCCGCCGCCCGGGCGCGCGGTCTCTCCGGACGGGTGCGTTTTTCGAAGGCCTCCATGCTGGACCTGCCCTTCGGGAGAGGTTCCTTCGACCTGGTCTGGGCCTGCGAGTCCACCGAGCATGTGCCCGACCTGCCGGCTTTCTTCCTGGAAACGGCCCGCGTGGCAAGACCCGGCGCCAGGCTGGTGGTGATAGCCTGGACGCGCAATTCGGCGCACCGACTCGGGCGCAGGTACGCCGCGCTGGCGGATAAGGCCTACGTCACGCGGATACATTCCGGGGAGGAGTACCTGAAAGGGGCCGCCGGCTCCGGCTGGAGGCTCCGTCTGACCCGCGACCTGACCGGCCCGACCGCCGCCTACTGGGCGGCGCGGGCGGCGCTGAAAAGCGCCTCAGGCACGGAATCCTTCATGGCTCCGGCTTTCGCGGGCCGGGCGCTGCTCTACATCCTCTATTCCTACGAGCTCCAGCGCTGAGGCCCGGGAGAGCGGCCGCGCGCCGGGTGAGGAAGGTCCTCAGACGTCTATCACGCGCTCGGCCGAAGGACGGGCCGAGAACGCCGTCTTGACGGCTGCCAGGTCTATCTCAGCCGCTTCCTCCGGGGGGGAGTAGGAGGCCCCGAGCAGGAGGCAGACCGGCACGTCCTTCAGCAGGCGGAACAGGAGTTCGTCGCGCTTCCGCAGGCCGTCCCTGGAGAGTTTCAGCCCGCCCAGCGGGTCCTTCTCGTACGGGTCCCCGGAGCAGAGCGCGAAAACGAAGTCGGGCGCGGAGACGGCCAGAAAATCCACGAGGCCTTTCTCCACGGCGGCCAGATAGGCGGCGTCGCCGGCCCCCGGGGGCAGCTCCACGTCCAGCGTCGAGCTCTGCCTGCCCGCTGGGCGGCCGCCGGCCCGGTGCGCGGAGAAGGTGGCGACCTCCCCGGACGGGAAGATGAAGGCGGTGCCGTTGCCCTGGTGGGCGTCCAGGTCTATCACGGCCGGGCGCCGGACGAGGCCGTCCTTTAGCAGGCGGCGCGCGGCTATGGCGATGTCGTTGACCGCGGAGAAGCCCGCCCCGCGGTCAGGGAGGGCATGGTGCCCTCCGCCGGGCGGATATACGCCCAGCCCGGAGGCAAGGGCCCTGCTGGCCGCGGCCAGCGTGCCGCCGGCCATGCGCCAGGCCCGCGGCAGGAGCTCGCGCGAGCAGGGGAGCTGCAGCAGGCGCTCTTCTTCGGGGGACAGGTCGTTGGCTTTCAGCCTGGCCAGCCAGGCCGGCGTGTGGACGAGCAGCAGGTCCTCGTCGGAGGCCGGCGGAGCTTCGCGCAGCGCGAACCCCTCGGCGCGGAGCCCGGCGAAGAGGAAGGAGAACCTGTCTAGCGCCCGCGCGAGGGCTCCTTCGGCCGGTTCCGCCGCGCCCGGGCCCGGCATGCCGCCCGCGGGCCCGAGGTAAAGCGGCTTGCCGGCTTCCAGCAGCAGGGCCTCGTCGGCCAGCGCCAGGGCCAGCGCGTCGTCGTGGGTGGCGAACACCAGCATTGCCCCGGCCCGCTTCAGTCCGGCCAGCCTGGCCAGGCATTCGCGCTTGAAATCGGCGTCTCCGACGGCCAGGGTCTCGTCCAGCAGGAAGAGGTCGGCCCCGGACGAGAGGGCCGCCATGAAGGGCAGGCGCAGCCGCATCCCCGACGAGAGCTCTCCCGCGCGCGCGTTGCGCAGCTGCTCCAGCCCCGCCGCGGCCATTATCCTCTCCGCGTTCTCCGCCGGGTCCCCCGGGAGCTCGAAGAAGACGGCGCAAAGCCGCGCGTTCTCCTTTACGCTGAGACGGTCCTGCAGGATCGAGGCGAAGCCCAGAAGGCAGGCCCGCCTGCCGGAGAAGGAGACGGAGCCGGAGGTCGGCGCCGTTATGCCCGCCAGTATCTTCAGCAGCGTGGTCTTGCCGGAGCCGTTGTGGCCCCGCAGGGCCAGCGCCTTTCCGGGAGCGAGCTCGAACGAGATCCCGTCCAGCGCGAGGAAGGGGCGCGAGGGGGAGCGCCCGCTGAAGAAGCGCACAAGTGAGGAGAGCGCGTCCTCGCGCGGAAGCTCCACGCGGTAGGCCTTGGCCACGCCGGAGACGGAAAGGCCGCTCATAGGCCGTCGGCCACCGGGCCGCGCTTGAGCCTGATAAACAGGAAGCCGGCGGCGAGGACGGCGGCGCCCCAGATCCAGGCTTCGGCCAGCCGGGCCGGCCCCGGGGGGGCGCCGGAAAAAGCCGCGCGGGCCGCCTCTATTATCGAAGTGAGCGGGTTCAGCGCGAGCAGCCTGCGCTTATCGGGGGCGATCACGGCCAGCGGGTAAAAGACCGGGGTCAGGAAGAAGCCCGCGGTGAGCAGTATGTTCCAGATGCGCTCCAGGTCCGAGAAGAAGACGAAGGCCCCGGCCAGCAGAAGCCCGGCGCCGGCGGTCAGCAGCAGGTAGGCGGCGTCCAGCGGCAGCAGCCACAGCCACGGGAACGAAGGGGGGGACAGGAAGACGGCGAGCAGGCCGGCGAGGGCCGCCAGTTCGAGAAGGTGCGAAAAATAGACGCTCAGCACCGAGGCCAGGACCGGCACCTCGAGGGCCAGCGGGTAGTTCTTGAGCAGCTCGCCGCGGCGCAGCAGGCTGGAAAGGGCGTAGGTGCTTGCCGTGGCGAAGAAGTTCCACTCCACTATGCCGATCAGCAGGAAGACGGCGTAGCCTTCCTGCGCCCGGCCGAGCCATTTCACGAACAGCCCGTAGAGCACGGCGAACATCAGCGCCGGATTGAGCAGCGTCCACAGGAAGCCTAGAAAAGTGCTCTGCTGGCGCAGCCTCCATTCCACCCTGGCCAGCGCGACGAGTTTTCTGGTAGCCGTCCTCACAGGATAATTATATCAAAGCCTATCTGGCGCAGCGCAGGAAGCAGCCCGCGCAGTGGCGGGAGCGGTAGCCGGGGCCTGCCGGCCGCAGAGCGGCCGGCCTGTCCAGCGGGGCCCGTATCTCCTTGTGGAAAGGGCAGAGGTAGAACTCGGCTTCCGGGGAGAGCATCAGGAAGGTCAGGCCGGCTCCGCACGGGCCGGTCGGCCCCCCGGAGAGGAAATCCAGCGCCTGGCGCAGTTCGGCCGCGCCTTCCGGACGCCGTCTCAGGACGCGCCTGAGGCCGGCGGCCATCCGGCCCCGGGCGCGGGCGTCCAGCTCCAGCCCTGCCGTGTTCAGATTGGGGACCAGGAACTGGGGGAGCAGCGGTACTCCCAGCGCGCGCGCCTGTTCCCAGGCTTCGCAAAAGGCCGGCGCGTTGAGCCGCGTGGCGGTGAAGGTGAGCCCGGCGGAGACAGCGGGGAATTCCCGTTTGACGGCGGCCAGCGAGGCCTTGAGGGCGGCGAAAGCTCCAGGGCGCCCCCTCATGGCGTCGTGCAGCTCCGGGCCGCCGTCCAGCGAAGAACCCAGGTGCAGGCGCGCCAGCAGGGGCGCAGGCAGCGAGCGCAGCAGGCGCAGCGTCCCGGAGGTGTCGTAAAGAGAGGAGAGGAGCACCAGGCGCGCGGCCGGAAAGGCGGCCGCGGCCCTCTTCAGGGCCGCCGCGAGTCCCGGGTAGAGCAGCGGCTCGCCTCCGGAGAAGGAGATCAGCCGGAGCCCCTTGAGTTCCGGCATGGAGAAGACCCGGAGCAGGTCCGACGGCTTCAGGCGGGCCCCGCCCAGCAGGCGGTGGTCGCACGCCCTGCAGCGCAGCCGGCAGGAGTGCAGCAGCTCCACGTGCAGGGCTTCAGGCGGCATCGAGGACCTTCCTGTAGAGCGCCGACACCGTCGAGACCACGGAGGAGAAGGAGTACTCCCTGCGGACCAGCCGCAGGGCGGCTTCCGCCAGCCTTTCGCGCAGAGCCGAGTCCTTCAGCAGGGCGGCCGTCTTGGCCGCGAAATCCGAGTCGGAGGAGGCCGACAGCAGGTGCTCCCCGTCTCGGGCGTGCTCGATCCCGGCGGCCGCCTCGCGCGAGGCCACCACCGGCAGTCCGGCGGCGAAAGCCTCCAGTATCTTGCCTTTCGTGCCGAGGCCGTAGCGTACCGGAGCCGCGAACACCGAAGCGCGGCGCAGGAAGGGGCGGATGTCCGCCACGGTGCCGGGCACCGAGACGTCGGGCCCGGCCAGCGCCGCCACCGGAGGCGTGGGGGAGGAGCCGGCCAGCGTCAGCGCGGCGCCGCGCACTTCGGCCTTTACAAGCGGGAAAATGCGGCGCGCCAGGCGCAGGGCCGCATCCTCGTTCGGGTAGTGCGGGTAGTGCCCGACGAAGAGCAGGCTCCCCGGCCTGCGCTGCTCTCCGGGGACTGGGGCGAAGTCTTCCGGGACCACGGCGTTGGGAGTGACCGCGGTGAAGGCGGCCGTGTGGTAGCGGGCTATGTCCCTGCCGTCGCTGGCCGTGATGGCGGTCACCGCCCTGAAGCGCCCGTAGTGGCGGCGGGCGTAGGCCCTTGAGCGCAGGAACTCCCCTGCCTGCAGAAAGCCTTTAAGGCCGGCGCTCCCGCGCAGGTAGTATTTCCAGGGATAAAGATAACTGGAATCTATCTCCGTGTAGATCACGGGCAGTTCGGCGGGAATGGCGGCCTGGTAGGCGGCCATCTCGGAGAAAAGTATGTGCACCAGCTCCGCCCCGGTCCCGGCGGCGGCGGCCCGCAGGGCGGCCGCGGCGGCAGAGGACCAGTATTCGCCCGGCAGCTGGGGGAGGGATTCGGCCTCGCGGCGCGCCGGCTTGGGCAGCAGGTAGACCTTCGCGAAGGTCCTTCCCTCCAGGGTCATGGCCAGCGCGGTCTGATGTGCCTCGGCCCCCGGCACGGCGAAAGCGAAAAGGGAGACGTCGTAGGAGGACGCCAGGCCCGAGGCCAGGGAGGCGGCCCACTTCTCCCCGCCGCTGATAGAGGGGAAGGGAAAACGGGGGGTGACCAGCAGCACGCCGGGGCGCCTCATGGGCGGGCCCCCGGGGCGACGCCCCTGGCCAGCAGGCGCAGGGAGCCGAGCACCTCTCCCGCCAGGTCCAGCTTTGAACGGCCCCTGGTCCTGGCCCGCATCGTGACCGGGACCTCCGTCACGCGCCCGCCGCGGGCCAGGCACTTGGCCAGCAGTTCGGCGTCCAGAGCGAAGCCGGTGCTTTCGAACTCCAGCGAGCGGAGGACGTCCGCCTTGTAGAGCTTGAAGATCTGGGTATACGAGGTGACCGAAGGCCCGAAGCGCAGCCGCAGCAGCCCGTTGGCGGCGCCGGTGAGCAGCCGGCGCAGCGGCGGAAGCCCCTCGAAACTTCCCAGAAAAGGGGAGCCGCAGACGCAGTCGAAACCGCCGGCCTCCGCCGCGGCGAGCAGACGGGGCAGGTCGGCCGGGGAGAAGGAGAGGTCGGCCTCCATCAGGGCTATGTGGGCGCCGGAGCAGAAGGGCAGGGCCCTCGCTATGGAGGCCCCGAAAGCGAGCCGCCGGGCGGAGCGCAGGACGCGCACCCACGGGCGTCCTGCGGCCGCCTCCTCAAGCGCGGCGGGGGTACCGTCGGAACTGCCGCCGTCCGAGAAGAGCAGCTCGCAGGCGAAAGGGGCCTCCTCGAGGGGGCGGAAAAGGGATTCCGGATAGCAGGCGGCGTTCTCGGCTTCGTCCAGGCACGGGATGACGATCGAGACCTCCGGCCGGAGCCGCCCGTCCGGCGAGCGCCGGGGAAAGGTCACCTGGTCCCGCCGCGCGCCGGCCCGGGCCTGCGCAGGTGCTCCCTCAGGTAGAAGCCGGTATGCGAGCCGCGCGCGTTCATCGCTCCGGCCATCGGGCCGGAGTAGACGAGCGAGCCGCCCGCGTCGCCGCCTTCCGGCCCCAGTTCTATCAGCCAGTCCGAGGCGGCGATCACGTCCAGGTTGTGCTCTATGACCAGCACGGTGTTGCCGGCGTCGGCTAGGCGGTGCAGCACCATCAGCAGCTTTTCCACGTCGGCGAAATGCAGGCCGGTGGTGGGTTCGTCGAGGATGTAGAGCGTGCGGCCGGTGGCGCGGCGGGAAAGCTGCTCGGCCAGCTTCAGGCGCTGCGCCTCCCCGCCGGAGAGCGTCGTGGCGCTCTGGCCCAGCTTCAGATAGTCCAGACCGACGTCCGTCATCGTTGAGAGTATCCTGGCGACGCGCGGGATGTCCCTGAAGAGCCCGGCCGCCTCCTGCACCGAGAGCTCCAGGACGTCGGCTATGCTCTTGTCCCTGTACCTGACGGCCAGCGTGTCGTCGTTGAAGCGCCTGCCGCCGCATTCGTCGCACTTGACGTAGACGTCGGGGAGGAACTGCATCTGGATCTTTATCGTGCCGTCTCCCTGACAGGTCTCGCACCTTCCGCCCTTGACGTTGAAAGAGAAGCGGCCCGGGTCGAAGCCGCGGCGCTTCGCCTCAGGCAGTTCGGCGAAGAGGTGGCGGATGTGGTCGAAGACGCCGCTGTAGGTGGACGGGTTGGAACGCGGCGTGCGGCCTATCGGGGACTGGTCCACGATTATGACCTTGTCTATCTGCGAGGCGCCCTTCATGCCGCGGAAAAGTCCCGGGACCTCCTTGGACTTGTACAGCTCCCGCGCCAGCGCCTTGTAGACTATCTCGTAGAGCAGCGTGGACTTGCCGGAGCCGGAGACTCCGCAGATGCTGACGAACAGCCCGAGCGGGATCTTAACGTCTATGTCCTTCAGGTTGAACTGCCTGGCGCCGGTGAACTCCAGGAACCTGCCCGAGTGGACGCGAGGCTCGCGCTTCAGGACGGTGGAGCGCGCTCCGCTGAGGAACGGTCCGGTGACGGACCCGGGGGCCTTCATTATCTCCTCGGGAGTTCCCTGCGCCACTATGCCGCCGCCCGCGAGGCCCGCCCCGGGGCCCAGGTCGATCACGTGGTCCGCGCCGCGGATTACGGCCTCGTCGTGCTCCACCACCAGCAGCGTGTTGCCGATGTCGCGCAGCGACTTCAGCGTGCCGATGAGCCTGGCGTTGTCGCGCTGGTGCAGTCCGATGGTCGGTTCGTCGAGCACGTACAGCACGCCGGTCAGGCCGGAACCTATCTGCGTGGCCAGCTGGATGCGCTGCGCCTCGCCGCCGGAGAGCGTTTCGGAGCGGCGGTCCAGCGAGATGTAGCCCAGCCCCACGTCGTTAAGGAAAGAGAGGCGGGAATTTATCTCTTTCAGGATCAGGCGGGCTATGGTCCGCTCCTTGTCGGTAAGGACGAGCGAGCCCATGAACTCCTTCGCCGCGGCTATCGAGAGGGCCGAGGTCTCGGCTATGTTCCTGCCCCCGACCAGCACGCTCAGCCCCTCTGGCTTGAGGCGCTTTCCATTGCACGCCGGGCAGACGGTCTCCCGCATGAACTTGGCGTAGATCTCTTCCTTCACGAAGTCGGATTCGCTCTCGGAGTGGCGGCGCTTCAGGTTGGTGACCACCCCCTCGAAATCGCCGGAACCATAGAGCAGGACGTCCCGGTGGGCCTTCGGGAGGTCCTTCCAGGGTTTATCCAGGTCTATGCGGTTCTCTTCGGCCGCCGCCTGCAGCATCTCCGCGTAATAGCCGGACCAGGAGCCCTTCCAGCGGTGCGTGCGCGTGGTTACCGGGTTGGCCCAGGCTTCCAGCGCGCCGCCGTTGACGGACTTGCTCCTGTCCGGCACTACCAGGTCCGGGTCTATCTCTATCTTGATGCCCAGGCCGCTGCACTCGGGGCAGGCGCCGTGGGGGGAATTGAACGAGAAAAGGCGTGGCTCCAGTTCCGGAAAGCTGATGCCGCACGACGGACAGGCGTTCTTCTCGCTGTAGAGGTCGCCCTCTTTGCCGGGCTCTCCAGCGCTCAGCAGACCCCTGGACTGCCCAAGCGCCAGCGCGACCGCCTCGCTGAGGCGCTCTCGGTCGGACTTGGAGACCGTGAACTCGTCGATGAAGAGGTCTATGTTGTGCTTGACGTAGCGTTTAAGGTCCGGGGGATTCTCGAGCGGGTGCAGCCTCCCGTCGACGCGGACCTTGGTGAAGCCAGCCTTGCGCAGGCGGGCGAAGAGGTCCTCGTAGGTGCCGCTCCGGCCTCGCACCAGCGGCGAGAGCACGCTGAGCTTCCTGCCGGAGTACTTGGCCTCCAGCTCCCCGGCTATGCCCTGGGCGGACCAGGCCTTTATGGGGCTGCCGCACTTCGGACAGTGCGGGCGCCCGGCCTTGGCGTAGAGCAGGCGCAGGTAGTCGTAGATCTCGGTGACGGTCCCCACGGTGGAGCGCGGGTTCTTCGACGGGCTATGCTGCTGTATCGCGATGGCGGGCGAGAGGCCCTCGATCGAGTCCACGTCGGGCTTGTCCATCTGCTCGAGGAACTGCCGCGCGTAGGCGGAGAGCGACTCGACGTAGCGCCGCTGGCCCTCGGCGTAGATGGTGTCGAAGGCCAGGGTCGATTTGCCGGAGCCCGAGAGGCCGGTGACGACCACCAGCTTGTTCTTGGGGATCTCCAGGGAGAGGTTCTTGAGATTGTGCGAGCGTGCGCCGCTGATGATTATCTTATCCATACCTGTCAACCTTGGTCGGCTTCTTGAAACTGTCGGAGGCCGCTGGATAGTCCACGGTGTAATGCAGACCCCTGCTCTCTTTCCTGGAACGGGCGGAGCGTATTATCACGCCGGCCAGGCAGGCTATGTTGCGCAGCTCCAGCAGGTCGCGCGTGGGCAGAAAGTCCCAGTAATATTTCACTATCTCCTCGGAGATTATCCTTACCCTGGCGCTGGCGCGCTCCAGGCGCTTGTCGCTGCGCACTATCCCGACGTAGTTCCACATCAGAGTTCGGATCTCGTCCCAGTTGTGCTTTATGACGACGGCCTCGTCGGAAGGGCGCGCGTTGCCGGTGGTCCAGTGGGCAGGCTTCGCGGCGGAACGGGCCGGCTTGCCCGCCGCCTTGATGGCCTCGGCCGCCCTGTGGCCGAAGACGCAGGCTTCCAGCAGCGAGTTGGAGGCCAGGCGGTTGGCTCCGTGCAGCCCGGTATGCGCCGCCTCCCCTATGGCGTAGAGGCCGGGCAGATCCGTGCGGCCGTTTTCGTCCGTGCCTATGCCGCCGCAGAAGAAATGGGCCGCCGGCACTACCGGGATCGGGACCTTGGTCATGTCGATGCCCAGCGACAGACATTTGGCGTGGATGGTGGGGAAGCGGCGCCTCAGGAAGGCGGCCTTCAGGTGCGTCATATCCAGGAAGACGCAGTCCGCGCCGGTGCGCTTGAGCTCGGAGTCTATCGCGCGGGCCACGATGTCCCGGGGCGCGAGTTCCCGGTAGCGGGAGTAGTTCTTCATGAACGCCTTGCCGTCCGGGCCGCGCAGTATCCCTCCTTCGCCGCGCAGAGCCTCGGAGATCAGGAACGACTTTTCCTGCGGGTGATAGAGACAGGTGGGGTGGAACTGCACGAACTCCATGTTGACCAGCGGCAGGCCGGCGCGCCAGGCCATGGCCATGCCGTCCCCGGTGGTGACGTCGGGGTTGGTCGTGTAGCGGTAGACCTTCCCGGCGCCTCCGGAGGCCAGCACGGTAACGGGCGCCAGGAAGCTGTGCACCCTGCCGGTGGCTTCCTCCAGCGCGTAGACGCCTAGACAGAGGTTCCTTTGCGGCCTGACCCGCTTCGGGCGCCGGGCCAGTATGAGGTCCACGGCCGAGAAATGCGGGAAGAACGAGATATTGCGTTCCGCCCTGCAGGCGGCCAGCAGGGCCCTCTCTATCTCGCGCCCGGTCGCGTCGGCGGCGTGCAGCACGCGGCGGCGGGAATGGCCGCCCTCCAGCCCCAGGTCGAAACTGCCCTTGCGCATCGTGAATTCGGCGCCCAGGTCCACCAGTTCGCGCACCCGCTCAGGCCCTTCGGTTATCACCATCCTGACTATCCGGGGGTCTGAAAGTCCTGCCCCCGTGCGGAGAGTGTCGGCGATATGGAGGCTGAAATCGTCGTTGAGGGCGGTGACCGCTGCTATGCCGCCCTGCGCCAGATCGCTGTTGGAGGTCTCGGGGTCCCGCTTGGTCACGACGGCTACCCGTCCGGCCGCCGCCAGCTTGCGTGCGGCCATCAGTCCGGCCGCCCCGCTTCCTACCACTATAAAGTCGAATTCATGCGCCGTCATGGATTTCTCCGGGCCCGCATCTTTCCCTGGAAGGCCATAATTATATAAACTGATTTTATCAAATTTATGAAAAAGGTCTCCGTGGGCAAGAAACTGGCGGTCTACGCCCCCATATTGCTCTCCCTGGCCATCCTGGCCTGGCTGGTATATCCCAACCTGGATTCCCTTCTGGACACTCTGAGGTCCGCCGACGTTTTCTTCCTGCTGTGCTCGCTGCTGTTCTCCGTCGCCAGTTACATCCTGATGGGGCTGTCGCTGTGGGAGGTCCTGCGCATACTTGGCCACAGACTGCCCTTCCTCGAGACCTTCTCGGTGGCCTTCGTCTCCACCACGGTCAACTACTTCGTCTCCTCCGCGGGCATCAGCGGCTTCGCTACTCGGGCGCACCTGCTGGGCAAGCGCAAGGTCCCCTACGGCGCCAGCGTCACCTCCTCGGTGGTCATAACCGTCCTGATCTACCTTTCGCTGGCCGTCATAGTGGTGCAGGGGGCCGTCCTGCAGTTCCTGCAGACGCCGGAATTCCACCATAGCATACTGGAGTCGGTCATAGGAGTGGGGGCGGTGCTGACCTTCGCCTTCCTGCTGACCCTGCTCTTCTTCCACCACGAACTGCGCACTTCCTGGGGGCGCAGGCTTTTCCTGGCCGTCAACCAGGTCATTTATTTCTTTTCCAGGAAGGAGATCCCTCACGAGAACTTCGACAAGTTCGAGAGGCAGCTGGACGAGGGCATCCGGACGATACACAGCCGCCGCTTCGAGCTGCCTGTGGTGATCGGCTACATCTTCGCGGACTGGCTCAGCAACATACTTATCCTCTATTTCGCCTTCAAGGCCGTCGGCGTCTCCATGGGGGCTACGATGCTGGTCGCCGGTTTCGCGTTCGGCATGGTGATGACCGTGATCCCTATACTGCCTGGCGGGCTGGGAGCTATGGAGGCCGCGATGACGGCGGCTTTCTCCGGAATGGGCGTGCCGGTGGCCCAGGCCCTGGCCGCCAGCCTCATCTTCCGCTTCCTTTATTACCTGCTGCCGGCCTTCGCCAGCGTCCTGGTCTACTGGTGGCTTCGCGCCACTGAGCCGAAGTACACCGGAGAGCATTCCCGCCACGGGAGGGCAAGATGATTGAGGAGTTCATGGGAACGGCCCCGGAGCTGGCCTCCGGCGCCTGGGTGCATCCTTCGGCCTGCGTCATCGGCAGGGTCCGTCTGGCCGCCGACGTCTCGGTCTGGCCGGGCGCTGTCGTGCGCGGCGACGTGGACAGTATAGAGATAGGCCGCGGCACCAACGTGCAGGACCTGGCCTGCATCCATCCCGACGGCGGCACGCCCGTGGTCATCGGCGAGGGCGTCACTATCGGCCATTCGGCCGTGGTGCACGGCTCCCGCGTCGGCGCGCACTGCCTGATAGGGATGGGCGCGGTGGTCATGGCGAGCGAGATAGGGGAATACTGCATAATCGCCGCCGGCGCCCTCGTGCCGCCGGGTTCTAAGATACCGCCGCGCAGCATGGTGATGGGGATGCCGGCCAAGGTCAGGCGGGAGCTGACGGACGAAGAATGCGGCGGGCTGCTGAAGTCGGAGCAGAACTACATGCGTCTGATGGCCGCCTACAGGGACGGCGGCCGGAAATGACCCCGCGCAAGATAGTGCTGATAGAGGACAGCAAGTCCGCCTCGGGCGTGCTTAAGGAGGTGCTGGCCGCCGAAGGGTATGCAGTGCTGCACGCCTCCGACGGCGTCGCCGGCCTGGCCCTGGCCCGCCGCGAGAAGCCCGACCTGATCCTGCTGGACCTGCTGCTCCCCAAGCTCAACGGGTACGAGGTCTGCAACGCGCTGATGCGCGACAACCTGACCCGCCACACGCCCGTGCTGATAATCTCCACCCTGGACACTCCCGAGAGCATGGAAAAGGCCAAACAATGCGGCGCCCGGAATTTCATGAAAAAGCCGTACAACCTGGACGATCTGCTCCGGGAGATAAAGCGGCTGCTGCCCAAAGAATAAGGAAGGTCTACGCCCTCCTGCTGAAGGCTTTCGGCCCGCAGGGCTGGTGGCCCGTCACGCCCGCGGGAAGCGCTGAGCCCGTCTATATGCCTGGATTCTACGGGCCTCTTACCGAAAGAGGGATGTTCGAGATCTGCGTCGGCGCCCTGCTTACGCAGAACACGGCCTGGGCCAACGTCGAGAAGGCCCTGGAGGCGCTCTGGCGGGGCGGGCTGATGTCCCCGGCGAAGATAGCGTCCTGCCCGCTGCCGCGGCTGGAGAAGGCGCTGCGCAGCAGCGGCTACTTCAGGCAGAAGGCCGGGCGGCTCAAGGAGTTCTGCCGGCGCGCGCTGGCCGAGCACAAGGAGGGCTTCGAGGCCTGGTTCTCTTCCGCTTCTCCGGAAGGACTCCGGTCCGAGCTGCTTTCGTACAGGGGGGTGGGGCCGGAGACTGCGGATTCCATGGCGCTGTACGCGGGAGCTAAGAGGACCTTCGTGATAGACGCGTATACGCGGCGTATCGGGGAGCGGATGGGGATCGCGCGGGGGCTTTCGTACGAGGGCTGGAAGGGGCTTTTCGAGGGGGGGGTGGGGCCCGACGTAAAAGTGTATAATGAGTATCACGCTCTTTTAGTGAGGCTGGGCAAGGATTTCTGCAGGAAGTCGAAACCTCTCTGCGCCTCCTGCCCGCTGGATAAGGTCTGCGGGAAACTTATTTAGGGCCGCGAGATGCTAAGCCGGGGCCTGGCGAGGGATGACTTCGTCAGGAAAACACATCATGAAAATCGAAAAGATAGAAGAACTTCTGGATAACGGGGAATTTGCGAAGGCGCTGAAAGCGTTGAAAGGGGTGGGGCCGGGAGCGGAGAAGGGAAGAAGGCTGTTCCTGAAGGGGGAGGCTCTGCGGGGGCTGGGGCTGTTCGGCGAAGCTCTTAATGAATATGCGGCTGCGCGCAAGGCTGCGGCCCGCGACGAAGAACTGCTGCTGGAGGCGCTGTTGAGCGGGGCGCGCTGCTTCAGGGCGCTCGGCAATGAAAAAGGCGCTTTTGATTCCGCCAGGAAGGCTCTCGGTTTATCTAAAAAACTTGGCGTATCTGAAGAGGACGCGCGGCTGGAGTGGGCGCTGGCGCTGCGGCTCGCCGGGCGCCTGTCCGAGGCGGCGAAGCTGCTGGAAGGGCTTTACAAGGTATACGGCAGGGAGAAAGACCTCTCCGGGCAGGCCTTTGTCCTGTGGGCTCTGGGCGGGCTTTACAGGCTGCAGGGGCGTTACGAGGACGGGATAGCCGCTTTTGATGGCTCGCTGAAGGCCGCGGAGAAGGACGGCGACGAGGCTGCCGCGGGCTATGCGCTGTTCGGCCTGGGCGGCATCCTGCGGGTGGCGGGTTTCATGGGCCGCGCGCTGGAATGCTATGCGCGGGCCCGCAAGTTCTTCGCTAAGACCGACGATACCTTCGCCAAGGCGTACGCTGAATGCGGGACCTCCAACGTGCTGCGCCAACTGGGCCGCCTGGATGAGGCCTATGCGGGCTACGAGCGCGCGCACAAGCTTTACTCGTCGCTCTCGGATTGGGCGGACCTGGGTTTCGTGGAGTGGGGAATGGGGGAGATCCGCAGGAAGGACGGGGATTTCTCTTCGGCGCTGAAGAACTATAGGCGCGCTGCTAAGCTCTTCAAGGGCCGCTCCGAGCCCCGCGGCGAGGCGCTTACGCTGCTCTCGCTGGCCAACCTCTACTACCTGATGGGCCATACCGCCCGCGCCGAAGAACAGCACTCGGCCGCTATGAAACACATCCGCCGTCACGGCCTCCACACACACCTGGAGACCTTCACCTAGTCCTCCCGGCGCATCCGCCGGCTAACGCGCCGGGGACCGCGGAAGAGAAGCCCGTGGTCCGATCGCGCGGCTTACAGCTTGAAGTCCCAGCCGAGGTAGAGCTCTCGCGCCTTGGGGTCGCTGAGCAGGGCGTTAGCGTCGCCGTCTATGAGGATCTGCCCTCCGTAGATCAGGTAGGAGCGGTCGGTGATGGAGAGCGTCTCGCGCACGTTATGGTCCGTGATCAGCACCCCGATGCCCTTCTGTTTCAGGTGCAGGATGATCTTCTTCAGGTCGCTGACCGTGATCGGGTCGATGCCCACGAAGGGCTCGTCCAGCAGGATGATGCGCGGGTCGTTGATCATGACCCGCGCCACCTCCAGCCGCCGCTTCTCTCCGCCCGACAGCGTCCAGGCCTTCTGTCCGCGCAGCTTCAGCAGCCCGAACTCGCCCAGCAGGGACTCGACGCGGGCCTTCATCGTCTTGCGGTCCGGCGTGGTCCGCTCGAGTATGGCTTCCAGGTTCTCCTCCACGGTCAGCCCGCGGAAGACGGTTGGCTCCTGGGCCAGGTAGCCTATGCCGCCGCGCGCGCGGGCGTACATCGGGTCCCTGGTCGCGTCGCGGCCGTCCAGGAACACCTTGCCGGAGTCTGGCTCGAGGAAGCCGACCAGCATGTGGAAAGTGGTGGTCTTGCCGGCCCCGTTGGGCCCGAGCAGGCCGCAGACCTCGCCTGAGTCTATGTGAAGGGAGATGCCGTTGACCACCTGGCGGCGGCTGAAGGATTTCTCAAGAAGTTCGCACTCGAGTCTCATATGTCCTGCGCGCCGGAAGCGGGCCCCTCGTTCCGGGCGCCGCGCTTCGCCGCCTTCTCCGCGCTGCCGTCGCCGGGGTCTTTCACCCAGCCTTTAACCCTATTATAGAACTTTATGTCCCGGCTATCCCGGAAGAACTTTATCTCCTCGGCGTTTATCGCGAAGTCGTAGCCTTCGCGCGTCCCGACCGCGAGCGGCGTGGAGTCGTACATCAGGAAGGTGGCGTCGGAGTTGTCGTAGAGCCCCTTTTGCGAGTACATGTCCAGATTGTCGGTGGAGAGGGAAAAGCTCCCGTCGAAGGTCATCAGGCCCTTCTTGTTCTGGGCCACCGCGCTGTCCGAGCGGCCCCTGAGCACCCGCCCGTCGGGGCCGGTGTACTTCATGCGCACCGGGAGCTGGCCGCGGAGCAGCGTGGCCGCCTCCTGCTGCTCCAGGTAGTGGGCCCGGTGGCAGTCCACCTGCACCTGCGAACCGTCCGTGAAGCGGCGCAGCATGTAGACGTTTCCCCTCATGTCCCAGGCCTGGTCCTTTCGGCGGTAGACAGCGTTGTCGGCTTTTAGGGAGTAAAGGGGGTTGTTGAAGGAGACGTCTCCGTCGAAGATCTCCAGGTCCTTCGCCCTGTCCAGCGTCCATTTGTCGCTCTTGACCACCGAGCCCCGGAGAAAGTCGTCCTCGGCCGACAGCAGTCCGGGCGCCAGCAGCAGGAGGGCGACGAACAGGAGCGGTCTCACTTCTGGCCTCCAAGCCGCGTCTCCTGATGGTGTATCTCTATCTCGGAGAGGTCCGGATTGGCGGTGAAGCCGCGGCCCCTGGTAACGGTGCGCCCCCTGTAGATGATGAGGGGCTCCTCGGTCCAGATCTTGCCGCGGGCGGAGCTGTAGTAAAGCCTGGTGGTGGTCAGGCGCATGCCGTCCTTGCGGGCGTCCACCACGACGTCGTCGTTGAGCACCGCCGATCTCTCGCCCATCTTCAGGGAGCCGAAGCGGGCGGTTATCTCCGAGGAGACGGCGCCGCCGTCGTAGAATTTTATGTCAGGCGAGGAGAAGATCATCGTGTTCCGCCTCTCGTCCATTCTGCCTTTTTCCGCGTTCAGCTTCCATTTGGCTCCGGCCGGGGAGGTCTCCGCTATGGAGAAGTCGCCGAGCAGGCTGACCCCGGGCGCGGCTTCGCGCGCGCCGCCGCCGCCGCAGGCCGCCAGGGAGAGGAGGAAAAGAGGCAGCAGTCCCCTCAAGCCAGGCCTTCCTTCAGCAGGTCCCGCTCGTCGATTATGCCTACCGGGCGCCCAGTGCGGGAGTCCGTCACCGGCAGGTTATCTATCTTCTTTTCGGAGATCAGTCTGGCGGCCTCCATGGCCGGGGTCTCGGGATGCACGGTCAGCGGCCTGCGCGTCATCACCGCGCTCACCGGAACGGACAGGTCGGTGAAGCCGCCCTGCAGCCTGCGCCGCAGGTCTCCGTCCGTGAAATAGCCGGTGAGCCTGCCGCCGCGGCCAGTCACCGAGACCGCGCCGGCGCGGGTGTCGGTCATCGCGCGCAGCGCGCCGGCCACGCTGTCGCTCTCCCTGACCACCGGGTTGAGCGCCCCCTCGCGCATGAGGTCGCCCACTTTAAGGTTGAGCAGCTTTCCCAGGTTGCCCCCGGGGTGCAGCCTGGCGAAATGGTCGCGGCCGAAGCCCTTGAGGGTCATCAGCGTCACCGCCAGCGCGTCCCCCAGAGCCAGCATGGCGGTGGTGGAGGAAGTGGGAACTATGCCGAACGGGCAGGCCTCGGACCTGACCCTCAGGCGCAGGACCACGTCGGAATTGCGCGCCATGCGGGAATCCGGGTTGTTCGTGACGGAGATGACCGGCAGGCCCTGCTTCCGGAGCACCGGGAGCAGTTTGGCGGTTTCCTCGGTCTCGCCGGAATAGGAGAACGCCACCGCCACGTCGTCGGAAGCTATCATGCCGAGGTCGCCGTGCAGGGATTCCACCGGGTGCAGGTAGACGCTGCGCGTGCCCGTGGACGCGAGAGTCGCCGCCACCTTGCGCGCTATCAGGCCCGACTTGCCCACCCCGAGCAGGACGGCCTTGCCGGTGCAGCGCTGCAGCAGGCGGACGGCCCTTGCGAACGAGGCGTCAACGGCGGACGCGAGGCCCGCCACCGCGCTGGCCTCGGACCTTATGACGGCCTTGGCCGTCCTCCGTATCAGGGCGTCCTTGTCGGGCATCAGGGCGCCGGGACCTTGTGCGGGTTCAGCCAGGGCGTCATCTCGGCCGGGATCTGGCGCTGGTTGTAGGGGGGCTTCAGCTGGTGCAGCAGGTAACTGATGACGAAGAACCCCGCGATGACCGAGAGGTAGATCCAGCTGAGCGCCTTGAGGTGCCATCGCCAGCCGGGGAACCAGGGCGGCGGAAGGGTGAGGTCCGTGCCGCATTTCTTGCAGAACCTGACGTTGGGGCGGTTCTCCTGACCGCAGTTGGTGCATTTCATGTCTTTGTCCTCGCTGTTTAGTCCGAAGTCACTCCGGCTATGTCGGCCGCCAGCCTGTCCACGCGGTTCAGCGCGGAGACGATTTCCCTCACCGAGCCGAGCTTCAGGGAGTTGGGCCCGTCCGAAAGAGCCTTCTCGGGATGGGGATGAGCTTCGAAGAAGACGCCGGCTATCTTCAGGGCGGCCGCCGCCTTGGCCAGCGGCAGCGCGAAGCGCCTGTCCCCCGCGGTGGCGCTGCCCAGGCCGCCCGGCCTCTGCACGGAATGGGTGCAGTCGAAGATCACCGGCCACCCGAACTGCTTCATGACCTCCAGGCCGCGCATGTCCACTACCAGGTTCCCGTAGCCGAAAGAGGAGCCGCGCTCCGTCAGCATGATGCCCGAGGCGCCGCGGTCCTCCAGCTTCTTCACGATGTTCTCCGCCTCCCAGGGGGAAAGGAACTGGCCTTTCTTCACGTTGACCGGCCGGCCGGTGTCGGCGCAGGCGAAGAGCAGGTCCGTCTGGCGGCACATGAAGGCCGGCACCTGCAGGATATCGGCCGCCTCCGCCACGCGGGCCGCCTGGGCGGGGTCGTGCACGTCGATGAGGAGCGGCACCCCGAGGCGCTCCTTGAGCTCCTTCAGGAAAGGTAGCGCCTGAAGGCCGGGACCGCGGAAGGAGCGGTGCGAGGTGCGGTTGGCCTTGTCGAAAGAGGCCTTCAGGACGAAGGGCGTCCTCAGGGAGGAGAATATCCTTTTCAGGGACGCTGCCTCCGCCGCGTAGGACCTCTCCGCCTCCACGACGCAGGGGCCGGCTATGTAGCCCAACGGTCCGTCGTTGGAGAAGACCGCTCTGCCGATCCTTACTTTTTTCTGTCTGGTCACCGCGGTCTCCTAGGCCCTGGCCGCTGCGGCGCGGGGCGTCCTGTTGCTCACGGCCGCCGCCACGAAGCTGAAGAACAGCGGGTGCGGCATCAGCGGGCGCGATCTGAACTCCGGGTGGAACTGGACCCCTACGAACCACGGGTGGGCCTTTATCTCCACTATCTCCGGCAGGTTGAGCTTCTTGTTGACGCCGCTGATCGTCATGCCCTTGCCAGCGTACTGCGCGGCGTACTTGGTGTTGAACTCGTAGCGATGGCGGTGGCGTTCCGAGACGGAAGAGGAGCCGTAGACGCGGTGCGCCAGCGTGCCCTTCCTTATTTCGCAGGGGTAGGCGCCCAGGCGCATCGTGCCGCCCTTGTCCCTGACGCCCTTCTGCGCCTCCATCAGGTCCACCACCGGGTGGGGCGTCTTCGGGTCGAACTCGGCGGAATGGGCCTTCTTCAGGCCCAGGACGTTGCGCGCGAACTCTATCGTGGCGCACTGCATGCCGAGGCAGATGCCGAGGAACGGCAGGCCGTTCTCGCGGGCGTAGCGTACGGCCTCTATCTTGCCTTCGATGCCGCGGTCCCCGAACCCGCCGGGCACTATCAGACCGTCCGCCTGCGCGAGGCGGGTCTTGAAGTCCGGGGCCTCCACGTCGACGTAGTCCAGGTCCGCCTTGACGCCGTTGGCGATGCAGCCGTGCTGTATGGCCTCCACCAGCGACTTGTATGAGTCCTTGAGCTTGGTGTACTTGCCGGCTATCGCTATGCGCACCGGCTGGGCCGAAGCGGCCTTCCGCATCCGCTGCACGAAGCCGGTCCATTCGTCGAAGTCCCACTTGGCGCTGCGCAGCCGCAGCAGCATCATGATCTGTTCGTCGAGCCCCTGCTTCTTCAGCAGGTCCGGGACGTCGTAGATCGACGGGGCGTCGGGGGCCTCCACCACTGCCTCCCTGGGCACGCTGGTGAACAGCGCTATCTTGTTCTTGATGTCGCGCGCGAGCGGCTTCTCGGCGCGGCAGACGATGATGTCCGGGTCGATGCCGATCTCGCGCAGCTTGTTGACCGAGTGCTGCGTGGGCTTGGTCTTGAGCTCGTCGGAGGCGGAGAGGTAGGGCACCAGCGTCACGTGCAGGTACAGCACTTCGCTGCGCGTGCGGTCGGGGCGCATCTGGCGCGCCGCCTCGAGGAACGGCAGGCTCTCGATGTCGCCGACCGTCCCTCCGATCTCGATGATGGCTATGTCGTAGCCTTCGCCGGCCTTCAGGAAGCGGCTCCTGATCTCGTCGGTAATGTGCGGTATGACCTGAACGGTCTGGCCCAGGTAGCCGCCTTCCCGCTCGCGCGCTATCACGCTCTGGTAGATCTGGCCGGCCGTCACGATGTTGACGCGCGCGGTGTCCAGCCCGAGGAAGCGCTCGTAGTAGCCGAGGTCCAGGTCGGTCTCCGCCCCGTCGTCGGTGACGAACACCTCGCCGTGCTGGAACGGGGCCATCGTGCCGGCGTCCACGTTGATGTACGGGTCGCATTTCACGATGTTCACTGAAAAGCCGTGGGCTTTCAGCAGACGGCCTATCGAGGCGGCCGTTATTCCCTTGCCGAGAGAACTCACCACACCGCCGGTCACGAATATGTATCTGGTCAT
Organism: bacterium; assembly: GCA_021786295.1. Classification (GTDB taxonomy): domain Bacteria; phylum Elusimicrobiota; class Elusimicrobia; order Elusimicrobiales; family UBA9959; genus UBA9959. The sequence goes on along the minus strand of JAJYNO010000026.1, from coordinate 54,293 downwards.
GTCGCTCCCCGCGCTAGCGCGCATAATCCCGAAAAGGCCTCCCCGCGAAGGGGGGCCGGCCCGCCGCCCTCCTAGCGGCGGGCTTTAAGATATCTCTCGGCCGCCTTCAGGTCCGCCGGCACGTCTATGGCCGGGCCGGGGGCTGGGACTTCCGCCACCGCGATCCCCATGCCGGCTTCCAGCGCCCGCAGCTGTTCCAGGCGCTCCAGGCGCTCCAGCGGGCTGGGCCGCAGCCTTACGAACCTCTCTATCGCGCCGCGGCGGTAGATGTAGAAGCCGCAGTGCCTGTGCCACGGGCGGTCCTTGAGCGGCGACAGCTCGTGGTGAAAGGGGATCGGGGCGCGCGAGAAGTACAGCGCGCGGCCCTCGGCGTTCATCGCGACCTTCACGCAGTTAGGGTCGCGGACTTCGGCCCCGGAGGAGATGCGGGTGCAGGCGGTGCCGATCTCGCAGGAGGGGGAGGCCTTGAGTTTCCGGAGGGCCTTCTTCAGTATGGCGGCCGTCATGAACGGCTCGTCGCCCTGCACGTTCAGGATGAAGTCCGCGCGGCTGCCGCGCGAGGCCTCGAAGACGCGGTCGGTGCCGGACTGGCAGCCGGGGCTGGTCATAACGGCGCAGGCCCCTATGGAGCGCGCGAACTCGAGCACCCTGGTATGCTCCGTGGCTATCAGCACCTTTCCCAGACGAGCCTTGACGGCCGCCTCCCAGCACCACTGGAGCACCGGCTTGCCGGCCAACGGGGCCAGCACCTTGCCGGGGAAGCGCTGCGAGCCGTAGCGGGCCGGTATGACTATCAGGCAGGTTGTAGCCATGATCTGGCGCTCTCCAGCAGTTCCTCCACGCTCACGGAGGCGGTGCCCAGTTTGGCCACCACCACGCCGGCGGCGAAATTCGCCGCCGCCGCCGCCTCCTCCGGGGAGGCTCCCGCGGCCCAGGCCAGGGCCAGCGTGGAGATAACGGTGTCGCCGGCCCCGGTGACGTCGAAGACCTCCCTCGCGCGCGTCGGGATGTGTTCCGGACGCACCGACCCGCCGCGGCGCGTGAACAGCGTCATGCCGTGCTCGCCCTGCGTCACCAGCAGCGTGCGGCAGGAGAGCTTCCGCATGATGGCCTTCCCCAGTTCTTCGGCCGCTTCCTGCCCGTCCCTCTGCGTCAGGCGCATGCCGCCGAAGGCCTCGCTCGTGTTGGGCGTTATGCAGTCCACGCCGCGGTAGAGCTGGAAATGCTCCACTTTCGGGTCGACGAAGACCGGGACACGCCGCGAGGCGGCCAGCGAGACGGCGGCCTTTATCGTAGCCGGTTCCAGCAGCCCTTTGCCGTAGTCGGAAAGTATCAGCGCGCCGCAGCCGTCCTTCAGGGCCCCGTCCAGCGCGTCCAGCGCGGCCTTCTTGGCGGAGTGCCCCAGCAGCGAGGGCTGTTCCCGGTCGAAACGCACGACCTGCTGGTGCTCGGCTATCACGCGGGTCTTCTCTATGGTCGAGAAGCCCGGGTCCGCGACCAGCCTGGAGGAGGAGACCCCTGCCGCGGAGAGGAGAGAGGCCAGTTCCTGGGCAGCCGGGTCGCGCCCGGTGACGGAGAGCAGCTGCGGCTCGGCGCCCAGCGCGGCCAGGTTCACGGCCACGTTGGCGGCGCCGCCGCAGACTGCGGACTCGGAGGTGACCCTCACTACCGGGACCGGCGCCTCCGGCGAGATCCTTTTTACGGTGCCTTTCACGTAGCGGTCCAGCATCAGGTCGCCGAATACGGCTATACGGCGGCCGCGGAACGAGGCCGCGACGGCAGAAAGGCGTTTGAAAGCAGCCTTTGTCATAATATAGATATTATACAAAGCAACGGAACCGTGGGGAAGGCGGCTGCGGATCTAGGGCGTTATCGTGCGCTTTACCAGCTTCGCTGTGACCGAGCCGATGAAGATCTCCGCCTTCAGCATCATCGGCAGCCGCAACTCGTCGTCCGTGACCCAGACGTACATGCGCTTGCCGGATTTGGAGACGAAAAGCCCGTTCCCGCCCTCCGTCGGCTCCAGGAGCAGACATTTCCTGGTCCCGTAAGGAGTCGAGATCTTCTGGAACTTGCGCGCCTTGACGGTAAGACGCAGCGGTTTCTTGATCATTACGTCAACCTGCGCCACGTCTCCCGGCGAGAGCTTCTCCGCGCGCAGGCGGTAGACGGCCGACAGGTAGTCGCTTACAGGCACGGGCGCGTCCAGTTTTCCCTCGAAAGCCGAGACCTTCCCCTTGCGGTTCATCTCTTCGCCGTAGAAACGCCCGGCGGCCCTGTCGAAGACGGCCCATTCGTTGTAGAAATAACGGCCCTCGGAGATCTTGCGGTAGTAGCCCAGGGAATCGAGGTTAGAGACGTCCATCCAGGATTCGTTGCGGTCGGCGACCGGGTAAAAATTGGCGATGAAGGAATTCGAATCGGCCTCGGAGACGAGGTGCCAGACCGTGCGGGAAGAGACGTCCACTGCCTTCTCCACCCGCAGGTAGGAACTTCCGACTGGGATAATGCCCCAGTAGATCTTGTACTGCAGCGTTTCCCCCGGCGTTATCCCAGCGTCAGGCGGGGGGGGCTTCGCGGCCGGGACTGCGCTTTTCCAGTAGGGATGCTCCAGCAGTTTCTCCGCGGCGGAGGCCGGCAGGGCCATGGCCAGGCAGAGGAGAAGCGCCAGTTTAGATGCCATACTTGATGAGCCCCGCGACCAGCAGCGTCAGGAGCAGCGCCGCGCTCAGCCCGCGCCATTCCTTGTTCTTGCGGAAGACGGCCGCGGAGTAGGCGGAAAAGTCGAAGAAACCGGCCAAGCCCGAGGGCCGCGGCAGTATGGAGGGGACCGCGGCCGCGTACTTGTCGAAATCCGTCCCGTAGACCGAGCGCAGGTATTTCTCCTCGGCCTTTATCGTTACGTAGTAGATCCACCCGAAGGAGGCCGCGCCGAAGGCCCAGACGAAGAGCGTAAGCAGCGGACGGGAAGGGGAGGAGAGCATCAGGAGCAGGCCGGCGGTCATCAGCAGGGTTCCCAGGTACAGCGGATTGCGGACGGCGGCGTAGGGGCCGGTCGTGGTCAGCGTCTTGGATTTGACTATGGCCGCGCTGGCCGCCAGCCGGACTAGCTGGCCGAGGACCATGACGCCCAGCCCGTACCAGAAAAGACGCCAACTCTCGGGGCGGGCCGCTATGAGCAGCAGCAGCGTGACGATCTGCGATACAAGTATGCGCTTTTTCACCGTGTTTTCCTTTTGCGCGTTTCCGCGCGAGTCATGTCCGGCAGGGCCCGCGCCAGCGCCAGCAGGCTGGCGTAGCTTTTCCGCGCGGCCGCCGGTGCGAGAGAGCGCCATTGCCCAGTGCGCACCAGCAGACCCCTGAGGCCTGAGTTGCGGGCCAGGTCCAGGTCGCTCTTCTTGTCTCCCGCGACGAAGGACGAGGTCCTGACGAACGGCAGGTCGGCCGCGGCCTCCTCGAGCAGGCCCGGAGCCGGCTTGCGGCAGGAGCAGCTTTCCGACGGAGCGTGCGGGCAGAAATAGATGGCGTCGACCGGAGCGCCTGCGGCGCGCAATGCGCGGGCCAGGCGCAGGTTTATCCTCTTGGAGGCTTCGAGGGTCATGTAGCCGCGGCCCACGGCAGACTGGTTCGTGACCACTACGATGCGGTAGCCCTTGGAGGCCATTAGCCTGAGCGCGGCCGGGGCCTTCGCGTAGATCTTCAGCTGTTCGGGACGGGTTATATAGGCGCCGGGCCGGTCGTGGTTCAGCGTCCCGTCCCTGTCCAGGAACGCGGTCGGGCGCGGCGGGCCCTTCCTGAGCTTGGAGGGCCAGGCCCTCATCGGGACTCCGGTTCCCCGGCCGAGGCCACTATCCGCATCAGGCGCTTCCAGCCGTCGAGCAGAAAGACTATCTTGACCGAAAGCAGGAGTACCCCGCCTGGCAGGACCTGCTGCCAGCCCTGCGGGAAGCGCGCGAAATCCTTGTAGGTGGTGATGAGAGGCAGGCCGCCGCGCGTCTGCTGTGCCGCGCCCAGGTCGTCCAGCGAGAAAGGGTGATGGTCCGGGTAGCGCCAGATCTGGGACAGCTCTATGCGCATCTTCTTCAGCGTCTCCTCGAACGAGGCGGGGTCCCCTATGCCGCAGAGCGAGACCGCCTTGCGTCCCTTCAGGACGTTGAGGTCCACTTTCTCCGCCGTGACGGGGTCGATGAAGGCCTCAGGGGCGTGCAAGCTCTCCACGATCTCGGCCTTCGGCGCGGCAGCCCTGATCTCCCCGCGCAGCCTCTCTATGGAATCCTGGGTCACCTGTTCGCAGTGCGTTATCACTACGGCCTTCGCCCGGGCCAGGCCGGAGGCCGGCTCGCGCAGGTCCCCGGCCGGCAGCACGCGGTCGGAGGAAAAAGGGGCGGTAGCGTTGACCAGCACGATGTCGGCGTCGCGGCGCACGGCGAAGTGCTGGAAGCCGTCGTCCATCAGCAGTATGTCGGCCCCCAGTTGCGAGGCGGCCAGGCTGCCCGAGGCGAAGCGGTCCGAGGAAACCACTACGGGCACGCCGGCCGGCTCCAGCAGCCTGTAGAGCATCAGCGCCTCGTCGCCGGACTCGTCGAGGCTGAGAGGGCGGCCCTTGGCCAGCACGGTCACGGTGCGCGGGGGGACGCGGCGCTTGTAGCCGCGCAGCAGCACGGCCGGCCTGCGTCCGGCGCGCGCCAGTTCCATGGCGACCGTGACCACGGTGGAGGTCTTGCCGGTCCCGCCGGAGGAGATGTTGCCGAAGCAGACCACCGGAACGGGCAGGCGGCGGGCTTTCCTCAGGCCTGAAGCGTACAGACCGCGCCGCCCGGCGACGGCCGCCGAGTAGACGGCCGAAAGCGCGCCGAGCGCGAGCCGTCCCGCGGCGCTTGAGCGCATGGAGTCGCGCAGTCCTTCGGCGGAGAACCCGTCCCGCTTCACGGCGCGCCCCGCCCGAGCCTTTTTATCGCCGGCATAGAGACTAGTTTAGCAAAAACGGTATCGGGGGATAAGTCCCTGAGGCACTTTATCCCGATGTCGCAGTAGTTCCGGCGGCACGCTATGCAATCCAGGGTCCCGTCCCTGACCGTCTGGTGCTCGGGGTCGTCCGGCGGGGTCCAGTGCGCGGGATCGCTGGACCCGTAGATCCCCAGCGTGGGTACGCCCGCCGCCTGGGCGATGTGCTTGGTGCCGCTGCAATTGGAGACCGTCAGAACGCTTTTCCTTATCAGGGCGGCCAGCCGCAGCAGAGTGGAGGTCTCCGGAGCCGGCTTAACCAGGCCCGAAGCGGCCAGGCCGGCGACCTTCCCGGCCAGCTCCTTTTCCCCTGGGCCCCAGAGCACCATTACTCCGGCGCCGAGTTCGGCGGCGCAGCGGGCCGCAAGGCGCGCGTAATGCTCCGGAGGCCACTGGCGCGTTATCCTGCGCGAGGCCGGAGCGAAGGCCAGGACCGGTCCGGCCGGAAAGCCGGCGGCGGCGAAGGCCGCGTCCGCCCAGGCCAGGTCCTCGGGCGAGGGGAAAAGCTCCGGGTAGCGGTAGCTGGCGGGGGAGACGCCCAGTACCGAGAGGGCGTCTATCTTCCTGAAGGCGGAATAGGGGCGCTCCGGACCGGGGAAGAATTTTCTGTTGTAAGCCCAGGCCGAAGCTGTATACCCCGGGCCGGCCTTGATCCGTGCCCCGCTGAGCGCGGCCAGCAGCGCGGAGCGCGGATTGGACAGGAAGTCCAGCACGATATCGTAGCCCGCGCGCCTCGCGCGGAGCAGTTCCCGGAAGGGTTTCGCCCGGTCGTAGACCAGCACGTTGTCTATGTACGGGTTGCCCCTCAGGAGCTGATCCGACGGAGACTGGGTCAGAAAGTCCAGCCTGGCTTCCGGAAAGGCCTCCCGAAGGGCCCTGGCCGCCGGGGTGGTGAGCAGCACGTCGCCTATCTGGCGCAGCTGTATTATCAGTATCTTCCGCGGCGCGCTTTCCATTTCAGAGCCTAGAGGCGCCGCGGGTCAGGTGGAGCTCGAGGTCCCAGTTGTTGTCTGAGCCGCGTATGAAAAGGCGGTCTATGGTCGAGCTGGCGCGGTCCCAGGGCCACAGGGTCTTGCCCTGCTTGAAGCTGAAGTCGAAGGTGTAGCCGGCTTCCAGCGCCTTTTTCCGCACCTCCGGGGAGTAGGCCCCGTCGCCGTAAGGATAGGCGAAGGCGCACATCTCGCGCCCTAAAGCCGCCTCGAGCTGGCGCTTGGATTCCTGCATCTCCCAGGCCGCGTCCTCGAGCGGCAGCGAACCCAGGTGCGGGTGGTTCATGGTGTGCGAGCCGTACTCGATCACGCCGCTGGCCTGCATCTCCCTCAGCTGCTCCAGCGTGGCCATGTTCACCCACGGCTCGGTGGCCGGGTCGTGCCAGAGGTTGGTCCTGCCTATGGTGTTGTAGACCACGAAGATGTTCCCTTTTGCGCCCAGCTCCCGCAGTATCGGCCAGGCGCTGGTGTAGTTGTTCTCGTAGCCGTCGTCGAACGTTATCAGGACGGATCTCTCCGGCAGGGGAGCTCCGCTGTCGTGAAGCTTCTTGAGGTCAGAGAAGGTCAGCGTGGCGTAGCCGTTGTCCAGAAGGTACTTGACCTGGGCCCGGAATCTCTTCGGGCTGACCCAGAGGTCCTTCAGTTTAGAGCCCGGCGGCGGGGAGCCGACCTTGTGGTAGCAGAGTACCTTCATCCCCGGGACGGGTTTCCTCCACCAGGCCCAGCGCGCGCTGAGCCCCAGGGCCGCTATCGTCACCACCGCGAATATCATCGTCATGTCAGTTCACTCCGCCCCGGCGGAGCCCCTCCTGCACTTCTCTGCGGCGTCGAAGACCTCCTGCACTGTGAGCAGCTTCATGCAGAGAAAATGGGAATGAGGACATTTCCTGGAGCCGTGCAGCGCGCAGGGCCTGCAGGCCAGCGGCGTTTCCACTACCCGGTTGCCGTCCCCGTAGGGGAAAAAGCCGAGCTCCCGCGTGGTCGGGCCGAATATCCCGACGGCCGGAACGCCCAGCGCGGCCGCTATATGCATCGGCCCCGAATCGTTGGAGACGAAGACCTTGAGCGGCCGCACGGCCTCCATCAGCTCCGGCATCGTGGTGCGGCCGGTCAGGTTCAGGCAGTTCTCCGGTCCGGCCATGCGCTCTATGGCGCCGTTCCATTCCTTTTCTCCCGGCCCGCCGACTATCAGCACCCGCCCCCCGTGGGCGGCGGCCAGCTTCTTTATGAGGCGCGCCCATTTCCCCGCAGGCCAGCGTTTGGTGGGCCAGGCCGAGCCCGGGTTGATGCCGGCGGTCACGCGCTCCGCCGGCGAATAGGGAGGCCCGGCCGACCGGCGCAGCCCGGGAAAGGCGGTCCTCAGGTCCTCTGCCAGCGGGGAGAGCAGCGACAGGTTGCGGTCCACGTCGTGCAGCAGCCAGGAGAACGGCACCTTGTGGGTGAGCAGGAAGCTGCCGGCGCTGGAGGAGAACCCTACGCGCACCGGGATCCCGGCCCGCCAGGCCAGCAGGGCGCTGCGCAGGGAGCGGTGCGGCACGATGGCCGCGTCGAAGCCGCCCGAGCGGAGCTCGGCGGTAAGCCTGCGGAATTCCGCCAGGCCGGAGGAGGCGGTCTTCTTGCGGTCCTCGACGATGGCGGAGGCCAGGCCGGAGGCGGCGAACACCTCCGCCGTCTCCGGGCGGGTCACCACCGTGACGGAGGCGCCGGGAAGCGTCTCCTTGAGCTTTTTCAGCAGCGGCAGCGTCAGGACGCAGTCCCCGAGGAAGGCCGTCTGCAGCAGGCAGACCTTGAGAGGCCCGGGGCCCAGCGCCGGACCTCCCGGCGCCGGCGGCCAGTCGCCGAGTTCCGGGCCGGAGTGGACTACCGGCACGCCAAGTCCGGCCAAGGTCTCGAGGTAGCGGTCCAGCGTATGCTTCTCCAGCGCGGGGCTGGGGATGCGCAGCCCCACGAAAAGCCGCCGGGCCAGCGAGGACTTCCGATAACGCAGCTTTGCCGGCGCGTCGGCCAGCAGCGAGAGGAAGCGGCTGCGGGGCGTGTCGTGGAGGTCGATGATAACGTCGTAGCGGGCGGCGTTGATCCCCGCCAGAGCCGCCAGCAGGCCGTTGAAGGGGATCACCCGGTCTATGAACGCGCACCTGGATACCGCGTCGCGGAACTGCGGCTTCACCAGCATCTCGAGGCGGGCCCCAGGCCATTTGGCCTTGAGGTTCCTGAAGACCGGCGCTGTCAGTATGATGTCGCCCAGCGACGACATCCTGATGACGAGTATCCGCGGGTCCGGCTTGTTTATTTCCATTGATACGAAAAAATTATATCATTTATCGGTTCCGCGTCCCGCCGTCGGCAGGGCGGAGGACGAAACTTTCGCTTAACATTATCGTCATTGACAGTTAACAGTTTTTACTATATCAATATATCATGCGTTCGAAACGCGCCATCGTCCTGGCCTCGGCAATCCTGCTCTCGGCCGCCCTTTATGAGTACGCGTCCGCCATCCTGAGCGGGGGGGTATACCGCATCCTGATCAGCGAACAGTCCACTATCGGGAACTCCGCCCTGAAGACAGGCGGACTCTATACGCTGCTGGGCAGCACCGGCCAGCTTGGTCTTGGAACGCTCTCCGGAGGCAGATATACCCTGAACTGGGGCACGGTCAACTCCTGGCGCCCGCCTCAGGCCGACGTCTCCGAGGCCCACGCCTATCCCAACCCCTGCAGGGCCTCCCAGGGCTGCGACGGGGTAACGTTCACCCGCCTCACGCTGCGCGCCACTATCACCATCTATACCATCTCGGGGGAAAGGGTCTGCACGGTGCAGAAGGACGGCAACTTGGACAGCGTGGGCTGGGACCTGCGCAACACGGCCGGCAGCAAGGTCGCGAGCGGCCTGTACTTTTACGTCGTCACCTCGGACGGGTCGTCCAAGAAAGGGAAACTTATAATCGTCAGATGAGTCGGATAAGGCGGACTTTATGAAAAAACTGATCTTCCTCTTGGCGGCCGCGCTCCTGCCGCGGGCGCTGACGGCCGGGGAAATTACCCCCGGGAGCGTGCCCGGCACCCTGAACTACCAGGGCCGCCTGGAACAGGACAACGCGCCGATCACCAATACCGTCCATCTTTACTTCCGCATCTTCAACTCCCCTACGGCCAACAACGCCAACGGGGGGGCCTGCGGCCAGCCTTTCCAGCCCTGCCTCTGGCAGAGCCCGGAGACCGCGGTGCAGGCCACGCAGGGCATCTTCAGCGCCGAGCTGACGCCCCCTCTTTCCGTGCTGGCCACCGGGCAGCCCCTCTACCTGGAAGTCCAGGTCGAGAGCGACGTGCTTTCCCCGCGAGAGCCGCTGGACAGCGTGGCCTACGCCATGGTGGCCAAGCGCCTGGAGGACGGCGCGAACGTCTCCGTCACCACCTTCACGGCGGCCTACCAGGTCCTGCTGGCCACCCAGTCCTATTCCAACGTCGGGATCGGCACCAATTCTCCGGACGCCAAGCTCACCGTGAACGGCGGCGACATAAAAATGTACGGAGTCGGCTACGGCATAACCTTTCCGGACGGCACCCGCATGACCACGGCCGGCGTGGGGACCTCTGTCAACGGGGTCACCTCCAATACCGACGTCGGCATCCGCTCCGCCAACAACGGCCTGGGGGTCGGCGACGTCATCTTCGATACTCCTGCGAAGATGCTTATGCGCATGAACAGTTCCGGGAACATAGGGATAGGCCCGTCCTTCACCGCCGACACCGGCCCCAACCCGCCGAAGGGCGCGCTTGACGTGGACGGGAGCCTCTATGTCGGCAGCGGGGGGATAAACTCCCGCACCGGCGGTGACGTCGACGTTTTCTCCAATCTCTACGTTTCCAGCGGCCGCGTGACCGGCATGAATTCCCAGAACATAGTCCTGGGCCAGGGCGCCTCCGACGTGATAACCTTCAACTCCAACTCCACCGAGCGCATGCGGATAGACTCGTCCGGCAACGTCGGCATCGGCCTGGCGTCGCCGCAGGCCCCGCTCCACGTGGCCGGCGACATCCGCTCGGACACAGGAGTGCGCGGCAACGAGGTCTCCATCGGCTCCTATTCCGGGACCTGGACCGGCCGCCCCAACGAGGTGCGCGCCGCCGACGGTTATCCGCTGCTGCTGCAGGAGAACAACCCGTATAACGTCGGCATAGGCACGGACACGCCGCGCGAAAAACTGCACGTGCACGGGACCATCCTTTCTGACTACGGAGTGGCCGCGGATACGGCGGTCTTTTCCGGCGACGTCCACGTCAACGGGGATTTCTACGCCAACCCGCCCCATCCCAGCACGGTCTACCTCTCCTCCACCGTCGTGAACGGCTGGCTCAGGGTCAGCGGCGCCATAGGTTCCGACGCCGGCTTCCCGGCGTACCTGGCCTCCACGAACTCCTTTACCGGGCAGAACGCTTTCGCGGGCCAGGTCACGGTCTCCAGCGACGCGGCGGTGTTCGGCCGCCTCGGCGCCGGGCTCAGGAGCTTCGATTTCCCGGATCCCGCCTATCTGCAGGTGGGCGACAACAATCCCGTCTTCGCCAACGACAACGCCGTAGCCTATCTGGTGGCCGGCTCCACCGCGGAGGCCCGCGTAGAATTCTACCGGGGCGCCGCGAAGACCGCCACCCTGGGCACCCTGAGCGGGGACTACCTGCCGAACCTCGCGCTCGTCCTGAACGGCACCCCCAGGGTCGTCACCGATTCCGTCTACCACCGCATCCAGAACAGCGTGGTCTGGATCTCCACCGGCTACAACACCACCCCGGCCATATATGTGAGCTCCTATATGGGGAACGTCGGAATGGGGACCTCCGTCATGGACCCGAACTGGCGGCTCACCGTCAACGGCAATATCCGCATCTCGGGTCCGCTGTCCAACGGGATAATTTTTCCCGACGGCACCACTATAAACAGCGCCGGATCGCTGGGATCGGCCACCAACGTATCCGCCAACGGCGACGCGGTGGTCCGCTCCGACGCTGACCAGAACGGCACCGGCAACGTGGTCCTGCAGGCCGGCGCTCTCGACGGGCTGGTGCTCAATACCGGGGGCAACGTCGGCATCGGCACGGTGAACCCGGTCTCGCGCCTTAACGTGCGAGGCGGAGACCTGGTGATAGGCACGCCCTACGATCCCTACGCCGGGAGCTCGGTGGAGAACCTCGTGGTGGGCGGCAATATAGCCTTCGACGGGGAACTGGTCCAGCGCTCGGTGCTGCCGGTAAAGCTCTCCGCGCTGGTGGTCGCCGGGGACGTCTATCTTTCCACCGGCACCGGCGCGCGCACGGGCGTGAATACCATCGCCCCGGCCGCGGCCCTCGACGTTAACGGCGACGCGCTGTTCGGCAACTCCGCCGGCGCCAGGTCCGGCTTCGGCACCAGCGGCGCCCTGTCGCTGGCCAGCCCGCTGAGCCTTCAGTACGGCGGCTCCGGCGCGGACCTTTCCGCGGCGGCGCAGGGCGGCCTGGTCTATAAAGGCGCTTCCGGGCTTGCCGTGACCGGCGCCCTGAACGGCGTGCTTAAGGCCAACGGCTCCGGAGTCCCTGGAGTGATGAACGGCACGGCCGGGTATAACGCCTACTGGAGCGACGCGAATACCATCGCCGCGGAACAGTACGCCGCAGTCAGCCGCGGCGGTACCGGGGCCGGCTCGTTCACGGCCGGAGCGCTGATCTACGGCAACGGCGCCTCGCCCCTCGGTACCCTGCCGCTGCTCGGCAACGGCGGCCTTGTGATCGGCGACGGCTCGGGCGCCCCGTCCACCGGAACGCTGACCGGGACCGCCAGCCAGGTCTACGTAACGAACGGCCCGGGGAGCATAGTTCTCTCGCTGCCGCAGAACGTGGATAGCGCCGCAAAACCGACGTTCGCCGCCATAACCGCCACTTCCAGCGGCACCTTCAGGGCCAGCGGGGCCGCCCAGTACAGCATCGAGACCTCTTCCGGGATAAAAGTGGACGCCGGAGTGCTGAACGTGGCCGGCCAGACCAGGACGACCTCCTTTACCATGCCGACCGGGGCCGGCAACAACTACGTCCTGACCTCAGACGGCGGCGGCAACGCCAGCTGGCAGTCCATGTCCAGCATCGGAGGCGTGATCACCGATGCCTCGCTGCAGGGGTCCGGGAGCACCCTGTTCCCGCTGGGCCTCAACCTGAGCCACGGCAATACCTGGGCTGGGGCTCAGACCTTCAGCGGCGGGGTCACGATGGCCTCTGGCATAGCGATGGGAGGCAACAACCTGACCGGGGCGGGTACCGTGAGCGCGACGACCTTGGCCGGGACGCTCAGCACGGCCGCGCAGGGCAACGTCACTTCCGTCGGCGCCCTGACCGGCCTCAGCATGGCCGGCGGCATCACGATGAACGGCAACAGCCTGACCGGGGCGGGCACCGTGAGCGCGACGACCCTCGCCGGGACGCTCAGCACGGCCGCGCAGGGCAACGTCACGTCCGTCGGCGCCCTGACCGGCCTCAGCATGGCCGGCGGCATCACGATGAACGGCAACAGCCTGACCGGGGCGGGCACCGTGAGCGCGACGACCCTCTCCGGGACGCTCAGCACGGCCGCGCAGGGCAACGTCACGTCCGTCGGCGCCCTGACCGGCCTCAGCATGGCGGGGAACATAAGCATGAACTCCCACAACATTTCCGGGGCGGGCACGGTCACCGCGACCACCTTCAGCGGGACTCTGAGCGGGAACGCCTCTACGGCTTCCGCCTTGGCCGTAGCCGGCAGCCAGTGTTCCGCGGGGAATTACCCGCTGGGAGTGGACGCTTCCGGCAATGCCGTCAACTGTACGGCGCTTGGGAATCCCTCGGCGGGTCACGCCGTATGCTGGAAGACGGCCACCACGCTGGGTTATTGTTCCACACAACCGGACACGAGCGGCAATTGCACCTGCAACTAGGCGTACGCTACGTACGCGTCTGAAGGATGGCGGAGGCGGTCCTTTCGGTGGCGCCCTTGAGGGAGGAGAGGGCTCTGGAGGAGTCCGCCTGGGCGGCGGCCATGGCGGCCCGGTCGGTCAGCAGGCGGACGAGAGTCCCGGCAAGCTGTGAGGCGGTTTCCACGAGGAAGCCGCCTTTTTGCTTTATCAGCGCGTCTCCGGCCTGTCTGGCGTTGCGGTAGTTCGGCCCGAAGAGCGCCGGCTTGCCGAAGAGCGCCGGTTCCAGCAGGTTGTGCCCGCCGGTGTCGTCCAGCGTGCCGCCCACGAAGCAGACCGCCGAGACCGAATAAAAGGCCTGCAGCAGGCCCATCGCGTCGACGAGGAGACAGTCCTTCGCCGGGCCGGCCGCCCGCGACCAGCGTGTGAATTCAATCCCGCGGCCCACGAGCAGCTCCTCCGTCTCGCCCAGGCGCTCCGGGTGGCGCGGGACCAGGACCAGCTTAAGCTCCGGGACTTTTTCCCGCGCTTTCAGCCAGGCGTCCACGATCGCCGGCTCCTCCGGCGGATGCGTGCTGCCCGCCGTCAGGACAGGCGCCCCGCTCCAGCCTGAGGCCGCCATGAACCCCTTCACCTTCTCCGCGCCGGCCGCGGATATGCCGAGGAGGTCGTGCTTCAGGTTGCCGGTCAGCGAGACCTTCCCGGCCAGGCCCGGCAGGGCCGCGAACCTGTCGGCGTCGGCCTGGGTCTGGGCCAGTACTCCGCGGACGCCGGTGAAGGCCAGCCTGGTGAAGGGCCCGAGGGACCGGTAGAGGCGAGCTGTGCCGGGGGAGATGCGCGCGTTGACGAGGAAGACCGGCACGTGCGCGTTCGCGGCGGCGTAGAGCGTGGCCGGCCAGATCTCGGTCTCCACGAGGAGCAGGAGCCGCGGGCGCAGCCTGGACACGAAGGCGGCGGCCAGCGGGTAGAAGTCCAGGGGCGCCAGCCTGGCCTCGGCCCCGGTCTTCCGTGCTTCGGCGCGGCCGGCCGCGGTCGAGGAGGTGAAAAAAATGGGGGCGCCGAGGCGGGCGGCGAGTTCCGGGGCCAGGCGGGAGACGGCCTTCACCTCTCCGACGGAGGCCGCGTGGACCCAGAGCGGGCGAGAGGCGAAATCCGGGGCGCCGTCGCCAAGCCTCTCCCCGAGTTCGCCGCCCAGTCCCTTCATCAGGGCCCGGCGGGGGGAGAGCAGGAAGAACAAAGCGTAAAGGCCGGCGATAGCCGGCGCCAGCAGGCTGTAGATGAGCAGCAGGAAATGTCCCATCGGGGAGCTATTTCTTCGCGGCCGCCGTCTTCTTCTTTTTCTTGGAAAGCCAGGGCAGGGCGAAAAGGGCCGAGTATTTTGGCTCGAAGGCCCCGGTATCGAAGGAGACCCCTATCTTGGAAGCCTCGAGGCGCGCGCACAGCGCCTTTATCAGCTCGTTCTCGAACAGCGGTACGGACGTAGTCTCTTTCGGCGGCAGTTCCGGCTCCGGGCAGGAGGCGATGTAGACCGCGGGACCGAGCTCGAAGCCTTCCGGCTCGGCCTCGCGCACGGCGAGCTCCGAGGTGACACCGACCGCGGTCTGCATGAAGACCTGGGCAGCTATGCGGCCGAGCCGTTTGTGGGTCTCGTCCGGCTGGGCCGCCAGTTTCTCCTCGAAAGACCTGCCGAGGGTCAGTATCCCTACGGTCAGCGCGCGCTTCTCCTCCCCGGTTATCCTGGCGGCGGCTTCGTCCTCGGCCGGCAGGTACTCGAAGACAACCGCCGGTTCCAGGGCCGCCGCGAGGGACGAGGCGTGCTCGCGCACCGAGTCCTCGCTCTCCAGTCCTATCGCGGCCAGGTCCAGCCTGTGCTTGCGCGCCTTGCGCAGCACCTCGTAGGCGTATACGGGGATCTTGAACTTCTTTATCTTGCGCACGCTGTTCTCCGCGGGCGGCGGACGCTACTTGCGGCGCCCGCCCCTGTGCTCCCACTGGTACACCATCGGCGTGCAGAGCGCGACCGTGGAGTAAACGCCCGTCACGGTGCCGACGAGCATGCAGAACGCGAAGTTGTTGATCGCGCTGCCGCCGAACAGGAACAGCACCAGCACGGTGATGAAGACCGTGCTGGTCGTGATGATCGTGCGGGAGAGCGTCTCGTTGACGCTGAGATTGATCAGTTCCCCCATCGGCATCTTCGGGAAGGTCCTCATGTTCTCGCGCATCCGGTCGAAGATGACTATCGTGTCGTTGATCGAATAGCCGGCTATGGTCAGGAAGGCGGCTACTATTACCAGGTCTATCTCGCGGTTCGTGAGGGACATGGCCGTAAGCGCGACGAAGACGTCGTGCAGCAGGCCTATTACGCCGGCCGTCCCCCAGATGGGGTTGGAGAAGCGGAAAGCCACGTAGACGATGATGCCGAACATCGAGAGGATGATGGCGAACAGCGCCTTCTTGGCCAGGTCGTGTCCTACTACGGGCCCGACGTAGTCCTGCTTGTCCTTGGTGTACGTGACGCCTCCTGGCAGGCCCTTGAGGGCGGCCTCTATCTCCTGCGCCTTCTCGTTGACGTTCTCCTGCGTGCCCTTGACCTTGATCTCGTAGGAGGTCCCTCCGGCGAAGCCCTGTATCACGGCGTCGGTCTTGGCGGCGTTCAGGACCGAGCGCAGCTCGGCCGTGGAGACCGGCTTGTTGAACGTGACCTGCATCATCGTGCCGCCGGTGAAGTCCAGACCCAGATTGACGCCCTTGACCGAGAGGGAGACGATGCCGGTCAGTACCACCGCGCCCGAGATGGCGAAGAAGACGTGGCGCATCCCGACGAAGTTTATCCTGGTCTTGTGCAGTATCCTTATCATATGCTGAGCTCCTTGGGGTTGGACGTGAGCCAGAACTCGTAGATGGCCCGGGTGACGAAGACCGAGGTGAACATGCCTATCAGAAGGCCCAGCGTCAGCGTGACGGCGAAACCCTTCACCGGCCCGGAGCCGAACTGGAACATGAAGACCGACGCTATCCACGTCGTCATGTTGGAGTCCAGGATGGCGCTCCAGGCCTTGTCGTAGCCGATCGGGATGACCATCGCGACCGGCTTGCCGAGGTCCATCTCCTCCCTCATGCGCTCGAGGATCAGCACGTTGGCGTCGATGGCCATGGCCAGCGACAGGATCATGCCGGCTATGCCGGGCAGCGTCAGCGTGGCGTTGAAGTAGCTCATCGCGGCGATCAGGAACACGAAGTTGAGGCCCAGGGCCACGTCCGCGATGAAGCCGCCTCCTTTGTAGTAAACGATCATGAACAGCACCACCAGCAGGAAGGCGCTCATGGCGGAGAGCAGCCCCTTGTGGATCGAGTCCTCGCCGAGGCCGGGGCCCACGACGCGCTTCTCGATGATGTGCACCGGCGCCGGCAGGGCGCCGGCGCGCAGGACTATCGCCAGGTTGCGGGCCTCCTCCATCGTGAACTGGCCCTCTATCACGCCGCTGTTGTCTATGCGGGAATGTATGACCGGCGCCGAGTGGACCACGCCGTCCAGGACTATGGCCAGGTACTTGCCGATGTTGGCCCCCGTGAACCGGCCGAAGAGCTTGCCGCCCTCGCGGTTGAAGGTGAAGCCTATGGTCGGCGTGCCGAACTGCCTGTCGGTCTCCACTCTGGCGCTCTCGAGGTAGGCGCCGGTGACCGGAGCGCTGGCGTCCAGCACGTAATAGCTGTTGTGCTGGTCATCCTGCGCGGACGCCTTGCACAGGATGTCGCCCTTCGGCATGAGCTTGGCTATCGCCGGCACCAGGTTGCCGTCCTTGTCGAACGGGGAGCCGTCCATGTCGTTGACCTTGTTCAGCACGGCCTGCGCCGCGTCCGACGTGTCCACCAGGTGGAACTCCAGAAGGGCGGTCTTGCCGATGAGGTTCTCCGCTTCCTCGGTGTTGGATATGCCGGGCAGGTCCACGGAGATCCAGCGGTCGCCCTCGCGGGAGATCGGGGTCTCGCCGACGCCGTACTGGTCTATGCGGTTGCGGATGATCTCTATGGCCCGGCTCATCGCGTCGGAGATCTTCTCGTTCTTGCCGAGCTTGTCCACGTCCAGTTCCAGGAGCAGGTGCGTGCCGCCGCGCAGGTCCAGGCCCAGATTGAGGAGATGCGCCGGGCGGAGCCTCACTGCCTCCAGCTTGGCGCGCTCGTCGGAGGTCTTGCTGTACCAGTCCGCGGTCGGGTAGATCAGCCAGACCGAAAGTACCAGCAGGCCCAGGATGGTGCCCAACTTCCAGTGTAATTTGTTCATTTCCTCTTGTCGCTCCTTACGGTGTTTACTTGGCCTGGTTCAGGACGGCGCCCACGGCGTTGCGGGCGAAGACGGACTTCACCCCTTTTGCTATCTCCACCTCGATCTCCTCTTCGCTCACGGAGGCGATCACGCCTATCAGGCCGCCGCGCGTCAGCACCCTGTCGCCGGCCTTGAGGGCTTCGAGCATCTTCTTGGTTTCTTTCATCTGCTTCTGCTGGGGACGGATGAGCAGGAAATAGAATATCGCCGCCACCGCTATGAAAGGGACTAGCTGCATGAAAGCCGAGTTCGTGTTCATCTTTCCTCCGTTGCGCGAATTCAGGACTATTTTAACAAATTTTCATATAAAAGGGACGGAAGGGCCCCGGCCGGCATCACCCGCCGTGCAGGTACGCGTCCATAAAGGCCTTCTTCGCCTGGGTGAAGACCCCGGCCTCGGCGGCTTCCCGCATCCGCCTGGTCTGGTTTATGAGGAACCGCAGGTTGTGGATGGACAGCAGCTGGCTGCACAGGATCTCGCCAGCCTTGAACAGGTGCGAGAGGTAGGCCTTGCTGTAGTTCCGGCAGCACACGCAGTCGCATTCCGGGTCGAGGGGGGATTCGTCGTTCTTGAACGGCGCGTTCTTGATGTAGAGCTTGCCGCGGCTGGTCAGGGCCTGCCCGTTGCGGGCGTTGCGCGTGGGCAGCACGCAGTCGAACATGTCGACGCCGAGCTCGGCGCAGTTCCACAGGTCCTCCGGCGTCCCGAGGCCCATGAAGTACACCGGCTTGTCCTTCGGCAGGTTCTCCATGACGGCGGCGACCGACTCCATCATCTGCGCCTTGCTCTCTCCGACGGAGAGACCGCCTATGCAGAAACCGTCGGGGCCGAGCTCCGCCATGTGCCGGGCCGCCTCGGCGCGCAGGTCCGTGTACACGGAGCCCTGGATGATGCCGAAGAGCAGCGGGCGTCTTTCGTGCGGGATATGCCTGACCTTCTCCGTGAAGTGGGCCTTGGCGCGCTCGGCCCAGCGCTTCGTCTTCTTCAGCGCGTCGAGCGCGTCGGCCCGGGAGGCCGGGTTCTTCACGCACACGTCGAGGCAGGTCCAGACGGAGGAGCCTATCGAGGCCTGGAAATCTATGACCTTCTCCGGCGTGAAGAAGTGCGGGCTGCCGTCTATGTGCGACTGGAAGTGCACGCCGTTCTCCGTGATCTTGCGCAGGCGGCTGAGGCTGTACACCTGGAAGCCGCCGGAGTCGGTGAGGATGGGCCCGGGGTGCTTCATGAAGCCGTTGAGGCCGCCGAACTTCTCGAGCGTGGGGAGGCCGGGGCGCAGGTAGAGATGGTAGGTGTTCGAGAGCATGCACTCCGTGCCTATCTCCGCGAGGTCCCGCTCGGTGACGGCCTTCACGGTGCCCTGCGTGGCCACCGGCATGAAGACCGGCGTGCGCACGGCGCCGCGGTTCGTGGCCAGTTCCGCCGCCCTGGCCGCCGTCCCCTTATCCTTATACAGCGTCCTGAAATGATGTTCCATAGATTTTACAGTACTGCAGCCTTTAAGCGCGGCGGACCGTCAAGCGGGTTGGAGCGCAAAAACGGGGTCTCGCGCTGGCCTATGGCCGTGCCGCAACAGGCGCTATGCGCATCAAGCGGCCACCGTGCGAATGTCGCCGTCGCAGAACTAGCCGCTTCGCGGCTATCCGGCCCTTGCGCTTATGCAAGCTCGGGCCTCCGACAGCGTTTTGCTGACCCAACCCGCTTGGCGGCCCGCGGCCCGATCGCCCGGAGTTTTAGCATATAAGCATCGAGTCGCCGTAGGAGTAGAAACGGTACTTCTGCCTGACGAGCTCGGAGTACGCCTTGAAGAGCAGTTCGCGGCCCGCGAAGGCCGCCGTCATGTAGAGCGGCGCCGACTCCGGCACGTGCAGGTTCGTGATGAACGCGCCGGCCACCTTGAATCGGTAACCGGGGCGAATGAAGACGCCCGCCTTGCCTGAGCCGGGCCGCACGGTCCCGTTCTCGTCGGAGAAGGTCTCCAGCGTGCGCATCGAGGAGGTCCCTACGGCTATCACGCGTCCGCCGGCGGCCCTGTGCGCGTTTATCGCCGCGGCCGCCTCCTGCGTCACCGAGCAGGATTCCTCCATCATCACGTGGGCGGCCGGGTCGTCCGAGCGCACCGGCCGGAAAGTCCCCCAGCCTATGTGCAGCGTGACGAAGACCCTGCCGACGCCTGCCTTCCCGAGCGCGGCCAGCAGCCCGGGAGTGAAATGGAAGCCGGCCGTGTGCGCGGCTATGGACCCGGCCTCCGCGGCGTAGACCGTCTGGTAGCGGTCCTCGTCCTCCGGCGCTGAGGTCCCCCGGCGCTTGCGCGCGTTAAGTATGTACTGCGGCAGCGGCACCGCGCCGTTGGCGGCCAGGTAGGCCTCGTCCACGGGCGCGGAGAAGCGGAAGGAATAGCTGCCGTCCGGATTCCGGCGCAGGCACTCGGCCTCCGCGCCACCGGCGCATGTCAGCCTCTGGCCGGGCTGCGTCTTGCGGCAGAGCCCTGCCCAGACGCGCCCGTCCGGGGAGTCCGGCGCCATCAGCAGGATCTCCGACTTTCCGCCGGTAGGCTTGGCGGCCGGCAGGCGCGCTTTCCACACCTTGCTGCGGTTCATCACCAGCAGGTCCGACGGCCCCAGCAGGGCGGGCAGGTCCCGGAAGACGCGGTGGGAGACGGCGCCCGCGCCGCGGTCGACGACGGCGAGGCGCGACGAGTCGCGCGGCTCTGCCGGGCGGTCGGCTATCAGGGGCTCTATATCGAGCCCGGAAAATTCCGAGAGGGCCTCACTCATAGTCCTTGATGTCCGCCCCGGGATAGTAGAAGTGGAGTATCCGCTTGTAGTTCTTGCCCCTCTGCGCCATGACCTTGGCCCCGTCCTGGCACATCCCCACGCCGTGTCCCCAGCCGCGGCCGTAGAACTCGTAGCCGCCCCTGACCTTCCTGATGCGCGTGATCAGCGTGCTCTTGAAGTCGAAAGTGCCGAAGCGCCTTCGCACGTCGGCGGCCTTCAGCAGGAAACTGCCTTTGTCGGTCCTCACCTTGAAGGTGACCGTGCGTCCGGAACCATCCTTGCGGTAGCTCCTTATGTCCCGGACCTTGAGGGCGGTGGAGCCGGTGGACTGCACCAGCCGCAGCAAGTCCTGGTCGGCCACGAAATATTCCCAGCTGTAGTGGCTGGAATGCCTGCAGTACGGGTCCCGGACGCCTTTCAGCGGCCTGACTACCGGCTCGCCCCACGCGGAGGAGGCGCTGGCCGTGTGCCCGCCGCAGCAGGAGTGAAAGAAGGCGGTTATGAGCTTGCCCCTGTAGGTCAGCACCTCGCCGCGCGTGGAGTCCACCGCTTCCTTTATCTTCGGATTGATGCCGTTGATGCCGCCGTAGACCTGGGCCTCCACCCCGTCGGTGACGTCGTAGTCCTGCTGCGGGTTCATCTGCTTCAGCGCGTAGGTGCGCGAGGCCACCGCCTGCGCCCTCAGCGCCTCCAGCGGCCAGTCCGGGCTCATTTCCGCCGGCAGGACGCCGTAGAGGTAGTCCTCGAGCGAGAGGCGCTCGATCACGTCCAGAGTGCGGTCCTTCATGGCCAGGATGAAGATGCTTCCCTTATAGACGTGCTTGCCCAGGCGCACGTAGCGCTCCCCTTCTCCCGGGAGAAGTTCTATGGGCGACGAGAGCTGCTGGCCTGCCACCGAGATGCCTCCGTTGGCCGGGCGAAGTTCGTAGGCGGAGTTCTCCAGCAGCATGTACTTCTGGCCTGTGGAGACCTCGCGCACGTAAAGGCGCGGAGAGGTCTTTATGTTGAGGGAGGGGGAGCCGCGGGAAATGGCGACGCGTATGACCGGGGCCTCCTCCGCGGCTGGAACGCGGAGCGGCCAGACGGGCAGGAGCAGTAGGAGCAGAGCGGGAAGTCGCATCATCGTCCGGAGGGTCAGAGCAGCTCCGCCTGGCGCGGGAGTTTCAGCCCCAGATGCGCGGCCGCCTTGGCCGTGATGACGCGGCCGCGCGTGGTGCGTTTCAGGAAACCGACCTGCATCAGGAAAGGCTCGATGACGTCGGTCAGCGTGTCCGGCTCTTCCGAGACCGCCACCGCCAGCGTTTCGATGCCGACCGGTCCGCCGCCGAACTTCTCGGCTATCGTGGCCAGGATACGCCTGTCCAGGTTGTCCAGCCCTTCGGAGTCGATCTCCAGCGAGGCCATGGCTGCCTCGGTGACCTCCGGGGTTATCACTCCCCCGGACTTCACGTCGGCGAAATCCCTCACGCGCTTGAGCAGACGGTTGGCTATGCGCGGCGTGCCGCGGGAGCGGCGCGCTATCAGTTCCAGCGCCGGGCGCTCCGCCCTGCTGCCCAGTATGGCCGCGGAGCGGGCCAGTATCCTGGCGATCTCCGCTTCCCCGTAGAAGCCCAGATTGAAGACTATCCCGAACCGGTCCCTCAGCGGGCCGGTGAGCAGGCCGCTGCGGGTGGTGGCGCCTACCAGCGTGAAGCGCGGGACGGCCAGTTTGAGCGTCGTGGCGCCAGGCCCCTGGCCGGTGTTTATGAAGAAAAGGAAATCCTCCATCACGGGGTAGAGGGCCTCCTCCACGGCGGCATTGAGCCGGTGTATCTCGTCGATAAAAAGGATGTCGCCCTCGGCCAGTTCGGTGGTCAGCATGGCCGCCAGGTCTCCCGGCTTGGAGAGTACCGGACCGGAGGTGACCTTGATGCCGACCCCCATCTCGCGGGCGAGGATGTGGGAGAGCGTCGTTTTGCCCAGCCCCGGGGGGGAGTAGAACAGGCAGTGGTCCAGCGGCTCCCGGCGAGCGCGGGCGGCCTGGATGAAGACCTTCAGGTTCTCCTTGAGACGCTCCTGTCCCACGAACTCGTCCAGGGAGGCCGGCCGCAGGGCGGATTCCATCCGGGCGGTCTCGTCCTGCGCCGGGCGGGGGGACAGTATGTCGTCTTTTCTTTCCATGGTCACTTGGGGGAAAGGCGCCTGAGGGCCAGCCTTATGACGGCCTCGGCGGAGGCGTCGCGGCCCGCCTCCGCCGAGGCCTCCTCCAGAGCCGCGCGCGCCTCTCCGGGGCGGAAGCCGAGCGCGGTGAGGGCGCTCATGGCCTGCGCGTAGGCTCCGGAGGAGGCGGTCGCCGCGCCCTGGTATGCCGGCAGCGCGTCCTTGAACTTGTCCTTTAAGGCCGTGATCAGTTTGTCCGCGGTTTTTGCGGTGAAGCCGAAGATGGCGGTAAGCCGCTTAGGGTCCCTGGCGGCTACTGCCGCCGCGAAATCCGGCATCGACTTGACCGCCTTGCCGAGGTAGTCCATGGCCTTCTTGGCGCCGGTGTTGGGGACCGCGTCGCGCAGCAGGTCGAAGAGCTGCTTCTCTTCCCGCGTGCGGAAGCCGTAGAGGGCTGTGCCGCCGTACATGCTGATGGATTCGGCGAGAAAAATCTCCACCGTGGCCCCTTCCGGTCCCAGGGCCTCCAGCGAGGGGGGGCAGAAGAAAACCTCGTAGCCGAGGCCGTTGACCTCTATCACGGCGCTCTCCTCGCCGCGGGTTACCACGCGGCCGCGCAGGTAGGCTAGCACCTCGAACCTCCCCTGGCCGCGGCCAGCGTCCTGGCGAACGGGGCGAGCCGCAGGTGGCAGAGGGCCGCGGCCATCGCGTCCGCCACGTCGTCCGGTTCCGGGGCCGAGGGCAGGTTCAGCGTTATCTGCACGACGCGCTGCATCTGGCGCTTCTCCGCTGTGCCGCTGCCGGATACCGTCTTCTTAATGGTCTTAGGGTTGTACGCCGAGATCGGGAGGCCGGCCTTGGCGCAGGCCAGCAGGATCACGCCGCGCGCGTGCGTGGTGTTGGCCTGGGTGTCGGCGCGCTTGGAGAAGAATACCTCCTCTATGGCCGCCTCGGACGGGCGGTGCTCGCCTATCAGCGAGGCGAAGGCGTCGTAAATGGCCACCAGGCGGCGCTCGAGAAGGGTGTTCTTGGGGGTGTGGACGAGCCCCGCGGCGGCAAGAACGGGCGGCGCCGTCCCGTCCTTGTCAAGGACGGCCCAGCCGGTCCTGTCCAGCCCCGGGTCTATGCCTAGGATCCTCATCTGGGAGGGATCACTTCTCCAGTTTGGCGATTATCTCGTCCGGAATATTGAAGTTGGAGTAGACCTGGTTGACGTCGTCGTGGTCCTCCAGTTCCTCCATCAGGTCAAGCACCTGCCGCGCTTTGTCCTCGCCGATGTTGACCTCGTTCTTGGGCAGCATCGTGACTTCGGCGGTGGCGAGCGGGACCTTCTTTTCCTCCAGCTTCGCCTTTACGGCTTCAAAATCCTGGGGGGAGATGATGATCTCGTATTCCTCTCCCGCGGGCGAGCGGAAGTCCTCGGCCCCTATCTCCAGCGCCAGGTTCATCAGTTCGTCCTCGTTGGCGTCGGACTTCTTGACGGAGATGTAGCCCTTCTGCTCGAACATCCAGGCCACGCTGCCGGCCGAGCCCATGTTCCCGCCGTGGTTGTCGAGGATCTTGCGGATCTCGCTGGCGGCGCGGTTCTTGCTGTCGGTCGTGACGTTGATGATGACGGCTATGCCGCCGGGGCCGTAGCCCTCGTAGGTGATCTCCTCGTAGGTGACGCCGGGCTCCTGGCCGGTGCCGCGGTTGATGGCGCGCTTGACGTTGTCGAGCGGCATGTTGGCGGCCTTGGCGTCCTCTACGGCCTTGCGCAGGCGGGGGTTGTCCTCGACCTTGCCGCCGCCTATCCGTGCGGCGATGGAGATCTCCTTGATGATCTTTGTCCAGACCTTGCCCCTTTTGGCGTCCGTGATCGCCTTCTTGTGCTTGATGCCCGCCCAGTGAGAATGTCCGCCCATGGTGAACTCCTTAATATCAGGGATTGTGATTGTCCGCGCTTAAAACGGGCCGCTTTCATGGCGCCGCAGAATAATTCTATAATAATGCGGTTGGTTTCACAATGGGGTTCCCGTTAGTGAAACACCCGGCCCAGCACCTCGCTGGGCCGGGAGACAGAGGCCCCCTTGGCTCAACTGGATAGAGCAACTGCCTTCGGAGCAGTGGGTTGCAGGTTCGAGTCCTGCAGGGGGCACGATTTTGCCGGTACCGGCTGTAATTTTTTTGTAATCAAAAGTCAATCATGACGCAAAGGGCAAGAACCTATAATTCAAACATGGCCGCCTTACTGCTGCCTCTGCTGCTCGCTTTTTCAGCCCGTCCCGGGCTGGCCGCCCAGCCCGCGTCCGAGAAGGAGCTCGGGCCCAAAGCGCTTAAGATCGTGGTAGCGGACCTGAAAAGCGCCGATTCCGACGTGCGGGAGCAGGCCGTGCGCGTCCTTGGCGAGGCCGGCAACAAGGCCGCGGAAGGAATGCTGCGCGACATGCTGAACGATAAGGATAAGTACGTGCGCATCGCGGCCGCCCGCGCGCTGTGGGAACTGGGCAGCCCGGCCGGCATGAAGACGATACGCGCCATCATCGACGACGTACCGGCCCAGGGGCCGATCCCGGTCACCAACGACCCCCTGGTCCAGCTCAGGATAATCTCGCAGAACAGCATACGGGAAAAGGCCATAGAGGCCTACGCCTGGATGCGGGGGGAGAAAGGGGCGGACCTGCTTTACAAGCTGAAGAACGACGCCTACGGCCCGATCCGCGACACCGCCGCCCGCGAACTGGCCCGGCTCGGGCACGACGACGAGCTTGCCACCTTCATAAGCGCCCTCTCCGACCAGGACGAGGCCGTGCGCTTCGAGGCGGCCACGGTGCTTTCCAGGATCTGCCATCCCGCTGGCGCCGGCCCGCTGGCCAAGCTGGCGGCCGGGGACGACTCGGTAAGGGTGCGCATGGCCGCCCTCGACGCGCTGGCCTGCTCGCCGGCCAAAAGGGACGCGGAGGACGTCCTGCTGAAGCTGACGGACGACGACAACCCGACCATCCGCTACAAGGCCATAGCGGCGCTGGGCGGCATACAGGACGCCAAGGTCAAGACCAAGCTCTTCCAGATCTCCCAGGACAGCAAAGATATAAGGGTCCGCATAGCGGCGCAGAAATCCCTGATGCTCTGCGGCGCGCAGCCGGACGTCTCCGTGGTGCGCGACGCCATGACCGCCGCCAGTCCCGACACAAGGCTTACGGCGCTGGAGGTGGCGGCCTCCTTCCCGAAGGACGAGGCTCTGCCTGTCTTCGCCCAGGGGCTGGACGATCCCGACACCAGGGTCAGGCTGGCGGCGGCTCTGCGCGTGCTGCGCCTCGCCGGACGGAGCTGATATGCCGAACAGAAAGACCTCGCTTCTCGCTTTCACGGTCCTGCTTCTGGCCGGCGCGGCCGCGGTCTGGGCGGCCCCCTCCGGACGCCGCCCGTCCCCTCTTTCGGATTCGCTTTTCGCCGTCCGCAGGTCGCCCTCGCTGGCCGCGCGCGCGGCTTTCCGGGATTTCGTGGCTAAACAGGGCGGCAGGGGCTGGAAGATACGCTACAACCCGCGCACCGCCCTGCCGGCGGCGATAACCGGCGGGCGCACCATCAGCTACCCCGGCACCCCGGAGCAGTCGGCGATGGCCTTCTTTACCGATAATAAGGGGCTCCTTAACGTGGACCCTTCCACGCTGCGCCTGGTCCTTAAAAAGGAATTCATGGGCGTGACCCACCTGGAATACCGCCAGTACAAGGACGGCATCCCGGTCGAGTTCTCCTACGCCAGGGTGCACGTGCTGAAGGACGGCCGCATCGCCGGCTACCAGGGCAGGTACGAGCCCGACCTTGCGCTCAACACCACGCCGGCCATAACGGCGCAGGCGGCCGTCGCCGCCGCCGACGCCGCCGCGGGCCGCTCCCTGGTCCTTTCCGGCACGGAGCTGGTGATCTATCCCGACGAGGCCGACGGCGTCCTGAAGCTGGCCTGGAAGGTGACCGGCAGGGGCAACGGGCTGTGGGTCTATTATGTGGACGCCTCTGACGGCTCGGTGCTCTTCAGGTACGATCAGCTCCAGAACTTCTGCAACGGCGTCTCCTATCAGACCTACGGCACTTCCTCCGGGACGGTCTACGCCATTTCGCCTCTGCCGACCTATGACATGCCCGACAACCTGAGCGAGATCTGGAGGCAGCCCGCGCCTGCCTCGCTGCCGGACCAGCACGTCTGGGTGGCCGGCTCGACCTATCCGGTCGTGACTAACGCCTACGGGGATTACTGCACCCAGCAGCAGGGAAAGGTCTTCTCCTCTCTGCAGGGCCCGTACTTCTCGGTCACCAACTTCCTGGGGGCCAGCGCCTCCTTCGACAACGGCGGGGGGAGGTGGCTGACCAAGACTACGCCGGTCTCCACGCCGCATCCCTACTCCGACAACACCTCCTATTCCTATCCGGTCTCGATAAACACCTCCGACTGGCTGCCGTCCTATCCTGGGGGCGCCTTCGCCAAGGTGATGCCGCACTTCGCCTCCTTCAGCGCCGGCTCCATGGACGGCTACGGCTCCGTCAACGACGAGGACACCGTGCAGGTGAAGAGCGGCTCCACGGTCTACGGTTCCTATCTGGGCTCGCGCAGCACCCCGTTCTTCGGGGCGGCCGTGGAGAACCCCTCCTATACGGTAACGCTGGACGCGGACGCCTCCGGGACCAGCGACGGCTTCACGATAGATTATTCCAGCTACATGGTGCTGACCGTCAGCACCGGCGCCACCAGCAACGCCACCGGCTCCGTGGTCTGGTCCACCGCCGCCGCCACGGTCTACATGGACAACAGTCTAGGTCCCCTCGAGGGCCTTTCCGAGATCAACGCTTTCTACCATCTGAACGCCGTGCACCGCTTTTTCGAGGGCATAGATATAGACCCCTCGGACCCGAACACCCCGCCGGCGGACATCTCCGGGCAGGTCCCGGTGATGGTGCACGCTACCGGCGACCCGGACGCGCTCTATTCCTGCTACACTTCCGGCGTCAGCAACTGCAGCGGCATGTTGAACGCCTTCTACGACCTGCAGAAGAAGCAGATCCTGCTGGGCGACGGCGTGAAGGACAATACGGGCCAGTTCCGCTCTTTCGCGCTGGACGGCACCATCGTGCGCCACGAGTACACGCACCTGGTGGTGGACCATATCTATCCGATAGTCAATTTCGGGGAGTTCGGAGCCATCAGCGAGGCGATGGCGGACTTCTTCTCTCTCTCCTCTTTCTGGGACGAGGGCTATGACGGCACCTCCTATCCGAACCAGATCACGCTGGGCAGCTTCGTCGGCGCCGGAGAGGGCTCGGCCCGCGACATTTCCGGCAGCGGCAAGCCCACGTACTTCCGCAGGTTCAGCTCCTCCGTTCCGCCCGCCTGCACTACCGACGGTTCCGGCGGCACCAGCACCTGCTGGGCCGGCGAGGTCCACGACGACAGCCTCTTCCTTTCCCAGACCCTTTACGAGCTGGCCAACCCCAACGGGACGCGCTACCAGGGCAAATTCTCCGCCGGCACTTTCGCCGGCAAGACCAAGGCGGAGATCCTGGCCTTCGCGGCGCTTTTCTACTTCCCGGACGATTTCGCCAACTTCGAGGACGCGATGCAGGACGCCTGCACGCAGTTCAACACGATGTGGCCTGGCCAGTGCGACTCCACCGTGCAGGACGCCATCCAGGCGGCCTTCGCCGACCACAACATCGGCAGCAGCGCCGGGGTGGATTCGTTCGAGACCTCTCCTTCCTCGCCGCTGTGCCCAAATAACAACGGCCCGGAATGCGCCACGGACGCCAGCACCTTCACCGTGATCTCCGCCACCATCTACCCGCTCGGCGACGTGGACTATTACTCGCTGCCGCTGGCGGCAGGCCAGTTCACCGCCGCTCTCACCCTGCCGATGAGCGGCGACAACGGGATCTACTACGCCTATTCGCTGTTCCTGTTCGACGCCGACCGCAACTACGTCACCGAGGCCAACCCGGACATCTACGGCACCGGCGGCAACGCCTGCGACCCCACCGGCCAGTGCTACACGCTGGACAATTCCGTCACGCTGAACTACACGGTGCCTTACGGCGGGGGGCGCTACTACCTGGTGGTCTCCGCCTCGCCTAACCAGTACTACGGCAATTCGGAGGCCAATTCTCCCCTGCCTTACACCCTGACGCTGAGCCGCAACGTTCAGGGGACGGCCACGGCCGGCATCTACGCCGCGCTATACGACAGGGACGAGATCTCGTTCAGCGTGCCCTACTCCAATTTCTCCGCTCTGGGCGCGGTCTCTTCCTCCACGCTGACCGGGGCGGAGACGGTTTTCCAGTACGCCCAGCTGCGGGACCACGACTACGTGCCGGTCGATCTGGCCAGGACCGACCTCAGCGGGTCATATCTGACCCTTTCGGAAGGCCCGGACCAGTCGGTCTCCAATACGGACCCTCTGGGCCGTCCCCAGATCTCGGGCCGCGTGCGCCTGCAGCCTGGCTTCGCCGCCCGCTACCCAGGGGTCGGCACGGTATACCTGGAGATCTTCGGGCGGGACCACCTCGGGCACGTGGTCTCCCTCGGCGTCTCGAACGCCATCAATCTTACGGCCGACAGGACCGACCTCACCGCGTTCAACAACATTATAAAGGACGGCGGACACGCCATCGTGCAGTACAACGTCCTCTCTCCGGGCGATCTCTCGATAAAGGTCTACACGCAGGCCGGCGCGCTGGTCAAGACCCTGCTGGACGGCGGCGTGCCAGCGGGCAGGGGCTCCGTGGACTGGGACGGGACCAACTCCGACGGCTCCGAGGTCGTCAGCGGCATCTATTTCGTGAAGGGCAAGGGCGCCGGCCTGGACAAGGTGGTGAAGATCGCGGTCATCCGCTAGGGACGGCGGCCAGATTTATGAACTCTGCTATAACGGCGTCAACCGGGGCTTGCGGGCGGGTCTTCCGCCTGGCGGCGCTTCTTGCCGCTGCCGGCCTGCTTTTCTCCGCCGTTCCGGCCCGCGCGGGGGGGCCCGGCTCGGCCGGCGTGCAGATCCTTAAGTCCGACATCAGCCCGCGCGCGGCGGGCATGGCCGGGAGCTTCGCCGCCGTCGCGGACGACGTCTACGCCATGAACTACAATCCCGCCGGCCTGGGGCAGCTCTATCTGCCACAGGCCTCGGCCATGTACTACTCCGGCTTCGACGACTCCAGACTGAACTATTTCGCTTTCGCCATGCCGCTGCCGGTGCAGGGAGTGGCCGGTTACGACAAGCCCGGAGTCGGGATATCCGCGCTGTTCACCAACAGCGGCGATTTCGTCTACCGGCCCATACAGCCCGACGGCACGGTCCCGGCTATCAGCATGAACGCCGAGACCACCAAGGTGCTTACTCTGAGCTACGCCGAGAAGGTCTACGCGGGCGAGACGGACCTGGAAGGCTACAAGGCCAATATAGAGCAGTATCTCGGCTTTTCGGCCAAGTACGTGAACTCCAAACTGCTTGACACCTATTCCGCCTCGGCTCTGGCCATGGACGCGGGCTGGCTGGTGCGCGACCTTAATTCGGGCGTTTCCTTCGGCGTCTCCGCGGCCAACCTCGGCTCCGGCCTCAAGTACTACCAGCAGAGCACGCCGCTTCCGTCCATACTCCGGGTCGGCGCTGCGTTCCAGCCTCCTACCGTGATGTCGCAGTCGCTGCTGTTCACTGTGGACGGCGACCTTTATCTGCAGGAAAAGCTCAAGAGCCTGCGGGCCGGGATCGAGTACCGCTTCCAGGATATCTTCGCCCTGCGCCTGGGGTACAAGGGCCTGGACGACAACAAGGGCATGGCTTTCGGCATGGGCATAAATTACCAGAATTTCTCCCTGGACTTCGGCATGCTGGTCTCGGGGCAGGTCTTCAACACCTCGCAGATGGCCTTCTCCTACCAGTTCGCGGGCTGGCACACGGCGGAAGTAAAAAAGAAGAAGGAGCGGGTCTGGCTGGCTCCGGAACCGAAAGCCCGGCAGGGCGGGACCTCCTCCGGCTCGGCGCCCAAGCAGGCTCCGAAGAAAGACTCCGATTTCTTCTGGATATACTGACAAACCGCGTGCCGCGCGTTGAGGCGGGGCGGGCGGCGCCAAATTGACACCGTTATGTTTTGTTTATAGAATAGGATTTCGGGTTACAAGAGGGTTCCAAGGAGGCTTTCGTCATGAAAAAAGCGTTTTTCATAATCGCGGTAGGGCTGCTGGCCGCGGCCTGCTCTTCCTCGCCGGACAAGGGTACAGTTTCCAAGACCGGCGAGATAGAGCGCGAGTGGGTGGAGCAGGGCGTAACCAAGCACTATATCTTCGCCCGCGGCCTCGGCGCCGCCGACCAGACGATGGACAACAAGACCCAGCGCATGGCCACTTCCCGCAACGCGGCCATAGTCAACGCCCAGTACAACATGCTTTCCCTGATAAAGGGCGTAACGCTGGAGGGCGGGGTGACCGTGGAGAAGGCCCTGGAGACGGACTCCGTGCTGGCCACCAAGATCAACGCGGTTATCAAGGGCGCGCAGATAGTGCGCACCGAGTGGACCTCCGACGACGGCTGCGTGGTCACGCTCCGCCTGCCCAAGCAGGCCCTCACGGATGCCGGCCTGAAACTGGCCGAGTAACGGCAGGGCATGCGTTCCGGCCTTTCCCGCGTCCTGCTGGCGGCGGTCCTCCTGGCCGCCGCCGGCTGCGCCAGCGTCCACCGAAGCTCGCTGAATCCCGCTTATCAGACTGAGGTCGTGGAGGCCGACGGCATGGCCCCCGTGGTCGACGGCGACGTCGCCTCCGCCCGCAAGAGCGCCATGTCCGACGCCATGAAGAACGCGCTCGGGCTGGTGGTAGGGGTTTACGTCTCCCAGGACGCGATGGTCTCCAAGGCCGTGCTGATAGACGACTCCATCACTTCGCAGAGCGAGGGCTATATCGAGAAGTACGAGACGCTCAAGGAGTGGCAGGACGGCGGCTTCTACAAGGTGCGCATCCGCGCGCATGTGCGCAAGGAAGACCTGGCCGCCAAACTGCGCAATCTGGAGCCGGAGCCGCAGAAGCTGGGCAACCCGGTGATAGGGTTCGACATAACCGAGTCGGTGGACGGCGTTCCGCAGAAGACGGAATACTCCGCGCTGGAACTGAAGGACAGGTTCATAGCGGCCGGGTTCCTGACGGGCGAGAAGGACAAGGCCGACATCCTGGTAAAAGGCGAGGCTCAGACGTCCTTCAACACCAGGGAAGGGCTGGGCGGGTTCGTCTCCTATAGGGCGGGCATTTCCCTGTCCGCGGTCAAGCAGGGTTCCCGGGAAACTCTGGCCTCTGTACAGGACTCCGCCGGCGGCATAGACCTTAACGACCAGGCTGCGGCCCGGGCTTCGCTGATAAACGCGGCCAAGCGCGCCTCCGGCGACCTTACGGACAAGATCCTGAAGGCGCTGCGTGAGAGGTCGGTGGTGCGCCTGACGCTTGAGAACGTGAGGGACATGAACGCCCTGAGCGACTTCACCAAACTGCTCCGCAGCATTCCGGCCGTCCGTTCTTCCTGGCTCCGGTCATACGACGGCTCCACGGCGGTGCTGGACGTGGCCATGCACGCAGGCGGCGCGGCCGACCTCTCGCAGCTTCTTATCTCCGACAAACGGATGCGGGTGAAGGTAAACCGCACTTCGTCCTACGACCTGGACGCGCAACTTCCTTAGTCCGGCGGCGGCGCGAAAAGGCCTGGGGGAGTTCCCCGGCCTTTTTCGCGCCCGTCAGTTGCGGCGCCCGACCTTTTCCCGCTGGCGGGCCTTGAAATCGGAGAGCGCCTTCTGCCGCTCGGCCACGTAGCGGTCTATGAAATCCTGCCGTTCCCGCAGCCGCTCCCTCAGCCGTTCCACGCGGGACTTGAGCTTCCTCCAGCGGCGTTCCTCCGCCAGCATCAGCTTTGAAAGCCTTGCCTGCACCGCGAGCCTTCCCCGCTCCGCCTCGGCTTCTCCGCCAGGCAGCAGCTCCTCGTGGCTTGGCCCGGTGGAAAGAAGGACGACGCCGTCGAAAAGTCCGATGTCCGTGCGGCCTTCCGTGGAGACCGATATGGCGAAATCCGTGCCCCGCACGGCGCAGACCGCGGAAGGCGTGCGCACTTCGAACTTGCCGCCGCCGGCCGGCTTGAGCTTGGCTGCCAGCCAGAGGGCCTTGCCTCTCAGAAAAGAGAAGAGGAAGAACCTGTCCCCTTCGTGTACCCTGAGCTCCTCCGCGGAGACCTGCGCGCCCGAGTCCAGCCGGATGAAACTCCCGTCCCGCAGCAGCAGCTCGCACCAGGAGCTTTCCCCGGTCCTGATGGCGTCGCCTTCGGAGACCGGGGTCCCCCTGTACGCCTCCGTCCAGGGCCCTCCGCCCGATTTCTGTATCCGCACTTCGCCGCGCATGCCGTAGACGCAGCCCGTTTCCGAGGCTCCCGCCCATGGCGCCGCCAAAAACAGCGCGGCCAGCAGTATTTTGAGCATATTCGCCTCCCCTGACGTCCAAATATACAATATAACTCAAATATTATAAAATCCGTAATATGAATTTCTTCCGGATGCGCTTCGTCAACACGCTGCTGCTCTTCGGCGTGGGCATCATGATAGGCTTCATGCTCAAGGAGAAGTTCTACCCGCCCGCCGACTTCCAGAACGCCCCCGCTTACCGCTCCTCCTATACCCCGGCCGACCTGACGGACAGGTCAGCGGGGGGGCAGGCCGCGGAAGCCGGGGCCGGCGGTTCTGCGGGCGCGGCTCCGGAGCAGGACGGACTCGGGCCGGACGAGACCTCTCCGGACGAGGAGGACTCGTCCGGGCCGGCGCCCGAGGATTCCGCGTCCGTGAAGGCCGCGGCTCCAGCCGCCGGCTCCGGGGACTCCGCGGTCCCGCGGGACACGTCTTCGCCTGCAGACGATTCTTCCGCCGGGCTCTCTTCGGCGGCCGCGGGGGCGCCTATAGTAATCGAGCCCGAACGCGCCCAGGCGTCGCCGGAGAGCGGGCAGGAAGAGGCCTTTTTCCGGAACCCCGCTTCGTTCCAGGGCCGGGAACTGCGGATGGACCTTCAGATGATAACGGCCAGCAAAACGCTTTCCGGCTGGCGGCTGAACCTCGTATACACTGGACCTAAGAAGACCCTAAACTACATTTATCTGGACGACGCCGATGGCGTGCTCGGCGCCGCGCCAGACCTGCGCATAGGCTACATGTACGACGTCCTGTTCTCCTGCTCCGGCGGACTGGCCGACTCGGGCAACAGGCTTATCTCGATAAAGCCCACGGGGCAGAAGGCCGACTGGGCCACGGGCATGAGCGCCGTAGAGTAGCATGTCCTATTTCTTCATCGTAAACCCCAAGGCAGGGCTAAAATACGGGAACGTCGGAGAACGTATAGAGCGTTTCCTGGCCGGCCGGAACCTGCGCTTCGAGATCGAGTTCACCCGCGCAAGGGAGCACGCCTCCGAGCTGGCAGCCAAGGCCGCGCTGCACGGTTTCTCGCGAGTCGTGGCTGCCGGCGGGGACGGCACCATCCGGGAGGCCGCCATCCCGCTGATAGGCAAGCAGACCGCCCTGGGCATACTGCCCTGCGGTTCCGGCAACGGACTGGCCCGGAATCTTTATGTCCCGCTCGATTTCGACGCGGCCCTCGACGGGCTGCTAAAGTGGGGGGAGAGGCGTGTGGACGCCGGGCTGGCCAACGGCCGCCCTTTCTTCTGCGCCGCCGGCGTGGGGCTGGACGCCGAGGTCGCCCACGACTTCAATTCCCTGAGCGAGAGACGCGGCATCCTGCCCTATGTCTGGCACGCCGCCAGGCGCGTGCTTTCGTTCCGGCCGTCGAAGGTGGTCGCCTCGGTGGACGGCAGGCGCCTGGAGCTCACGGCTCTCGTCAACGCCGTCCTTAACGGGGTGCAGTACGGGGGCGGGGCCAGAATGGCTCCGGGCGCGTACCTCGACGACGGGCTGCTGGACCTGGTCTCCGTAAAGAAGGCCTCGCTGCCGCGCCTCCTCTCCGCCGTGCCGGCGCTGTTCCGCGGCACGCTGGACCGCCGCCCCGATATCTACTCGGCTTTCAAGGGCCGTATCATAGAGCTGGACTGCGGCGGCGGCGTCTGGTACCACCTGGACGGCGAGGATTTCTACTCCCCCGACGGCAAGCTGAAGTTCGCCGCGCTTCCCGCGGCGCTTAGGGTCGTGGCGCCGAAGCCGAGCCTGCAGGGCAGGTAAGGCGGCGGCCCCTCACTTCTTCTCGTAGAACCCTATTTCCCGGAGGAAGGCGGCGTTGTCCTGCCAGCCCGGCGTCACCTTAACGGTAAGCCTCAGCTCCACGGGCCGGCGAAGGAAAGCGGACAGCGCTTTTTGAGCGCTCTCCCGGAGACGCCTCACCATCGCCCCGCCTTTGCCTATCACTATCGGCTTCTGGCCGGCGCGCGCCACATGCACCACGGCCATGACCTGGTCCGGGCGCCCCGGCGCTTCCTGGAAAAGTTCTATCTCCACCGCCGAGGAATAGGGCACCTCCTGGCTGTACAGCCTGAAGATCTGTTCCCTTATTATCTCGGCGGCGTAGAACCGCTCCCAGCGGTCGGTGAGCTGGTCCTGCGGGTAATACGGGGGATGCTCCGGCATGGCGCCCTTTATCGCCGCGCGCAGCTCCTTCAGGCCGGCGCCGGTCAGGGCCGAGATGAGAAACACCCTGCTCACGGGCAGCAGCGCAGAAAAATAATCCGCGGCCGTTTTCGCCCTGTCGGGGGTCTTCTCCTTGTCCAGTTTGTTGACGGCCAGGTAGAGCGGGCAGGATAGCCTTTTTAGCGGCTCGAAGAGCGGGGCCTTGTCCTCGGGCGGAAGACCGGGCTCTGTTATCAGTATGCAGAGGTCGCCCTCCTCCGAGGCCGCGCGCTTTATGGCTCCGGCCATGCTCCGTTCGAACAGGTTGCGTCCCCGCAGGAAGCCTGGCGTGTCCACGAAGACCGCCTGAAGGCCGGGCTCGTTGAGTATGCCCAGGATATTGTTGCGGGTGGTCTGGGGCTTCTCTGAGATTATGGAGAGCCTGGCTCCGCAGAGGGCGTTCATCAGCGTGGATTTCCCGGCGTTCGGCAGCCCGGTTATCGGGACGAAACCCGCCCTGAAAGCGGATGGAGGCGTTGAGCCGCCTCCATCCCCGCCAGGCTCGCGCGCTTCCGGGCCCATCGTCACTTAAGACAGACCGGGTTGCTCCAGAGGGGGAGCTGGGTTGCCTTCTCCAGTTTGCGCACCTTAACGTCGCCGGTGAGCTCCTGGACGAAGACTTCGCAGCTGAAGACGCGAGTGCCGGCCACCAGGTGGCCGCCGAAGGCGCTGCCCTCCGCGTCGGAGAACACCGCGTGCGCGTGGACCATCGGCTTGTCGTCGAAGAGGCTGACGTTGCCGCAGAGAGAGACTATCTCCAGCTCCTTCTCGAAGTTGATCTTGTTGTACTTCTTGGCCTTCTGGTCGTAGATGGTGACGGTGGCGCGCTCCACGGCGCCTATCGCGTTTATCAGGCCGCAGCGCACCTGGTGGTGGTGGCAGAAGTACTGGATCGACTGCAGCAGGTCCTCCCCTTTGTGTATGCTGAACAGAAAGGTCCTGCCTGTAAGATAAGGTTTTTCCTGCTGCTGCATTTATCCCTCCGTTGTCCCCGTTCTGGATCCGGTGGATCCGCGGCCCGTCGGGCCTCCCCGCGCTCTCCTTGCGGAGCGCGAAGGATATTTTATCAAATTACGAGGGAAAATTGGAGCCGGGACGGCTTTGACTGGGAGCCGGGAATTCATATAATAGACTGATACGAGGGAAAAAACGAACGGAGGTATTATGCCGGTATCGTACAAGGAACTGGGTTTCGTGAATACGCGCCAGATGTTCAGGGACGCGATGAAGGGCGGCTACGCCGTCCCGGCCTACAATTTCAACAACATGGAACAGCTGCAGGCTATACTCACCGCCTGCGTCCGCAGCCGCTCGCCGGTGATCCTGCAGATCTCAAAGGGCGCCCGCGACTACGCCAACGCCACGCTGCTCAGGTGGATGGGCCGCGGCGCGATGGAGATGATCAAGGAGATGAAGGAGGGGCCGGTGCCGGTGGCGCTCCACCTGGACCATGGCGACACGTTCGAGCTGTGCAAGAACTGCATAGATAACGGCTTCTCCTCGGTCATGATAGACGGTTCCAGCAAGTCCTACGAGGACAATGTGAAGCTTACGAAGCAGGTGGTCGAGTACGCTCATCGGTTCGACGTGACCGTGGAGGGCGAGCTCGGCGTGCTGGCCGGCATAGAGGACGAGGTGCAGAGCGAGCACTCGCACTACACCGACCCGGCGCAAGTCGAGGATTTCGTCGGGAAGACCGGCGTGGACTCGCTGGCCATCTCGATCGGGACCAGCCACGGGGCCTACAAGTTCAAGGTCAAGCCCGGCGAGAGCGTGCCTCCGCTCAGGTTCGACATCCTCGAGCAGGTGGAGAAACGCATCCCCGGGTTCCCGATCGTGCTGCACGGCGCCTCCTCGGTCCTCACCGAGTACATAGACATGATCAACAAGTACGGCGGCAGGATGGAGAACGCCGTCGGCGTGCCGGCCGAGCAGCTCAGGAAGGCAGCGAAGTCCGCGGTCTGCAAGATCAACATCGACTCGGACGGCCGCCTCGTGATGACCGCGGTGGTGCGCAAGGTTTTCGGCGAGAAGCCGGCCGAGTTCGACCCCCGCAAATACCTGGGGCCCGCGCGCGAGGAACTGATCAAGATGTACATGGACAAGAACCAGGCCGTGCTGGGTTCAGCCGGCCGCGTCTGACCGCCGCCGACGCGAAGAAGCCGCCCGGCCCACGCCGGGCGTCTTTTTTTGTATCCTATGGGAGCGCTGCCGGACGGGCGCGCCCGGGGCCTGGCGGATCCCCGCCCCAGCGCGGTAACGGCGGCGCTTCGGTCCCGGCTTATTTCTATGGATAACACTTTCGACGTGATAGTGGTGGGGGCGGGGGCTTCGGGGCTGGCGGCGGCCGTGGAGGCCGCCCGGGCCGGGGCCTCCGTGCTGGCGCTGGAGAAGAACCACGTGCCCGGGCGCAAGATACTTTCCACCGGCGCCGGCAAGTGCAATTTCAGCAACAGGAAGGTGAAGCCAGCGGCTTACCACGGCGCGCCGGCGGCTTTCCTCCGGGAAACTTTCGCCGCGCTCCCGCCCGCCGCGGTCCTGTCCTTCTTCGAGGGGCTCGGCCTGCTGTGGACCGAGGGCGAGGACGGCAAGCTGTTCCCGCGCTCCATGCGGGCGCAGGACGTTGTGGGCGTTCTGATGAACGAACTGGTCTCGCGCGCCGTGCCGGTGCGCACGCTCATGGAGGCCGTGTCCGTTAAGCCGTCCGGCTGCGGTTTCGAGGTAGAGGCCCAGCGCGTGCCGCCGCAGTGGGAGAAGAAAGGCCCGCGGGGGGAAAAAACATCGCTGCGCGCGGCCAGGGTGGTCCTCGCCGCGGGCGGCCCCTGCTATCCGCAGATAGGCGGGACTTCAGGCGGCTACGAACTGCTGCGCCGGCTGGGCCATACCGTCACCCCGCTTTCCCCGGCGATAGCGCCCCTCAAGGCGCGCTGCGAGCGCATAAAGGAGCTCGACGGCGTGCGCCTGCAGGCCGCGCTTACGCTGCTCGCCGAGGGGCGCAGGCCCGCCCGCTCCGAAGGCGAACTGCTGTTCACCGACTACGGCGTCTCCGGGCCGGCCGCGCTGGACCTGAGCCGCGAGGCGCTGGCCGCGCTTAAGGCGGGCCCGGTCTCGCTGGCAGCGGACCTCTTCCCTGACTATAGCCCGGGGGAGATGTCAGCCCTGCTGCGCGGGAGGGCGGCCGCCTTCGCCGGCAGGCCTTTCTCGCATTTCGCCTGCGGCCTGCATAACGAGAAACTGCTGAAGGTCTGCGCCGCCCGCTGCGGCATAGGCTGGCAGGCGCCGGCTCCCCAGGCGGCAGAGGGTAAACTGGACGCGCTGGCTTCCCTGCTGAAAGCTTTCACGCTGGAACTGACCGGCACGCTGGGCTTCGAGGACGCGATGGTGACCGCCGGCGGCTGCCCGGTCTCCGAGGTGGACCCGGTCTCTTTCGCCTCCAAGAAGGTCCCCGGACTCTTCGTCACCGGGGAACTGGTCGACGCCGACGGGGACTCCGGCGGCTACAATCTGCACCTGGCGTGGACCTCCGGCATCCTGGCCGGCCGCGCCGCAGCCCGCAAATAACCCGGGAAAAGCGGTTCCGCAAGGACGCGGTCCGCTCGGGAGATGTAGGATGGCCGGCGGGGATCAGCGGACCAGGAGCCTGGAAAGCTCGTAGGTCAGCGCCGCGATCAGCGCCGCGCCGGGTATCGTAAGGACCCAGGCCCAGACTATTTCCCCGGCGACCCCCCAGCGCACAGCGCTGAAGCGCTTCATCGTGCCGACTCCCATTATGGAGCCGGTGATGATGTGCGTGGTGCTGACAGGCACGCCCATGGCCGAGGAGATGTAGAGGGTGACCGCGGCTCCGGCCTCGGTGCAGAAGCCGTCCACGGGCTTGAGCTTGGAGATCTTGTGCCCCAGCGTCTTGACGATGCGCCAGCCGCCGAACAGCGTGCCCAGGCCCATCGCCGTGTAGCACAGCATCGCCACCCAGTCCGGCACGTAAAAGCTGCCGTGCAGGTAGCCCGAGCTGAACAGGAGCCCGGTGATGATGCCCATCGTCTTCTGCGAGTCGTTGCCGCCGTGGCCCAGGCTGAGGGCCGCCGCGGAGACGAACTGCCCCTTCTGGAACCACTGGTTCACCTTGCTGGGCGGCGTCCTGGCCAGCAGGCGGTAGGTCAGCACGCCGAAGAGCAGCCCAAGCGCCATCCCCAGCAGCGGCGAGAGCAGCATGAAGGCTATGACCTTGGCCAGGGTGCCCATGATCAGCACCCGTAAGGTGCCGGCCTTCACCACGGCCGCGCCGGCGAGCGCCCCTATCAGCGCGTGAGAGGAACTGGTGGGCATGCCGTAATACCAGGTGAGGATATCCCAGACGCAGGCCCCGACCAGCGTGGCGAAGATCACGCGGAAGTCTATCACCGAAATGTCCACCAGCCCCTTTCCCATCGTCGCCGCTACGGCGTGGCTGAAGAAGAAGAAGGCTACGAAGTTGAAGAACGCTGCCCAGACCACGGCCTGGCGCGGCGTCAGCACGCGCGTGCTGACTATCGTGGCTATGGAATTGGCGGCGTCGTGAAAGCCGTTCAGGAAATCGAAGACCAGCGCCAGCAGTACCAGTCCGGCTACGGAGAAGAAAGTGGCGTTGAAGGCTATGGCGCTATCCATGCTTGACCAGGATGGCCTCTATAACCTTGGCCACATGCTCGCAGGTGTCCAGCGTGGCCTCGGCCCCCTCGTAGATCTCCTTCCACTTTATGACCATTATCGGGTCTTTCTCGTGCTCGAAGAGGCCGCTGATGGTCTTGTCGCGCAGCTGGTCGCCCATGTTCTCCAGCCTGTTGACTTCTATGCAGTAGTCCAGCACGCGGCGCGCGCGCTTGGTGTCGTGCATGTGCCTGACCGCGTTGGACAGCGCGTGCGCGGCCTGGCCGATGTTGTCGGCGAAGGCGATCATGCCGTCGTTGGAGGGGTTCAGCCTGTAGAGGTGGATCCGGTTGGTCATGGAGTTGACCATGTCCAGGACGTCGTCGAGGTTGTTGGACAGCGAGTAGATGTCCTCTCGGTCTATCGGCGTGATGAACGTGCGGTTGAGCATGTCCGCGATCTCGTGGGCCAGGGTGTCGCCCTCGTGCTCGAAGTCCTTTATCTTCCGGACGGTCTCCTCGCTGAAAGGCCCGGCCTTGACCGCCTCCTTGAAGGCGGCCGCGGCCTTCACGATGTTCTCTGCCTGCATGCTCAGGAACTCGAAGAATTTGCCCTCTTTCGGCAGCAAGTTGAACGCCATAGCCTCTCCTTGAAAAACGTGATACTTTAATTATATCCTTTTTGCGCGGGCCCCAAAAAGACATCACGGAGGAAGCATGCAGCTCAAGACTGAACTTTACCGGCGGCTTGAAAGGTACGTGAAGGTGGACACCCAGAGCGACGAGAGGTCCGGGACCTTTCCGTCCACGCACAGGCAGCTGGTCCTGGCCAGGATGCTGGCCGACGAACTCAGGGCGGTAGGCGCGAAGAAGGTGCGGCTCGACCGGTACGGCTACGTCACCGCCGAGGTCCCGGCTACGGTGAAAGGACGGAAGCCGGTCATCGGGCTGCTGGCCCACATGGATACCGCCCCCGCCGCCCCCGGCAAGGGCGTGAAGCCTCAGCTTCACCGCGCCTGGAAAGGCGGGGATATCGTGATCAGCCGCCGGCTTGGCGTGGTGCTGAACGTCCGCGGCTGTCCGGAGCTGGCCGCGCACAAGGGCGAGGACATCGTAACCGCCTCCGGCGACACCCTGCTGGGGGCCGACGACAAGGCCGGCCTGGCGATAATCATGACAGCGGCCGAGTACCTGCTGAAACATCCGGAGGTCCCGCACGGGACGCTGAAGATCGGCTTTACTCCGGACGAGGAGGTCGGGCGGGGCGTGGAGCATTTCGACGTGAAGGCTTTCGGGGCCGACGCGGCCTACACCGTCGACGGCGACGTGACCGGGACCGTCGAGGAGGAGACCTTCAACGCCGACGGTCTGACGCTGAAAGTGGCCGGCAAGAGCGTGCATCCCGGCTCGGCCAAGAACGCCATGGCCAACGCCGCGCGCGTCGCAGCGGAGATAGTGGCCTCCTGGCCCGAGAACCTGCTGCCGGAGACCACCGAGGGCCGCGAGGGCTTCGTGATGTTCACGGACATCGCGGCGGAGACCGAAAAGGCCGAGGTCTCCGGTATAGTCCGGGACCACGACCTGAAGAAACTGAAGGCTATGGAGCGGCAGCTGGAGGCCATCGTGGCCGCAGCGCGGCTCAAACACCCGCTGGCGAAGATAGAGCTCTCGTTCAAGGAACAGTACCGCAACATGAAGGCTGTCATCTCCAGGCGCCCCGAGGTCATGTCCAACCTGCTGGCGGCGGTGCGCGCGGCCGGCCTCACCCCGGAGATCAAGCCGGTCCGGGGCGGCACGGATGGTTCCAGGCTCTCCTTCATGGGGCTGCC
The DNA here is from genome assembly GCA_021786295.1 of bacterium. Lineage (GTDB taxonomy): Bacteria > Elusimicrobiota > Elusimicrobia > Elusimicrobiales > UBA9959 > UBA9959. The sequence continues at coordinate 13,056 of JAJYNO010000026.1, read as the reverse complement.
GACGCCCAACGTCTTTACCGGCGGCTACAACTATCACGGCCGCTACGAGTGGGTCTCGCTGGACGGCATGAACAAGTCCCTGGAAGTCCTGATAAACCTGGCCCGCAAGTGGGCCGAATAGCGGGGACGCTATGGCTAACAGACGTCTGACGGACCTGTTCCTGGAGCTGGCCAGGCTGGACGGCGTGCCGGGCAAGGAGGCCCAGGTGGCCAGCCGCCTGCTTTCCTTCCTGAAGAACCTCGGCTTTCAGGCGCGGGCCGACGGCTCCGCCGCCGCGGCGCTTTCCAACACCAGCAACGTGGTCTGCCACGTCGGGGGGGGCGGGACCTTCGCGCTGGTGGCGCACATGGACACGCTGCGGCACACCTCGCGCGTGAAGCAGGTGCTCTCCTTCGACCGGGTAACCGGCGAAGGCGGGGCTCCCGGGGCGGACGGGCGGGCGCCGCTGGCCGCCGTGCTCTACGCGCTGGAGCGCGCCGTCAGCGTCAACCAGCCGCTGCGCCCCTTCACGCTGGCCTTCACCACCCGCGGCTGCGGCAATACCGCCGGCGCGAAGCATCTGGAGCTGCCGCCGGGCGTGCGCGGAGCCTTCGTTCTTGCCCCGGGCCTGCCCGTAGGGTCCTACACGGTCTCTTCCCCGGGCATCGCGCTTTTCTCGGCTGACGTGCTGGGCAGGGCCGCCGATGCCGCCTCCCCCGAGCAGGGGGTCTGCGCCATCAGCATCGCGGCCAGGGCCATCGCCGCCTTCCCCTGGGGCCGGCACGATCCGGACACGACGTCCAACATCGGGACGATCGCCGGCGGGGCCGGCACGGCCATAGTCCCGCCCGCCGCCCTGGCCCGCGGGCAGGTGAGGGCGATGGAGGAGGGCAAGGCCCTGCCGCTGCTGGAACGCATAAAGGGCGAATTCGAGAAGGCCGCCTCCGCCGCCGGAGGCGGAGCGGCCTTCAAATGGTCCTGGGAATACGCCCCGTACGTTCATGCGCAAGGGGCGGACCTGTGCCGCCAGGCGGAACTGGCCATCAGGGGGGCCGGCCTGACGCCGGTGCCCGCCGGCTCCGCCCCGGGGGGAGAGGCCAACGCCATCAACGCCCGCGGCGTGCCGGCCCTGGCCCTGGGTACCGGCGTGATGCATCCGGGGGCGGCTGGAGAATATGTCCTCCTGGACGACATGGCCAGGACCGCGGAACTGGTCTGGCAGTTCGTCAAGAAGCCGTAGGAGCGGCGGGATTTTTTCCGGTTTTTTTGCTATCATAATGACTTGTCGGTCATTATGAGGCCTTTAACTGATTCCGAAAAACAGGAGCGGGAGCGGGCTATAACCCAGGCGGCCACGCGCGTCATGGCGGTCCGCGGTTTCTCCGCGATGACGATGGAAGAGGTCGCCAGGGAGGCCGGCCTGGCCAAAGGCACTCTTTTCCTTTACTACAGGAAAAAGGAGGACCTGCTGCTGGCCGTCTTCGCCGCGATGGTGGAGGACCTGCACTCCCGCCTGCGCAGGCTGGCGTCCTCCGGCCTGCCTCCGGGGAAACTGCTGGAGGAACTGGTCCTGGCGCTGCTCAACCAGTTCGACAGGCGCAGGGACATCACAGGCTATTCCGGGGGGATGCCTCTCTCCGGGGCCAGGCGTGAGGCGCTCAAGGAACGCTTCGCCGCCAACATGCAGCTCATCGCTTCGATCCTGGAACTCTGCGTCTCCGGGGGCCTGCTGCGCCTGGAGGACCCGCTTTTCGCGGCCTCCGCGCTGTTCGGCCTCTGCCGCGGATCCAACACCTACGCAAGAGCGGCCGGGCACCGGCTGCCGGTGGAGGCGCGCGCGCGGCGCGTGCTGGAGATCTTTCTGAACGGAACGAGGAAAAAAACATGAAACGCGTCTTTATGCTCTCGCTGCTCCAGCTGATACCCTGCGCCCTGGCGGCCCAGAACGTCTCCACCTCCCCCGTCGAGGAGATCTCCACCGACACCATGCGGCAGATCACGCTGCCAGAGGCATACCGGCTGGCCCTGGCCAAGAGCGAGGTCCTCGCGCAGCAGGGCGAGGGCGTGACGCAGCTTGAGGACGCGGAACGGCTGGCTGGCGCGGCCTTCAGGCCAACCCTGGCTTTTACGGGCTCCGCCTACAAGCAGCAGAACGCCGACACGCAGAACAAGGGCTATCTCACGGCGGCCTATTCCGTCTTTTCGGGCATGCGCGACTATCTCAACGCCAAGGCCGCTGCCTCCAGGACCGGCTCCGCGAAGCTGGCCCTGGCCCGCGCGACGCAGCTTTTCTACCTCACCGTCGCTCAGGCCTATCTAACGCTGCACGAAGCGCAGCGCGAGCTGGTCATACGCCGCGGACAGATAGACGTGGACGCGCGGCGCATAGCCGAGCTGCAGGCCAGGGTAGACATAGGGCGCTCCCGCGTCAGCGAGGTCGTCACCGCGCAGACCCAGCTGGCCCAGGACAGGGCCGCCTACCTGAACTCGGCCGCCTCCGAGGGGCTGGCGCAGCAGGTGCTCCGCTTCCTGACGGGCCTGGACGAGGACCTGGCCCCGAGGGAACTGCCGCGCCGCTCGCAGACGGAGCTGAAGACCTACCTCAGCGCGGCCCTGCTGCGGCCGGACATAGAGGCGCAGCGCAAGGCCTACGAGGCCGCCTCCTACCAGGCCGACGTCCAGGGCCACAACCTGTGGCCGTCGGTGACCGCCTCCGGTGACTACTACGTCCTGCGCGATCCGGCCCCGAAACCGGCGGACCGCTGGGACGGCGCGCTGACGCTCTCGCTGCCGCTCTACACGGGAGGCTCCGCGGCCGCCCAGCGCGACTCCGCCAACGCGGCCAAGCGTTCGGCCGCCCTGGGCGTGCGGCTGGCCGAGCGGCAGGCGCTCAGCGACGTGCGCTCGGCCTATGACGACTTCCACTTCCTCTCGCTGCAGACCGACAGCCTGGTGGACGCCATCAGGCTGGCCAAGGAGAACGCCCGGCTCCAGCAGGAGGACTACAAGCTGGGCCTGGTCACCAATCTTGACGTGCTGAGCGCGCTGGTCACGGTTGAGCAGGCGCGCCTCTCGCTCGCGCAGGCGCACGACAGCGCGGCCCTCGCGCTGATCAAGCTGGAGATCTCCGCCGGCCTGACGTCCAGATAATATGACCCTTTCCGACTATTCCATCAAGAACCCTGTCTTCGCCTGGATGCTGATGCTGGGACTGATAGTCTTCGGCTGGATCGGCTTCACGAAGATGGGCATCAGCCAGATGCCGGACGTGGACTACCCCGTGGTCACCGTCAGCGTGACGCTCGAGAACGCGGCGCCCGAGGTGATGGAGACCCAGGTGGCCGACGTAATAGAAGGCGCCGTGATGGGCATACAGGACATCAAGGACGTCTCCTCGGTCTCGAAGGACGGCCAGTGCAATATCACGATAGAGTTCGGCCTGGACCAGAACATCGACGTGGCCATGCAGGAGGTGCAGGCCAAGATCTCCGAGGTGCAGCGCGATCTCCCCAAGGACATAGACCCGCCCACGATAACCAAGAGCAACCCGGAGGACCAGCCGATAATCCGAGTGTCCCTGAGCGGCGACGTGCCGCTGAAGGACCTGATGACCTACGCCAACGACACGCTGGAGGGTCAGTTCACCACGATAGCTGGCGTCGGCGACGTGGACATGGGCGGCTTCGTGTCCCCGAACATGCGCATCTGGGTGGACATGAACAAGCTGAACGCCAAGCAGCTCACCGTGGACGACGTCATCAACACGGTGGAGAACCAGCACGTGGAGACGCCGGCGGGCTACATCGACGCCGGCCCCAAAGAGATGAACGTGCGCGTGATGGGCGAGGCCGTCACCCCCGAGCAGTTCGGGGACCTGGTGATAACCGGGCGCGGCGGGGCCCACATCTGGAAGACGTACCACATCAGGGACGTGGCCACGGTGGAGGACGGCCTCGACGACATCCGCCGCATCGCGCATACCGACGGCAAGCTCTCCGTCGGCATAGGTATAATGAAACAGCGCGGGGCCAACGCGGTGGAGGTGGCCGACGCCGTGCGGAAGCGCGTGCAGCAGCTGCAGCCCTTCCTGCCGAAAGGGATGCGTCTGCGGGTGGTCAACGACACCACCCGGTTCATAGCCCAGTCCACGCACGAACTCAACTTCACGCTGCTGCTCTCGGCGCTGCTGACCGGCTTCGTCTGCTGGCTGTTCCTGGGCTCGTGGTCCTCCACGCTGAACGTGCTGCTGGCCATCCCGACGTCCGTTATCGGCGCGTTCCTGGTCCTGTACTTCATGGGCTTCACGCTCAACACGTTCACGCTGCTTGGCCTGTCGCTGGCCATCGGCATCGTCGTGGACGACGCGATCATGATGCTGGAGAACATCGTGCGCTACAATGAGATGGGCTACGGCCGCGTGAAGGCCGCCATCGTCGGCGCCAGGGAGATAACCTTCCCCGCCATAGCGGCCTCGCTGGCCATACTGGCCATCTTCGTGCCCGTCATCTTCATGCAGGGCATCATCGGCAAGTTCTTCTTCCAGTTCGGCGTCACGATGTCCGCCGCGGTGCTGCTGTCTCTGCTGGAGGCCCTTACCCTCTCCCCGATGCGCTGCTCGCAGTTCGTGACCACGGGCCGCAGCTCGGCCATGGGCCGCAGGGTGGACGCCGCCTTCGCGGCGGTGTCCCGCCTCTACCGCCGGGGTCTGGAGATAGTCCTGCGCCACCGCTGGAAGACCATAATCGTCGCCGCGCTGGTCTTCGCGGCCTCTCTGCTCATAGCCGAGAAGCTGCCGATGGAATTCACCCCGTCGCAGGACCAGAGCCAGTTCCTGGTGCGCGTCTCGATGCCTATAGACTCCTCCTTCGACAACAGCGCCAAGGTCATGGGCAGGGTCGAGGACTGGGTAATGAAGCAGCCGGACGTGGCGCATTACTTCGCCATGGTGGGCGGAGGGGGTGGCATCAGCAGCGGCATGCTGTTCCTCACGCTCAAGGACCCGCCCGACCGGGCGCCGCTGACCCCGGGGGGGAAGAGGCCGACGCAGCAGGACATCATGAACTACACGCGCCGGGCGCTGAAGAAGATCCCCGGAATAGCGCGCCTCTCGATACAGGACCTCTCGCAGGCCGGCTTCACCGCCAAGCGCGGCTATCCGGTGGAGGTCAGCCTGCGCGGCCCCGACTGGGACAAACTGGCCGAGCTCTCCCGGGCTCTGAGGGCGAAGATGGCGGCCTCCGGCAAGATGGTGGACATAGACACGGACTACCAGGCCGGCATGCCCGAGGTTCAGGTGGTGCCGGACCGCGAGAAGGCCGCCGCGCGCGGCGTGGACGTGGCCACGATCGGTGACACGGTCAACGCGATGATAGGCGGCGTACGCGTCGGCAAGTACACCAAGAACGGCAAGCGCTACGACATCCGCGTGCGCCTGGTGGACAAGGACCGCAGCAGCCCCAAGGACATAGGCAAGATCTGGGTGCGCAACAACCAGGGCGAGATGATCCACCTCTCCGACGTGATGAAGGTGGTGCAGAAGAACACGCTGCTCTCCATCTCGCGCGACAACCGCGAGCGGGCCATCACCGTCTTCGCCAACCCCGCCCCCGGCGTGGCGCAGGGGGACGCGCTGGCCGAGGTGCAGAAGGAGGCCAAGGAGCTGCTGCCGGAGGGATACCACATGGTCCTCTCGGGCGGTTCCCAGACCTTCAAGGAGTCCTTCTCAAGCCTGCTCATGGCGCTGGTCTTCGGCGTGTTCGTGGCCTACATGGTGCTGGCGTCGCAGTTCAACAGCTTCCTGCACCCGTTCACGGTGCTGCTGGCCCTGCCGTTCAGCATAACTGGCGCCTTCATCGCGCTCCTGATAGGACATCAGTCGCTCAACATCTACAGCATGATCGGCATGATCCTGCTGATGGGCATAGTCAAGAAGAACTCGATCCTGCTGGTGGATTTCACCAACGTGCGACGGCGGGAGAAGGGCCTCAGCGTGCACGACGCGCTGCTCGAAGCCTGCCCTATAAGGCTGCGCCCGATCCTGATGACCTCGTTCGCCACGATAGCCGCGGCCATCCCGCCCGCGCTGGGCATAGGGCCCGGCGCGGAGACCCGCGTGCCGATGGCCCTGGTGGTCATCGGCGGCATGTTCTTCTCCACGCTGCTGACGCTGCTGGTGGTGCCCTGCGCCTACAGCCTTCTGGCGCCATTGGAGAGCACGAAGCACGAGAAGGAGCTGAAGGAGGCCCTGACGGAGCTGGGGGAGCTTAAGCCGGCGGAAGGCGGGGAGAGATGAGGCGCGCGCTACCGCTCGCGGCCCTTCTGGCGGCGCTGTTCTGCGCGGCTCCGGCGGGGGCCTTCTGGTGGAGCCCCAAAGGGGAGAGCTCCTGGAGCACCGCGCCGGTCGTCATGGACGGCGACCTGGGGAAGTGGCGCCCGCGCGAGCAGGACGACTTCTCCGGCATCGAGTACGCCTTCGTCAACGACGCCGACTGGCTCTACCTGATGCTCTACCCGCACACGCGCGAGGCCAAGGAGCAGCTCTCCGGCGCTCGCGGAGGCGATTTCACCATAATACTTTCCACCGGCAAGCCGTGGAAAGGCGGGCTGCGCATAACGCTCGGCCCTCCGGACGGCGGTCCCGGCTACGATGACCGGGACCTTTCCTTGTCCGGGGCCTGCCCCGAAGTGGCGCTTTCCTCCGGCGCCGCGGCCCCTGAGATAAGATCCGGTTCCTTCGACGACAGAGGTATCATGGAGGCCAGGCTCCCTCTTGCCTGCTTCGGTTCTCCGCTGCCGGAAGAGGTCGGGGTGGGGCTGCAGGCTCCGCCCGGCGCTAAGCACCTGGCCGCAAACCCGTCCTTCGCTGACGGCCGGGGCGGCAGGCGCCGCGGGGATGGGGAGGGCGGCGGCGCGGCCGGCGACGAGACGAGCCCGCTGCATCTCTGGATCAAGGTAAGACTGGCGGCGCCGCCGCGCGCCGGGCCGGGACGCTGAACGGCTATCCCAGCGCCCCCTTCAGGAAGGCCAGCAGGCGCGGGCCGTATACGTCCCTGAAGCCTCCGAAGGCCTCTATGTGGCCGGAGGCCGGCCGCCAGAACTCCTTGGGCGGCTTGGCCGCCTCGTAAAGCTCCTTGCCCTGCCGAAACGGGACCACGGGGTCCTCCGGAGAACTGATGAACAGCTTGGGGCAGGTTATCCGGCCGATGTAGGCGTCCGGGGAATGTCTTCCGCTGACGACCAGCCAGGGCAGCCAGGAGACCGGCCAGCCCAGAACACCCCGGCGCAGCACCGCCGACGCTACGCCGCGGTAGGAATCAAAGCCTCCCTCCAGCACCATGGCGGCCGGCTTGAAGCCGGACTCGCCGACCGCCGCCACCGCTATCGCCGCGCCCAGGCTCTGGCCGAAGACCACCACCTTGCCCGGTTCCGCCCCGGGCAGCCTGAGCGCCTCTCGCAGCGCCGCCTCGCCGTCCAGCACGGCGCCGTCCAGCGAGGGCTTCCCGCCCGAGGCGCCGTAGCCGCGGTAGTCGAAGACCAGCACTCCGTAGCCATGGGCGGCCAGCCAGGCGGAGTAATGGTAATGGGCCGTCATGTTCTGGCCGTTGCCGTGGAAATGGACCACTATAGCCTTCTCTGGTCCGGCGGGGGGGAAATAAAGTCCGGTCAGCTGCGCGCCGTCGGCCGCGCTGAACTTCACGGCCTCGCAGTCGTAGCCTGCGGCAGCCGGGTCGGAGAAGAGGGCCCTGCTGGGCTTGAAGAAAAGATAGGTGCAGCCGCAGGCCGAGAGCAGGGCCAGCGGCAGAAGTCCGCGCAGGAGTCTTTTCACGCCGTCACCTAAGGAGCGAAGAAGAACTGGTGGAAGTACAGGCCCGTCTCCCTCTCTCCGCCGCGCCAGGCGTACTCCAGTCTGGCGGCGCTGTCCTTCGCCAGGCGCACCGAGGCGGCGGCGGAACCTGCCCAGAGAGGCCTGGTGTCGCCGAAAGCGTAGCTTATGTACCTGGCCTGCAGCAGCGCGCGCACCGGGCCGCGGGAGGCCAGAACCCCGGCCTTGAGGCCGGCGCCGGCCCTCCAGCCGGAGTTCAGCGAAGGCCCGAAACCGCTGTCCGCCTGGGCCATGGCGAACCAGACCTGGCGGACCGCCCCGTCAAGCTTCATGGAAATACCAGAGGCGGCGTTCATGGCCCAGATGTCCGCCTTGCCGCTCTGCGCCCCGGTCTCCGGGGCCTGCTGGAAGCCGGCGAAGAGCTCCCACGACGGCCTGCGCACCCAGTCGTCCCAGGGATTGAGGCTCAGGACGTGCGCCAGCACGCCTTCCTTTAGGTAATAGCGGTTATAGCGGGGTTCGTAGCGCAGCCGCAGGGAACCCATCTCCAGCGCGGCGTCCGGCAGGTAGCCGGCCGGATCGTCCAGCAGGTCCTGCAGAGCGAAGCGGGCCTGCAGTTCGTAGGCCGGGCCGTTCTTCAGCGAGACCAGGCCGGCGCCCAGCCTCATGCTGTCATGGCCGTCCAGCACGGAGGGGGGGCGGGCAGGGCCGCCCGTGAAGGGCGTCCGCGGCCCCAGCGCGGCCCGCGCGGCCAGCAGCGGGTCCGTGCGCGAGTCCAGCTGGCCCTTGCCGACGCGCCCGGCGTAAAAGCGCCAGCTCAGGTAATCCGCGGCGGTTTCCAGCACCGCAGCCTGTCTCTGCGGCGGCAGCAGCGCCAGGCCGGCCAGGGCCGCCCTCTGGTCGCCGCGGGCCAGCTGCAGCGCCAGCCCGCGTTCAGCGGGCCCCAGCTGCGCGCGCTTCCAGTTCACGGTATCCCAGAGCGACGGCCGCCAGACAGCCCGCGCCGCCTCGGAAGAGGTAACGACCGCCTTGACCGTGTCGGAAGGTATCACCCAGAGATGGAACCTGCCCTCCAGGTCCAGCCCCGGCTCAGCTATATCCAGCAGCGGCAGGAGCTGCCAGGAGCAGTTGCGCGTGAAGAAGCGGTATGGAAAGGACGCCTTGCCCAGCTCCCAGGCGTGGCGCAGCAGGCGGTCTATCTGCTGCTGCGTCAGGTCCAGCGGGAAATCCCACAGGTCCCTGTTCTCCATGTTGTGGTATTCCTGTATCTTCAGGTAGTACGGCACGGTGGAGAACTGCCCCGGGTAGGCCCCGACCAGCCCCTTGAGGGCGAACAGCAGTCCTTTCTGGTCGCCGGTGTCAGCGGCGTAGTTCATCGTGTAGTCCAGCAGGTCCGCGCCGTCCCCGCCGCGTTTGTGCAGCCGCAGGAAGGTGTGCCCGTAGAGGGTCGAAGGATTGTTCAGGTAGCCGGCCGCGAAGATCAGGCTGACAGATTCCGGGTCCAGCCCGGCTTTCCAGGATTCGAACTTGGCGCATTTGCGCCGGGGGAAGTCGGCGTCGGAGAGTCCCAGTTCCCTGCGCAGCCAGCGGTAGCGCTCCGGGAAGAGGCACTCGGGGCTGTCGTCGTCGTTCCCCTGGAAGAAAAGGCCGTCTATCTCGGCCTCCATTTCCAGTCTGGGGTTTATGTTGCCCCATTTCGAGAGATAGAAGGCCGGGTTCAGCGACGAGCTGCGCAGGCCTCCGGAAAGGGTCTTGTGGTAGTAGAGCAGTTTTTGCCAGTAGGGGTCCCGCCAGGCGTGCAGGCCGGCGGCGCGCTGGAGCAGGTCCAAGCGCCGCAGTTCGGCGTCGGGGCTGAGCAGGGCCGAGGCCGTTCCGGAGGCCAGAAAGAGTACGGCCGCCGCGAGGATCTTGCGCTGGATCGACATGCTGTCTCCGTGGATATGGAACGGGCCGGCGCCCGCAGGACGCCGGCCCGAAGGCTGCCCTGCGGGTCTTAAGCGCCCGCGACCAGCCTGTTGATGGCCTCGAAGGCCTTGCCGGCGTCGTTCGCGGCGAAGACGGCGGAGTGGTTCTTCTGCAGCAGCTGGGCGAAGACGGCCTCGTCCTTCTGCGAGTAGCCGTAAAGACGGGCGAGGCTGTTCACGTACTCTCCGGAACCTTTGGCCGCGTCCCTGGACAGGTCCTTGTAGTTGGCCTCTATGAAGCTCTGGCGGACCATGCTCACCTTTATCATGCCCTGCGCGTTGCAGTTGGAAGTGCCGAACGTGATGCCGAAGGTCTGGCTGCCGAACGTGCCGTTCGTGGTGGCCGCCAGGATCTGGGTCCCGTCGTTCTTCTGGAATACCAGGCTGCCGAGGCCGCAGCCCGCGCTGCCGTAACCGCCCGCAGCGTAGGCCGCCGCGCCGAAAAGGCCCAGCAGTCCCGCGCTTAACAGTATCTTTTTCATTTTTCCTCCCTAGTCCCTTTACCTAATATACCGCCCGGCTATTCTGCCAGTTATGCCGCCTGCCGGTCAATGCAGTCCTATCCTGCACTCGTGGTCCCGGGCGTAATTCTCCAGCGAACTGGCCTCCTGCTCGCGGTAGGCCGCGGTGCGCTTCATCAGCAGGTCGAAGTTGGTCAGGTGCGCGTCGAACATCGGGCCGTCCACGCAGGCGAACCTGGGCTTGCCGCCCACCTCGACGCGGCAGCCGCCGCACATGCCGGTGCCGTCGAGCATGACGGGGTTGAGGCTCGCGAAGGTGGGGGTGCCGTGCGGGCGGGTGGTCTCGGCCACGAACTTCATCATGATGATCGGACCTATCGTGAAGGCGGCGTCGATCTTCTCGCCCGCGGCGTAGAGGTCCTTCATCGCGTCGGTGACGAGGCCTTTCCTGCCGGCCGAACCGTCGTCGGTGGTGACGATGACCTGGTCGGAGATGGCCTCCATCTGTTTTTCGAGGATCAGCAGGTCCTTGGAGCGGGCGCCGAGGATGGAGATGACCTTGTTGCCGGCCTCCTTGTAGGCGCGGGCTATGGGGTAGAGCTCCGCTATGCCCACGCCGCCGCCCACGCCGAGCACGGTGCCCCATTTTTTTATCTCCACGGGGGTGCCGAGCGGGCCGGCCACGTCGGAGAAATACTCGCCCGTCTTGAAGGCGTTCATCTCGGTGGTGGACTTGCCGATGGCCTGGATGATGACGGTCACGGTGCCGGCCTCGGCGTTCCAGTCCACCAGCGTCACCGGGATGCGCTCGCCGCCGGGCCTGGCGCGCAGGATCACGAAATGCCCCGGCCGGGCCTTGGCGGCTATCAGCGGGGCGTAGATGACGTGCCGCGAGATGGTGGGGGAGAGGTCCTCCTTCTCCTCTATCCGGTAGAGACCTTCGGTGGAATAGATGTCGTGTTTCATGTCAGTTCACCTTCGCGGAAAGTTTTTCGTGGATGGCGCGGGCCGCGGCTTTGCCGTCCTTCATGGCCAGCAGCACGGTGGCGCCGCCGCGCACGACGTCGCCGCCGGCGTAGATGCCGTCGAGGGAGGTCTTGCCGGTGGCCTCCTCGGTTATTATGCCGCCCCATTTGTTGACCGAGAGGCCGGCGGTGGTCTGCTGGATCACCGGGTTGGGGCTCTGTCCTATGGCCACGACGAGGCTGTCGGCCTCGATATAGAACTCGGAGCCTTTCTGCGGCACCGGGCGGCGGCGTCCCGAGGCGTCGGGGGCGCCCAGCTCCATGCGCACGCACTTCACGCGCTTGAGGCGTCCCTTCTCGTCGCCCTCGAGCTCCACGGGCGCGGTGAGGAACTCGAACTTGATGCCTTCCTCCATCGCGTTCTCCACTTCCTCGCCGCGGGCCGGCATCTCGGCGCGGGTGCGGCGGTAGAGCAGCGTGACCCGCTCGGGCTTGAGGCGCATCGCGCAGCGGGCGGAGTCCATGGCGGTGTTGCCGCCTCCCACCACCACCACGCGCTTGCCCACGTAGTAGGGAGTGTCCACGGCGGGGAACTTGTAGGCCTCCATCAGGTTGACGCGGGTCAGGAACTCGTTGGAGCTGTAGACGCCCACCAGGTCCTCGCCGGGGGCGTTCATCGGCGTTGGCAGGCCGGCGCCCGAGCCGATGTAGATGACGTCGAAATCCTTTTTGAGCTCGTCGATCGTGATGGACTTGCCCACCATCACGTTCTTGAGCAGGCGCACGCCCATCTTCCTGAGCATGTCCACTTCGAAGCGTACCACCTCGCGCGGCAGGCGGAAGGTGGGGATGCCGTAGCTTAAGACCCCGCCGAACTCGTGCAGCGCCTCGAACACGGTGACCGCGTGGCCGAGCTTGCGCAACTCCGCCGCCACCGCCAGCGACGTGGGGCCGGAGCCGACGCAGGCGACCTTCCTGCCGGTGTCGGGGGCGCAGGCGGGCGGCTTGATCAGGCCGTTCTTCCTGGCGTAGTCCGCGGTAAAGCGCTCCAGGCGGCCTATGGAGACCGGGCCGAACCTGTCCTTCAGGACGCAGGCGGCCTCGCAGTAGGTCTCCTGCGGGCAGACGCGGCCGCAGATGGCGGGGAAAAGCGAGGTCTCGAAGATCTTGGAGGCGGCGGCGCCCAGGTCTTCCTTGTGGACCAGGTCCACGAACTCGGGGATCCTGACGTTGACCGGGCAGGCCAGCTCGCACGGCTTGTTCTTGCAGTTGAGGCACCGCGCGGCCTCGGTGACGGCCTCTTCCAGGCCGAAGCCGAGGGCGACCTCGTCGAAATTGGAGCGGCGTGCCACCGGGTCCTGGTGGCGCCCGTGGTTCTGCTTTATCGAAGGAGTAGGCTTCTTGGGCTTGTTTTCCATGCCTCAATTATACAAAAACCCGCGAGTAGTCCTTATTCAACGGAGAGGGGGCTGGCAAGGGTATGCCTTCGCAGGGGCCTCCCACGGTCTGGTTCCGCGCGACTTTGGGGAAGGGAGGCTCAACCGCTATGCGGTTGAGGGGAACCGCGCAACGGTTCCCTGCAGTCAGGAGCGCGGGGCCAGACCGTGGGAGGCCCTGAACTTCAGCGTGACGGGGCTCACGCTGGGAGGCGCGGGGGGAGGGGGTAAAATGCTATACTTTTCAGGTAGTCCTTCATCCGATTTGCGGTTACATCCTCTAAGGAGATAATAATAATGCCTAATAAACGCGTAGCGATGGACGGTAACACGGCCGCGGCTTTCGTGGCCCACAAGACCAACGAGGTCATTGCCATCTACCCGATAACCCCTTCCTCCGTGATGGGCGAGCTCTCGGACGCCTGGAG
>JAJYNO010000003.1 GCA_021786295.1 bacterium | reverse complement strand
GCTCGCGCCGGAACATCCTTTCGTCGCCCGGCTGACCACGCCGGAGCAGAAGGCGGCCGTGGAGGCCTACGTGGCCGCCGCCGCCAACAAGAGCGACCTGGAGCGCACCGAGCTGGCCAAGGAGAAGACCGGCGTCTTCACCGGCGCCTACGCCGTGAACCCGGTCAACGGCGGGAAGATCCCCGTCTGGACCGCGGACTACGTGCTCTCCACCTACGGCACCGGCGCCATCATGGCCGTGCCGGCGCACGACGACCGCGACCACGAGTTCGCGGTGAAGTTCGGCCTGGAGATCATCGAGGTCATCAAGCCGCCCGCCGGCTGGAAGGGCGAGGGCGCCTTCTGCGACGACGGCACCGCCGTCAATTCCGGCATCATAGACGGCCTGCCCACCCCCGAGGCCAAGCGGAAGATCACCGCCTGGCTCGAAGAGAAGGGCATAGGCAAGGCCAAGGTCAATTTCAAGCTGCGCGACTGGCTGTTCGCCCGGCAGCGCTACTGGGGCGAGCCTTTCCCGCTGGTGCACTGCCCGAAGTGCGGCACCGTGCCGGTGCCGGAGAGCGAGCTGCCCGTGCTGCTGCCCGAGGTGGAGAAGTACGAACCCACCGGCACCGGCGAAAGCCCCCTCGCCGCGATAGAGAGCTGGGTCAACACCAAGTGCCCGAAGTGCGGCGGCCCCGCCAAGCGCGAGACCAACACGATGCCCCAGTGGGCCGGCTCGTGCTGGTACTACCTGCGCTATATAGACCCGAAGAACCCGTCCGCTTTCGTCGACAAGGAGCTCGAGAAGGCCTGGATGCCGGTGGACCTTTACATCGGCGGCGCCGAGCACGCCGTGCTGCACCTGCTCTACGCCCGCTTCTGGCACAAGGTGCTCTACGACCTGGGCTACGTCTCCACGAAGGAGCCCTTCAAGAAGCTGGTGCACCAGGGCATGATCCTCTCCTACGCCTACCGCGACGGCAAGGGAGTCTACCGCAATTACAAGGAGCTCGACATCGCCGAGGACGGCACGGCCAGGACCGCGGAGGGCGAGACGCTCAAGCCGATGGTCGAGAAGATGTCCAAGTCCAAGAAGAACGTGATCAACCCCACCGAGGTGGTGGAGCGCTACGGCGCGGACGCGTTCCGCCTCTACGAGATGTTCATGGGCCCTCTCGAGGACTCGAAGCCCTGGGACACCCGCGGCATAGAGGGCGTCTACCGCTTCCTCAAGCGCGCCTACGCCTGGGGTCTCGAGCGCCACGGCGCGCTGACGGACAAGCCCGCCGAAGGCCAGGACCTGATCCTGCGCCACCAGACGATAGAGAAAGTTGGCGCGGACATAGAGGCGCTCAAGTTCAACACCGCGATCTCCGCGCTGATGATCTACCTGAACCGGCTGACCGAGCAGAAGGAGACCTCGCGCGAGGACTTCGAGACCTTCCTCACGCTGCTGCACCCGTTCGCGCCGCACATCACCGACGAGCTCTGGGAGGCCGCGGGCGGCGGGGGCACGCTGATGAAGCGCGCGTGGCCCCTGGCCGACAAGAGCGTCATCGCCTCGCGGGACGTGGAGATCCCTGTGCAGGTCAACGGCAAGATAAAGGAAAAGCTGCACGTCAAGGAGACCACGCCGCAGGAAGAGATCAAGCGCCTGGCCCTCGAGGCCGCGGCGCCGCACACCGCCGGCAGGACCATAGTGAAGACGATACTCGTGCCGGGCAGGCTGGTAAGCATAGTGGTGAAATAGGGGTCAAACAAGGGGAATAACTATGAAGAAACTGGTATTTCTGGCGTCGCTCGCGGGCCTGGCCGCCTGCGGTGGCTCTTCGGACATAGTCTACCGGCCTTCGGAGCAGATACTGCCTCAGCATATCAAGAACATCGCGGTACGGCCGTTCACCAACAAGACCCAGCAGTTCGGCCTGGAGGAGAAGCTGACGCTCAAGGTGATAGACGAATTCCTCAAGAACGGGGAATATGCCGTCACCCCTGAAAGCTCGGCCGAGGGCGTGGTGGTGGGCGAAATATCGCATTACATCCTTACCCCGATACAGTACGACGTCAACCTGGTGCCGACGGTCTACAAACTCAACGTCATAGTCTCGGTGCGCATGCTCGACAAGAAGTACAACCGCTACCTCTGGGAGGAGCCGGCCCTGCAGGCGACCAAGATCTACTCCGCCTCCACCCTGCCCGGCGGCATGACCGAGGAGCAGGCGAGAAGCGACCTCTGGGAGATACTGGCCAAGGACATAGTTCTGCGCACAGTAAAGGGCTTCGGGGCCGTCTCCAGCACCTCACAGAAGGAGATCCCCAACGCAGGGGACTCCTCACACCAGCCGGCCATCCCCTGATGCAGACCCTCACTCCCGGGGCCCTGGCCGAAGAGTGGGCCAGGAAGCGGACGCGGCCGGTCTACTACCTCTGCGGCGAGGAGACCGCCATGAAAGAAGCCGCGCTGAAGCGCCTGCAGGCGGCCTTCAGGCCAGAGCCATTCAACTTCTCGGTGCGCGACGCGGAGACCTCGGATATACAGCAGGCGCTGGACGAGGCGCGCACCTCCCCGATGCTGGCCGAAGTGCGCTTCGTGGCGCTCAAGAGGGTGGAGAAACTGAAGAAGGAGCCGCTGAAGCGCCTGCTGGACTACCTGGAGGACCCCTGCCCGAGCGCCTGCCTTCTGCTGCTGTCCGACTGGCCGCGCGAGAAGCAGGACCCGATACCCGGCGCCCTAGGCCCGGATTGCGCGCTGGCGGACTTCGCGCCGATGACGCACGCCCAGGCCGTTGAACGGCTGAACTCGGCGCTGCTGGCCGAAGGCGTCAAGGCCGACGGAGAGGCGCTGGAGATGCTGGTGGAGCTGCTGGGAACCGATTCGGTCACGCTGGACGGCGAGGCCGAGAAGATAAAGCTTTACATGCACGGAACGGGGAGGTTCTTCTGCCCCGAGGACGCGCTGGCGCTGGCCGGCTTCTCGCGCGTGCAGAACCCCTTCGAGCTTTCCAACGCCGTCTGCGGCAGGCGTCCCCGCGAGGCGGCCGAAGCCGCCGGCCGCATGCTGGCCTCGGGGGCGGAACCGCTGGCGCTGCTCAGCCAGGTCTCCCGCGCGATGGAGCGCCTGCTCAAGGTAAAGCGTCTCTCGGCCGCGGGCGAAGGCCCCGGCGCGGCCTACCAGGCGGGAATGTCGCCCGGCCAGTACCACGCAGCCCTGCGCGACGCCGGGACCTATACCGAGGACAAGCTGCTTCGCTCGCTGCGCCGCTGCCTGGAGGCGGAAGCGCTCCTCAAATCCACCTCCAGGCGCGACCCGGCGCTGGTGCTGCGCCAGCTGGTATACGAGATAACGGCGGCAAAGTGAAGACCCCGGCTGACTGCGCCGGGGCCGGGCCTCTCTCCCTGGAAAAGATGGATCTATTTTACGGAAGGGTTTTCGGCGATGGACTTGATGCGGGCGGCCAGGCGGGACTTCCTGCGGGCCGCGGCCTTCCAGTGGATGGTGCCGGTCTTCGCGGCCTTGTCGAGCAGCGAGTAGGACTTGGGCAGCATCTTCTGGGCGTTCTCCATGTCCTTCTTGGCGACGAGCGCGCCGAATTCTTTGGAAGAATCGTGTATCCTGGTCTTGATGCCCCTGTTGCGGGACGCCAGTTTCTCAGATTTGCGCCAGGCTTTGATGGCGCTGGTATGCCTTCCGGTCTTGAGTTTTGCCATAGTAAACATAGTCTATCATTCTATGACGGAAAAAGCAAATCCTGACCGCCAAGGCGGGGGGTTCGCCGGCGGCATGGCCGGCCTTACGGCGGCCAACCTGGTAACAAAGGTCCTCGGCTTCGTCCGCGACGCGCTGTTCGTTGCGGTTTTCGGCGGCGGCGCCCTGGCGGACGTCTATTACGCCGCTTTCCGGCTGGTCAACGTATTCAGGCGCACCGCCGGCGAGGGGGCCCTGAACGCGGTAGTCATCCCCCGCCTGGAGGAGGAGAAAGGCGCGGGAGCCGGAGCCGAGGCGGGGTTCTTCCCATCGGCCTGGACCGTCATGCTCCTGCTCTCCTCCCTGCTGGCGGCTGGAGGGATACTCTTCCGGGACCAGTTCGCGCTGCTGAGCGCCTGGGGTTTCCGCGCCGACCCGGAGAAGTTCGCCCTGACGGCCCTGCTGACCGCGTTGCTGATGCCGCACCTGCTCTTCGTGAACCTGGCGGCCCTCTTCACCGCGGCCCTTAATTCTGCCCGCCGGTTCTTCCTGCCGGCCCTGGCTCCGGCCGCCTTCTCCGTGACCGTTATCGCCCTGCTGCTGGCCTTCAGGAACGGTTTCCTGGCCGCGATGAGCGGGCGCGGGCGGATACTCGTGCTCGCAGCCGCGGCCTCGGCCTCGGGACTGCTTCAGGCCCTGCTGCTGCTGCCGCAGCTCCGGAGGGCCGGTTTCAGGCTGAAATTCGCCAACCCGTTCAGCCGGCTCTCCACGGCCGGGGCGCTGCTGGCCGCCGCCCCGGCGGCGGTGGCACTGGCGCAGGACCAGATCTCCATGCTCATGGATACCCTTTTCGCCAGTTTTCTGGCCGCCGGCTCCATAACCGCCATCTACAACTCCGCCCGCCTGGTCCAGTTCCCTGTTTCGCTGTTCGCCACCGCCGCGGCCACGGCTTCCATGCCGGAGCTGGCCGGCAGGACGGCCGCCGGGGACATGCACGGCTACCGGGACCACCTGAGGGAGGCTCTGTCGGCCTCCTGGCTCATAATGCTGCCCGCTGCCGCCGGGCTGGCAGTCGTAGCGCTGCCGGTCTGCAGGGCGCTCTTCGAGCACGGCAGGTTCTCCCCGGCGGACTCCGAAATGACGGCAAGGGCACTGTTCTGGCTGGCCCTTGGCCTGCCGGCGTACGGCTTCAACAAGGTTGCCGCCTCCTCCCTCTACGCGATGGGCCGGCAGAAAGGCCCGATGGCCATAGCGGCGGCGCAGCTGGCGCTGAACGCCGGCCTGTGTCTGGCCCTGATGGGCCCGATGGGCGTCGGAGGCCTGATGCTTGCCACCTCCCTGAGCTCCTGGGCCGCGGCCATGGTCTTCCTGCTGGAGCTGAGGAGGCGTTCCGGCTTCTCCGTGCTGTCCGGCATCCCCCTGCTGCGACCCGCGCTGGCCGCGGCGGCCGGCGCCCTCACTGCTTTCCTGCTAAGGCGGACGCTGGCCTCCTGCGGCCCGCTGGCCGTGACGGCCGCAGCGGTGCCGGCGGCGGCGGCCGTGTATTTCCTGGGGCTGCGGCTGCTCAAGGTGGAGGAGCGCGGTCTTATCACAGGAGGCCGGTTCTGATGGACCTCTCCCATCTGCCGGACGCTCCCGGAGTCTACCTGATGCGCGACGCCTCCGGCGCCGTGCTCTACGTCGGCAAGGCCAAGAGCCTGCGCAAAAGGGTGGCGCAGTACTTCGGCGAACGCCCGGCGGACAGGCGCGGCAAGGTACCCAGCCTCACGGCCCTGATACGCCGCATAGACTATATAGCCTCGGCCAGCGAGCGGGAGGCCCTGCTCACCGAACGCCAGCTCATCCACAAGCTGCAGCCCTTCTTCAACGCGATGTGGAAGGATTCCAAGACCTACCCCTACATAGAGCTGACGAAGGAGGACTTTCCGCGCCTGCAGTTCACCCGCCGCAGACTGCGGGGCCGCGGCCTCTACTTCGGGCCCTACCCCAAGGTGGAACCGCTGAGGAAGCTGCTGGCCTACCTTTGGCGCATCAAGTTCATAAACCTGCGGCGCTGCCGCTGGGACTTCTCGCTGGCGAAGCCCCTAGAGGAGAAGAAAATAAAGGCCTGCCTCTACTTCCATACCGGTCAGTGCACCGCCCCCTGCGCCGGGCGCATCTCGCGGGAGAACTACCAGGCCCTGGCCGGGCGGGTGGCGGACTTCCTCCGCGGCGACTTCGAGAAGCTCCGCTCCGGCTTTACGGCCAGGATGAAGGACGCCGCCGAAGAGTTGCGCTTCGAGGAGGCCGGGCGCTACCGCGACTTCCTCGCGGCCTTCGATCATATGCGCGAGCGCGTGCTGGTTGGCGAACTGGAGCCGGACTTCCTGGAGAAGGCCACGGTGCGCACGGGCGCGGTCACGGCCCTGAAGGACGCGCTGGGCCTGAAACGCCCGCCAGCGCACATCGAGGCCTTCGACACCTCCAGCCTCTTCGGCAGGCAGGCCGTCGGCTCGTCGGTCTGCTTCGTCAACGGCGAGAAGCACGCGGCGCATTACCGGCGTTACAGGATAAAGTTCAGGAACAAGGAGGCCGGCTCCGACGATTTCGCGATGATAGAGGAGATCGTGGGGCGGCGGCTGGCCCAGCTGAAGAAGCCGGGCGCCGGGGTCCCGGACCTGCTGCTGATAGACGGCGGGCCCGGCCAGCTGGCCGCCGCGATGAAGGCGCTCTCAGCCGCCAAGATGAAGATACCCGTCATCAGCCTGGCCAAGCGGCTGGAGGAGATCTATTCCCCCCTGCGCGCCGGCCCCCTGCTGCTGGACCGGGGCCATCCCGGACTGCGCCTCCTGCAGGCCCTGCGCGACGAAGCCCACCGCTTCGGCATCACCTACCACCGCAAGTTGAGGGGCCGCTCCGAGCTGGCTGAATGATCATGCGCGGAGCAGGACCGGGCAGGAACGCAAAACCGGCGTCGCGAACGCCGTTCGCGCGCCTCCCCGTCTCGGCCCTCGCGCTGCGCAAGCTCGGGCCTCCGACAGGGTTTTGCTAACCCTGCCCGGTCCTGCTCCGCGTCAGCTGACATTCTGCCTGCCCCTCACTTAGATATGACGAAAAAAGAAGTGGTCGAGAAGATGAAGGCGTACACGGCGTTCCAGCAGGCGGTGTGGCGGGCCTGCATGGAGATACCGGCCGGCGAAACGCGCAGCTACGGCTGGATAGCCAGGCGCATAGGCAGGCCCGGGGCCGCGCGCGCGGTGGGCGGCGCGCTGGGAAAGAACCCGTTTGCCCCGGCCGTGCCCTGCCACCGGGTGATAAAAGCCGACGGCACTCCGGGCGGCTTCTCGGCTCCCGGAGGCGTCAGGGAGAAACTGAAGCTCCTGGAGAGGGAAAAGCGCCGGCGCGGCTCCGGCCGCGGCAGGACGGCCTGAAACTTTCCGGGCCTCCGGGCATCTAGTTATAGAGAGCCTTCTATCTTTTCGGCCAAGCGAGGAGCGATGACATTCGACTTCGATACCATAAAACCCTACCTTATCCCGGCGGCCTTCCTGGCCTTCCTCCTGTACCGGCAGCTGCGCTACCGCGCGGTGGCGGGCCGGCTGGACGGCCTGGCCCGGGAAGGCGCCGTCTTCGTGGACGTGCGCACCCCCGCGGAATTCGCAGCCGGCTCCAGGCCGGGGGCCGTCAACATCCCCCTGGACGACCTTTCCCGCAGGGCCGGAGAACTGGACAAAAAGAAGCCGGTGGTGCTCTGCTGCGCCTCAGGCGCGCGCAGCGGCATGGCAGCCAGGACGCTCAGAAGCCTGGGGTTCAACCGGGTGGTCGACGCCGGTCCCTGGCGCAACACGCTCTGACCCGGAACGCCGGCCCGCCGGCGCGTATTATGCTACAATTCTAGCGTGCAGTTGCTGCTCGCCGGGATATCCAATTTCATCCAGGTCTTCCTGGTATTCACCGGTTTTTTCTACCTGTTCATAAGCCTGGCCGGGCTGCGCCCCGTGGCCCGGCGGCCGGCGCGGGCAGGCAGACTGCACCGGTTCGCCGTGGTGATGGCCGCGTACAACGAGGAAGGGATCATCGCCTACGCGCTGGACAGCCTGCTCAGGATGGACTACCCGCGCGAGCTGTTCGACGTCTTCCTCGCGGCGGACCACTGCACCGACCGCACCGTCGAGATAGCCAGAAGCAAGGGCGTCAGCGTCTTCCCGCACGAAGGCGGCCTGCCGCGGGGCAAAGGCTTCGCGCTCAAAGCCGTCTGCGACCACATTATCTCGCTGAAGCGCCACGACGCGCTCTGTTTCTTCGACGCCGATTCGCTCGCCCATCCGGATTTTCTGCGGCAGATGAACGCCCACGTGGACCGCGGCGAATGCGCGGTACAGGCCTACGAGGAGCCCAAGAACCCGGACGACAACTGGCTCTCCAGGATGGCGTACGTCAGCCAGACCATCTTCAACCGCCTCTACCAGTACCCGAAGCACGTGCTGGGCCTCTCCGCCACGCTGCACGGCAAGGGCATGTGTTTCACTCCGGACATCATGCGGCGCTTCCCCTGGGACGGCACCTGCCTGACGGAGGACATAGAGCTGCAGATGCGCCTGATCGCGGCCGGCGTGAAGGTCTCCTTCGCCCCGGCCGCGATAGTCTACGACGAGGAGCCCACCAGTTTCCGCGAGCACATCCACCGCTCAGTACGCTGGGCAGCCGGGGCTCTGGACACCGCCCGCCGCCACCTGGGCCCGCTCTGGGCCCGCGCCTTCAGGAGGCGCGACGTCAGGGCGTTCGAGGCCGCGGTGAGGCTGACGCAGACCTACCGTTTCGCTATACTGCTGGCGCTTGCGGGGATGATCTGGCTGACCCATGACAGTTTTCATTTCCTGTCCTGGCTGTTCGACCGTCCTTACGGGGCCCAATTGCGCTATAAGCTGGTCCACTGGAGCCCGCTGTTCTTCTACCCGCTAGTCGCCCTGCTGATGGAGAGGGCCAGACCCCGCTATTTCCTGCATTATTTCCTGATGCCGGCGCTCAGCGTGATGACAGGGCTGCCGGTCTTCGTGCTGGGCGTCCTCAAGAACAGGAAAAGGGAATGGTACCGCACCGCGCACACCAGCCGGGTCTCAATAGAGGATATCGCCGTCGGGAAATCCTCCGCGCCGGCAGCCGAGGACTGACGCCGCAGTTCCACAAGAAAAAAGCCCGGGCTGCCCCGGGCTTTTCCCCTGCCAGGCCCCGCGCCTAACCTCCGACGATCTCGCCCAGGTTGAACATCGGCATGAACATCGCTATGACGATGGTCCCTATCACGACGCCGAGAAAGATCATGATCAACGGCTCGAGCATCGAGGTGAGGCCTTTCACGGCCGTGTCCACTTCCTGGTCGTAGAAGTCCGCTATCTTGGTAAGCATGGTGTCCAGGCCGCCGGTCTCCTCGCCTACGCTGATCATCTGGATGACCATCGGCGGGAAGATATCGGCCTTCTTGAGGGGATCGGAGATGCGGCCTCCCTCCTTGATGGAGTTCTTGCTGTTGTCGATCGCTTCCTCAATGACCTTGTTGCCGGCCGTCTTTGCCACGGTCTCAAGGCCCTGCAGGATGGGCACTCCGGACTTGATCAGCGTGCCCAGCGTGCGGCTGAACTTGGCGATGGCCACCTTCTTCAGCAGGATACCGAAGACCGGCAGCTTCAGCAGCACCTCATCCACTTTGCGTTCGCCCTTGGGCGTCTTCATCCATTTCTTCGCCCCCCAGACGGCCAGGCCTATAGGAGGAACGGCGAACAGGATGTAGTGGCGGAGGAAATCGGAGATGTTTATCAGCATCTGCGTCAGGAAGGGCAGCTGGGCCCCGAAGCTGGAAAAGATGCCCTTGAAGATCGGGATGACGAAGACTATCAGGAAGATCGTGATAAGGCCGGCCGCGCTGAACACGACGGTCGGGTACATCATCGCGCTCTTGACCTTGGCCTTCAGCGCCTCGTTGGACTCGAGATAGGCGGAGAGGCGTTCGAGGATGGTGTCCAGGATGCCGCCCACCTCGCCGGCGCGGATCATGGAGACGTAAAGCTCGCTGAACGCGTTGGGGTGCTTCTTCATCGCGTCGGCGATGGAGAGGCCGGCCTCGATATCCGAGCGCAGCGAGGTAAGGACCAGCCTGAAATTCGGGCTCTCGGCCTGCTCGCCCAGTATCGTGAGACCCTGGACTATCGGCACGCCGGAGGAGACCAGCGTGGAAAGCTGGCGCGAAAAAACCACCACGTCCTTGTTCTCTATCTTGCCGCCGGGCTTGCCCTGCTTGGCGGACTTCCCCTTGGCCCGCGCTATCTCGGTGACCGACAGGCGCTGTCCGCGAAGGCGGCCGAGCGCCGTCTTCTCGTCCGGCGCCTCCACAAGGCCCTCGGTGAGCTTGCCGGAGGCGTCCTTGGCTTTATAGGCGAATTGCATCTTTCATCATCCGGCGGTGGACAGCGACTTCTGCAGCAGTTTCTTGAGGTCCTCCGGGTCCGCCGAGCGGTTGACGGCCTCCTGGTAGCTGATCTTCTGCTTCTTGTAGAGCTCCACCAGCGACTGGTTCATCGTGACCATGCCGAACTTGCCGCCGGTCTGGATGATCGTGGGGATCTGCTCTATCTTCTGCTCGCGGATGAGGTTGCGGACGGCGGAATTGGCGATCATCACCTCGCAGGCCAGCGTGCGGCCCATGCCGGAAGCCAGCGGCAGCAGCTGCTGCGCGAACACGGCCTGCAGCACGAACGAGAGCTGCACGCGGATCTGCTCCTGCTGGTGCGGCGGGAACACGTCGATGATGCGGTTGATCGTCTGGGCGGCGTCCGAGGTGTGAAGCGTCGCGAACACGAGGTGGCCAGTCTCGGCGATGTTGAGCGCGGCGCTGATGGTCTCCAGGTCGCGCAGCTCGCCGATCAGGATCACGTCCGGGTCCTGCCGGAGCACGTGGCGCAGGGCCGCGCCGAAGGTCTCCGTGTCGGCGCCCACCTCGCGCTGGTTCACGATGCTCTTCTTATGGGTGTGAACGTACTCGATCGGGTCCTCGACGGTGATGATATGGTAGTTCTTATGCTCGTTGAGATAATCTATCATCGACGCGAGCGTGGTGGACTTGCCGGAGCCCGTGGGGCCGGTGATCAGCAGCAGGCCCTTGGTCATCTTCATCAGCTCGTACACCACCGGCGGGAGGTTGAGCTCCTCGAAGGTCTTGTACTTGCTGGGGATCGAGCGGATGGCCGCGCCGACCACGCCGCGCTGGCGGTAGGCGTTCATGCGCAGGCGGCCCATGCCCTTGATGCCGAACGCGAAGTCGAGCTCGTTGGTGGCCTCGAAGCGCTGGCGCTGGGCGTCGGTCATCAGCGAGAAGATCAGCGTCTGGCACATCTCCGGAGTGAGCTTCTCGAAGGGGGTCTGCACCAGGTCCCCGTCTATGCGCAGCATCGGGGTGGCGCCGGCCGTGAGATGGATATCCGAGGCGTTCTTCTCGTGCATCATTATGAACAGCTCGCTCATTGTTACCATTGTGTTGGCTCCTGTATCCGCGGCCCCTTCGTTAATCCACGTCGGACCCGGTGACGCGTATGACTTCCTCCACCGTGGTCATGCCGGCGAAAAGCTTGCGCAGCGCCGATTCCCTCAGCGTTATCATCCCGTTCTTGCGCGCGGCCTCCTTGATCTTGGAGGCATGGGCCTTCTCTATGATCAGCGCCCGGATGGCGTCGTTGACCTCGAGGATCTCGTGTATGCCCATGCGCCCTTTGTAGCCGGTGTTGGCGCAGACCTCGCAGCCGCGGCCTCGGGACAGAATGATTTTACCATTTTTAATATTATTATCAAGGAGAGGCTTGGGCACGCCCAGACTGACCAGAAGGTCGGGGGTGACCTCGTAGGTCTCCTTGCAGTTCTTGCAGATGCCGCGCACCAGGCGCTGGGCCACTACCATCAGCAGCGTCGAGGACGTCAGGAACGGCTCCACCCCCATCATGCCTATGCGGGTGATGGCTCCGGGGGCGTCGTTGGTGTGCAGCGTGCTGAAAACGAGGTGGCCGGTCATGGCCGCGTTGATGGCTATCGACATCGTCTCGAAGTCCCGGATCTCGCCCACCATGATGATGTCCGGGTCCTGGCGCAGGAAAGAGCGCAGTCCGGCCGCGAACGTGAGGCCGACATCGGCGTTGACGCCCACCTGGTTTATGCCCTCCAGCTGGTACTCTATAGGGTCCTCTATCGTGACGATGTTTACGTCCGGCTCGTTCAGCGTTGCGAGCGCGGAGTAGAGAGTGGTGGACTTGCCGGAGCCCGTGGGGCCGGTCACCAGGTTGATGCCGTGAGGGGCCTTGATGCACTTGGAGAAGATGGCCAGGTTCTCCGGTTCCATCCCCAGGTCCTCGAGCTTCAGCTTGAGGCCGGAGGAGTCCAGGATGCGCATCACGACCTTCTCTCCCGGGCCGCAGGGCAGCACCGAGACGCGCAGGTCTATCTCGCGGTCGTCTATCTTGAGCTTGGTGCGGCCGTCCTGGGGCAGGCGGCGCTCGGAGATGTCCAGCGTGGACATGATCTTGAGGCGGCTGACTATGGCGTTGTGGAACTTCTTGGGCGGCGAAGGCTGCGCGTGCAGCACCCCGTCTATGCGGAAGCGGACCTTGGTCTCCTTGTAGGTGGGCTCTATGTGGATGTCCGAGGCGTGCGCCTTTATGGCGGAGGAGATGATGAGGTTCACCATCTTGACGATGGGGGCGGCTTCCTCCGCGTTGAGGGAGATCAGGTCCTCGCCCCCCCCTTTGCTGGCGTCCTCCTCCACCAGCGAGACCTCCGTGGTCCCCTCGGTGGTCTTCTTCAGGATGTCGTCCAGCGCGTCCTGCGAGGTCTTGGTGCCGTAGTTCCTGTCTATGGCCTCGCTTATGTCCGACTCGGCCCCGAAGACGGGCTTTATGTCGAAGCCGGTCATCATCTTGAGGTCGTCCAGGACCACGATGTTCAGCGGGTCCTCCATCGCGACCTTCAGCTTGTTGTCGGTCTTCCCTACGGCCACGAGGCCGTAGCGGCGGGCTATGTTCTCCGGGATTATCTTAAGGACTTCCGGGTCTATCTGTACGCTGCGAAGGTCCACGAACTCTATGCCGAACTGCTTGCTGAGGAACTCCAGCAGCTTGCGCTCCTCTATGAACTTTTTGTGCACCAGCAACTGCCCCAGTTTGCCGCCGCTGGTGCGCTGCAGTTCAAGGGCCTCGTTGAGCTGGGAGGACGTGATAAGGCCAGAGGCGACGAGCATCTCACCCAGGCGTCTGGAAATGTTGACCGCTATGCCTTTATCAGCCATATGGGGCACGGCGCGCCCCGCGCGGCGGGAAAGCGCCGCCTATATAATACAATATCTGCGCCGAGAGATTGGCGCCCCGGGCTTCGCCGCGGCGGCGGCCCGGCCCGCTAGAACAGCTCCTCGTCCGACTCCTGCGCCTTTAGGTATTTGACCTGGTCCGGCTCGGTCTGCGGATTCTCGAAGCCGCTCGGGGCCTGGTCTGAACGATCGGCCGCCGGCTCTTTCGGCAGCGGCAGTATCGGGATCTCGCCGCCGCCGGAGCGCTTCCCGGCCTTGACGGAGCGCTTGACCGGCTTGCGGGCATGCTTCCTGACCGGAGCGGCGCTGGCAGTGGCGGCCTTCGCGGGGGAACTGAGCAGGTCTATCGCGTTGTTGTTTATGCCCCGCACGATGTCGTTCTTGGACGCGTCCACCTCGAACTGGTAGACTACCGGCTCCTGCCTCGGCCTCAGCAGGCGGTACTGCACCACCAGGATATCCCCGTGCAGCGGGGTGGCGGTCCACTCCTCGCTGGCGCCGCCGCGGGAGGTGAGGAAGGAGTTGGCGAACCAGCTGGAGATGGTGCCGCGCCCTCCGGAAAGTTTGTAATTCTTGACTATGTCCAGCGCCTTCTGGATGTTGTCGTTCGCGGGCTGCTGAGCCTCCTGGGGCTGCACGGCGGGGGCCTGGGGCGCGGCCGGGAGTTGCTGCTGCTGGACCGCGGGGGCCTGCTGCGCCGCCCCGGGGCCGGCCTGGCCGGCCGCACTGGGCCCGGACTGCTGAAGCTGGCTCGTCATGACGGGGCCCTTCTTGCTGCTCCCGAGGTTCAGCATGGAGAACTGGGAGAAGCTGACCCCTGAACCGAGGAAGAAATACCCGAGCCCTCCGGCGGCGATGGAGCCGAATACGACCATAATGACGATGAACGCCGTTTTCCCTCCGCGCCTGGGCTTAACGGCCTGCTTCTGCGGCACTTCGGCCTTGCCCTTGCCCTTCAGCTCCGGGACGGGGATGCGCTGCGTCTTCTCGGGGGAGTCCGCCGGGGCTTTAGCGGCGGCCGGCAGAGCGGAAGGGGCCGGCTCGGCGCGGAGCGGGGCCGAGGCCTGCGGCTGCGCCGGAGGAACGGCGGGTGCCTCGGCCGCATGGAGCGGCTGGAACTGGAATGGCGGCAGGGCCTCCTGGGCATGGGAAGGCTGCTGGGCGGGCTGCACCGGTTGCCCGGCCGGCTGAATAACCGGTATCGGCCGGAGGGCAGGGGCGGGCTGCGGAGCGGCCGCCTGGGGCGCAGGAGCGGACTGGGGGAGCCCCATGTCGAAGGTCGGAGGCTTGACCGGCCTTGGTTCCGGCTGAACCTGCTGCGGCGCGTTCTCCTGGCGCGGCTCTATCCGGAAGCGCTGTATTTCAGGCTGGGTGGCGACTACGGTGAAATCGTATACCAGGCCGCCGGCCTGCTGAGGAAGAGGCTCCAGGTTCTCCGGCTTGAAGGCCCCCTGGGGAGCGGGTTCCGGGCCGGGAAGAGGCTGACCGTAGCCGAAAGCGGGGTGCTGCGTCTGGCCGAGGCTCTTCAGCTTGCGGCTGGTAAGGCCGGCATCCCCCCCCTCGTCCTTATTCGTCTCTTTACCGAGAGCGCTTTCCAGCTTTATTTCAGCAGCTGGTTTTATGCTCTTGAAGGTTTTCGGCTTCCCGGCCTGGAAAAGGGGCTCCTGGGCCGGCGGGGCCGGGACTTCCTGGACTGGCTCGGCCTGGCCGGACGCGCCGGCGAAGCTCTGCGGCGCTACGGGCTCCGCCTTAAGGGACTTGAGGGGCCTGGGAGCGGCGGCGGACGCGGCGCCGGGTTCGACCGCCGGGGGCACCTGCTCAGCCGGCGGGAGTTCCGCGGCAGGGGCAGCGGGGCCCGGCCCGGGGACGGCGGGCTCTTCGCGCGGCGCTTCTTCCCTGGCCGGCGCCTCCTCTTTGGGACGCCCCTCTCCCTTCGCCTGAGCTTCTTCTTTTAAAGAAAGCTCCTCTTTCTTGATCTCCTCTATCTGGCGCAGCGTTTCCGCCTTCCGGCCGAGATCGGCCAGGTGGCGCAGCTGTTCCAGTTCCTTCACGTCTTCTCCGGATTTTTCCAGTTCGCCCCTGAGGCGGGCCTCAAGCTCGTGTATGCGGACCTGGTTCTTCTTCTCCTCCATCTCCTTTAGGCGGATCTTCTCGAGGAGGAGGTTCTTCTCCCAGCGGGCGGCTTCCAGCTCCTCCTGTATGCGGGAGAGGCGGATGTCGAACTTCTCGGCGAGCTCGTAATCGGTCTCGGCCGGCTGGCCGCCGGAAGCCGGCTGGGCCTCCTGGCGCTGCCCCAGCACGCCGTCTATGGCGGCGAGCAGATCGCCATAGGAGGAGCTTGGCCCTGGTTCCCGGTCCTCGAAATATCTGACGGAGGGATTAAAGCCCGTCTCGTACTCGTAGAGGCCGGAAGCGGCGCCGGAGGTCACGACACGCCCGGCGCCTATGCTCATGGCGGCGGCTATCTCCGGCGTCTGGGAGGCAGGGCGCCAGTCGCCGGGGTTGTCGCCGGTGGCGCTCTCGGGGCAGACCAGGCTCTCCTCGGCGAAAGCGGGCAGGGCCAGCAGCTC
Source organism: bacterium (assembly GCA_021786295.1). GTDB lineage: Bacteria > Elusimicrobiota > Elusimicrobia > Elusimicrobiales > UBA9959 > UBA9959. Next base: position 916 of record JAJYNO010000003.1, on the reverse strand, counting down.
TGCCGGCTCATAGGGTCCGAGGATATTGCCTTCCGAGTAGAACCAGTATTTCATAGGTCTAGCCAGATAAATTCTACAACCCGGCTATGTAGAATGTAATACAAAAATGTGGCTATTTTGTTACAGGGGGTCGGCGGGGGTATTACGGCTTCGGGTCGGTGTCTCGCACACCGTGCTCGCACCTTGATCGCTCGGCCTCGTCGCTTACGTAAGCCTCGGCCTGCGCGACACCCCTCAGCCGCAATACCCCCGCCTCCGTATCAGAGGCGGGAGACGGCGTGCGCGAGGCGGCGGAGGGCTTCCTCGCGGCCCAGCAGTTCGGCTATCTCTATGGCGCCGGTAGGCGTCACGGTCATGCCGGAGAGGGCTATGCGCAGCGGCCACATGATGGCGCCAAGCTTGGCTCCCTTGGCCTCGGTATAGCCCTTCACGGCGGTCATGATGGCGGCGTATTCCCAGGCGGGCAGCGCCGCGAGCGCGGCCTGCAGGTCCGCCAGCACGCCCTTGCAGCTCTCCTTGGTGGTCTTGTTCTTGGCGTGCACGAAGAGCTCCGTGGAATAGTTCCCGTCGAAGGCCGTCAGGAAGGAGGTCATGGCCGGCAGGTCGCCGAGCTTCTCCACCTTGCCCTGGATGTAGCCGGAAAGCTTCTTCGCGTCGAAGCCCTTCGTCACGGCCTCCGGGTAGAACTTCAGGAACAGCCCGTGAGCCTTCTCGGGCGGCAGCGCCTTCACGTGCTGGGCGTTGAGCCAGGTCAGCTTGGTCTCGTCGAACATGGCCGGCGCCTTGCCTATGCGCGCTATGTCGAACTTGGCGATGAGGTCCGCCTTGGTGAAGAACTCCTGCTCGGTGCCGGGGTTCCAGCCCAGCAGCGCTATGTAGTTCAGGATCGCCTCGGGCAGATAGCCCTTGGCGAGCA
>JAJYNO010000013.1 GCA_021786295.1 bacterium | reverse complement strand
GGAGGACCTCGTGCTGATGGACACGGAGGCCGGCCGGCAGCTTCCAGCCGCCCCGGAGCCGGACGTGACCGAGGAGATACGCGGCGCGCTCACGCTGGGGATCCGCGACTATTTTGCGAAACAGGGTTTTTCCAGGGCCGTGCTGGGCCTCAGCGGGGGGATAGACTCGGCCGTGGTGGCCGCGTTGGCGGCCGGGGCGCTGGGCCCGGAGAACGTGACCGGCGTGCTGATGCCCTCGGAATACACTTCGGGCCGCAGCGTCAGCGACGCGCTGGACCTGGCCGCCCGCCTCGGGATCTCCACGAGGACCATCCCCATAAAGGGCATCTACGGCAGCTTCAGGAAGGCCCTGGGCGCCGGGGGCGAAGGAGTCTCCCTGGCCATGCAGAACCTGCAGGCCCGCGCGCGCGGCACCCTTCTGATGGGCCTCGCCAACGCCAACGGCTGGCTTAACCTGGTCACCGGCAACAAGTCGGAGATCGCCGTAGGCTACTGCACCCTTTACGGGGACACGGCCGGAGCGCTGGCGCCGATAGCGGACCTCTTCAAGACCGAGGTCTACAGGCTCGCCGCCCTTCTCAACGCGGGGAAGCGCGCGATCCCGGCTTCGATAATCCGCCGGCCTCCTACCGCCGAGCTCAAACCTGGGCAGAGGGACCAGGACGACCTGCCCCCTTACCCGGTGCTGGACGGCATACTGCGCCTCTACCTGGAGGAGAACCGCACCCCGGCGGAGATAGCCGCGCGCGGCTTCGACGCCGCCCTGGTGCGCGCCATCCTGAAGCGGGTGGAGCTCAACGAATACAAGCGCAAGCAGCTCCCGATAGCCCTCAAGGTGACGGAGAAATCCTTCGGCTACGGGCGCAGGATGCCGATCGTGAAGGCGCTGGACTTCGTAAGCTGATGCGCGCGCCGTTCCTCCCGCTGACGCTGGCGCTCCTCCTCCTGGCCCCGCCCGCCTTCTGCCAGCAGAACGACGACGACACCTACCTGTCGAGGTCCGGGCTTAAGTCCAAGCAGGAGCTGGTCAAGCAGGAGCCGACCACCAAGGAGGAGATAGTCAAAACGGCGGAACGTTCGGCGCCGCCGAAAGAGGGGCTGCTCGGCCGCCTGCTCAACGACATAACGATAAACACCAGCCGCGGGCCGATCATCCCCTTCCCGATAGCCGACTCCAACAAGGACCTGGGGCCCAGCTTCGGGATCATGCCGGTAATCGCGCTCAAGAAAAAGGCCTCCGGGGACATAAAGTCCGTGATGGTCCCGTCGGTCACCTACAACGCCCACCTGCGCACCACGCTGACATACCGCTATTACATGTTCCCGGATTCTCTGCGCTACCTGATCTTCAGGGCGTCGCTCTCGGAACGCGTGGAACGGGAGCTGATGTTCTACTACTACACGCCGCGCCTCATGCATACCGGCATAAGGTTCGGAGTCGAAGCCCAGCACTGGATCACCGGCAAACCTTCCTTTTACGGCTACGGCATAGACTCCAAGGCCTCATCCAGGGCCAACTACTCGCTGGAGACCACGGGAGAGGAGGTCACGCTGGACCTGCCGCTCTACGGCAATCTCTATTTCGACTTCGACAACTCCTTATCGGTCAAGCGCGCGGGAGAAGGACCGGTCAACGACGACGAGATCACCGCCCTCTTTCCCGCGGACTACGCGGCCGCCTCGGAGTACCGGACCTTCCATACCAACCAGTTCGCCCTCGTCTACGACGACACGGACCATCCTTCGCTGCCGCGGATAGGCACCTACGCCAGCGCCTCGGTCCTCTATTCCAACAAGAAGCTGGGCTCGGACTACGAATTCCGCACCTACGCGTTCCAGGTCAAGCATTACTACAACTACAAGGACGAGAACCACTACGTCACGGCCGTCCACTACCTGCTGCAGTTCCAGCGCGGCGACACGCTGCCGTTCTACGCGATGCCGCAGCTGGGCGAAAGCACGGGCCTGCGCATGGCCGGGGACGGACGCTTCACCGACCGCGGCAAGTTCGTCTTCAATATAGAGGAACGCATAACCCTCTCGCGCACGCCGCTCTACAAGTTCATCAGCGAGACCGAGATCGCGCCGTTCCTGGACGTGGGGACCGTCTTCCCCAAGCTGTCGGCCTTCAGGGCCCGCGACCTGAAGTACGGCCCTGGGATCTCGGCCAGGCTGGTCATAAGGCCGCAGCTGGTGGTGACGGTGGACTTCGCCTACGGCTCCGAAGGCTCGAACGCCATCATCCACGTAGGTTATCCGTTCTGAGGGGGAAAACAGGGCGGAAGCGCGGGAAGGGGCGGAAAAGCGCCCCTTCCCGTCGCGGCCGGGCCGTCACTGCAGCTGGGAAAGGTCCGCCACGCCCTCTACCAGGGAGACCAGCGAGCCTATCAGGCTCAGGCGGTTCTCGCGCACCTTGGGGTCCTCCGCCATCACCATGACCTTGTCGAAAAAGTCGTCCAGGCTCCCCTTGATGGCCAGCAGTTCAGCCAGCCCCTTGGCGTAGTCGCGCGAGGCCACGTGAGCGCTCAGCCTGCCGCTCATGGCCTTTATCCCGTCGTAGAGCACGCGTTCCTCGTCCCTCTCGAAGACCTTCTCGTCGGGAGCGGAGCCCGGCCGCGCCTTCGCCTGCCTGAGGATGTTCTTGGCCCGCTTGAAGGCCGCGGCTATCGAGGCGAAGTCCTCGTTGCCGCGCAGCGCGTGCACGTCGCGCGCGCGGTCCCGGCAGTCCAGCAGGTCTCCGCCGGACATGAAGAAGTCGCGCACCGCCTTGATCTCGTCGAAGCGGCAGCCTTCCTCCGCGAGGACCGTCTCGGCCCGCTGCCAGATGAAGTCGAGCAGCGGCTCCGCGGCGCGCTGCGAGGCCTCCCGCGGCAGCGCGGCAAAAGCCTGCCCGGCCGCGGCGCGCAGGTC
>JAJYNO010000025.1 GCA_021786295.1 bacterium | reverse complement strand
GCTGCATCGCCCAGTCGTACATCTGCTGGAAATAGTCCGAGGCGAAGAACAGGCGGTCCTCGAAGTCGCCGCCCAGCCACTTAACGTCGGCCACGATGGAATCCACGTACTCCTGCTCTTCCTTGGCCGGGTTGGTGTCGTCGAAGCGCAGGTTGAACTTGCCCTTGTAGTGCCTGGCTATGGTCGAGTTGAGGATTATGGAGGTGGCGTGGCCTATGTGCAGGTAGCCGTTCGGCTCCGGGGGAAAGCGCGTGTGCACCCGGCCCCCGAACCTGCCGGTCTCGTTGTCCTTGTCTATCAGCTCGTAGATAAAATTGGTCCTGGCCGTGGTTTCCATGATATGGATTATAACAATTTAACGCGCGCCGGACCTCGGGGGCGTCGGACGGAGCGAACGCGAAACGGCCCGAGCGGCCGGCCGCCGGGAGATTCACAGGCCAAGGCGGTCGCGGAGCTGTCCGGAGACGAACTCGGCCCGCGCGGGGCTGGAGAGCCCGCCCAGCAGCCTGATCTCCTCCCCGCTCGTGAGGGACAGCTTGACTTCGTAGAAAGTCCCGCCGCCTCCGCGGCCCTCATGGCTGACGTATCCCTCGGCATAGATCCCGCTGATCAAGGAGGAGTCCAGGTCCCTGGAACCGGGCCAGGGAAGAGGGCCGCGCCGGACTTTCAGACGTCCTCCCTCCAGGAGGACCTCCGTCCTGTTCCAGAGTATGGCGGCTCCGGCGTAAGCGTACGCCAGTCCCGGGAACACGCCGGCAAGCAGGAAAGCGTAGTCGTCCGCGGGCAGAACGCGGCCGGCTTCTCCTAGATGGGTGAGGAAATGCGCCAGGGCGCACCAGAAGAAGGCGAAGACAAAAAGGAAGTAAGCCCCGGCTGCCGAGCGGCCCCAGCGCCACGACAGCCTCAGGGAGGCCGACCGGCGGTCGATCTCTATAGTATCCCGCGGTTTCCCCGCTCCGGGGAAGTCCGCAGAGCCGTCTTCCGCAGCGACGCCCGGTACCGCGGCGTGCGCGCAGCGCCGCGCGATCCCCCCCGTCTCCTCGGCGCTCAGTCCGCGGGTCTTCTGCCACCGCGCCATGCTTGTCCAGGCCGCCTGGTACTGCCCGAACACGTTCTGCTCCGTGACCGCCTTGATCCCGGCCTGGGGCCGTTCGCGCAGGAAACGTTCGTAAAGCTGGCCGCTCGGAGTTCCCGAGGGATCGAAGACCACCCGGAAGAAAGGGGGGGCCGGGACGCCGTTGGCGGAGCGGTCTACCAGCATGAAGGTCGTTCCGTCCTCGTAGCGGGCGTTCAGTTCCAGGGAGATCCCGAGATGCCTGGGTCGCTCGCTGACGAACGCCGCGGCCTTATCCATCTCGTTGACCAATACGCCCAGCTTGAAACCCGACAACGGGAAGACCGCGTAAACCCCCAGATCCGCGAAGCCTTTCCGCAGCAGTGGCTTCGTCACGCGCTCGGCCGCCTCGCGGTCCCACCATTCGTCTTCGGGAACCCGGACGAACTCGATCGTATCCGGCAGCTTTTCAAGCGCACGTTTTCCGGCTGCGGACAGGCGCGCTCTAGAGGCCAGCCAGACGGCGGCGGAAAGCGCCGCGGCGGCAAAAAGGCCCCACGTCACGGAGTCAGGCCCCCGGGGGCTGTAGGCATCAGGACCATAAAAACCGTAAAAACATCCATCGCGCGTCCCGGGCGATTTTCCGCGCTTTTGACCGGCGCGTTTTTAAAAATCGCTTTGGCTCCTGCCGGGCCGGGCATAATAGCAGATCAGTGCCGGAAATGGCGGATGCCGGCCAAGAGCATGGCGGCGTTGCGGGAGTCGCAGAGCCTGGCGCAGTCCTCGTCGTCCTGCCAGCCGCCGGGCTGGATCACGGCGGCGACCCCCCCGGCCAGAGCGGTCTGCAGCGTCTTCAGCGGCAGCGCCGCGTCAGCGGCCATCACCAGCGGTCCCGCGGCCGGGAGTATGGAGCGCTTGCCGCGCATCTTCCAGAGAGCGCCGCGCACCGCGTCGTAAGTGGAGCTTTCGGAGGCGCTCACGGCCGTCACGGTGCGCCCCTCCGCGAGCACCACGGCGTAGGTTTTGGCGTACTTCACCGTTTTCCAGGCCAGCAGCAGCGCGGCGGCCTCTGCCTCGGAAGGCCTGCGCCTGGTCACGCAGGAGGGCTCCGCGGCGAACAGGGCGTTGTCCCTGGCCTCTATCAGCAGCCCCCCTGAGACCGAGCGCAGCTCCACCTCGTGGGGCGAAAGCACCGCCGGCGGCACGGCCAGGACGCGCAGCCCCTCCTTAGCCCGCAGCACTTTCAGCGCCGCGGGGCCGCAGCCCGGAGCGGCCACGGTCTCTATGAAAGTGCCGGACAGCAGAGAGGCGGTCTCCTCGTCCACCTCGCTGTTGAACGCGGCCGTCCCCCCAACCGCTCCGGCTGGATCGGCCGCGAGGGCGCCGCGCAGGCTCTCCGCCTGGGTGGAGCCGGCGCATACCGACGCGGGACGGTCGTGCTTAGCGATGACGCAGACCGGGCCGGAGAATTCAAGCGCTAGTTCCGCCCCGACGTTAAGGTCAAGATAATGGTTGAAGCTCGGCGGCGGGCCGCAGAGCAGCCGGGCGGCGTTCAGGCCGCGGGGGCGGGCGCCGCTCAGCGCGTAGAAAGCGGCCCTCTGGTGCCTGTTCTCGCCGTAAGCCAGGTCGCTCACCTTGCTCAGGCTCAGCACCACCTCGTCGCCGAGCAGTTCGCCAGCGCCGGAAAGGTGCTGCGCCACCGTCGCTTCGTAGGCCGCCAGGCACTCCCAGGCCTTGGCCGCAAGACGGCGCTTGGCCTGAGGCTCCAGGCCGCCGGCCTCCCGCAGGGCCCCCAGGACAGGAGCGTAGTCCGAAGGCGAGGAAACGGTTATCGTTCCGCCGAAATCCCTGGCGGCGGCGCGCAGCACCGCGGAATTGGCCTGGTCCAGGTAGCCTGGCAGCTCCTCGTCGGAGAAGTCCTCCTGCCCGACTATGCCTGCGATGGGGTAGAGGTTGGAGGCCACCACGTAGAAGCGGGGCAGTTCGACCCCGTTCTCGGTGACGGCCGGGAAGCGGCCGGAGAGGGCCTTCAGTACGGCCCACGGCACCGGCTGCGAATAACGGACCTCTTCGGCCTCTATGCCGGCCTCGGCCAGCAGCCCGTAGGTGGAGCCGGACGCGTACAGGCTGAAGCCCAGCTCCTCCAGCCCCCGGGCGAAGTCCTCCAGGCCTGTCTTGTCGTAGACGCTGAGATAGGCCGTCCTGTCCATCCGGTTATTTTCCCTTGCGGACCTCGTCCAGATACTCCCGGATCGGGGAGGCGTAGCCGGACTTTTCCGCCTCCGCCCCGGCGAGGGCGGCCATAAGCGTCTTCACCGCCCCCCGCCTGTCCTTATGCGCCAGCTGTATCTTAGCCGTCTGCATCATTATGCCGTAGCGTACGTCGCCGTAGGAGAGCTTCTCCGCCAGGCGGGCCTCCCGCAGAGCCTCCGGGTATTTCCCGAGCTTCGCCAGGGCCGCGGCGTAGGCGCGGTGAAAAGCGTATTCCCCCGGAAAGCGGCGCGCCAGGCCCCCGTAGACGGACGCGGCCTCCCCTGTCCGGCCGGCCGCCATCAGGTACCTGGCCTGAGAATAGCGCAGGCCCTTGGCGCGGTCCGGGCTGGAGGCCTTGTCGGCCTGGGCGGCGTAATCCCGCGCCGCCTCGAGGTAGTAGGGCGCGGCCTCTTTGGAGAGGCCGGCGCCGTCCAGCGTATCCGCCACGGTCACGTAGATATCGGCCGGAGCATAGCCCTCGGCGGCCGTTTCTTTGGAGGCCAGGAAGCGCTTGACCAGAACCGGGAGCTCGTCCAGCCAGGGCCTGGCCGCGGCCGGGTCCAGCTTGTAGAGGTCGCCTATCCATTCCAGGACGTCGGCCTCGGCCGCCTTGCCGTCGCTGCCGTCGAAACGGGCTATAGCGTCCCTGTAGACCGGCACCAGCGGCGAGGCGGGGCCGGTGGAGGCCTTCACGTCCTTCTTGGCGTCGTCCTCGGCCATGGAGACCTGCGCCGAAGCGTACAGGAACCCGGCCTCCCGGGTCTTTATGCCGGAGAGCAGGTCCATGGCCGCCTTCCAGTCCTTCTCCGCCAGGCGGGCCTTGGCCACCCGCAGCCTGCCGTCCGCGTCCAGCGACGAGACCTTGGCCTCGGCCTCGGCTATCGGCAGGTCCTCCCAGCGCCGCTGGTCCTTCACCCAGGCGGAAAAAGCGGGAAGGCTACCGCTGCCCAGCCAGCGCCCGATCTCGCGCAGCCGGGGGTCCGCCACCAGGTAAGTGGGGAAAGCGCGGACGCCGAAACGCTTCATCCATTCCCTGGAGGAAGGCCTGTCGATGTCCATGCTGACGCGCACCATCCCGGACGAAGCCTCCAGGAACTGCGGCTTGTCCAGAACGGTGCTCTCCATCAGGCGGCACGGCGGGCACCACTTTGCGAAGAAGTCTATGAAAAGCGGTTTATGCTGCTTCACCGCCTCGGCCAGAGCCTTTTCAGGGGAGTTCAGAAGGAAACCCTCCATGGGGGCCTCGCCGGGCGCCGCGGGAGCCGGCGTCTTTACGGCCTTGGCGGCCGGAGCGCCTTTCACCAGTATCTCGAAATTCTCGAACATGCACGAACTTTCGCTGTTAGCGCAGATCTTGAGGCTTACGCTCTGCCTGCCGGGGACGTCGAAGCGGCATTTCAGGGATCCCTCGGTGACGTCGAAGGCCTTGGCCGGGCCGCAGTCCTGCGGGGCCTTCAGGTTGAAATGGTAGCCCGCGGCGGTCCTGAACAGGACGGTCCTGCCGACGCTGACGGACGCCGGGGGAGGCGCCATCAGCAGCTGCGGCCCGTCCCCGCCCGCCGCGGAGCAGAGACCGGCGGGAACCAGCAGCGCTGCGGATATCAGAAGCATTTTCATACGTTAGTTCTCCTGTTCGATGCCCGCCGCTCAGCGGCCGGCCAGTTTCAGGAACTCCTCTTCGGAAAGCGTCCTGACGCCCAGTTTCTTCGCCTTGCCGAACTTGGACCCAGGCGCCTCGCCCACCACCACGTAGGAGGTCTTGGCGGAAACGGCGGAAGTTTCCCTGCCCCCCAGTTCCCGCACCAGCGCCTGCGCCTCGGCGCGGGTCAGGGTCTTCAGCTCTCCAGTGAAGACGAAGGTCCTCCCCTCCAGCGCCCCGCCGGCGGGCTTCCGCTCCGGTTCGTCCATGCGCAGGCCGAGGCGCCCGAGCTCCGCCACCATGGCGCGGGTGGCCGCCGATTTGAAGAACTCGGCCACGGCCCCGGCTATGACCGGACCGATGTCCGGCACCCTGGAGAGCTCCTCGCGCCCGGCCTTCATGAAGGCGTCCATAGTCCTGAAACGCTGCGCCAGCACGCGCGCGTTCTTCTCGCCGATATGGCGGATGCCCAGCGCGTAGATAAGCCGGGAAAGCGGCTGCTCTCTGCTGCCGGCTATCTGCCCCAGCAGGTTGTCGGCCTTTTTGTCCTTGAAGAGTTCCAGCTTCAGCAGGTCGTCTTTCTTCAGGCGGTAGATGTCCGGGAAGCCCTTCACCAGCCCCCTGTCCACCAGCTGCTCCACCGAGGAGACGCCTAATCCCTCTATGTTCAGCGCGTCGCGCGAGGCGAAGTGCAGCAGAGACCGCTTGAACTGCACCGGGCAGGACGGGTTCACGCAGCGCAGCGCCACTTCCTCCGCGTCGCGGAACAGCTCGGCGCCGCAGGAGGGACAGGCCTTAGGGGGGAGCACGGGCCTCTCCCGCCCGGTGCGCGTGCCGGGGGCCACCCTCACCACCTTCGGGATTACCTCCCCGGCGCGCTCTATGACCACCTTGTCGCCGATCCTGAGACCCAGCCGCTCTATCTCGTCGAAATTATGAAGCGTGGCGCTGGAGATGGTGACGCCGCCGCACCGGACAGGCTCCAGCTGCGCCACCGGCGTTACGGCGCCGGTGCGGCCCACCGAGAACTCGACGTCGTTCACCGTGGTGGTCGCCTGCTGCGCCGGGTACTTGAAGGCGATGGCCCAGCGCGGGCTCTTGGAGGTAAAGCCCAGCAGACGGCGCTGGCGCAGCGAGTCCACCTTGACTACCAGCCCGTCTATCTCGTAGGGCAGCGTAAAGCGCCGCTCCTCGTAGTCGCGGTACATTCCCAGCACTTCCTCCGCCGTGCGGCACGGCCGCTTGCCGAGCGTGGAGATGGTGTAGCCCAGGCCGCGGCAGATGTTCAGGTACTCCCAGTGGGAATCCGGCTCGACCATCCCCTCCAGGTAGCCGTAGGAATGGGCGATGAACTTGAGCCTGCGGGCGGCCGTGATCCTGGGGTCCTTCTGGCGCAGCGAGCCCGCGGCCGCGTTGCGCGGGTTGACGAAAGGCTCCTCACCGGCCGCCAGGGCCTCCTCGCGCAGCGCCTCGAAGTCCTTCTTGTCCATGTACACTTCGCCGCGCGCCTCGAAGGCGGCCGGCGGGCGGGCGAGGTCCAGCTTCAGCGGCACGGAGCGTATAGTCCGGACGTTCAGCGTCACGTCCTCTCCGGTCTCGCCGTCCCCGCGCGTGGAAGCGCGCGCCAGTTTCCCCCTCTCGTACTCGATGGAGCAGGAGAGCCCGTCTATCTTGGCCTCCACGACCAGTTCGAAAGGCTCGCCGCCGAGGCCCTTCTTCACGCGCTCGTGCCACTGCAGGAACTCCTCCGGGGAGTAGCAGTTGTCGAGCGACAGCATCGGAATGCGGTGCGGCACGGGCGCGAAGGTGTTGGAGCGCTCCCCTCCGACTCGCCGCGTGGGGGAGTCGTCCGCGGCCAGCTCGGGGTGGGCCGCCTCCAGCCCCTTCAGGCGGTCCATCAGCGCGTCGAACTCCCCGTCAGTTATCTCCGGGCGGTCCTCCACGTAGTAAAGGCGCTCGTGGCGGCGGATCTCCGCCCTGAGCGCCTCGATCTCCTCTTTGGGAGACTTGGTCATTTTACCAGGTTGTTCTGGCGCGCTATGCTGTCCAGCACGCCGTTGACGAACTTGCCCGATTTCTCGGTGGAATATTTCTTGGCGAGCTCTATGGCCTCGTCGATTATGACGGCCACGGGGGCGTCGGAGAGGATCATCATCTCGCAGACGGCCATGCGCAGGATCGAGCGGTCTATCGCCGGCATGCGCTCCATCTCCCAGTTGCGGCTGGTCTTCTTGATGATCTCGTCTATCTTCGCGCGGTTCTCGATGGTGGCGGTGTAGAGGCTCTTGTAGAAGTCGAAGACCTTCTCCTCCGCCGCGAACTCCTCCATCTGGAAGCTGGCAAGCACCGCGGACGGCTCCAGGCTGGAGATGTCCGAGCTGTAAAGCGACTGCAGGCAGTTTTCCCTTGCCAATCTTCTTTTGCTCATATTGCCGCCGCGAGAAGACCTTCGAGCGGATATCATACTAAATTATGGCGCGCCAGAGGAAAACGCCGCAGGGCCGCCGCCGGTTGCCACGGGCCTCCACTTTATGTAGACTTAAATGGAAGAGGGTACCCTAGGTTTCCGGATACGGAGGTTGAAATGGGTTTACTGCCTTTGGTAATAATAGCAGCCGTCCTGCTTTTCGCCAGCATCAAGGTGCTGAACGAGTACGAACGCGGCGTCGTGCTGACGCTGGGCCGGTTCAGCGGAGTGAAAGGCCCAGGCCTGATAATCCTGCTGCCCGGAGTGCAGCAGTTGTTCCGCATCAGCACCCGCGTAGTGGTGCTGGACGTCCCGCCGCAGGACATCATCACGCACGACAACATTTCCGTTAAGGTCAACGCGGTCGTCTACTTCCGGGTGGTAGACCCCCAGTCCGCGGTGCTGAACGTAGAGAACTTCATGTACGCCACCTCCCAGCTCGCACAGACCACGCTCCGGAGCGTGCTCGGCCAGCAGGAGCTGGACGACCTGCTCTCCAACCGCGACAAGATCAACCAGAACCTGCAGCAGATCCTGGACCAGCACACCGAGCCGTGGGGCATAAAGGTGGCCAGCGTCGAGGTCAAGAACGTGGATATCCCGCAGGACATGCAGAGCGCCATCGCCAAGCAGGCCGTTTCCGAGCGCGAGCGCCGCGCCAAGATCATCCACGCGGAAGGCGAGTTCCAGGCCGCGCAGAAGCTGGCCGACGCGGCCGAGGTCATCGGCAGGCAGCCGGCGGCCATCCAGCTGCGCTACCTGCAGACCCTCACCGAGATCGCCACGGACAAGAACTCCACCACGATCTTCCCCATCCCGATGGACCTGATCAGCATGTTCGTCAAAAAGATGCAGAACTGACGCCGGCCGAGGCCGGACTGCGGGGGACGGCCCGGGGCCGTCCCCCTGTTTTTTATCGAGCGGGCACAGACATATATCGTCATGCGCGGCCTTTACGTGCACATCCCCTTCTGCAGGGCCAAATGCGCCTACTGCGACTTCGCCTCCGCCCCCGGAACGCCCATGGAGATAGAGTCGTACCTCGAGGCGCTGGCCGCCGAGGCGGCGCTGTATCCGGAGCTGAAGGGAGGTTTCCGGACGCTCTACGTCGGCGGTGGCACGCCCAGCGCGCTCTCGCCGGGCCAGCTGCGCCGCCTTTTCTCCGCGCTGGAAGGCCTGACCGGGCCGTTCCGGGACCTGGCCGAGGCCACCTTCGAGGCGAACCCGGAGAGCCTGGACGCGGAGAAGGCCGCGCTGCTGCAGGGGGCCGGGATAAGCCGGGTGAGCCTGGGGCTGCAGGCCGCGCAGGACTCCCTGCTCAAGAAACTGGGCCGGGTGGCCATGAAGGACGATTTTGTCAGGGCTTTTGCCGCGCTGCGGGAGGCTGGCTTCGCCGACCTCAACGCCGACCTGATGTGCGGCCTGCCGGGGCAGACCGGGCGGGACCTCGGGGAGTCGCTGGACCTGCTGCTGGGGCTGGGGCCGGAGCACGTCTCCCTCTACGCCCTCGAGGTGCATGAGGGGACCGCTTTTTACGCGGCCGGCGTGAAGGAGGAGCCTGAAGCCGCGGCCGGCATGTACGAGGCGGCGGCCGGCGCCCTGGAGAAAGCCGGACTGCTTAGGTACGAGATATCCAACTTCGCGCGCCCGGGGAGGGAATCGCTGCACAACCTGAACTACTGGGAGCAGGGAGAGTACCTCGGACTCGGGACCGCCGCGGCCTCCTACCTGCGCGGCGAGCGGCGAGCGAACACCCCCGTAACGGACGATTACGTCTCCGCGCTGGCCGCCGGAAGGACGCCCCCGGCGCAGTACCGCGAAAGGCTGGAGGGCAGGGCCAGAACAGGGGAGCGGATAATGCTGGGCCTCAGGAAAACCGCCGGAATTGAACTGACGGACGATATATTTATAGAATTCAAGGCGGAGCTGGACCGTCTGCTGAAGGCTGGCCTTGTTGAAATAGCCGGCGGACGCGTGCGGATAAGGAAGGACCGGCTCTACGTTTCCAACGCGGTCTTCAGGGAATTCGTCTGAAAGGACGGCGGGGCACTCTCGTGAACTGGCGCAGATTCTGGATACGCAAAGACAGGGAGACCTACTTCCTCGGCGGGGTCATCATAGCCTGCTCCGTCGGGTCGTTCGTCTCCTCCTACTGGCATTTCGCCGACCGCATCTCGGTACGCCGCGACATAAAGGTGCGCACCGGGATATTGCGGCCGGCGGAACGGCGCGAGCTGAACGACACGGAATTCATCCCGTCGAGCATGCACGTAGGGACCACCCAGTACTATCACCTGGACAGCGACACCAATCCGCTGGTGCCTAAGCCGCCGATGCCGCAGCCGGGGGGCAGATGAAAAGGGCGCTGCCGCTCTTAGCCCTCCTGGCCGTTCCCGCCTTCTGGCTACTCGGCCCGGCCCCCGCCGCGGCCCAGATGGACGCCGGCAAAAGCGAGCAGACCTTCAATTACAACGCCGCCCCGGCGGAGATGAAAAAGGTAAAGAAGTTCGCGGTGGAGACCACCTACGACGACGCCGAGATAATCAACGACCCTATCTACGGCACGCTGGTCCTCTCCAAGCACCGCTGGCGCAGCTGGGTGGCGCGGGCCATCTACCTGACGCTGGTGAACATCGCGCTGCTGGCCATAATACTCTCCCTCTCGAGGACGGAGGAGTACAACATCATCATAGGCTACGTCCTGTCGGGCATCAGCGAGACGCTCTCGCTCTGGGTCCTGCTTTGCGCGACGCTCGTCTTCGAGCTGAAGGCCGGCGCCTGGCTATATCTGGTGCCGGTTTCCGCCGCCACGGCCGCAGCCGGCTACGTGGTGCTGATGAAGATAAAGAAGTCGGACATCTCCCTCTCGGAACTGAAAGAATCCTTTCAGAAGATGCGCTCCGCCGCCAGCGAGGACCCCCGCCTGGCGTCGGTCAGCGGGGCCCCAGGCACCTGGCCCGACGAGGACTTCCTGAAATAAGTGAAGGGCCGCTTTTAAGCGGCCCTTCACTTTTCCGGCAGGCTCCGTATCCCCGGGTATCAGTTCAGCTTGAAGCTGTCCGCGGTGGTGGTGGCGTTATTCTTCTGGTTCAGTATCTCCGGGGCCAGCAGCACGTCTATATCCCGGCCCTGGAACAGGCTGGAGCCGACGACCTCCTCCAGGTTGTAGCTGCCCTCCTTGAGGAAGGTGGCGGGGGCGGCGTTCCCGGGTATGCTCAAGATATCCCCTTCGTTGGACACCAGCATCTTGCGCACCGACAAGGTCGATCCGTCGGCGTAAACGCTCTCCCCGTACAGGTCCGCCTTGTCCGGCCCGCTGGGATAGCTGTTGTACGCCGGCGTGAGCTGGGTGGGGTCAATATTGCTGTTCCAATACGTATACGCCCCGGCCTCGGCGGCCTGCACACTGGCGGAGAGAGCCGGATTCAGAGCGACCTGGTACATTTCGGCCATCGCTCCGGAGGCGTCCACCACGCTCTGCGTGAACGTGATATTGTTGGCGTAGGTCTGGTTCCAGTCCTGCTTCTGCTCGAACTGCATGCGCTCGTCGGCGTTGAGCCCCGGGGCGTTAGTGCCTGCGCCCTGGGCCAGCGCCACGCCCGGCCCGGACAGGATCTGCTTCCAGTCGATCGAGCCCGGGTAATAGCGGAAGTCGTTGGCCACTCCGGTATAGCCGGAGAAATTTATAGCTACTGGCTGGGTGAAGTCTATGGTCTCCTTCACGCTGTCCACCGTGTTGGTCAGGTACACCTCGAAGTACTTCATCCAGTTCGTCGGGGCCGTCTTGGAGAAGTACATGCCGCTGATAATGTCCCCGACCTTGCTGATGTCGTCCGGGATGGCGGCGTGGAACTGTTCGTCTATCTGGCCCCAGTCCAGCCTGCTGGCCTCCTCGCGCTTGCTGAGGAACAGCAGCTTGAACTCCTTGTCGGAGGGGCGCAGCAGGTACTCCTCCAGGCGCACGCGGTGGCCGAACGCGTCTATGGCGTCCTTGCCCAGCTCCGCCTCGTTGGCCTTGAGCTGGCGGTTGCGCAGCTCCTCCAGCATCGTGCGGGTGCGCTGGCGGGCGGTGTCGTGGATGACGGCCATCGGCCGCGCGGCGGCCTCGGCCCTGTCGTCCCTGAGCGACACCAGCTGCGGCATGGACATGCCGGCCTGCGTCACCTTTATGGCCTCCTCGGAGGAAACGACAGCGGTCTTGCCCTTGCCGTCGCTGACCTCAACCAGGCCCTCGTCCACGTTCATCGAGGTATCGCCGTTCCTGGCCACCTGCACGTCGAACTCGGTGCCGCGCACCGCACAGACGGCCGAAGGGGTGCGCACCTCCACCCGGCTGGAAAAATACCCCGCCACCGCGGCCCTCAGCCTCCCGTAAAGCAGGCTGAGGGCGGTCCTCTTCCTGCCGGTGCTGCCCACGGCGAAATGGCTGTCGCGGCCTATCCTGAAGCGGGAACCGTCGGAAAAATAGACGTCCGCGGTCGCGCCGCCAGAGGTGCGGACCTCGTCGCCCTCTTTCAGCCGCACGTCCCTGGAGACCGGCACCCAGGAGGCGGAGCCGGAAGCGCGGGCCTCCACGGTGCCCTTCGGGACCAGAACTATGCCGCGCGTCATGGCCGCGCAGGGGACGGAAAGCAGCATAAGAAGGACAAAGCCCGGCTTTCTCATCTCAGAACCTCCATTCTACGCCCGCGAAATACGTGGAGCTGTCGTAGTTGTAGCGGTAGACCTGTTCGTAACGGTTATTGGAGCGGGAGAGGGACCAGTCGGTCCGCAGCCTCGCGTCCAGGGAAGCCGTTATCGGATAGGAGGCTTCCAGGCCGAAGTCGCCGGTATACTGCCTCAGCTTATCCCCGGTATAGGAGCCGGAGTCGGTCTGGGTCAGGCGGTCAGGATACCAGCGGGCCGTAAAGCTGTAATTGGCCGACAGCACGAAGCCGGAGGAGACCGACGTGAGCATAAGCGTGGGAGAGAGGGTCGTCTCGTAGTAATCGTAGAACGACTTTATGAACTTCAGGTGCGCCGGGTCGGTGTCCAGGTGGTTCTGGTTGGAGACCTGGTCGTCGAAGGTCAGTCCTAAACCCGCTACCGGTCTTATCCCGCCCAGGACCTCCGCGTCGGGATAGCGTTTGCTGACGGACAGGGTGAGCAGTTCGTAATAGTCGGAGCGCGTGGAGGGAAGGTAGGACCCGGCTGAGTTGATGACCTTCTGCTCCGGGTAGCCCGTGACGGCGACCGAAGCGAGCGCCTCGGCCTTCGCGAAGCCCGGCAGGTCCCATTCGTTGTAATAGGAGAACTGGTTGGTAACGGCGTCCAGCACGCGGCTGCCCGGGTCAGGGGCGGCCAGTTCGGCCCCGTACTCGCTGGCCAGGGACTTGAAACGCGTGTAACGGGTGTAATAGGCGTCCCAGGAAAGCTGGTAAGTCCAGGGCACCTCGAAGCCGGCGCGGGTCTTGCGTTCCAGCGTAAGGCCGGCGTCGTAGCGGGTGAAGTCGTAGAGCCCCTGCCCCCATTTCTCGTCCTTGGTCTCCCGGAAGAGCTCGCTGGTCACGCCTATGTGAGGCTTCAGGGCGTACCCGCCGTCGTAGCGTTTTATCCACTTGAGGCCGAGGCTGTTGTCCAGGCTCTGCTGGAACAGCGTGCCGCCTCCGGCCAGCTCGTTGACCTGCTTGAAACCTGTGTAGACAGAATTTAGGCTCAGGTAATAGCCGTAGCTGGACGAGTAGCTCTTGGCCAGCTCGGCGTTCAGCACGCCGTAGCCGTTCAAAGCCCCGGACTGACCGCCGAAGAAGTACTGGCCGCCGTACAGGTCCAGCGTGCCCATCAGCTGGTACTTCCCTGCCGGGGCCGCGGGGCGGTGGGTGTTATCGTTGAAGGGGTCCACGGCCGACTTGGCCGCGGAGGCCTTGGACTCCAGTTCGGCCGCGGCGCCGGAGGCTGGAAGAGGGGCCGCCGTGCCGGTGGATACTTCGGGAACGAGCTGGGCGCCGGCGCAGACCGGCGACAGGAGAAGCGAGAAGATGATGGCCTTTTTCAATTTGTCAGCTCCGTCGTCAGAAGTTCAAGCCCATCGTCATGCGGTGGGTATCCCCCAGGTCGCCGAACGGCACATAGGCGTAGTCCAGCGAGAACTCGCCGAACTTGAGCCCCATGCCGGCCGCCAGCCCCGTCAGCCCGCCGAGCTTGTCCTGGCTGCGCCCGAACTGGTATCCGGCGCGCACCGCGAGGTACCTGGCCAGCGAGTATTCCGCGCCCACGGAAAGATAGGCCAGCTTGTCGTTGGCCAGCCAGTCCACGTCGGCCGCCGCGCTCAGCTTGCCCGACAGCAGGCTGGCCGCCGCGCCGCCCCGCACGGTGAGCGGCAGGTCGTCGGGGCCTATCTTGCCGCCCAGGTTCTGCACCGCCAGCGCCGCCGTCCAGACCCCGCCCAGCTTCAGGGCGGAGCCGGCGTCCAGGGCCATGGCCCTGTCGTTCTGGCCGTCGAGCCCCTGCTGCACGTACTTCAGGCTCGCGCCCAGCGACAGCCCGGGCCGCACCTCGTCCCTGGCGTAGGAAAGCGTGAGCGCGGTATTGTTGTCGGAGAACGTCGAATCCGGGTTCTCCGTGTCGCCGGCGCGTTTATCTATGTTGGAAACGGTAAGGTAGTTCACGCCGCCGGCCAGCACCCCCATGCCGTCCCCGAGCGGGGCGGCGTAGCCCAGGAAGCCCTGGGACTCGTCCAGGAAGAGCGAGTTGTAGCTGGCGCTCAGCGACCTGGAGGCCAGGCCGGCCAGCCTGGCCGGGTTCCAGTTCATAGCGTTGGCCCCGCTGGTCAGGACGCTCGCCGCCGAGCCGAGGGCCAGCTCCCTGGCCCCCACCCCGACCTCGAGGAACTGGGCGCCGGTAGTGCCCACGCCGGCCGCCCGGGCGGCGGCCGCGCCCAGCATCAAAACCGCTGAAAGGACAATATTACGTTTCATGGTCTCTCCTCTGGTCACGCCGGCCCTCACTTGATCACCGCCATCTTGAACGTGGCGTGCTTTCTGCCGGGCTTATTGCCGGAGAAGCTGACGAAGCCGTAATAGACCCCGTTGGCGACTTCGGAACCGTCCTTATTCCGGCCGTCCCAGGTCACGTAGTTATAGGCGCCAGCGGTGAAGCTGATGCTGATGTCGCGCACCAGCTCCCCCGAAAGCGTATAGATGCGGATGTGACCCGGGCCGCCGTTGCCTGCCGGCACCTCCACGCTTATTATCGTCCCGTTGGTGGTCATGCTGCCGGCGTACCTGGTGGCGAGGGTCTTGCTTTCCAGGTTGAACGGGTTCGGGAAGTTGTAGACCTTGACCGTGGAGACGCTCCCCCCGGCTCCTACCGCAGTGGATTCCAGCACGGTGAAGGTGCCTGAGGTAGTGACGGAAGCGCCGGCCGGCGCGCTGACCACGTACTCGTGCCCGTTGAAGACGGAGAGCGGCGCGGCCGTCCGCCTGCCTGCCGCCAGCACCGAGGTCAGGCTCTTAAGGCGCACTTTTATGGTGCCGCTCAGCGGGTCTATAGCCGCCAGGCCGGGGACCTTCTCCCAGCTGTCGGTGGCCGAGTTGTACTGCGCCACTGCCAGGCCGGAGGGGTCCGTCACCGCGCTCTTGTCGTAGGCCAGCGTCACGTCGAAACCCTTGTTCTGGTTCACGACCACGCTGGACAGCGAGATGTTGTACAGGTTCCCCTTTATCGCGTCCGCGCCTACGGAAGCGACCTCGGTGGAAACGGCCGGATCGTTCTTGTCGGTGCTGGAGAACGCGCAGGACGGGATGGCGCCGGTGGAGACCGGCAGCAGCGCGCCGGCCGGGAACTGCAGCGCGGACGGGTCCGTCCCGGTGGGGTCCACCGGGGCCTCGTTGTTGCCGCGGCCCGCGGCGTTGTCGGAGTCGTCGCCCAGTATAGCGTCGTCTATGTTCTGGCTGGCGTTGGCGCTGACCCCGAGACCGAAGGTTATCTCCTTCACCACCGTCTGGTTGGTGAGCGAGGTCGCCTCGCCGTGCAGCACGTAGGTATGCCCGGGGGTCAGCAGGCTCAGCGGGATCTGCCCGAACAATTCCCCGCTCGAGAGCTGGTTCAGCTGCAGCGGCGCCGGGCTGGAGCAGGAGGAGTACGGAGCCTCGCACCAGTAGGCCGCCCCGGACTTGAAGTCCTGCGGGTTGAGCACGGTGAAGTCGTAGTAGCTCTCCCCCTGCTTGGCGAACAGCTCTATGTCCAGCGGCTTGGGCAGCATCGTGAAGTCAGCGCCGGAGACCGCGGAGGTGGCGGCGGTCACTGACTGGTCCAGCACGTACTTGCCGGGCACGCTCAGGAAGACCTTATAGGTATCCCCGGGGACGAGGCCGGTCAGCGTGTAGGAGCCGTCCGGGCCTGTCTTGGTCTTTATCAGCGGCAGGGGGCTGTCCGTATGCGTGCCGTTGTAGGTGTCGTCGTAGGCGTAGATCTGGGCGCCGGGCTGCACCTTGGCGAAAGGCAGCTTCTGGGAGTACACGGTGCCGGTTATCGAGCCGGGGGCGTAGGTCAGCGTCAGGTCCTGCGTGAAGGCGGTCCCGCTGCCGTTCACTCCCACGTCGGCCTCGGCGGAGGCGTAGCCGCCGAAGGAGGCCTTCACCTTCACCGTGCCGGCCGGGAGGCCGTCGAACTCGTAGGTCCCCGAGGAGCCAGTGACCGCCGCCTTGTCCTGCATGCCGGGGACGGAGACCGTCACCAGCACGTTAGGCATTGGAACGGTGCCGGTATCGGAAACTACGCCGGAAAGGCTGGCCCCGTAGCCGACAGCGGTGTCCAGGTCTATATTGAGGGTGGTAGTGGAGCCGGGCGCGCCAAGGCACCTGCGGGTCTGGTACGGCGGATAGTTCGGGGTAGTGACCACGGCCGTATAGCAGGCGCCCGGGGGCAGGTCCTGTATCCCGAAGCCGAAGCCCCCGGCGCTGTTCAGCAGCGTGCTGAATTTCTGGTAGCCCAGCGCGAAGTCCGCGCTGAACTCGGCGTTATGCTGCTGTATATAGGAGGGAGAAGGGACTACCAGGCCCGCCGCCTTCAGGGTGCCGGAGGAGTTGTACAGGCTCACCACCGGCAGGTAGTTCAGGAACTTGTTGAAGTCGCCGCCGGTGGCGGCGTAGTCCGCCTGGCGGAAGAAGTTGGTCGCCGTCACGGAGCCCGCCAGCGTCGCGTTGCCGCGGGAGCTCAGGTCGGAGGAGGGCGTCATATCCACGCTCACCCCGTTGACCGTCTGCCCGCCCATGTACTTGGGAGGGACGGGGGCCGTAGCCCTGGAATCGTTGAGCACCACGTTCCGCGTGGAGCCGAACACCGTGAAATACGGGTAAGGCGGATTTGAAACGCTCATGTCGGAGAAGTCCCCGTTGCGCACCAGGTACAGGTCATAGACCGCCGGGGAGGGGAGGTCGACGGCGCAGAAGCCGTTGGGCGTCCAGCCGTTGCCGCAAGGCCCCTGCGCGTTGGGGGCTACGGGAGGAGAATAGGAGAGGCTGTTGTTGTCCCCGCCCTTGTGGTTCAGGACGCTTATCAGCTCGTCGTGAGTGAACAGGGAGCCGGACGGCAGCGGCAGCACGCTGAAGCCGTAGACGGCGTCCCCGGAGCCGGAAGCCTCGAAGTAGCTGACCGGAAGCTTGGTCATGTCGACCGTCGCGCCGAGGTAGGTGGCCCTTCTCAGGTTCAGGTTCAGCGTGGCGGTGCTGCCCGCCACCACGGTCACTACCGGGTCAGGGAACGGCAGGGTATACTGTTCCAGGCTGTTGCCGTTTATATTCAGCGACAGCTGGTTCACGCCCGGCATCGCGCCGTCGATCTCGAACGTGCCGTCCTTGGACAGCTGGGCCCCGGCCCAGCCCTGGTCGGCATCGGCGTTGATCCAGACGTAGATATTGTTGCCGGGAGTGTAGACCGTGCCGTCCGGTTTGTAGACGGTGCCGGTTATCACGCCGCCGGGCACGAAGTTCATGTCCATGACGGCGCTGCCGGTCCCGGTGGAAAGGTCCACGGTGTTATTGCCGCCGTTGGTGCGGGCCCAGGCCCACCACCTGGAGTTGACGTTCAGGTTGTAAGCCGTGCCGCTGGTCACCGGGATGTCGTAGGTGTAGCTGGGCGAGCCGCTGCTGCCGACTACCGTGAAATTGCCCTGGCCCTGGCAGCCGGAGGGGCCGCAGATCGGGCTAAGCGTTATCATCATCGGGTCCTTGGTCAGGTCGGCGGCCTGGCTGAACCGCAGCGTGCCCGTCAGACTGCCCGTGGCGTTGCCGCCGGTGTTGACCGCGACATCGATAGCGGACATCCCCAGGTCCGTGCCGGAGGAATTGTACACGTGCAGGTAGCTCCCGGCGTTGGTGGCGGGGTCGGTGTCGACGGCCACGCGCAGATCGTCGGTGCCGCAGTGCGCTTCTGAGCTGCCCCAGACGAACTGCTGGTCAGGTCCGGCGTTGAAAGGGACCGGACCGTTGGCGCCGTTCTGCGAGAACGGGGTCCACGCGTTTACGACGTAGTTCCCGCTGGGCAGACCGCTGAAGACCGCGGAACCGTCCGGGGCCAGCTGGATGTTGGCGTTGGAGAAGCCGGGAGAGGAGAAAGTCGTGGTGGAGCTCTGCGCGCCAGAGCAGCCGTTATTGCTCCAGAGGGAGCCGTCCGGACTGAGCCCCACGTTGCCCTGCGGGATCGGGTGGCCGGAGGAATCCTTAACGTACACCTTTATCTGGCCGCTGCTGGGCGGCATCTGGGACAGGCTGAGTATCTGGTACTGTACGCTGGCCGAGCTGTAATACACGAAATCGTTCTGGCCTTTGACGGAGGGAGGGGTGGTGCAGTCCAGGCTGCCGCCGGAGAGAGCGGGGCTGCTGTAAGGAGCGTAGCAGGCGCCGGGACCGGTCGGGGTCCAGGTGCAGCCGCCGTAGACCTGCGCGTAGTAGGTGACGCCTGGGAGGAGGCCGTAAAGCTGGAAGCTCCCGTTCTGGTCGGTATTCGTCCAGATGTTGTTGTAATTGCCGTTGTAGCAGTACTGGAAACCGATGCCCATGTTAGGGACCACCGCCGCGGCGGTGTCCTGCACCACGCCCTGCACTGAGAGGCCGCTGGCGCCGCCGTTCTGCGCGGCGGTATTGTCAGCGCGGGTCGGAGGCACGGAATAGTTGAAGTCCGCCTGGGAATAGGCCAAGGTCGGCGCCCCCATCGTGACCGGGGTGGAGCCGTTCAGGTCCTGGTCGACGTTCTGGCCTATGCCCCTGTTGAGCTGGGGGTCGTACGCGCCGATATTATACGTGCCGGCCGAGGCGTAGGGGACGTTGTCCACTATCAGCGTACCGGTGTTGTCGGGCAGGGCCTGCGTTATGCCGAAGGCCACCGGCTGCTGAAGGGCGCTGTTGTTGACGCTGCCGAAAAGCACCTCGCTGGGGGTGGCGTTCTTGAAGGGGAGCACTATGCGGCCCACCCCCGACAGCCCCGGGGCCAGAGTTACCGTCCGGGTGAGCTGGGTGCCGGAATAGAGGAGGTGGATATGCGCCGAGGGGTCCGGGTTGTTGAACTGATCGGCGAGCGTCGGGGAATAGCCCTGTGTGCTGACGAACAGTTCGTAATCCACGCCCTGCTCCAGCGGCAGGCCCGCGACGCCAGAAGAGTCCGTCAATCCGAACACGCTGTGAGTGGAGGGGCCGTTCACCCCGAAGTTGACCGCTGCCACGGTCACGTCCTCCAAGAGGTTGCCCTGGTTATCGTTTACGGTGACGATGAGCGGCTGAGGCGACGCGAAAGCCGTCCCCGACAGGACAGCCGCGAAGACGGCGGCGAGCAAAATACTGAATGAACGCATATTCCCTCCGTAGGGCGTCAGCCGCGCGGCTGGCGCTCCGCAGGTCATTTTTCTTCCGATCGATGGCGGTCCCGAAACCTTAAACCGACACTATCGGGCTAACCCGAAAGCCCTAACCCCTTTGCATGAGATCCGGGGCTTCCCCAGAAGGTATATAATTCCGCGGCTTCAGTCAACAGGAAAATGGAGTATTTTAGTGTAACTTTAGACACACGCGCGGTTCAATGGCAGACGTCGCAGGAAGAGTTCTCCACCGGCTCGCCCTCCACCTGGAACACTGTGTGGCGCACTCCGAATTCGGCGGCCACTCCGCAGGTGGCGGTCTTGAGGGCTGCCTGGCGCTTTTCCGCGTCCCTGACCACCAGGTGGGCCGTCACCGCGTCGAAGCCGGAGGAGAGGCTCCAGGCGTGCAGTTCGTGCACGTCGGAAACGCCGTCTATGCCGCGCAGGGCCCTCTCCAGCGCCTTCAGGGACAGGCCGCGCGGCACCCCCTCCATCAGGATGTGCAGGGCCTCCGCGAGCAGGCGCCAGGAACTGAACAGGATAAGCAGGTTTATCAGCAGCGAGACTATGGTGTCGGCCTGGTACCAGCCCGTGAGCCGGATCACCAGGGCGGCCGCTATGGCGGCGACCGAACCGGCCAGGTCCCCCAGAACGTGCAGAAAGGCTCCGCGGACGTTTATATTCTCCCCCCCGCGGGAGTGCAGTATCCCGGCTACCGCGAGGTTGACCAGCAGGCCGACCGCCGCGATGACCAGCATCGGCCCGGAAAGGACGCGCACCGGGGAATGGAACCTCTCGTAGATCTCGCGCATCATGTAACCGGTAAGTATCCAAAGCAGCATCGCGTTGCCGAGGGCCGCCACCACCTCGGCCCTGCGGTATCCGTAAGTCCTGTCCAGGTCCGGTTTCCGCGAGGCCAGCCCGGAGGCGAAAAAGCTCATTCCCAGCGCGGCGGCGTCCGTGAGCATGTGCATGGAATCGCTGAGCAGCGCCATGCTGCCGGTGAGCAGCCCCCCCGCGACCTCCACCAGCATATAGCCGGCGGTCAGATAGAACGCGGCCGCGATGGCCCCGCGATGGGCGCCGCCATGGACTCGGCTCCCGTGCCGGTGATGTTCATCTCCCATAAGACGTTCCTTTTACTATAATTGGATTATATTATTTTTAATGCTAAAATATTCCCTTGTCCGTAGTATGACAAAAACTGTCAGGAATATAGAGGAGTCCCTGCATTCCGTCAAGGAGCTCATCTCCGCCGAGCTTTCCGCGGTGGACGGGGACGTGTTCGATTTTTCCAGATACCCGCTCAGTTTCGTCGGCAAAGCCTCCAGGGCGCGCTTCACCCTGCTGACCTCCGCCGCGCTGGGCGCCGCGCCAGCCCCGGCGGAAAAGGCTGCCGCGGCGGCCGAATTGGCCCACACGGCCTCGCTGCTCCACGACGACTGCCTGGACTCGGCCCGCTACCGCCGCGGGCTGCCGACGCTTTACGACCAGGCCGGCGTCAACGAAGCCATACTCGTGGGGGACCTGGTAATCGCCATGGCGCTGGAATGCGCCGCAAGCGCCGCTCCGGACCTGCAGGGAAGCCTAATCGGCACCGTCAGGCGCATGACAGAGGGGGCCCTGATCGAGGAGAATTCGAAGGGCCGCAGGATAAGCGCCGAGACCTCGGAAAAGATAATCTCGCTCAAGACCGGGGCGCTCTTCCGCTGGTGCTCCGCAGCCGCGTGCCGCCTGGCCGGCAGACCGGAACTGCTGCCCGGCTGCGCCCGCCTCGGGGAGGACGCCGGCTGCGCCTTCCAGCTGGTCGACGACGTTCTGGATTTCGAGGGGGAACCGGAGGCCTGCGGCAAGGAGACGCTCAAGGACGTCAACGAGGGGAAGTTCACGCTGCCCCTGATCCTGGCGCTGAACGACCCGAAGGCGGGGCCGGAGGCGGAAAGGCTGCTGGCCGCCGTGAAGGCGGGCGCGGGAACCGACCTGGCGCCGGCCCTCGACCTGGCCGC
The DNA here is from genome assembly GCA_021786295.1 of bacterium. Classification (GTDB taxonomy): domain Bacteria; phylum Elusimicrobiota; class Elusimicrobia; order Elusimicrobiales; family UBA9959; genus UBA9959. The sequence goes on along the minus strand of JAJYNO010000025.1, from coordinate 46,430 downwards.
GCTGGTGAGGGACGGCGGGTTCGCGGCGGCGGCCAGACGCCAGGCCGCCGTGAAGATAAACGCTCTTTTCCCCCTGGCCGAAAAGTTCCCGGACAGGGAAGGGGCGGCGGCGCTGAAGGACTTCCTTTCAGCGCTGGCCTCTCGCACGGCCTAGCTCCCCGTTCCCTGCCGCCGGACAGGAACGCCCCGCGCGCGGGCCGGGGATTTGTAAAGACGCGTATATTTTTATAGATTGTAGTCTGAACGGACAGTTTATGGAGGATCCGAGATCATGAAATCTTTTCTATCCCTCACCCTGGCTCTGCCGCTGCTGGCCGCGCTGAGCCTGTCGTCCTGCACCAAGAAGAACCTGAAAACGGAGAGCGTACCCGCGCAGATGGTCTCCAACACCCAGGCCATACCGACGCTTGACGTAGAGGAAAGCTCCTCGACCGCCTCCACCGAGCCCGATATCCGCGGAGGGGATTTCGCCGCAGACCCGTCGATAAAGAGCGTCTATTTCGACTTCGACAAGTACGACCTCTCCGACGCGGCTCAGGCCACGCTGCAGGCCAACGCAGAGGTCCTCAAGGAGCACAAGGACTGGACGGTGCTGGTGGCCGGCAACTGCGACGACCGCGGCACGATAGAGTACAACCTCGCGCTGGGCCAGAGGCGCGCCAAGGCCGTGCGCGACTATTACGTGCGCCTGGGCGTCCCCGAGAATTCCGTCGGCACCATATCCTACGGCGAAGAGAAGCCGGTCTGCACCGAGGAGAACGAGGCCTGCTGGCACCAGAACCGCCGCGCCGACACCGAGGTCAAGGGGCAGTGATGCGGGCCTTCACCAGGACGCTCCTGCTTCTACCGGCGGCGCTGCTGGCGGCGGGCTGCGTCGCGACGCAGCAGGACATGCTGCAGATGCAGAGCCAGATGGACGACCTCAACACCAACCTCGCCAACATGCAGAAGAACCAGGCCGAACTGGCCGTCAAGATGGAAGAGCTGTCGCGCAACCTCAACGCCTCCTCCGAGAACATGAAGGACATCTCCGCGCAGATGACCGGCCTCTCGGGGCAGCTCAGCGCGCTGGGAGCCTCCGTCGACAAGCATGTCAGCGCCATCAGCCAGAGCATACGCAAGCAGGAGGAGCAGGTCCAGACCTCCCTGCTGCCGGCCAAGATTTACAACGACGCCTACAACGCCTACCTGAACAACAACTTCGACGGCGCCGCCACCGGGTTCAAGACCTATCTCTCCAAGTTCCCTCAGGGCGAAACGGCCGAAGGGGCCTATTTCTATCTGGGAGAGTCGCTGTACCTGAAGGGGAACTGGCAGGAGGCCGCCCTGGCCTACGCCAACATGCTGGAGAAGTACCCCGACAGCTCCCGGGTGCCGGCCGCCAGGCTTAAATACGCCCTCTCCCTGCTCAGGATGCCTGGGGACAAGAAGGAAGAGGCCCTCAAGTACCTGAAGTCGGTAGTGGCCGACTTCCCGCAGTCCCAGGAAGCCAAGAGCGCCAGGGAGGAGATAGAGAAGCTCGTGGGCAAACCGGGGGCCCGCAGATCCCCGGCCAAGACCCCGGCCCGGCGTCACCGGACCAAGAAAGGCTGACGACCATGCGCCGGAAGCTTCTGCCAGCGGCGCTGCTGCTTCTGACATCCTGCGCCTTCGCCGGGACCGACGTCTACATAGGCGTTTCACCGGGCAGCGGGGTGAAGACGCAGTCGCTGGCCCTGGCGCAGTTCCGTCCGGCCAGGCCCGGCAGCGAGGAGGACCTGGCCCTCGCCGGCGAGTTCAGGGACATCGTCCGCGCCGACCTGCTGTATTCCCGCTATTTCGACCTCAAGGAAGCCCCCCTCTCGCGCGCTAACCTGGACGATTCCCCGGGATCCCTGGCCTGGTGGAAGGCCCTTGCCCCGCATCTCATAACCGCCGAGGCGCGCGACGCAGGCCCGGTCTGGACCTTCACGGCCCGCCTCTACGACCTTTCCACCGGGGAACCGATGCTCGAGAAGTTCTACCGCGGCGAGAAGAACGCCCTGCGCCGCGCGGCCCATCTGTTCTCCGACGACGTGATAATGCGCCTGACCGGCCGGGAGGGGATAGCCCACTCCAAGATAGCCTTCGCCAACAACGCCACCGGCCGCAAGGAGATCTACATGGTGGACTACGACGGCCATGGGCTGGTCCGCCTGACCTCCGACAACAGCATCGACCTGCTGCCCCGCTGGTCCCAGGACGGCACGCGCATCTACTACACCACCTACCGCTGGGGCAATCCGGACATGTTCGAGATAGACCTGAAGGCCGGAAAGATCCGCCCGTTCTCCACCTTTCAGGGCCTGAACATCCCCGGAGGCTTCTCTCCGGACGGACTGACGATGGTCATGACGCTGTCGCGCGGGGACGATCCCGGCATCTACATGCTGAACGTGGTGACGAAGAAGGTGAAGCGGATACTGAAAGGCTTCGGCGTCAGTTCTTCCCCCACCTGGTCGCCGGACGGCCGGCAGGTGGCCTTCATTTCCGACCTGGCCGGGAACCCGGAGGTCTTCGTTCTGGACACGGACACAGGCAAGACCCGCAAGCTGACCCGCTTCAACTGGTGCGACTCGCCCTCCTGGTCTCCCGACGGCCAGTGGATAGTGTTCTCCGGCCGTGAAAGGCGCGGGGACCCGCTAGACATCTTCCTGACCGACCTGACCGGAAGCCAGATACGCAGGCTGACCTACCAGGCCGGCAACAACGAGGACCCGTCCTGGTCCCCCGACGGCAGGTACATAGCTTTCACCTCCACGCGCGGAGGCAGGAGGGAGATCTACATCATGGACTCGGACGGCAGCGCCCCGCACCCGCTGGTGCCTGGCATGAAGGGCTATTCCTATACCCCCAGCTGGAGCCCCTGAACGGCGGCTGCCGGGCGATAAAAAAGCGGAACATCAGTTCCGCTTTTTTATCGCCCGGCGCGGCGCTCAGGAGAAAAGAGAGCGCAGGCGGGAGAGAAGGGCGGGAAGGAACGGCTCCGGTCCAGGGCGGTGCGCCGGGTGGAACTTCAGGTCCCTGTGGGTCTTCAGCGCGGAGACCAGTTCCGCGTCCAGCATGGCCATGAATTCCGGGCCCAGCCGCTTGCGGCGCTCCGAAAGCAATCCCGGGTTGACCATATCCTCCACGGCGAAATACTCCTGGCCGCAGAAGGCCTGAACGTACGGGCTCTCCATGAACTCGGTCACCGCGTCCTCGTCGGAAACGTTCTTGAGCTGCTTTACCGCCAGCAGGCCGCAGACCAGGCGCGAGTCCTTGGCCGGCCTTCCGTAGCCGGCCGCGAAGTACCTGCCGTACTCGGCGTCCAGCTTCTCCCACGGCAGGGCCTCGGCCAGCTTCAGCCAGCGGTTCTTCTCGTCCAGCCTTGAGCCCAGGTGGAACAGTTTGCCGAACAGCGTGGGATTGAATTTTTCGGAACGGTACATCCGTCTATTTCTCCGGCTGGAAGCACTTGCGGCAGCGGGCCTCGTATTTATCCCCGGCGCCCACCACTATGCGCTTGCCGGAGTCGGTCAGGCGCTGGCTGAAATGGGCCGGGTTGCCGCAGACCATGCAGATGGCCAGGTTCTTCGTGACGAACTCGGCCACGGCCATCAGCTTGGCCATGTTGTCGAAGGCTTCGCCGCGGTAGTCCTGGTCGAGCCCTGCCACGATCACGCGGCGGCCGGAGTTGGCCAGCTTCTGCGCCACCTCCACGATCTCGGGGCCGAAGAAATGCGCCTCGTCTATGCCGACCACCTGGGTGTCCTTCTCCACGTCCTTCAGTATCTCCTTGGCCGTCCTCACCGGCCTGGCCGCCAGCATCGACTTGTCGTGGGAGACCAGGTGTTCCTTGGCGTAGCGCACGTCGAGGTGCGAATTGAAAACCTGCACCTTCTGCTTGGCTATGTTGGCCAGTTTCAGCCGGCGGATCAGTTCCTGCGTCTTGCCGGAGAACATGCTGCCGCAGACCACCTCTATCCAGCCGGACGCAGCGGAGACGTTGAATATCATTTCTTCCCCCATTTGGCCGTGAAATAATCCCACGTCAGGTCCAGGCCTTCCGGGAACATCACCAGCGGCTTGAACCTGAGCAGCTTCCGGGCGCGCGAGATGTCGGCGTAGGTCTTGCGGATGTCCCCTCTTCGCTTGGGCAGGAATTTCTTCTCCAGCTTCCGCCCGAGTATGCGCTCCAGGCCGCGGGCTATGTCCAGCAGCGAGATATTAGTGCCGGTGGCCAGGTTGATCACCTGCCCCGACACCGAGGAAGGCGCCAGCGCGGCGCGGATATTGCCGTCCACCACGTTGGCCACGTAGGTGAAATCCCGGGACTGCCTGCCGTCCCAATGGATCTCCAGCGGCCTGCCGGCCAGCGCCAGCTCCATGAACTTGGGGATGACCGCGGAGTAGACCGACTCCGGGTTCTGGCGAGGGCCGAACACGTTGAAATAGCGCAGCGCCACGGTCTCGAGACCGTAGGTCTTGGCGTAGACGCGGCAGTAGTTCTCGCCGGCGAGCTTGCTGACCGCGTACGGGGAGATGGGCGCGGTGGGCAGGTCCTCGGTCTGCGGAAAGACGCGGCACTCGCCGTAGGCGGAGCTGGTGGCCGCGTAGACGAAGCGCTTGACGCCGGCGTCCCTGGCCGCCATCAGCGCGTTAAGCGTGCCGGTGGCGTTGTTGTCGTTGGCCGCGCGCGGGTTGTCCACGGACTTGGGCACCGAGCGGAAGGCCGCCTGGTGCAGAACGTAGGTAACGCCCTTCATGGCCTTCGCGCAGTCCTTCGGTTCGCGCAGGTCGCCGCGCACCAGCTCGAAGCGCCCCGTGAACGGGGCGAGGTTCTCCTCCCTGCCGGCGGAGAAATTATCGAACACGCGGACGCGCTCGCCGCGCTTCAGCAGTTCCTCCACGATATTGGAGCCTATGAACCCGGCCCCTCCGGTTACAAGCCAAAGCGGTCTTTTCATCATCAGCACCTCGTTAAAGTATGACCCTAGTCTATCATTAATGTGGCCTGGCCTTAAACCCCGGCCCCGCTCACAGGTCCCGCTCCTCTCCTTCCTTTCGCCAGGGATGCCAGTACTCCCTCGACTTCTCCTCCAGGTTATCCTGCGGCACCGGAGCGTTCATCTTGAGGTTCACGTAGAAGAAGATCTCCTTCACCCCTCCGGAACGCTCCCTGAAATCGAGCTTCGTATGGAAGTCGTGGAAATCCTTGTACAGCGTCACCGCCTTCTCGAAGAAACTGATGCCGCCGAAGTTCAGCCCTCCGTCCAGCAGCAGCCGGTAGCGGAGCACGCCTTCCAGCCGCCAGCTGGAGGAGGCGCGCGGCCGGAAACCGAACGTATGGCTGATGACCCAGGATCTGCCGTCCGTGCTGTAGTTGGCTATGCCCCCGCCCACGTAATTCACGCTGTTCCCGTAGTTGGCCTGCGCCACGAAGCTCCTGGTCCCGGAATAGACGCTGTAGGTCTCAGTCGCGAAGATGTCCAGGTTAGGGCGCGGCGAATAGTAGAGCTCGGCGGTTATGGGCTGCAGGCGTCTGTTGAAGCCGGCGGTGTAGAAGGTCCTCACGTCGTAGGAGGTGGACACCTTCCAGTAGCTGTTGGGGGCCGGGATGACGAAGAGCTGGGAGAGCAGCGAACTCGCCTCCTGCCCTTTGTCCGGGGCCCCGGAATCGTCCTGCAGCCTGTTGGCCAGGAGACGGCGTTTATAGGCGTAGCCCAGGTCCAGGGAACCCCACAACCTGTCGTAGCGCAGCGTGGCCCCGCCGCCGTAGCGGCCCACCCAGTCCACCCGTTCCGCGGAATCCGTAGAGACCGCGACGGACTGGTCGTAGAAGGCGGACGGGGTAAGCGAAAACCTGCGGCCCAGCCTCACGGACTGCGTCATCGTCCAATTCATGTCTCCGCGCTGCTGCGTGTAGGTGGTCGTGGAGTCGCGCGCGTCCTCGGCGTAGGCGGAGAAGGTGTTCAGGACCGGCAGCTTCAGGACCTTGAACGGAACGGTATTGAAGTCCAGTCTGGGGATAGCGCTGGCCCCCTTCTGGAAGGCCGTGGAGTCGGCGTTCTTGGTCTCGGTGCCGGAGGCGCTCAGATGGGTGATGGTGTAGTTGGTCTTGCGGGTCACGGCCACGCTGGCCTGCTCGTCGGGGCTGACCGCGAACGGATTGCTCCTGAAGAAGTCGTTGTTTACCTTGGGATCGGAGAGCAGCCGGAAATAGCCCTGGCTGTAGTACTGCGCGGGGTCGGATTCGTTGAAACGATTGAACAGGTGCCAGTAGCCGCCATTGGCCCCCCAGCGGTCCTTGCTCATCCCGTACTCCCTGATACGGTAAAGGGAGATGTCCGTTATGTCCTTCTCCGGTTTTCTGTAGTCCAGCTCGCCCCCGGTGCCCAGCCCGCGTCTGGAGAAATAGTCCAGAAAGAGCTTGGCGCGGGTCAGAGGGCCAGCCCGGTACAGGAAGGTGGACTTGATGAACGCGCCGTTGCGCTGATCGTAGCCGGGGCGCAGGATGGTGACGAACGGCGTTATGCGGCCCATCGGCTTGTAGACCACCGGCAGGTACAGGATGGGGATCCTGCCGAGGTAGAAGACGTTGTTGTAGGCGAGGAAGTACCGGCCCGGGGCCAGGTAGATGCGCGAGGAGCTCAGGTGATAGTGCGGCGGCTCCCTGTCGCAGCTGGTGAGGCTGGCCTTCTTGTAGACATAACCGTCAGGCCCGAAACTGACGGAGCGCCCCTTGAAGATGAAGCCCTGGTACTGGAAGCTGCCGTCCCTGACAAAGCCGCTGTCGCTGCCGTAGTCATAAAAGCCGCTCTTGCCGTAGACCGTGCCGGAGTCGTCGTCCATCACGAAATCGCCGGGGGCGGTGACCGTCCGGCTGGCCATGTTCACGGCCAGTTCCCTGGCCCTGATCAGTTTCAGCTCCTTGCCTTCAGGGGAGAACTCCTGGAGTTTTACGTCGCCCTTCAGGTTTATGACCCGCGTATACTCGTTGAAGCCGGCCTCGTCAGCGTCGAAGCTGACGTGGTGCGTGCCGGTGGAGGACGGCAGCTCGTAGGCGGCGGCGGGCGCCGCCGGCGCCAGCAGCAGCGCGGCCAGTATCCACTTGCGCGGCACTATGTCGTTCTCCTGCGCAGATCTCTCTCCTTATTTCCCGCCCATGCCGTCACTTGAGGGCCTTTTCCAGCCCGAAGAGCGCGGCCCCGTGGGAGCCCAGGTCCGCGTCGTCGGAGATGCGGATCTTCACTTTCTCGAATGGGGTCTTTATCTGCTGCTTCCCGAGGACCTTCATCATGGCCGGCAGGAACCACTTCCTGGCCCTCGAAACGCCGCCGGTCAGCACTACGCAGTCCGGGTTCAGGACCAGTATCAGTCCGGCCAGGCCTTCCCCCAGGCGGCGGCCCGTCTCCTCCCAGACGCGCCTGGCGGCCGCGTGGCCGGCGGCGGCCGCGTTGGTCAGACAGATGGTGTTGAAGCGCTCCCTGTCCGAGGCCGCGTACTTCCTGACGAAAGCGCTCTCGTCCTTTATCAGTTCCCTGGCCCGCGCCAGGATGGCGCGGCTGCCGCAGTAGGCTTCCAGGCAGCCGCGGCCGCCGCAGCCGCAAGGTCTGCCGCCGGGTTCCACCTTAACGTGCCCGGCTTCGCCGGCGGAGCCGGTCGCGCCGTGGTAGAGCTTGCCGGCCAGTATCATGCCGGAGCCTATGCCCGTGCCGAGCGTCAGGGCGAGCACGTTTTCGTACCTGCGCTTTAGCTCCAGTTCGTAGGCGCCCCACGCCGCCATGTTCGCGTCGTTCTCCATGAAGCAGGGCAGCCTGGTCAGCTTTTCGAGAGGACGCGTAAGGCCGACGTCGCGCCATTTGAGATTGGGAGCGAAGCGCAGCACCCCGCGCTCAGGGTCCACGTCGCCGGCGGCGCCCATGCCTATGGAGACCAGCTGGCGGCCATAGTCGCGCCTCAGCCCCTCGACGGCGGCCCCGAGGCGCCTGAGGAAATGGCGCGGCCCCTTGTCGGCCTCCGTCTTGAACCTGTCCTGGGCCAGCAGCTTGCCGGACCTGTTCATCACCACCAGCTTGGTGTTAGTGCCGCCGATGTCTATGCCTATTCCTAGCATTTGACCTCCCGTTCCCGGGCCAGCAGTTCCAGCGCGGAGCCCGCCAGGTAGAAAGAACCCACGACCGCCGCGGGGCCGCCCCGCGAAGCGGCGGCGGCGAGAGCCGCCAGTATATCGTCCTGCACTTCAGTCTCCGCTTCCGGCCTCAGCGCGGAGAGCTCGTCGGCCAGCGCGCACGGGTCGGCCGCGCGCGGCGATCCGGGACGGGTAAGGACGAAACGGCCGGCCAGGGGCGCCAGCAGACGGAGTATTTCCGCCCTGTCCTTGTCCTGCATCATCCCGACGACCAGAACTGGGTCCCCGACAGCGAAAGGGGAGCTCTTCCAGGTGGCCGCGAAAGCGGCAGCCGCCTCGCGGTTATGGGCCCCGTCCACCACGAAGACGGCGCCCGGGAAGGCCGGCGGCGCTCTCAGCACCTGGAACCTGGCCGGCCAGCGCACCGAGGCGAAGCCAGCGGCGGCGTGCGCCTGCGTCACGGGCCAGCCCAGGTTCCGCAGCATCTCTATCCCCTCCCAGACCAGCGTGGCGTTGGAGACCTGTTTCTCCCCCAGTATGCCGTAGGGCAGCAGCGCGCCGGTCTTCCTGTGGCGCAGCATGAGGCGGTTCTCGGTCCAGTTCCGCCCGGCGATCTCGAAGGCAGGGGCGAAGAAATGGCACTGCGCGCCTTTCGCCGCCGCCTCCTTCGAGATCTCTACCCTGGCTTCCGGCGGCAGCAAAGGGGCCAGGCAGACGCCGCCCTGCTTGATGATGCCGGCCTTCTGGGAGGCGATCTCGGGCAGCGTGGTGCCCAGATAGCGCATATGGTCGTAATCCACCGAGGTTATCACGCTCAGCTCGGGCTTAGGCAGCACGTTGGTGGTGTCATAGCGGCCGCCTATGCCCACCTCCACTACGGCCAGCTGCACGCCGCAGCGCGCGAAATGCAGGAAGGCCATGCAGGTCAGCAGCTCGAAGAAACTGAGGTCCGGCCCGGCGGCGAACACCTCCTCCAGCAGGCCAGCGAATTCCGTTTCTGGTATGTTCCGCCCGGCCACCTGTATGCGCTCCGTCATGCTGACCAGGTGCGGCGAGACGAAGAGCCCGGTCTTCAGGCCGGCCGCGCGCGCGGCCGCCTCGAACAGCGCGCAGACCGAGCCTTTGCCGTTGGTCCCGGTAACGTGCACCGCCTTAAGGCGGTTCTGAGGGTTGCCCAGCCTCCCCAGGCAGGCGTAGACCCGGCCGAACCCGTCCTTCTTGACGTAGTCCTGGCGCGAGATCAGCAGTTCTTGAGCTTCTTCGAAGGTCATGCTCGGGAAGGCCCTGCGGCGGCCCCTCCTGTTCCTTAAGCCTTCACCCGGGACGCGTCCACTCCCAGGTCCTTGAGCTTCTGCACCAGCCTCTCGTAGCCGCGGTCTATGTGGTAGACGCGGCGTATCACGCTCTTGCCTTTGGCGGCCGCGGCGGCCACCACCATCGCGGCGCCGGCGCGGATGTCCGAGCACATGACCGGCGCGCCCAGCAGCTGCGGCACGCCCTTCACTACGGCCTTCTGGCCGTGCACGGTTATGTCGGCGCCCATGCGCACCAGCTCCGGCGCGTGCATGAAGCGGTTCTCGAAGATGTGCTCATGCACCTCGCTCGTGCCGCTGGCCCTGGCCATGAAGACCATCCACGGCGCCTGCAGGTCGGTGGGGAAGCCCGGGTGGGGCTTCGTGGCCACGCTGACAGGCCTGGGCCGGCCGGCCGGGGCGACCACCTCGAGCGAATCCCTGTAACAGTTCACCCTGGCTCCGGCCTTGCGCATCGCATTGATGACGGCGGCAAGGGTCTTCGGCGCGGTGTTCAGAAGGCGCACGCGCCCGCCGGCGGCCGCGCACAGCAGCATGAACGTGCCGGTCTCTATGCGGTCCGGCATCACGGAGTGCTTCAGGCCTTTCAGTTTCGCGGCGCCGGTCACTTTGACAGTGCTCTTTCCGGCGCCCTCCACCCTGGCCCCCATCTTGTTCAGCGCCGCGGCGAGGTCCTCTATCTCCGGCTCGCGGGCGCAGTTCTCCAGGACCGTAGTCCCCTCTATCAGCGCCGCGCACATCATCAGGTTCTCTGTGGCGCCCACGCTCGGGAAGCGGAACCTCACGCGGCCGGCCCTGAGCTTCTTGGCCGTCAGGATGACGTCGCCCTTCTCGTAGGTCACCTGCGCGCCGAGTTTCTTGAAGCCCTCGAGGTGGATGTCTATAGGCCGCATGCCTATGGAGCAGCCGCCCGGCATCGAGAAGCGGACGGCCCTGAAGCGGGCGAGCAGCGGGCCCGCGGCCAGCACCGAGGCGCGCATCTTGCGCACCAGGTCGTACGGCGCGTGGTGCTTGAGCGCGCCGTGCTCTTCCGCGACGAAGCTGCCGTAGCCGTAGAAGCAGTTCTTGCCTAAATAGTTGAGCAGCTCGAACGTGGACTTTATGTCCATCAGCTCGGGCACGTTCCTCACCTCTGATTTCTCCTTCGTCAGCAGCGTGGCGAAGAGTATCGGCAGCGCCGCGTTCTTGGAGCCGCTTATCGCGGTCTGGCCGGAGAGCGGCCTGCCCCCGCGGATGATGAAGTTGTCCATATCTATTTTTTCCTCGCGAAAACGAAGCGCTCCACGCCGCGCAGGTCCTTATGAGTCCTCTTGTCCCTCCAGAGCGCCGCCGGCATGGCCGCCAGCAGCCCCCCGGCCTGGTCCTCCCCCAGCTCCAGCAGCAACGCCCCGCCCTTCCTCAGGCGCGACGGGGCCAGGCGCACCAGCATGCGCGCCACGTCCAGCCCGTCGCCGCCGCCGTCCAGCGCCACGCGCGGCTCGCTGAGCACCTCGGGCGCCAGTCCGGGGATCACGCGCGTGGGGATATAGGGCGGGTTGGATACTATGGCGTCGAAAGGTTCCGATCTGGCGGACAAAGAGGCCCCCTTCACGAACCGCACCCGTTCCGCCAGGCCGAGGTCCAGCGCGTTCTCGCAAGCGCACTTCACGGCCCGCGCGGACTTTTCCACCCCCGTCACCTTCAGCGCGGGGAGCTCCGAGGCGAGCCACAGCCCTATAGCCCCGGAGCCGGAGCCGTAATCCAAAGCGGAGAGCGGGCCTTTCCGGCCGCGCAGGAAGTCCGCGGCCAGCCCGGCGAGTTCCTCGGTCTCCGGGCGCGGCACCAGCACGCGCCCGTCCACCTTTATCCTGAGGCCCCTAAAATCCTGCCAGCCCAGTATGTAGGCCAGCGGCAGCCCCTGCTCCTTGAGCAGCAGCCCTTTCTCGAATTTCCTGCGCGCTGCCGGAAGCACCTGGGTGTCCGGCTCGGCCAGCAGACGCAGGCGCGGCATTCCGAGCGCGTCGGCGAGCAGCCACTGGGCGTTCAGCCCCGGCTCCTCCACCCCGGCGGCGGCCAGGCGGGCAGCGGCCTCAGTCAGTATCCGTCCCGCCGTCATTCTTCCTGCCTTTGCCGATATTCAGCCTTATCTCTTCCAGCATGTCCCTGATATTCCCCTCCAGGATCTCCGGCATGTTGTGCCAGGACATCTGCACGCGGTGGTCGGTCACGCGGTTCTGCGGAAAATTGTAGGTGCGGATCTTCTCGGAGCGGTCGCCGGTGCCCACCTGCGCCTTGCGCGCGCCCGCCGAGGCCTTAGCCTGGTTCTCCTCGCTTATCTGCGCGAGTTTCGCGGCCAGCAGCGCCATCGCCTTCATGCGGTTCTGGCCCTGCGAGCGCTCCTCCTGGCACTGCGTCACTATGCCGGTCGGGATATGCGTGATGCGGACGGCCGTCTCCACCTTGTTGACGTTCTGGCCGCCGGCGCCGCCGGAGCGGTAGGTATCCATCTTCAGGTCGGCGGGATTGATCTTGACCTCGACCTCGTCGACCTCCTTCATGATGGCGACGGTGACGGTGGAGGTATGCACGCGGCCGCTGGCCTCGGTCTGAGGGACGCGCTGCACGCGGTGCACGCCGCCCTCGTACTTGAACCAGCCGTAGACGTCCTGGCCGGACACGTAGAGCACGGCGCTCTTGACGCCCTTGAGGCCGGTGGCGGAGAGGTCGCGCAGTTCGGTCTTGAAGCCGAGGCCTTGGGCGAAACGCGTGTACATGCGCAGCAGGTCGCCGGCGAAAAGCGCGCTCTCGTCGCCGCCCACGCCGGCCCGTATCTCCAGGAAGATGTTCCGGGAATCGTCCGGGTCGGGCGGGATGACCAGCAGTTCAAGTTTCTTGGAAAGCTCCGCGGCCCTCTTTTCCAGACCGGGCAGTTCGGAAGCGGCCAGCTCGGCCATGTCCTTATCCGGGGAGAAGGCCATCTGCCTGGCGTCCTCGGCCTCCCTGGACGTCCTTTCCAGCTCAGCGGCGGTGTCCAGGATCAGGCGGCAGGATGCATGGCGGCGGGAGAACTTCTCGATCTCCTCCGGGCGCAGGCCGCCGGAAGCCAGGCGGGCCTCCGTCTCGGCGAACTCCCTTCTTACCGCCTCAAGCTCTTTTTCAAGCATAGAAGAAGGGGACCATAAAAAACGGGCGTTCCATATGAAAAATGGAACGCCCGTTCAGGGAGCGGAACTACTTGGACTCGGCTTTCGGCGCGGCCTTCGGCGCCTTCTCGTCCGCCTTCTTGACGGGAGCGGAGGACAGCACCTTGCGTTTGGCGGTATGGCGGGGCGTGACGGACTTTACGGCCACCTTCTTGGCCTTGCGCTCCACCATCTTGCCGTCGGTGGCCGCGAACTTCTTCTGGAAGCGCTCGACGCGGCCGGCCGTGTCCAGCAGTTTCTGTTTGCCGGTATAGAACGGGTGGCAGGCGGAGCAGATCTCGACCTTTATCGAGGGCTTCACCGAGCGGGTCTTGAAGGTGTTCCCGCAGACGCAGGTGACCTCGCAGAGATTGTAACCGGGATGTATGTCGTTTTTCATGATATTTTCCTCAAAAGCGTGCCGGATATAAATTATAGCATATAGCGCTGGAGGACGGCATCACCTTTTGCCCAGTTCGGCCAGCGGGTTGACCGGGCGCCCGGAAGGGGTGATTATCTCGAAATGCAGGTGGGGCCCGGTGGACAGCCCGGTCGAGCCTACCCTGCCCAGCATGGTCCTGGATTTCTGGACCGTCTCCCCCACCTTCACGACGATCTTCGAAAGGTGGCCGTAGCGGGATATCGCCCCGCCGCTGTGCAGCACCTCCACCGTGTTGCCGTAGCCCCCCTTCCAGCCGGCGTAGATGACCTTGCCGGAGCGCGTCGGATAGACCGGCGTGCCGTAGGGCATCGGGATGTCGCAGCCGTCGTGAAAAATGCGCCGGTGGAGTATGGGGTGATAGCGCATCCCGAAACCGGAACTTATATGCAGCCTGCCGTAGATATGCAGCGGCAGACGGTAGGTATCCAGGTCCAGGTAGACGCCCGGAAGCCCCACCCTGTCCCCTTTTTTGAACGCGTAGTTGGAAAGCAGCGAGGAAGGCGGCAGGCGGTTCTCGCGGACTATGTCCTCCCGGAACTCCCGGAGGGACATGCCCCTGGGGAGATAGCGGCGCGCTATGCCGTTCAGCGTCTCGCCGTCGACGGAGACCTCATAGAGCATGCCCTTGCCGTTATGCACGCGGATATACCCTCCGCGCCGCATGAAGATGAAGTCGTTGCCGTTCGTGCTCTGCAGCGAGCGCACGTCGGTGCCGTAGGCCTCGGCCAGGTCGCGCACATTGTCACCGCCTGTCACCCTGTGCCTGGCGTTTATGAGGCGCGGGACGAGCCGGAAGACCTCCGGCGGCGGCTCGGAGGGGCCTGGCGGGGTCAGGACCGAGAACCTGGCGTAATAGTCCGGGGAAACGCCGGGAGCCACCGCGGAGGAAAGCGCCGCTATCGTCAGCAGCGCGCAGACCCCCGCGGCGATCTTCCAGCGTCCTCGCATCAGCGGCCGCCCATCTCCATCGACTTCAGGAAGTCCTTGTTGGACTTGGTGGAGTTCAGCTTCGAGAGCAGCAGCTCCATCGAGTCTATCGGGGACAGCGGGGCCAGCACCTTGCGCAGGATCCAGACCTTGTTCAGCTCGTCCTCGCTCATCAGCAGCTCCTCCTTGCGGGTGGAGGTGCGGTTGATGTCGATGGCCGGGAACACGCGGCGGTCGGCCAGCTTGCGCTCAAGGTAGATCTCGGAGTTGCCGGTGCCCTTGAACTCCTCGAAGATGACGTCGTCCATGCGGCTGCCGGTCTCCACGAGCGCGGTCGCGATGATCGTCAGCGACCCGCCCTCCTCGATATTGCGGGCGGCGCCGAAGAAGCGTTTCGGGCGCTGCAGCGAGGTGGACTCGAGGCCGCCCGAGAGCACGCGGCCGGAGGACGGGGCCACGGTGTTGTAGGCGCGCGCCAGCCGCGTGATCGAGTCGAGCAGCACCACGACGTCCTTGCCCATTTCGGTCATGCGCTTGGCCTTCTCCAGCACGATCTCGGCCACCTGCACGTGGCGGTCGGCCGGTTCGTCGAAGGTGGAGGCGATGACCTCGCCCTTCACGGAGCGCTTCATGTCGGTGACCTCCTCGGGGCGCTCGTCGATCAGCAGCACGATCAGTTCTATCTCGGGGTGGTTGGTGGTGAGGGAGTTGGCGATGCGCTGCAGGATCATCGTCTTGCCGGTCTTCGGCGCGGCGACTATCAGCTGGCGCTGCCCCTTGCCGACCGGCACTATCAGGTCTATCACGCGGCCGGTCATCTCGTTCTTGGCGGTCTCCAGCAGGAACCGCTTGTTCGGGTGCAGCGGGGTCAGGTTGTCGAACAGCGGGCGGTGCACGATGTTCTCGATCTCCACGCCGTTGACGGTCTTCACCTGCAGCAGCGCGAAGAAGCGCTCCCCGTCCTTCGGCGGGCGTATCATGCCGTTGACATAGTCGCCCTTGCGCAGGCCCAGCTTCTTGATCTGCGACGGGGACACGTAGATGTCCTCGTGGCTGGAGAGGTAGTTGTACTCCTGCGAGCGCAGGAAGCCGAAGCCGTCCGGCAGCACCTCGAGCACGCCCTCGCCCTGGGCCACGCCGTTGGCCTTGGCCTGGGCCTCCATGATCTTGCCTATCAGTTCCTGCTTGCGCAGGGAGGCCACGCCCTCCATGTTGAACTGCTCGGCGATCTTGACGAGCTCCGCGACGGTCATCTTGGTCATGCCGGCCACGTCCATCTTGGGCAGGTTCGGATTGACGTTCTGCTGCGGCTTGTTGCTGTTATCAGGTTTCATGCCCCCCCTCAGGTCCTGCTGGTTCCCGTTGACGCGCGGCCCGCCGTTGGGCCCGCCGTTCCCGTGGCCGTTGCTGTGGCCGTTATGGCCGCGCTGAAATCTTTTCTCATCCTGCTGCTGTTGCATCATTTTTCCTCTTTGGCCGTCTCCTTCAGGAAACGGCTTATGAACCGAATCTTCTCCCGCAGCGCCCGCGGCGTCCCGGAGTTGTCCAGGACCACGTCCGCCCTGGCGTACTTTTCTTCGGCCGGCAGCTGGGCCTTGACCCTCTCCCGGTACTGCCCGCGGCTCCAGCCCCTCTTGAGCGCCCTTCTCTCCAGCGTCCCGGCCGGAGCGGCCAGGCAGACCGTGTACGTGAAGCACTCCGCCAGCCCCGCTTCGAAAAGCAGGGGAACCTCCACGACGGCTATCTTTATATGGGATCTGGTTATCAGGTGGCGGATTCTTTCAAGGATTTCGGGGTGCAGCAGGCTTTCAAGCCATTTTCGTTTCGCCGGCGAGCCGAAAACCTCGGCCGCCAGCTTTTTTCTGTCCAGTAAACCGTCTGTAAGGATTTTATCGGGGCTGAACTTCCTGCATATTCTATTATAAATTTCCGGCTCTGTCAACAGCCCGGCCGAGATCGCGTCGGCCGAGATCCCCAGCGCGCCTTCCTTTATAAATAGCCGCAGCGCCAGGCTCTTGCCGGAAGCGATGGGCCCTGTCAGGCCTATCACGGTCCTGCCCCGGGGGAACCGCAGCCCGGGCGTCACGCCCTGCCCCCCCTGCGCCTGGCGTAGTCGTCCAGGGTCCGCAGCTCGGAGCTGGTAAGGGAGCCCTGTCCCCCGCGGGAGATCTTGCCCAGCAGCCGGTCTATCTCCTCCCGCTCCAGGACTTCCGGGTCGGGCTCCTCCCTGGCCGGCCGGCCGCGCCAGCGCCGCTCGGCCCAAAGCCACAGCAGCCCTGCGGCCAGCCCGCCCAGATGCGTGACATTGGAGATCCCAGAGCCCGGCCGGGAAAGCGTGAAGACGAACTCCATGGCGCCGAAGATGACGGCCATCATCCTGGCGCTGACAGGCAGCACGAAATAGAGGTACACCGTGACGTCCGGGTGCATGAACGCGAACGCCCCCAGAAGTCCGTAGATGGCCCCGGATGCCCCGATGACAGGGACGAAGGAGCCGTGGTCCACCGCGCCGGTGAGCAGGGCGGCGGCAAAGCCGCAGCCGAAGAAGTAGGCCAGGAACCTGCGGGACCCCATCTCAGGCTCGACTATCCGGCCGAACATCCACAGCATGAAGGTGTTGAAGAGGAAATGCCAGAAGCCTCCGTGGATGAAGACGTAGGTCGCCCCCTGCCAGAGCCAGAGCCGGCCCAGGAACAGGGCCGGCACCAGACCGAGGTAATAGTTGGTCCAGCCGCCGAAAAGCAGCTCGGCCATCCAGCCTGCGAAGAACGAAACGGCCAGCCACTTCGTGACCGGAGGCAGTTCCCCGAACCTGGCCGCGTCAAGCCTCATATTTCTCCATGTCGCGCCAGTTGGGGCCGGCCTTCATCTCCACGACCAGCGGAACGGCCAGCTCGTAAGCGCCTTCCATTTGCCTCTTGATGGCGGCGGCGGCCTCCTTCAGCTCTCCTTCGCGCACCTCGAAGACCAGCTCGTCGTGCACCTGCAGCAGCATGAGGACGTCGCCGGAGCCGCGGAGTCCGCGGAAAAGGCCCACCATCGCCTTCTTGATGACGTCGGAGGACCCGCCCTGTACCGGGGTGTTGACCGCGGCGCGCTCGGCGAAGCCGCGCAGGTGCTGGTTGGAGGCCGTAAGTTCGGGCAGGGCGCGGCGGCGGCCGGTGAAAGTGGACACCCAGCCGTTCTTCCTGGCCTCGGCCACGGTACGCTCGCTCCAGTCCTTCACGCCCGGGCAGGCCTCGAAATAGTGTTTTATGTAATTGGCCGCCTCGGCGCGGCTGATGCCCAGGTCCTGGGACAGGCCCTGCGCGGTTTTGCCGTAGACTATGCCGAAATTTATCGCCTTCGCCGCGCGGCGCATCTCGGGGGTCACCAGCTGCGGCGCGCAGCGGAAGACTTCGGCGGCCGTACGCAGGTGCACGTCCTCGCCGTTCCTGAAGGCCTCCGTCAGGTTCCCGTCTCCGGAGAGATGGGCCAGCACGCGCAGGTCTATCTGGGAGTAGTCAGCCGAGAGCAGTTTAAAGCCCTCCCGCGCCGTGAAGCACTTGCGCACCAGCAGCCCGGCCTCGGAGCGCACCGGGATGTTCTGCAGGTTGGGTTTCGAGCTGGAGAAACGCCCGGTGGCGGCCCCCAGCTGGTCGAAGGTGGTGTGCAAACGCCCGTCGGGGCCGACGGCCGCCAGCAGGTTGTCCACGAACGAGGACTTGAGCTTGGAGACCTCGCGGAATTCCATGATGACCGGCACCACCGGGTGCGCGGCCCGGAGATAGTTCAGAGCCTCCTCCCCGGTGGAATACCCGTCCTTGGTCCTGAACTGCCTCTTCTGCGCCTCGCCCAGGCCCAGGTTCAGCTTCTCGTAGAGCAGGAAGGCGACCTGCTTGGGCGAGTTGAGATTTATCCGCGTCCCGGAGAGCTCCTCCGCCTTCGCCTGCAGAGCGGCCATCTCCCCCTCGAAGCGCGCGGACAGCTCGCCCAGCAGCGCCGCGTCAACGGCCGCCCCGGTGCGCTCCATGGCGTACACGGCCGGCGCCAGGGGCAGTTCCAGTTCCCCGTAAACACCCTTCATGCCGGCCTTCTCCAGCCCGGCTTCCAGCTCCGCGGCCAGTTCGGGCAGCGCCGCGCAGGCCTGGGCCTTCTCCTCGTCCGAACCTGGCGGCTGCAGCGGCAGGCCCAGCCGTTCGAAGAGCAGCTGCGGCAGGGCGGTCCTGCGCGCGCCGGCGGCCAGCAGGCCGGCCGCCAGTTCCGCGTCGAAGCAGTTCTCGGGCAGGAAGCCGGCTGGCAGGTCCAGCAGGCGCAGCGTCTGTTTCAGCCCGTAGACGGTCTTGCGCCGCCCGTCGGAGAGCAGGGCGGCCGCGGCTCCCCCCTCCGCGGGGGAGAAAGAACCCGGACGCAGCACGCAGGCCCCTTTGAGGGAGCCGGCGCCGAGGCCGTCCGCGAAAGCGGCGAAGGAAAGCCCCTCCGGCTGGGTGCCCAGCACCTCATCCGGAGCCTTCAGCGGCGGCAATTCCGCCTGCCTGGCCGCGGCAGGCGCCTTGCCTGCCAGTTCCAGCAGCTCCTTGAACTCCAGCCGCCGCGCCATCTCCTCCAGCTCCGGCCCGCCCGGAACGGCCGGCTTCAGCATATCCAGACCTTCCTCCACCGGGGCGTCCTTGTCCAGGGCCACCAGCCGCCGGGAAAGCCGCGCGTTCTCCATGTCCCCGGCCACCTTGGCGAGCAGTTTGTCCGCCTTGACCCGCTCCGGGTCCATCGCCGCGGCCAGTATCTTCTCAAGCGGACCGTAGGCGCTCACGAGCCTGGCGGCGCTCTTCTCGCCCACCCCGGCCACTCCGGGCACGTTGTCGGAGGCGTCGCCGAGCAGCGCGAAATAGTCGGGCAGCAGGTCCGGCGGCACGCCGTACTTCTTTTCCACGGTCTCCGGTCCCGAGAACTCGGCCGAGCTGCCGTCCCACAGGCTGACCCCGCCGCCCACCAGCTGGGCCGCGTCCTTGTCGCCAGAGACTATCACGGCCTCCAGCCCGGCCCTCGCGGCCCTGCGGGCCACGGTGGCTATTATATCGTCGGCCTCGAAGCCCTCGGCGTAAAGCCCTTTCAGCCCCAGCGCCTTCACCAGCTCGCGGGCGGTCCGCAGCTGGGAGACCAGCCCGGGGTCGGTCTCCGCGCGGTTGGCCTTGTACTCGGAGTAAAGCTCGTCCCTGAACGTGCCGCCTTTCGAGTCGAAGCAGACCGCCATATACTCCGGCCGCCGCTCCCGCAGTATCTTCAGCAGCAGGCGCATGAAGCCGAAAAGCGCCCCTACCTCCTCCCCCTTCGAGGTGGAGAGCTTTGGCAGGGCGTGGTAGCTCCTGTGCAGGAAGGCGTGTGCGTCTACTATGAAAACGCGTGGAGGCATCTATTGGTCTTTTGAGGAACCGCTGGAGAAACTGGCGGGAAAGCCCGGCAAAGCGGAAAAGCGGGCCGGCCGCCGCGGAAGAGGGGCCCATGGGCCCGGGCGCGTCCGCGGCGCCCCGGCTTTTACGGCTACAGGAGCTCGTCCAGGTGCCGCTTCAGCTCTTCCTTGGGCTGCAGGCCCACCAGCTGCTGGGACAGCTTGCCGCCCTTGAACATCAGGATGGTGGGGATGGCCGAGATCTGGTACTTGCCGGCGGTGTCCTGGGACTCGTCGGTGTTGAGTTTGCAGACCTTCACCTTGCCGGCGTACTCCTTGGCCAGTTCGTCTATGACGGGGCCGAGCATGCGGCAGGGGCCGCACCAGGGCGCCCAGAAATCCACCAGCACCGGGATGGGGCTGTTCAGCACTTCCTTGTCGAAAGTCGCGTCGGTGAGCTCTACTTCGTTGGACATAGGTTGCCTCGCTTTATTGGTATATTTCTGAAAATCCGGGGAAGATAAGTAATGGTATAAGACTTACTTTTTATTGTCAAGGCCGCCGGAGCGGCCCAGCAGGTAGCGCAGCTCCTTCCAGAGCTCGTCGATGTCTATCGGCTTGGAGAAGAAGGCCCCGGCGCCGGCCAGCATGGCCTCGGAGCGGTCGGCCGGTTCAGTGTATTTGGCGGAGATGAAGACCACAGGCACTTTCCTGAGCCGCTCTGACTCCCGTATCAGCCGCAGGAACTCCACGCCGTGCATGTCCGGCAGCTGTATGTCGAGGATGATGACGGAGGGGACCGCGGCCGCCAGCGCGTCCAGGGCCTCCCGGGCGCTCTTGGCCACCCTGACCCCGGCCTCGACGTTCTTAAGTTTCAGGCCGTCCTCAAGCGTCTCGATGAAATTCTTGTCGTCGTCCACTATAAGTATGTCCATAGCAATAGTTCCCCGGCCGGGCTTTCCGCCGCTCCTAGAATCCGAAACTGAGCCTCTCCGCCAGCAGCGCCGGCATCCTGAGCTCCTCCATCCTCTGCTGCACCGCTTCCACGTCGTAGAACACCCTGTAAAGCTCGAAGGTCCCCGACGCGGCGTCGTAGACGCCGCAGGAGGCGCGGGGGTCGCCGTCGCGCGGCTGCCCCACGGAGCCGGGATTGATCATGAACCGGCCCTTCACGCGCAGCTTGACCGCCGGCTTCAGAAAATCCGTCTCCGGCACGCCGCGCTCGCCCTCGCGGAAGAAAAGCGGCATATGGCTGTGGCCGATGAAGCAGGGCGAGACCGTCCAGCCGCCGAAGTTGTCGGAGAACTGGCCCTCGCTGAGCAGGTATTCCGTCAGCGGCTTGCGCGGCGAGCCGTGCACCATGGTAAAATCGGCGTTCTCCGCCCGCTCCGGCAGTCCCGCTATGAAGTCCAGGGCCCGGCCGGTGAGCCGCCTCCTGGCGAAATCTATGGCCCAGGCCGCGTTGGCGTTGAACCACTTGATATCCATCCTGCCTACCGCCGCGGCGTCGTGGTTGCCCAGCACCGCGGTCAGCCCCGGCAGGGACATGAGCTCCTCAGCGCATTCCAGCGGCTGAGGTCCGTAGCCCACGATATCGCCGCAGCACAGGAAGTCCTTCACGCCGTTCTTCCGCAGGAACTCCAGCACGGCCTTAAGGGCCACGTAATTGCCGTGCACGTCGGAAAAGACGCCGTACCTCATCGCGCCCTCAGTTCACCCCCGCCGGCTGCGGTTCGTTGGCGGCCATGTCCGCCGCCCGCTTCAGGTCCACGCCTATCAGCTTGCTGACCCCGAGCTCCTCCATCGTGACCCCGTAGAGCGTGTCGGCGGCCTCCATCGTGCGCTTGTTGTGCGTGATCACGATGAACTGCGTCGTGCCCGCGAACTCCTTGATCAGCCGCACGAAGCGCTCCACGTTGGCCTCGTCCAGCGGGGCGTCGGCCTCGTCCATGATGCAGAACGGGGACGGGTTCACGCGGAAGAAGCTGAACAAGAGCGACAGCGCGGTCAGCGCCTTCTCGCCGCCGGAGAGCTGCGAGATGCTGACGAGCTTCTTGCCGGGCGGGTGCGCCATGATCTCGACGCCGGTCTCCAGCAGGTTGTCGGGCATCGTCAGGATAAGGTCGGCCTCCCCGCCGTTGAACAGCAGCGCGTAGATCTCCTTGAAGTAGCCGCGCACCTTGTCGAACGTCGCCTTGAAGTTCTCTCGCGTAGTGTCGTTGATCTTGTTGATCGCCGAGCGCAGGTCGGCCTTCGCGCGGTTGAGGTCCTCCACCTGCGAGTTCATGAAGTTATAGCGCTGCGTCAGCGCCTCGTACTCCTCGGGCGCGGTCATGTTGACGTTGCCCATCTCCTGGATGCGGCGGCGCAGGAACTGCACTCGCTCCGGGTCGGCCTGCACGCCGGCGTAGCGCTCGCGGGCCTCGGCCGGGGTCACGTTCCATTCCTCGCTCATGCGCTTGGCGGTCTCCTCGGCGCGGGCGGCTATCGTGGCCAGCTCGGTCTCTATCTGGTAGCGCGTCCTCTCGTTCTCGGCGGACAGCGCCCGGCTGTCCGAGAGGTTGGCGCTCAGCCTGGACAGGTCCCCGCGCATGGCGTTCAGCTCGTCCTCCATGGCCCGGTCTATGATCTCCTTCTCGGCCAGGTCGTGCATCAGCTCCGCCTGGCGGGTCTTGGCCGCCGCTATCTCCCTGGTGTAGCGCTCCTCGCGCTCGGCCAGCTCGGCGCGGCGCCCCTCGAAATGGGACCGTTCCTCGGTCAGCGCGGCCAGGTCGCCCTCCGCCCGCGAGAGTTCCGCCTTCAGGGCCTCAAGGTTCTGGCGGTAATTGTCCAGGTTGGCCTTGCGGGCGCCCAGTTCCTCCTTCCTGTGGGCGAATTCCTGGTGCAGGGCCTCCTTCTTCTCGCCCAGCGCGCCCTGCTCGGCCCTCTTGGCGTCCACGGCAGCAGTAGCGGCGGCCTTGCCCTCCTGCAGGGAGGCGAACTCGGCCTCGGCCTGAGCAATGGAGGCCTCGGCTTTCTCCTTCTCCGAGGCGGTCAGCGCCAGGCCGTCCTTCTTAAGCTTCAGGTCCCCTTCCGCGCCGGCGGCCTCCGTCTCGTTCTTGTGGAAGTCTATGTTGAGAGCGGCGGCCTTCTCCGCGGCGGCGGCGGCGGCCGAGCGGGCGGCTTCCAGCTGCGGCCGCAGTCCGGCCTTCTCGGCCTCCAGCGCCGCGTTCTCCTCGTCCAGCTTCTTCAGCTGCTCCTTCAGGTCGTCGGCCTCCTCCCAGTAGGGCTCGTTGGAGACAACCTCGTCGGCGCCGCCGGTCATCCAGAAGGGTCCGTGCACGGCCCCGCCGGAGGCGTAAACTCCGGACAGCAGGCCGGCCACCAGCGGCAGATACTGCGGATCGCAGGAGATCTTGTCCAGCACCTTCTGCGCGCCGGGGGCGTTCCAGCCGTCCTGCTGCTGCGGAGCCGGCGGCACCCTGTCCAGGATCAGGAAACGGCAGCGGCCCTTGCCTATGTGCCTGAGGTAGCTGACGGAGTCCTCGGCCGCGGAGGAACTCTCGCAGACCACGGAGTCCAGGAAGCGGCCCAGCGCCTCGTCCACGGCCACGCGGTCCTCTTTGCGCACGGAAAGCAGGTGGCGCAGCGTGCCTTTTACGCCGGCCGCGCCGGAATTGAGCACGTTGTTTATGCCTACCCAGTAGGAATCGTGCTCTCCCTGGGCCAACAGGGCCTCCAGGCGGCTCTGGTCCCAGGCCTTCTTCTCGCGTATCTCCGCCTGGCGGCCGTCTATCTCGTCCAGGCGGGCGGAAAGTGTCCCGGCCTGCGCCCCGGCCGCGGCGGCCTTCTCGTTCTCGGCGGCCAGCTCGGAGCTGAGCGACGCGGAGCGGGCCTTAAGCTCCGCCAGGCGCCCCTCCATCGCGGAGACAGCCGCGGACAGGTCCTGCATGTCCTTCTCCAGGCCCGCCCTGGCCTCGTTGTAATGGCCGATGTTGGAACCGGTCACGGCTATCCTGCTGGAAATTTCCACCTCGCGGGAATAGACCTCGTTCATCTCGCGGACCAGCGCGTCGGCCGCCTCGTCTGCGGCCTGCATCTGCGAGCTGACCTCCGCCAGCGAGGCCGCGGCCGCGTCGCACTCGGCCTGCAGGGCCGGCAGGCCTCCCTCGTCGGATGAGAGCCTGGCGCGCAGCTCGGCTATGCGGGGCTCGGTGGAGGCCAGCTTCTCGGCGTTGCGCCTTTCCGACACCTCCAGCTGCGAGCGCTGCTTGGCTATCTCGGCCAGTATCTCCCCTCCGGAGACTATGCGGCCCTCGGCCTGCACCTTGTCCGTCTTGACGGTGCTGATGGCCTCCTTGAGCACGCGCTGCTCCTCGGTCTTCTGGGTCAGCGTCAGGTTCAGGGCGGCTATCTCGCCCTCCAGGCCGCTGATGCTGACGGTTATCTCCTCCAGCTCCTTCTTAACGGGTTCCAGCTTGGCGGCCGCCTCGGCGCTCCTGGCGGCGAAAGCTTCGCTGTCCCTGAGCAGCAGCACCACCTCGGCGCCGGTCAGTTCGTCCTTGTACTTGGCCTGCAGGCGGGCCTTGGCCGCCTCCTTGTCCAGCTTCTTGATCTGCTCGTCCAGCAGCACCATGCTGTCGGCCAGGCGGTCCAGGTCCGCCTGGACCTTTTCCAGCTTGCGGGCGGCCTCCTCTCGCTTGGCCTTGTATTTGCTGACGCCGGCCGCCTCCTCGAACAGTTCGCGGCGCTGCTCGGCGGAGGCCGACAGCACGGTCTCCACCTCTCCCTGGTCTATGATCGCGTAGCCGTCCGTGCCTATGCCGGTGTCCAGGAACATCTCGCGGATGTCGCGCAGGCGGCACTGCACCTTGTTGATAAAGTACTCCGACTCCTCGGAGCGGTAGATCTTGCGGGTGACGGTGACCTCGCTGAAGTCGAGCGGCAGCTTGCGGCTGCCGTTGTCGAACGTCATCGAGACCTCGCCCATATTGAGCTGCTGGCGCTTCGTGGTGCCGGCGAAGATCACGTCCATCATCGACGGCATGCGCAGCGACTTCCAGCTCATCTCGCCTATGCACCACTTTATCGAGTCCACCACGTTGGACTTGCCGCAGCCGTTGGGGCCAACTATGCAGGTGATGCCGGGCTTCAGCGGCATTTTGGTTTTGTTCGCGAAGGATTTAAAACCGTAGATTTCAAGCGCTTTGAGGTACATGGAACTCCCCTGGGATAAGTTATGACCAAAGAACACAACCCGACGCCTCGCAGGGCGCGCGGAGGATTAATTATATAAATAAAGGGTGCCGCGTGTCCCGGCCGCGCTGCTCACCCTCAGCGACAACGCGGGGAACAGCGCGGAAAAAGATCCACCGTGCACAGATCTAGACCGCTAGATATATGTAACTATGATCCAGTTAGCCCCGTCACTCTGCAGGACGAGGGAATTAGGGGCCATCATGGGGTAGGGATTAGAAGCATCGTAGCTTCCGGCGTCTATGGTTTCGCTACCGTAAGGAGCTACATAATCGTATGCCGCCCCGTTGGTATTCTCGCATTTTACGATATAGATCCGGCCGGCTATGCCCACGGCGGAAGGCAATTCTACTGTGATAGCCCCGCTGGCGGCCGAGTTGATTATCAAGGTGACGTCGTTGGCGGTGGCGGTATAGGTCGATGTAACTATCGTCACCGGCAGGGTCAGGCCCCCCCCGGCGGTCAGCGCCCCGGAGACCTGCAGGCTGGCGGCCCAGAGGCCCCCGCTTATGGCCAGGTTGCCGGCGCTGTTGAGGCGCGCCAGCTGGTCCGCGCCGTTGAAGCCGCCGGTGAAGGCCCCGGTGGTTATCAGCACCCGGTCGTCGGAGAACTTGCCGGAGGCGACCGCGGCAGTGGTTATGGAGACCCGGTCGTCGCCGAACCTGCCGGAGATGATGGCCCCGGTGCTGAGCTGCACGGACGCGTCCGTGATGGTGCCGGAAAGACCGGCCGTGGTCACCGAGACGTTGTATAGCCGGGAGCCGTCTAAGGCCGGGAGCTTATCAGAGGCGTCCAGCTGCACCAGCTGGTACGCGCCGTTGAAGCCGCCGGCTACGGCGCCGGTGGTGATGGCCACGCGGTCGTCGGAGAACCTGCCGGAGGTGATGGCCCCGGTGCTGAGCTGCACGGACGCGTCCGTGATGGTGCCGGAAAGACCGGCCGTGGTCACCGAGACGTTGTATAGCTGGGAGCCGTTAAGCGCCGGAAGATAGCCATTGCTCTGCAGCTGAACCAGCTTGTCGGCGGCGTTGAAACCGCCGTTAAAGGCGCCGGTGGTGATGGTCACGCGGTCGTCGGAGAACTTGCCGGAGCTGATGGCCGCGGTGCTGAGAGTCACCTTGACGTCGGTGACCGAGCCGTCGGCTATGCTGGAGGCCGGCAGCTGGGCGTCCGGAGAGAGGGACTGGGCCACCAGCGCATAGGGCGCCGACACTATCTCCTGACGCGGCGAGAGGGTCTGTCCGTCCACCACTATCTCGACGTAGCGCGCCCCGGAGAAGGTGGCGGTGGAGATGTCGGAGGGCGTGGAAAGGTCGGAAAGGTACCCTGCCGCGAGTTCCGCGCTGAAGACGCCCTTAGAGACCGCTATGGGCTGGGACTGGCTCACCCAGAGCGGCGTGCCCCCGGTGAGCGCGTCGTATATCCTGAAGACGAACGTCTTCGTCGCGTCCACGGGCTGGCCGCTCTCGTCCAGGCGTCCCTGGAAGTTTATCTTCAGCGGGACCACGGCGGAAGCCGGCCCGGCGGAAGCCGCCAGGAACAGGGCGGACAAAAGGATAATACCGCTGTAAAAAGGCGCTCTTTTCATTTTTCTCTCCGGATCTTCTACCAGATTATCATCAGCTTTCCGGTGGCGGTCTGACCGCCTCCCTTTATGACGTAAATATATACCCCGCTGGCCACCTGCTGGCCGGCGGAGTTGCGGGCGTCCCACGCCAGCTTGCTCCCGAAGTCGCTCTTGTACAGTTCCCGCACCAGCCGGCCGCTTATGGTGTATATCCTGACCTCGGCCGAGGAGGTCAGCCCGGTAAAGGTTATGACGGTATCCCCCCTCGAGGGCATGAAAGGCACCGGATAGCAGTGGGCGGAAGCCAGATTGACCTGGGCGGAGTCCAGCAGGACGACGGCCGGGGCAGCGCCCGTCGCAACGGTATAACCCCCGCCGCTCGGCGCCACCGAAGAAAAAGACGGCCCGCCCAGGTTCAGCGCGCCGGCCGTGAAGCTCCCGCCGGCCGCCGTCCCCCCGCCGGAGACCGTGGCCAGCAGAGGCAGGTCGTAAGGCCCGCCGCTCATGGCCGCATTGGCCGGCCGGGCCAGGGGCAGGACCAGGGCCAGGGCCAGGGCCAGGAGCGCGAACTGTTCCCTAATGTGCATCCGCCCCCCCCGCCGCGCTCATCCCGCCCAGTACCTTTATGATGGCGCTTTTCACTATATCCGAACTCTCGCCCTTCAGCTCGGCCTGCAGGCAGGCGGAGGCCGCCGGGCCCGGGTGGCTGGCCAGGGCCAGGGCGGCGTGCGCGCGCACCTCTTCTTTCTGGTCGCCCAGCGCCCGGCAGAGGTCGCCAACCGCGCGAGGGTCCTTGCTGAGTTCAAGACCGCGCAGGGCCGCCATCTGCCAGTCAGTCCTGCCCGAGGAGAGCAGAGCCGAAAAATGCTCCATGGCCCGCGGGTCGTTAAGGCCGGCGAGGTACTCTGCCGCAGCCAGCGATTTAACCGGATCCTGGCCGTAAAGGTCGTTCAGCGCGGAATCGAAGCTCCTCTTGGCGGCCGCCGCCGGCGGCGCGGTTCCGCCTGCTGGCGCCGGCTCCGTCGCGGGAGGCGCGGCGGACGGAGCCGGCGTCTCCCGGCCGGCCCGGCCTCCGAACGCGCAGGAGATCCCGAAACGCTGCATGTTCCCGAGGTCGTACGTGGAGGCGTAAGAATAGTCCAGCCGCAGGCGCCGCCCCGAGCGCGACGGCAGCAGCAGGCCCAGGCCGAAGCTCAGCCCGTCGGAAATGTCGCCGTAGGAGCTGTAGCCGGCCCGCAGCGAGACCAGCCTGTAGAAGGTCCCTTCTATTCCTCCCGAGAAATATGAGGAGCCGTCCTTCGGCAGGTTCAGGTCGCCGGAGGCCAGGAAAGACACGGGCCAGGCGGACGGAGCGAGCGAATACGAGGCCCCGGCCTTCCACTCGGCCGCCGGCCTGGCCCCGGAGCCGATGAAGCTGAGGCGGCTGGCGGCCAGGTTCCTGGCCGCGAGCCCGAAGCCGAGCCCCTTCACCGAGGTAGGCAGCAGCAGGCCGGCGTCGGCGGCGTAGCCGGCGGCAGAGACCGAAGCCAGCTTCTCCTTCAGCGATTTCAAAGAGGCGCCCAGGTAGAGAGAAGGCAGGAAGGCCAGGCCGGTCCTGAAGCCGCGCCCGTAGCCCAGGTAGACGGCCATGTCGTAGGCGGAGACCGAACCGGTCCTGTTGTCGAGATTATCGTAAGAGGCGAAGGGGCTTACGTCCAGGTAATCCAGGCCGAAGCCGACGGCCCCGCCGACGGCTGGCAGCGAGCCGGCCAGCCAGTGCTGGGAGATGCCGGGCAGATAGTCGTTATAGGAGTAAGTGAACCCGGGCACGGCGGCCAGGCCGAGGCCGGCGGAGTTGTAGAGCACGGAGCCGGGACCGTCCGGAACGGAAGTGAAGGCTCCGCCCATAGCCGTCTCCCTGGCCCCCACCGGGATCTTCAGGAAGTCGGCGGCGGAAGTGCCGGGACCGGCCGCGCCGGCGGCCGAAGCCGCCAGCAGGGCCGCCGCGCACAGAACGGACGTCTTTATGGCCTTGCAAGTCCTCATGTGGTTCAGAACACCGCTTATATTAACAAATATCGGGCGCTCTCACTACGCAAAAAAGAAGGCCAGGACCCGCCGCCGGGCCTTGCGGAAGCGCCGGCCGCTCAGTACGACAGCTGGTAGGCCAATCCGAAACTGTTGCCGGTATAGTTGTACGGCATATACTGTTCGAACTTGCAGTTGGAGCTGGCCACCACCAGCGAGTAGAAAAGCCTTACCGTGGCTATCTCGTTGATGCGCTTGCGGATGGAGCCGGTCAGCGTGGTCATCAGGTTGTCCTGCTTGGTGCCCATGATATAGTCGTTCAGGGCGTCGCGCCTGGGCCGCGACGTATAGTGGCGGCTGGTCACGCTTACGGCTCCGCCTATGGCCCACTTGCCGGTTATGTCCAGGTCCACCGGCACGCTGAGCGTGGTCTCGTTGTAGTCGTAGTTCCTGGCTATGAAGGTCACGTCGGAACTGCCGGAGGTGAGGTCGGTGGAGGTGGCGCCGAGGGACTTGAACCGGATGTAGTTCTGGTTGGAGCGGTGTACGGTATAGGAGACCATCGGCGACAGCTCGAAGATCCAGATCTTATGCCTGAAACCGGCGTCCAGCATGGTAGTCTTGTCCTTCTGCTTGGTGTCTCCGTAGCCGGCAGTGTCTCCGGCAGAGTTAAGGTCCACCACCTTCTGGTTCTTGTAGTCCTGCTGCGTGTAGGTTATTCCGCCGAAGAACTTGTTCCACATCGGGCGCAGGCTCACCTGCGTCAGGCGCTGGTCCTCCAGGCCGCCGTTGACGCCGGCCTGCTGGCCGTTGACGCTGTTGAACTCGCTGAGCAGGTCCGTGTAGTTCGGGAACTTGACGTTCTTGGTCAGCACGGTCAGCGTGACGATGCCGTTCTTCTCGAAGTCGAACAGATAGTCCCCGGCCAGCTGCAGGCCGAAGGAGTTCATGTTGTAGAGGCCGGTCTTCCAGGTCTCGTTGGCGCCGGTGCGGGAATAGTCGTGCGAGAACGAGACCCCGGGGCGCAGGCGGAACTTCCCGCTCAGGGCGCGCCTGTACTCGAAGTTGAACGAGTGCGTCATCGAGCGGTCGGTGAACTGCTTCGTATCCTGGGGCGCGAAGCCCTGACCGTCGTAGTTGAAGTCGTAAAGGCCGAACAGCTGGTCCTTCGGCGAGAGTTTCGTAAGCATGCCGACCTGCGTGTCGATGTTGCCGCCGCTGAAGATGTTCCCCTGGCTGGGCACGTAGCCGGCCTCCATCATCGTCATGTTGAAGTACGGAGTGAAGACCTTGGAGTCCTCCGGCACCGCCGCCGCGGCCCCGCCGGCCAGGGCTCCGGTCATAAGAACGCCGAGAATTGTCTTTTTCATTTCGGTCCTCAGAAATTGATGTGCATGTTCCAGACGGGGTGCACCACCAGCACGCCCTCAGGGTAGATGTTCAGCCCCAGCTCGAACACCTTGCCGTACCAGCTGACCTTGCTGCAGAAGGTCTGCGTGCCCAGGCCGTAGTCGAGCTGGATGCTCCACAGCTTGTCCACGCCCTTCGGGGTCTCTATGCCGGCTATGATGAAGTCGTCCCTGAAACCGGTGTTGAAACTGTTGACCTTGGTGCCCAGCAGGTCCGGTTCATGCCCCGCCGCGAAGGAGAGCCTGGCGTTGAGCTGGCTGTGCTTATAGCCCCAGAAAGTGCGGACGCGCGGGCTCACGGAAGAGGTCACCAGCGCTCCCATGTAGTAGCCGTTGAACTTCAGGTCGTTCACGGCGCTGGAATTGTTGCCGGCAGACTTGGCCAGCGGCGAGCTCCAGTAGCCGCCTATCAGGTCTATCTGCGGCACTCCGGGGGCCAGGCGGCCCTCCGGGTGCAGGCGGTACTTGGCGGAAAGGCTGGGCATGGCCGCCAGCGTCGGCAGTATGCCTCCCCAAAGCCCGGTCTGAAAACTGAGGCTCTTGCCCGGCGGCAGCGGCGTGGTCCCCTCGAAATCCTGCTGGAAGTCGTACAGGAAGCCGGCCGGGTTGGCCACCACTTCGCCGGCCATCTTCATGCCGACGGAATTGAAGTCCACTCCCGCCCAGGCGGGCGACGCGTACAGAGCGGACAGAATGAGGAACGCTGTTCTTTTCATCGTCTCCCCTTAGTTCTTAAGGCTCGTTATAGCAGGCAGCATGCGCTGCACAGCGGCCACGGCCAGGTCCGGGATAAAGACCACGTCGATGTTGGTGCCCATGCCGGGGCCGCCGGAGCCGTAGGAAAAGTAATCTTCCCCGGAGATGTCGTTTTTCAGGACGTCTTCCTGGGCGGGCGTCAGAGCTGCCACGGGGATCTGAGAGGGATTGAGCGCTGCGGCGAGGGCGGCCGGATCGTTGCCGAACGATTTCTTTATGTACATCACGCTCTCCAGCGCGCTGTTCTTCAGCACGGTGAAAGGGTCCTGCCCGGAATCCGTAAGGTCCCCGACCGTCTTTATCGCGCCGTTGTTGCTTATGCCGTAGTTCTCTTTGGCGAACCAGAGGTATTCTCCCGCGTTCGTAGACTGCTGGTTGCCGATATCGTACATGTCCGCCTGGTACTGCCAGAGCGGGGCTCCGTCGCCGCTTACCGTGTCCGAGCCCTTGCTTTCATAGCCGGGCAGATTGGCCGTCTGCACGGCCCAGACCACGTCCGAGGCGGTCCCCGCCCCGGTCCCGTCCACGGGATGGGAGGCGGCGTCCTTGTAGACCAGCGTCCCGTTGCCGGCCCCGGAGTCGGCCACCTGCAGTTTGGATATCATGCTCAGGCCCTGTACCGCGCTGATCCCGGTCCCGCCGGCGCCGGTATCGTCGTTCAGCACGCCTGTTATCAGCGTCTCCCTGTCGTCCGGGCTGGTGGCCGGCAGAGGGGAACCGTCGGCATTGGTCAGTATTCCGGGATTGTTGACCAGCTCGTCCCTGGCCTGGTCGTACTTGTAGCCCTCGGCTGCGAAGAAGATCTGCGAGGCGTCGGTGCGGTTGGCCGTCACGAAGGAGGCCCAGGACGGCTTGACCGAGTTCTTGTCGAAGAAGCCTGGCCAGTCCTCCAGGCGCTGCGGCAGGGCCTGGTTGAAGGCCATCGTCATCTGCATGTAGTCCAGGCGGTTCATCACCTGCCCGCCGTTGTACGCGAAGCCGCCGTTCTGCGCCGAGGAGCCGTCGTTGTTGTAGACCTGGCGCTTGACCAGGTTGAAGAACTGTATCTGGTCCGGAGCCGGGCGCAGCAGACGCTGGTCCACTCGCACCAGATTGCCGTGCACGTCGGTCAGCGTGCGGCCGGCCGCCAGGTCTGACTCCTTGACCACGTTCAGGAAGCTCCTGACCTGCGCCTCGGCGTTCTGGGTGGCCGCGGCGAACTCGCGGATCTGGGCGCGGTCGTTCTCCTTGCGCACCAGGTCCGCCGTCCTCTCCTCCGGAGTGAGCCCCGGGTCCCAGTTCTCGAGGGCCTCGCTCTCGGCCTTGGCCGTCAGCAGCACCGGCCTGTTCGGCTTGCCCTCCGGGGCGCTTGAGAGCTCCTCCCCCTGCGGCACGTCGAACCTGTCCGGACCCACGGCCGGAGGCACGTTGAAGCGCAGGTTGACCTCGCCGAAAAGGACCTTCAGGTCCATCTTGCCGTCCTCGCTGGTGCCCATCGTGAACTCGGTGCCCCGCACCGCGCAGACGGCAGACGGAGTGCGCACCTCGAACCTCTCCTGGCGCATCAGGTGCGGCACCCGGGCCTTGATCCTGCCGAACAGCAGCGCCAGCCTGGTGGCGAACGTCTGGCGCTGCTCTATCTCCAGGCGGGTGCTCTCCTTTAGCCAGATCTTGCTCTTGTTCGGCATCAGCACCACTGCCGCCCCTCCTGCGTCGGTGCGTATCGCGCCGCCCTCCGGGACCGACAGGCCTTTGGAGGCCTTCACCCAGTCCCCCTCGCTGGTCAGCCGCGCCTGAACGCTGCCGCCCAGCGCGATTATCTGCGCCTCGCCGGCCAGCGCGGCGGCCGGGAGCGCGGCGAAGACCGCGAACAGCAGCGCCGCGCACCCCCTGAAAATATTGTCTTTCATAGGGAGAGTCTATTAGAAAAACCCGCTTGTGTCAATAAACGGATTTTGGGATAATGAAATCCAAAAGACGGCGCTATTTTATCCGGCCGGGACACGGAGGCACTGATGAAGAACGCGATCTTACTGACGGCTGGACTGGCGCTGACGGGCTGCGCCTCGCTGAGGACCAGGCCACAGGTCTGTCCGCCCTGCCCCCCCTGCCCGGCCCCGGTCTCCACCGCTCCCGCTGCCGCCGCCCCGGCCATGTTCGTGCCGGCAGCGGCCGACCTGCCGTCCTTCGCCGACCCAGGCGACCGCGCCGGGCTCCTCAAGGCCGCTCTGCTCGACCGCGCCTATTTCCAGGGCCTTAAGGGCGCCGGCCTGCCGTACGCGTTCGCCGGCCGCGAGGTGACCGCCGGGGACCTGGCTGCCGCCGACGAGGAATTCATAAAGATACTCCAGTCCTCCCCCACGGCGGCGGACCTGGACCGCGAGATAAAGGCCGGCTTCGACGTCTACGAGCTGGCGGGCAACGACTCCACCGGCACGGTGGTCTTCAGCTCCTACTACGAGCCCACGATAGACGCCAGCCTCACCAAGACCGGCCCTTACAAGTACCCCATCTACGCCAAGCCCCCGGACCTGATAACGGTGAACCTGGAGGACTTCGACCCTAAGCTGAAGGGCCAGAAGATAACCGGCCGCGTGCAGGACGGGAACCTGGTCCCCTACCTGAACCGCGACGACATAGACTTCAAGGGCGCTCTGGCCGGCAAGGGCCTGGAACTGGCCTGGCTGAAGTCCCGCGCCGACCTGATGGACCTGCACACCGAGGGCTCGGCCCGCCTGCTGCTGCCGGACGGGCGCGTGATGAAGGCCAAGTTCGCGGCCACGAACAGCCTCAAGTTCAAGGGCTGGCTTTCGGCCATGGTGGAGGCGGGGGCGCTTCCGCGCGCCGGCATCAGCCCGGAGAAGGGCGAAAAATACCTGGAGGACCACCCGGACCAGGCGCGCCGCCTGCTCGGCATGGACAGACGCTACGTCTTCTTCAGACTCGAGCAGCCGGCCGATCCCGACGAGGGGCCGCAGGGCACCTACGGCCTGCCTCTCACCGGCTGGCGCTCGGTGGCGGTGGACAACACCATCGTGCCGATGGGCGCGCTGGCCTTCCTGCGGATAGACGACGCTCCCGACGTGGACAAGGACGGGGTCCTGCTGGGCCGCAGGCCGTACGCCCGCTTCGTCTTCTGCCAGGACACCGGCGGCGCCATAAAGGGCCCGGGCCGGGTGGACTTCTTCGCCGGCAACGGCAAGAAGGCCCGCACCTTCGCCTTCAAGCTCTGGAACCCCGGCCGCCTCTACCTCCTCCTAAAAAAATAAAGGGGACAGGCTACTTTTTATGTACCGCTCTCGTCTATGAAAAAAAAGGGGACAGGCTACTTTTTAGCCGTAATTCTCTGCTCTTTCCTGGCTTCGGCCGCCGCCGCCGCTACCATGACGCTTACCGGCTTGGATGTATTGGAGCGCGACGGCTTCCGTAAACTGGAAGGCAAACGCGTGGGGCTGATCACCAACCAGTCCGCGCTTGACCTTAACGGAGACAATGCGGCGGACGTGTTCGCCAAGGCCGGCAATTTCAAGCTGGCTGCCATCTTCTCTCCCGAACACGGCTTCCGAGGCACCGCCGAGGGCGGCGTCCTTATAAGCAATTCCACGGACCCGGCGACCGGCGCGCCGGTCTTCAGCCTCTACGGCAAGACCAGGCGCCCGACCCCTGAAATGCTGAAGGGCCTGGATATCCTGGTCTTCGACATCCAGGATATAGGCGCGCGCTTCTACACCTACCTGACCACGATGGGCTACGCCATGGAGGAGGCCGCGAAGGCCGGGGTCCCGTTCATGGTGCTGGACCGTCCCAACCCGATAGGCGGCGCGGTCGAAGGCCCGGTCCTGGAGCCAGACATACGCGATTTCACCGCCTATTACCCCGTGCCCGTGCGCCACGGCCTGACCGCCGGGGAGATGGCCTTCCTGCACAAGGAAAACCTGAAGTTGAACCTGGTCCTTGACGTGATTAAAATGGAGAACTGGGACCATTCCATGTTCTTCGACCAGACAGGCCTGATCTGGACCGACCCCTCTCCCAACATCAGGGACACGGAAGCGGAGGTGCTTTATCCCGGCCTGGGCTGTTTCGAGGCCTCTGACGTCTCCGTCGGCCGCGGCACGCCGGAACCATTCCACTGGTTCGGCGCGCCGTGGATGAAGGCCGGCAAGATAGCGAGGGCACTTAACAAGGCCCGGCTTCCGGGCGTGATGTTCCGCACGCGCGCCCTGAAGCCCTCCTCGGACCTGTACGCGGGCAAGAAATGCCGCGGAGTGGAGATAGAGGTGACGAACGAAAGCGCGGTACGGTCTCTGGACATCTTCGTCCGGGCGGCCTGGCTGCTGAAGAAGTACAACGGCGAAGAATTCGAGCTGAAACCTTTCGAGATACGCAAGATGACCGGCACCCCCGACTTTTACCGGATGCTGGAGGCGGGGGCCTCCCCTGACGAAATCCTCGCCCTTTTCCGCCGGGAGAGCGCGGAGTTCAAGGCCTCCTCGGCGAAATTCTTGCTTTATAAGTGAGAGTTATGTTACATTAGGCCATATGGGGAATAAAATTCTTGTTGTTGACGACGACCCCGAGATCTCGAGCCTGGTGCAGTACACCCTCGAGTCGCTCGGCCACCAGATAAAGGTCTGCGACAACGGCCGCGAGGTCATGGACGTGCTGCGCTCCTATAAGCCGGACCTGCTGGTGCTGGACGTGATGCTGCCAGGCATAGACGGCTACTCGCTGGCTACGCAGATCTCCGAGGACCCTGACCTGGGCAATATGCCGATAATCGTCCTTTCCGCGCTTGAGCCCTCCCGCACGATGTTCCAGCGCTTCTCGCAGGTGGCTGCCTTCCTTACCAAGCCTTTCAACACGGACGACCTGATGGAAGCCGTCAAGAACGGCCTCGCGATGAAGAAATAGCGGCCGTCCGAGCCGCCGCGAAACAGGGGAGCCCATGACTCCCCTGTTTTTTTGTCCCGACGCGGGAAGAGGAGAAAAAAAACGTCTCGGAGGCCGAGGCTTGCGTAAGCGCCGAAGCCGGATGTCCGCGAAGCGGCCAGGTCTGCATGAGGAGCTTTGCACGGCGGACGCTTGATGAGCATAGCTCCTGATGCGGCACGGCCATAGGCCGGGTCTCGGCGCCGTGTTTTTCAGACCTTCTCCCTGCGGCGGGCCGCGAGGCTACTTTGGACTGTTATAAGGGCAGGCTTCCTGGCAGGCGTCGCAGCCATAGGCCCAGCCGGGGTTCTTCGCGGCGAGGCCCGGCGGAATTTCCTGTTTGGACTGGGTGGTCCAGTAGGAGAGGCAGAGCGAGGCGTCCAGCCTGCCGTCCCTGAGGGCGCCGGTGGGACAGGCGCGCTGGCAAAGGTCGCAGGAGCCGCAGTCGCCGCCGCACGGCGCGTCGGCCTGCGCCTCCAGATCCAAAGCGATACCGCCAATGAAGGACCAGCTGCCCAGCTCCTTCGAGAGCAGCAGCGTGTTCTTCCCCCTGAAGCCCAGCCCAGCCAGGCGGGCAAGCTCCTTCTCCATCACCGGCGAAGTGTCGCAGAAAAGTTTGCCCTCGGCGGCAGGTTTTTCCTTTTTTATCTCCGCCAGCATCGCGGCGAGCTTCTCTTTCACCGTCAGGTGGTAGTCCCGGCCCAGCGCGTAACGGGATATCTTAGCCCCGGTCCGCGACAGCAGGGCCGGCTGGTACGCTTTGCGGCCGGTGTTCCGGAGGTAGGCCATCGGGTCCCCGGCTTTAGCCAGCTCCGCCGCGTAGTCCGTATCCGGGGACCAGTAGCGGAAAACGCAGACGAGCACCGAGCGCGCGCCGGCGTACCAGTTCTTTATGTTCTTCCTTCTTTCAGGGTCCCGGAGCAGGTAGGAAAGCCCGGGCGGGACCGCGTTCACGGCCACGGAGAACCTGTCCAGTTCGGGGAGGTCCGCCGCCGGGGCTATGCCGGCGGCCGAGGCGCCGGCCGAGAGAGCTATCTCCTTCAGCCTAGCGGAATTCACGAGCTCTTGGCCTGGCTGCCGTACTCCCAGGCGGAGTACTCCAGCCAGAAATTCCTGAAGAAGGCCTCCAAAAACTCTTCGCGGGAAACTTCCTTGCCCTTTATTGCTTTAACGCTGACGGCGGTCTCCAGCCTGAGCGCGTTGTTGAGGTTCACGCCCATGCCGAGCAGCAGCCAGCTGGCTTCCTTGTTGATGGAGGAGGACTCCGTCAGGATGCCGCAGATCTTCAGCCACTTGCGGCGGCGCGGATGCCAGGCGTACACGTCGTTGGGCTTCTTGATGCGGGTCTTTATGCCGTACAGTTCGGTGATAGTTTCGGCGACAGCCTCCCCGCTGAGCACGCTCAGGTGCGGCAGGAACTTGACCCCGGTCTCAGGCTTCAGCAACAGCGTCATGTAGACGCCTCCCGGGCCGGATTCCCACTCGCGGCCGAGGCGGCCCTTACCGGCGGTCTGCGTCTCGGCCAGCACCAGCGTCTTCTCCGCCGTGCCCTCCAGAGCCAACTCGCGTCCCACGGCCTGGGTGGAATCCACCTCGTCCAGGCAGACTATCTTGCTGATTCCGGGCAGTGTATCAAGGTTCAGGTCACAGTCGCAGGTCTTCATTTGGGGTTCACCTCGAAAGAGATATCCAGCGGTTTGGCGCCGCTGGTGATGGCGCCGGCGGAGATGCGGTCGGCGCCCAACTTCGAATAGCGGGCGGCCATCTTCAGGTCCACGCCGCCGGAAATTTCAATTTCAGGGGCCTTGCCCTTGCCAGAGCGGACGAAGGCGATAGCCTTCTTCATATCCCCGTAGGACATATTGTCGAGCATGATGACGTCGGCGCCCAACGGCAGGAAAGCCTTCAGCTGGGCGAGGGTGTCCACTTCCAGTTCTATCTTTATGCGCGGGTCGGCGCGGCGCATGGCCCTGATCCTCGCGCCGAGGACGGCGGGGTCGTTGCCGGCGAAGGCCACGTGGTTGTCCTTTATCATGGCCATATCGTAAAGCCCCAGGCGGTGATTGCGCCCTCCGCCGCAGCGGACGGCGTACTTCTCTATCAGCCGCAGACCGGGCAGGGTCTTGCGGGTGTCGTAAATTTTGGTGCGGGAATGCTTTATGACGGAGGCGAACTGCGCGGCCCTGGTGGCCACCCCGCTCATGTGCTGCAGGAAGTTGAGGGCGGTGCGCTCGGCCGTGAGTATGCTGGCGGGGCCTTCCACCAGCATCAGGGTGTCGCCCTTCCTTATGCGGGCGCCGTCCCTGCGTACCAACTTTACCCGGGAGCCCTTGGCGGCCAGCCGGAAGACCCTTCTGGCCACTTCGAGGCCGCAGACCACGCCTTTGTCCTTGGCGAAGATGCGCCCCTTGAACCTGGTCCCGAGCGGCACGAAGAAGCGCGTGGTGACGTCCCCTGTCCCTATGTCTTCCTTCAGGGCCGCCCTTATGACCGCTTCAAATTCCTTCACTCCAAGATTTTACCATTTGTATCCGCGGGAAACATAAGGCCCGGCACTCCGTCCGGACGGTTCCCGAAATCCCGGGAACGGCTTGAACGCCGCTCTTTTGCGCCGCTTATTGCCGGCGGCCCAAGAAGACAGCGCCGCCGCCGCCCATCTCGCCCATCCGCGGACAACATCAAAAAGTCCGGAAGGATTAGGAAGCAGCGTCCCCATCCGCATGCGCGGCGACAGCCCGTCAGCGTTTGTAGCCTATCTCGCGCAGGAAGGTCTTGCGCCAGGCGACGTCCTTTTCGTCCTCTATGCCAACCGGCTTGAGGCCGTCTATGACGCCGAGGATGCCGCGGCCTTTGCCGTTGTCGGCGAGGACGACCTCCAGAGGGTTCGCCGTGGCCGCGTAGAGCGAGCAAACCTCGCTCAGGCCCTTGACGGCGTTGAGCACGTTGATCGGGAAGCCGGCGCGCAGCATGACGATAAAGGCGTGCCCTGCCCCTATTTCAAGCGCGTTGACGGCCGCGAGGTCCCTCAACTCCTGGTCGTTCCCCTCGACGCGCACCTTGCACGCGCCTGAGGACTCGCAGAAGGCCAGCCCGAACTTCAGCGCGGGGGAAGAGGCTATCAGCGCCTCGTAAAGATCCTCCGCCGTTTTAATGAAATGCGCCTGCCCGAGGATAACGTTCACGTCCTCGGGTTTCTTTACAGCGACGGTCATCATTTCCATAGCCCCCCCTTTTCAGCTCAGGCGAAACGGCCGGCCAGCGGCGCGGCGCAGCGGGCGCAGGCGGCTCCCTTCAACCCGACCAGCGAAGTGTCGTAGCCCTCCCTGCGTATCAGGAGCGCGCCGCACTTGTGGCACCAGGTGTTCCCGGCCTGGTGGCCCGGGACGTTGCCTATGTAGACGTAGCGCAGGCCGGCGTCCAATCCGAACTGACGCACCCGCTCCAGTTCGGCCACCGGCGTGGACGGCAGGTCCGACAGTTCCTGGTGCGGGGAGAACGCGGTGACGTGCCAGGGCGTATCCGGCCCCAGCTCCGACCTTATCCACCTGGCCATCCCCTTCAGCTCGTCCTCGTCGTCGTTGACCGTGGGGGTCACGTTGGTCACGCATTCCACGTGCATCCTGTGCGTGCACCTGGCCAGCCTGGCCGAATCCAGCACTCCCGCCAGCGCGCGCACGCCGGCTATCCTCTGATAGGTCTCCTCGCTGAAGCCCTTTATATCCACCCTGAAGGCGTCCAGGTACGGCGCCATCAGTTCCAGCGCCTCAGGGGTCATGAAGCCGTTGGTGACGTAAACCGTGTAGAGGCCTTTCTTTTTCGCCAGCTTCGCCCCGTCCAGCGTGTATTCCAGCCAGATGGAGGGCTCGTTGTAGGTCCAGGCGACTCCGCGGCACTTGTACCTGGCCGCCAATCTTACCAGTTCTTCCGGGGAAAGCTCCTCGGCGCCGCCGCCGGGCCCGCCCGGCGCTGCCCGCGAAAGTTCCCAGTTCTGGCAGCCGGGGCAGCGGAAACTGCAGCCCAGCGTGCCCAGCGACATGCAGAGGCTGCCGGGAAAGAAATGGTACAGCGGCTTTTTCTCGACCGGGTCGGCGTGGAGGCCGGCAACCAGCCCGTATATCAAGGTATAGAGCCTGCCGCTCTCGTTGCGGCGCGTGCGGCAGAAGCCGAGGCCGCCCGGAGCTATAACGCAGCGGCGCCGGCAAACGCCGCAGCGCACCTTGCCGCCGCCCAGCTTTTCATAGAGAATGGCTTCTTTCATAACCCCCATCCGCGATTATAGCGCCAAAAAAACGGGCCATGCAAGCGGCCCGTGGTCCGCCGGCAAGGACCCGCGGCCGGGGAGGTCACTTCTTTCTTTTATTTTTGACCGCGCCTGGTTTTACCCCGGACATCTCGCGCAGTTCCATCAGGCGGTCGCGCAGCTCGGCGGCCAGCTCGAAGTTAAGGCTGTCGGCCGCGTCGCGCATGCGGCGCTCCAGCTCGCCGGCCAGGGCTTGCGCGCCGGACTTGGAGAGGCCCTTCGGCAGCGGCTCGGCCACCGCTATGCCCTCGCGCCGCTCCTGCTTGCGCAGCTCCTCGTATTCCACGTACTTCTTCACGATGCTCTTCGGCGTGATGTGATGGGCCTTGTTGTAGGCCACCTGCCTGTCGCGGCGGCGCTTCATCTCGGAGATGGCCCGCTCCATCGAGCCCGTCATGCGGTCGGCGAAGAGTATCACCTCGCCGCACAGGTTGCGGGCGGCGCGGCCGGCGATCTGTATCAGCGTGGTCTCGCTGCGGAGGAAACCCTCGTTGTCGGCGTTGAGTATCGCGACCAGCGTCACCTCGGGGATGTCCAGGCCCTCGCGCAGCAGGTTGATGCCTACGAGAGCGTCGAACTCGCCCTTGCGGAAGGCGCCCAGAATGTCCAGCCGCTCCAGCGTGTCCATGTCGGAGTGCATGTAGCGCGCCTTCAGGCCCTTTTCCTTGAGGTAGTCGCTGAGGTCCTCGGCGGTCTTCTTGGTGAGCGTCAGCACCAGCGTGCGCTCCTTCTTCTCGGCGCGTTTCGTTATCTCTTCGGTCAGGGACTTTATCTGGCCGGTCACCGGCAGGATCTTCACCTCCGGGTCCACCAGCCCCGTCGGGCGGATGATCTGCTCCACGATGTCTTCCCTGGAGCAATGCTGCAGCTCGTAGGGCCCCGGCGTGGCCGAAACAAAAACAGTCGAGGGCCGCAGCGCCTCGAACTCGTCGAACTTGAGCGGCCGGTTGTCCAGCGCGGAAGGCAGGCGGAAGCCGAAGTCCACCAGCGTCTGCTTGCGCGCGCGGTCGCCCTCGTACATGCCGCGTATCTGCGGCAGGGCCACGTGCGACTCGTCGATGAACAGCAGGAAGTCGCCTTTAAAGTAGTCGAACAGGCAGTCAGGCCTGCTGCCCGGCTCGCGGTTGGCCAGGTGGCGCGAGTAGTTCTCGATGCCGGAGCAGAAGCCGGTCTGGCGGATCATCTCCAGGTCGTAGCGCACGCGCTGCGAAAGCCGCTCGGCCTCCAGCAGCTTGTCCTGCCCTTTGAGCACCGCCAGCCGCTCGGCCAGCTCGGCCTCTATGGATCGCGCCGCGGTCTCCACCTCGCCCGCGGTCGAGACGAAATGAGTGGCCGGGAACACCCAGGTCTCCTTCAGTCCGCGGATGGTATTGCCGGTGAGCGGGTCTATCTCCGTCACGGATTCTATCGTGTCGCCAAGCTGCACGCGCCAGGCCGTGTCGGAATCGCCGGGGAATATGTCCAGATTGGCCCCGCGCATCCGGAAAGTGCCGCGTTCGAAAGCCGTCTCGTTGCGCTCGTAGTGTATGCTGACCAGGAAACGCGTCAGCTCCTTGCGGTCGGCCTTCTCCCCCACCCTGAGGTGAAGGCACAGCTCGGAGAAGTTCTCCGGGGAGCCGATATTGTAGATGGACGAAACGGACGCCACCACCAGCGTATCCCTGCGCGTGAGTATCGACGTGGTGGCCTTCAGCCGCAGCTTGTCTATGTGGTCGTTGATCGAGGAGTCCTTCTCGATGTACGTGTCGGTAGCCGGAATGTACGCCTCCGGCTGATAGTAGTCGTAGTAGGAGATGAAGTATTCGACGGCGTTCTCGGGGAAGAAGGTCTTAAACTCGCTGTAGAGCTGGGCGGCCAGCACCTTATTGGGCGAGATCACCAGCGCCGGGCGCTGCAGCTTTTCCACCAGCGCGGCCATCGTGAAGGTCTTGCCGCTGCCGGTGACGCCCAGCAGCGTCTGGTTGGCCTTGCCCCCCCGCACCCCCTTCGCCAGCGCCTCTATGGCCGCCGGCTGGTCCCCCGCCGGCTTGTACGGCGCCGTCAGTTTGAAGCGGCCTTCCATAGGAAGATTCTACCAATTTGAAAATGATAAAATTTAGCCCGTAATGCCGGGAAAGATACAGATCACGGTGGCCAGGAGCGCGGGGTTCTGCCCCGGAGTCAAGAACGCCATCGACAAGGTGCTGGAGCTGGCCAAGGACCGCCAGCGCACCATCTACACCCTCGGCCCGCTGATCCACAATAAGCAGGTCATAGAGACCCTCAAGGAGAAGAACATCCTCTCCGTTAAGTCCTCGGACGAGATAAAGGAGAAGGGCGCGATCCTGGTCATCCGCGCGCACGGCATCCCCCCGGAAGAGGAAGCCCGCATCCGCGCGCTGGACCTGGAAGTGGTGGACGCCACCTGCCCGCTGGTGAAGCACGTACAGGAGAACATCCGGGACCACGCCCGCAAGGGCTATTCAACCATCATCGTAGGAGACAGGGACCACGCCGAGGTCATCGGACTGATGGGCTACGCCGAGGGCCGCTGCTTCGTGGTGGACGGGCCGGAGGAGATACGGAAGCTGCCTCGCCTGGAGAAGGCTAACATAGTCGCGCAGACTACGCAGGAGGGGGACGTCTTCCTGGAGGCCGCGGAGGCCGCCCGCGGGATATGCGGGGAGTTGTCGGTATCCAACACTATCTGCAATCCGACCAGACAGCGCCAGAAGGAGACGGTGGAGTTCTCCAGCAAGTCGGACCTGGTCATAGTCGTAGGCGGCAAGAACTCGGCCAACACGGCGCGCCTTTTCCAGATCTGCGCGAGGCTGGCGAAGAGCGCCGTCCACATAGAAAAAGAGGACGAGTTGCGGCCGGAACTTTTCGAAGGCGTCTCCAGCGTCTTCATAACCGCCGGAGCGTCTACCCCTTCGTGGATGATCGAGAAGGTGCTTGAGAAGGCGCGCGCGCTGGCGGAGAGCAGGGAGAACCGCCTGCTGGAACCGCTCTCCTTCGCCTGGAAACTTTTCATCACCGGCTCGCTGTACACCGCGGTGGCCGCCTCCGCGCTCACCTACGTCTGCATGAAGCTGGAAGGAGCTCCCGTCTCGGGCGCGCTGCTGCTAATGGCCGGGCTTTTCGCCTTCAGCCTGCACAGCGCCAACCGGGCCGGGGAGAGGGGCACGGCCGCCCCGGACCGGGCGCGCAAACTGC
Source organism: bacterium (assembly GCA_021786295.1). Taxonomy (GTDB): domain Bacteria; phylum Elusimicrobiota; class Elusimicrobia; order Elusimicrobiales; family UBA9959; genus UBA9959. Next base: position 3,711 of record JAJYNO010000025.1, on the reverse strand, counting down.
TGTTCATAAAACACAAGACGGCCTCCGCCAGGATCTCTGCGGTCTGCGGCGCGGCGGCCATCTTCCTTTCGGCCGCACTTGGCTGGAAGGTCTTCCTCACCGCAGCCTTCTTCTGGGCGGCCGGCATGATCTACCCGTTGAAATTGCCGCGGGGGCTGGACAAATTCGGGGCCTTTCCGGCTTCGAAGGACATCGTCACGGCCCTCGGCTGGGCCTTCATCTGCGCTTACGCGCCCGCGCTGTGGCACGGCGGGGCTCTCAACAAATCTACGCACCTGGCCGTTCTCTTCGCTTTCCTGCTGGTCTTCGCCCGCTCGGTGCTGTTCGGGATCAGCCACGCCCACAGCGACATGATCGTCGGCAACGAGAATTTTTATAAAGCGGCAGGACCGCGCGTCACCTACCTGACCCTGTTTTCTATCTTCGTCCTGCTGTCCGGCATATTGCTGCTGCTGAAAGAAAGCGGTTGGCGCCCGCAGCTCTCTTCCGAGTTGCTGACCGGCCTGATCTATTATCTGGGGCTGATAATCCTTTTTTTCTCCGGCAGGATACCGGAACGCATCACGGCCGAAACGCTGATCGACACCCAGTTCATCCTCCTAGCCCTCCTAGCCCGCCTAAAATAGGGACAGACACCTATTTCCCCTGTTAGTTCCTCACCTGGGACCAAGGGCGGGAAAACAGGTGTCTGTCCCTATTTTATTCTAGTTCTTTTTTTAGTTTCTGGCGGGCGCGGAAGAGACGGGTCTTGAAGGCCGGAACCGTTATCTTGAGAACCCTGGCGGCCTCTTCCATCGTCAGGCCCTGGATGTCGGCCAGCGTCACGGCGAGGCGGTAGTCCACTGAAAGTTTGGAGAGCGCCTTGGCCACGCTGGCGGAGAGCTCGCTGCGCGCCACCTCGTCGGCGTGCGTCAGGTCCTTCAGCTCGCGGATATCCTCCAGGCTCACCAGCTTCTCGCTGCGCTTCCTGCGGAACTTCATCCAGCAGTTGTTGGCGGCTATCCGATAGAGCCACGTGCCGAAGCCGGACCGGCCGTGGAACTTCTTTATGTTCTTGAACGCGGAGATGAAGGTCTCCTGGTAAACGTCGTCGGCCTCCGACTTGAGGCCCATGCAGACGTAGTTGGCCAGGCCGTAGATCTTGTCCTGGTACCTCTTCACCAGCGCCTCGAAGCTCGCCGTATCGCCGGCCTTGGCCTTCTCCACCAGTTCCGCGTCGTTCTTGTCCATATATGACCATTATAAAAAATTGTAGAATGATTTCCGCAGACTTGACGCGCAGTTAGCTCAGCGGTAGAGCATTCGCCTTACACGCGAAGGGTCATAGGTTCGAATCCTATACTGCGCACCAGCTTTGATCCACAGGGGGCCCCATGTCCGAGGAGAACCGCGACGACCTGCCGCTGGAGGAAGGCCTCGCCGAAGAGGAAGTAGAACTCATCGAGGAGCCGGCAGCGGCCCCGCACGTCGCCGGGCCGGACGTGGAGGACGCGGAGCTGAAATGGTACAGGGAGGTCTACCAGGGCGACAGCATGAGGCAGCTCACGCTGCGCTCCGTGGTGATGGGGGCCTTCCTGGGCGGCTTCATGTCCCTCTCCAACCTCTACATAGGCCTCAAGACCGGCTGGGCGCTGGGCGTAGCCATAACGGCCTGCATCCTCTCCTTCAGCATCTGGAAGTCGCTCCGCCTGCTGCTGCCGTTTCTCTTTAAGAGCGACATGACGATACTCGAGAACAACTGCATGCAGTCCACAGCCTCGTCGGCTGGCTACTCCACCGGCGGTACCATGGTCTCCGCCATCTCGGCCTACCTCATAATAACCGGAACGCAGCTGCCCTGGCAGACCCTCGGTCTCTGGACCATCTTCCTGGCCATGCTGGGCGTCTTCATAGCCATACCTATGAAGCGCCAGATGGTCAACATCGAGCAGCTCAGGTTCCCCAGCGGCACGGCCGCGGCCGAGACGCTGCGCAGCCTGTACGCCAAGGGCAGGGAGGCCTCTGACAAGGCCAGGGCCATGGGCATAGCCGGCGCGCTGGGCGCGCTGATCTCCTTCTTCCGCGACAAGGGTCTGAACGGCAGGCCCCTCTTCGAGGACCTGTATCCTTTCCCCGGGACGCTCAAAGGCCGCCCCCTAGGAGACTGGACCTTCTCGTTCGAGATGAGCGCGCTGATGGTGGCCGCCGGGGCCATCATCGGCTGGAAGATGGCCTGGTCGCTGCTGCTGGGAGGCATAATAAACTACGGCATACTGGCCCCGTGGGTATCCGCCACCGGAGCCATAGACATGGGCCACCTGGGCTACGGCGCCATAGTAAAGTGGAGCACCTGGACCGGCGCGTCCATCATGGTAACCTCCGGCCTGTTCATGTTCGCGCTGCAGTGGAAGACCGTGCTGCGCGCCTTCGGCGGCATCACCAACATCTTCATCCCACGCCGCGAGACCCCGGACGATCCGCTCGCGCGCATAGAAGTGCCGCCCTCCTGGTTCGCTACGGGCACGGCCTTCGCCTCGCTGGGCTGCATCCTGGTGCTGCACTATTCCTTCAGCACCAGCTGGTGGATGGGGGTCGTTGCCGTGGCTCTGACCTTCCTCCTGGCCGTGGTGGCGGCCCGCGCCACAGGGGAATCGGACATTACCCCGATAGGAGCTATGGGCAAGATAACGCAGCTCACGTTCGGCGTCCTGGCCCCCACCAATATGACCACCAACCTGATGACCGCCTCTGTCACGGCCGGCGCGGCAGGCTCCACAGCCGACCTGCTGACGGACCTCAAGAGCGGCTACCTGCTGGGGGCCAACCCGCGCCAGCAGTTCCTGGCGCAGTTCCTCGGCATCTTCGCCGGTACCATAGTCGTGGTACCGGCCTTCTACATACTGGTCCCGAACGCCTCCGCGCTCGGCACGGCGCAGTGGCCGGCGCCGTCGGCGCAGGTCTGGGCGGCCGTGGCGCGCCTGCTCTCCGGCGGTTTCCACTCCCTGCATCCGACGGCGCGGCTTGGCATGCTGGTGGGCGGCCTGCTAGGCATAGCCATCCCCCTCGCCGAGAGGGCCCTGCCGAAGTACCGCAAGTATATACCCTCCGCCATGGGGCTCGGCCTGGCCATGGTCATCCCGTTCTGGAACTCGCTGTCCATGTTCCTGGGCGGCCTGATAGCGCTGATACTGGAGAAGACTAACAAGCCCCTGGCGGAAAAGTACATAGTCCCCGTCAGTTCCGGCATCATCGCCGGAGAGTCGCTGATGGGCGTCGGCATAGCGCTCTACAATGCCCGCGCGATGTTCGGCGCCTTCCTGGCGCCGCTCAAAGATCACCTGGGCTCCAGGCTTTAAGGACCGAGCTGGACTGGCCGTCTTCACCACGGCATACCGGGCCGGCGCAACTTTTTAATGGAAATGGCGCGCGTTTTTTTGCTATTCTAGTCCTTACCGCGGGGTCGTGGTGTAGCCTGGTTTAACACGTCGCCCTGTCAAGGCGAAGACCGCGGGTTCGAATCCCGTCGACCCCGCCAAATTTTCTTCCCGGAAAATTTGGCAGAATTTAAGTCCGCTTGAGCGTTTAGCTCCCGCAGTTTCTCCGCCGGAAAAATAAATTTTAATTTTATTTTCTTCCCCACGGGTTCAACAATGAAGTGCAACACCTAGAGGTAAATCTGTACTCTAGGTGTTATGGCAACAAACTACAAACAGCTCTCCTCCCGGGAGCGTG
>JAJYNO010000027.1 GCA_021786295.1 bacterium | reverse complement strand
CCTGAACCGGGATCCCCCCCGAAGCGGCGCTGGCGCGCGAACTCTTCTGCCGGGCGCTGCCGGGGCTGGCCGCGCTGGCCGGCCTGCAGACCTCGGCCGCGCGTCTGGCGGCGGAGCTCAAAAAGACCCAGCGCCGCTGCAACGCGCTTTCTAAAAAGGTCATCCCGGACTGCCGCGAGACGATCCTTTACCTCGGCGGGGCGCTGGAGGAGCGGGAGCGGGAATATTTCGTGACGCTGAAGCTGATGCGCGGGCGCATCGGGCGCGCGAGCTCAGGCCCGTCCCGAGTGGACGGCGACCGCCCCGGGGAAGAGGGCGGAGCCTGAGACGGAGGAGAAGCCCGCCTCGCGCAGCAGGCCGGAGAACTCTCCGACCGTGTAGAAGCCCAGTATCGTGTCCCGCAGGAACAGGTAGGAGGTTTTGCTCTTCGGCGAGATCAGGTTGAGCAGCGCTATCAGCGTTTTGACGTGGACGCGCATCAGGAAGCGCACAGCGGGGTTCTCCGGCCTCGTGGTCTCCAGGTTCAGGAAGAGCCCGCCCGGCTTGAGCACGCGGCGGAACTCGCGCAGCGCGGCCAGCAACCTGTCCCTGTCTATGTTAAGATTGCGCGTGGCGAAGGCTATCGTCACCAGGTCGAAGGCGCCGTCGGGGAAAGGCAGTTCCTTGGCTTCGGCCTTCACCAGCTTCACGCCGGGGAGCTTCCTGGCCGCCGAGGAGAGCATCGCTTCGCTGAGGTCGGCGCCGGTAAGCTCCAGGCCGCCGCCAAAGGCCTTTTTGAGCGCGAGCGCGAAGTCCCCCGTGCCGCAGCAGACGTCCAGCGCCCGGCAGCCGCCGGGAAAGGCCTCGCGGGCCTTTCCGGCGGCCCGCCTGCGCCAGTAGCGGTCAAGGCCGAGGGTCAGGAAGGAGTTGGCGGCTTCGTAAAAATGATAAATGCCGTCGTAAAACCCGGCCACTGCCAGTTCAGGTCTTGACGGCATTTACGTCTGGCGACTGCGGAACGAAAAAACTGAAGAGCTTACTTCTTGTCTTCTTTGTTGTCGTTCTCGGCCACGAACTTCTTGATCTCCTCGAAGCCCTCGATGATGAGGCGGGCTTTGGAGAGCCCGAAGGAGAACGGGTACTTGTCGTTCTCGTTCCTCTTGAGTATCAGGACGGGCTGGCCTTTATATTCGGTTCTTTCGACGAGCATTGTGATCCTCCACGCGCCTGCCGCTTCTGCTATCCGTGCGCGGCGCCTGCGACAGCTTGCCCCCCTCGGGGCGCGTCCTGATATTTATAGCATAAAAAGGCGCGTTTCTCAATGATATTATCAATATATTCATATTGTAATGCCGGTAAGCGGTGCCGCGGGCGATTTGCGGCCGGGCGGATTTTTTGTTAAATTCCCTAGGTATGACCCAAAAAGAGCTGCTGTGGGAGCTGGCCGTCAAGTCCGTCAAGACGCTGTTGGCGCTTTTCACGCTTTTAGCCGCGGGGCTTTTCGTCTCCGGGCTGCCTTACGCGCGGGAACTGCCGTTCTTCAGCGGCAGACTGCCGGTCTCCGTCTTCCTCGGGGCGGTGGTCTCGGCCCTGGCCGTGGCGGTCTTCATAAAATTCGGCTCTGAGATCTCCCCCGTCCTGGACGGGGTGCTGGAGTTCCTGCCAGGAGCCGGCCGCCTGGCGCGCAGCGTCGCTAAGGTGCTGGCGCTGCTTTTCTCCTATTACGCCTTCCAGGAGGCCGTGTTCCCCTTTATCGGCGGGTTCGAATGGGTCTACCAGGCGCTCTTCCTGGGCTTCACTCTTTTTTTCACCGCCCGGGCGGCGCTGCAGATCTACTCTTCCAGCGAGGCGGTGAGCCGTTCCATCGTGGGGACGCTCAGGTCCTCTTTCGGCGTTCAGGAGGGCGGGGGAAAGGAAGGCGCGGACCGCGCGGGGAAGGGCGGTCAAGCCGGTCAGAGCGGCACCGCCGCGGAGCGTACCGAGGCAGAGTAGGCGGCGTTCCTGAGCAGCTTGACGCAATAGCGAGCGTTGCGCAGGCCGGAGCCGCGCGGCAATTCCCCGTCCGCCTCCGCTCTGAAATCGGCCAGTTCGGCTGCCAGCCATTCATGCCTGGTCCGTCCAGGCTCGAGCCCGCCCTGGAACTCCACTGTCCTGCTCCCGACGCCCTTCACGTCCAGCCTGATCGAGCGGCCGTCGGTCTCTATGCGGCCGGCTTTTCCGGAGAGCCGGATGGACAGCCACGGCGACTCTTCTCCGCGGGAGACGTGGGCGAAGCCGTCCGCCCCGGGGAAATGCACATGGAAAGCCATGGGGCCGCCTTCCGGCATCCTGGCCTCTATAGCCGCGGGCGGACGGCGAGCCGTACAGAGCAGCAGCGAGAAGACCTGCCACAACTCCGGCTCCGCGGCCGCGCCCTCGTACGCGGCTTTTATGGAGACGTAATCGATCTCTCCGGCAAGGCGGTCGTCCAGGGCTTTTTCTAGCCCGCGCAGCGCCGGCGCCTTTTCCCATGGCTGCAAGGGAAAGATGGTCCTCCCGGCCGTTCCGGCCGCCTCGCGAAGCTCTTCTAACTCCGCGGTGGAGACGCAGAACGGGGGGGAGCAGAGCACGTGCAGCCCGGAGCGCAGGGCCGTCAGCGCCGCCTTGCCGGCCGCCTTGGGCGGCAGGCTTATCGCCGCGAATTCCGCGCCCCCCGGCGGCGGCGCAGACGGGTCCCATATGGAGCGCAGGTCCAGTCCGGCCCTGAGAAAAACCCCGGCCCGGTCCGCGAACCCCTCTCCAGCCAGTATCCCTTTCATTGCCGCCATTCGCATATTTAAGCAAAAATGCGGATGCGGGGAGCCTTCTCCCCCTCCGGTCTTGACAAGCGTTGATTTTGCTGTAATAATTATTTAATATAATTGCTCTATACTGTGTAAGTCCGCCGTCAGCGAAGTCGAGGGTCGCGCGCCGGGCGTCCGGCGCGGGAGGGTTCCAGAATTTGATGCTTTCTAACCTTGTAAAGAAACTGTTCCCTTCGCGGGACGTGCTGGGCATAGACATAGGCAACTACGCCGTCAAGATCGTCTGCTTCACCGAAGAGAAGAAGGTGCTCAGGCTCCGCGACTGGGGCTACATACCGCTCGCCATAAAGCCCGACACCACGCCGGAGGAGAAGAAGGCCATAATCTCCCAGGAGATAAAGACCTACGTCAAGAAGAGGGGGCTGCAGGCCCGGTACGCGGCCGCCTCCATCTCCGGCAACGCCGTCATCGTGCGCTACGTCAAGCTCCCTAAGCTCACGAAGAAGGAACTGGACCTCACGATCGGAGTCGAGGCCGAGCCGTTCATCCCTTTCGACATCAAGGACGTGGCCCTGACCTACAGCATCCTCAACGATTCGCTGGAGGAAGGCGAGCCCAAGATGGACACCGTGCTGGTGGCGGCCAAGCGCGAAGCGGTGCAGGACAAGATAGACATGATCTCCGGGGCCGGCCTGGACCCGCTGGTGATAGACGTGGACTCCTTCGCGCTGGAATCCCTGTACGACCTGATCGGGCCCAAGGGGGAGACCGGCTCGGTGCTGATACTCAATATCGGCCAGAAGGTCACGAACCTCTCCATCGTGGCGCAGGGCGTGACGCGCGTGGTCCGCGACATCTTCATCGCCGGCTCCACGCTGGACAAGGCTATCGTCAAGGCCCTGAAATGCACGCCCGAGGCCGCCGACGGCTTCAAGAAGACCCGGCCGCTGCTGGTGGGCGACGAGGATAAGGAGGCCGCCATAGAGAGCTTCGACAGGGACGGGATAGCCGTCTCCAAGGCCGCCTCCGCCGTGCTGAGGGACCTCTACACCGAGGTCTCCCGCTCCATAGACTTCTATCTCTCGCAGGGGGTGGAGCACTCCATCTCCAAGATACTGCTCTCCGGCGGCCTTTCCAACATGGGCAACATCACCAAGTTCCTGTCGGCCGAGTTCAAGGTGCCGGTGGAGGTCATCAACCCGCTGGCGTTCCTGCCCGAGGTCCCGAAGAACATGCCCAGGGACGTGCTCCCCTCGCTGGCCGTGGCCGCCGGGCTGGCCCTGCGCAGGATGAAGGATTGGGAATAATGGTAAAGATAAACCTGATCCCTCCGGAGTACATAGCGAGGATCAACCGCAAGGTCCTGATCGCCAAGATCGCGGTTTCCGCGGCCGCCGCGGTCGCCGTGGTGCTGATGCTCTCCCTCTGGCACGCCGGACGCGCCAGGTCGGTGGACTCCAGGCTGGCCGACCTCACAAAGCAGATGAGCGTGCTGCAGAAGGACGTGGACAAGGCAAAGCAGATACAGCAGCAGATAGCGGAAGTGCAGAAATATCTGGACGCCATCACCAGCCTCAACAAGGGCCGCTTCATCTACACCGGGTTCATGCAGGACCTGGTCAAAGACCTGCCCGCGACGCTCTGGTTCAGCAGCGTCAACACCACCCTTTCCGGCAACGTGCTGAGCGTGGCGCTTAACGTGAACTCCAACTCCGCCTACGATCTCGCCTACTGGATAAACGCGCTCGAGATCTCCGGGCCTTACAGCGACGTCTCTATAGGCGCCATCTCCGTGACCGACTCCGACATGGGAAAGAAATATACGGTCCCGATAACGCTGAAGTATACCTATCAATGAACATGAACAAGATAGAGCTTACCAAGGAGCAGATAACCCAGATCGCCGGGGCGGTGCTGTTCGGCGGGCTGTTCGTCTATCTTTACCTGTTCTATTTCTGGCTGCCGACCTCCAAGAAGATAGACGAGGGGACCGTCAAGATAGAGAAGATGCAGCGGGACATAGACCAGGCCCGCATGATGAAGGCCAAGTGCAGCGACCTGTCCGGCGAGCTGGACAGGCTGAAAGCGCAGCGGGAAGCGGCTGTGAAGAAGCTCCCCAGCGGAAAGGACGTGCCTGAGCTTATACGCACGGTCGCCAGGCTCAGCAGAAAATACGGGGTAAGCGTGATTTCCATCAACCCTTCCGGACAGTCCAAGGTCGCGTACTTCACCAAGGTCACCTACCTCATAAACATCAAGGGCGATTACCACGACATAGGACGTTTCCTCACCGCGCTCGGACTGGAGGAGCGCATACTGACCTCCGAGAACCTCTCCCTTACGGCGACCAACGGCTCCGACGCCTCCGCTACCGCCACTTTTACGCTGGCCGCCTACCAGTACAACGGCTGAGATTATGAACCTTATACTTACGGCTTTACTGGCTTGCGGCGCCGCCCCTGCGGCGGCGCAGGTCGCGGTCTCCACGCCGCCCGTCACCGTTGACGAGGCCTATCACCCCGCCAACGGCAGGGACCCGATGGTGGCGTCCGCCATCTACGGCGATCTGACCGGCCGCGGCAGTCTGCCGGTCAAGGGGGGCAAGCAGGGCGCGGTGGTGGCCGAGAGCACCTTTTCGGTCTACGCCCTTGAACTTGTCGGCGTCATGGAGGACTCCGGAGGCCGGCAGGCTCTGCTGAAGGACGCCGCCGGCAACGTCTACATACTCAGGGGCGGGCGTCTCATCGACTCACGGAAGAAGGCGGTGCGGGGGGTTTCCGGGGTCATAAAAGGCAAGCAGGTAACGCTGATGACAGAGGACAAGAAGGTGTGTCATCTTAATATGCGGGAGAACCAATAAAATGAAAAAGTTCATATCAGCCGCAGTCGCCGCGCTTTTTCTGGCCGCGCAGAACCCGGCCCTGGCGCTGGCTGCGGGGAACGCGACCGTGGAGGCCGTGCGGGTCTCTTCCGGCAGCGTCTATATAGAGACCGACAGGCCGGTGGAGTACAGGAGCTTCATGCAGCGCAATCCGCCGAAGCTGATAGTCGAGCTCGTGAACTCCAGGCTCAGGACGCTGGAGGATATCCCCGCCGGCGGCGATCCTATACTCAAGGTGCGCACCGGGCAGTTCAAGACCTCCCCGGTCAGCGTCTCCCGCGTGGTGATGGACCTCGCCCGCCAGGCTCCCTACACTATAACCCGCAACGGCGGAGAGCTCGCCGTAGTGTTCGGCGGCTCCTCCTCCGCGCCGGAGATAAAGGACGCCCCTTCCCCGGTGCCCGCCGGGGTGAAGGTCATAGCCCCGGGACCGGACCAGCCGCAGTCCCCGGCGGACCCCGTGAGGACCTACGCGGCCCCCGCGGCCAGGCGCGCGTCCGTCGTCTCCGAAAGGAGGGCGCCCCGCTACTCCTCGACGCGCGACATCCTGGACAACCTTCCCCGCGACCCGATAAGCTTCGACTACAACGACGCCGACGTGCGCGAGGTGTTCGATATGCTGGCCGCCAAGGCCAACATAAACATCATCTACGATCCCGACGTCTCCGGGACCGTTACGATAAGCCTGACCAAGGTGCCTTTCAACGAGGCTTTCAAGACGCTGCTCAACATCAAGGGGCTCGCCGCCGAGCAGGTGGGAGACAATATCCTGCGCATCGCCACCCCCGGCACCTTCCTCGCCGAGCAGAAGAAGGCCATGCCGGAGACCCGCGTCTTCTTCCTGAACTACGCCAGGGCCTCGGACGTGATGAACCAGATCTCCGCCGTGGCTACCGCCGAGAACAGGAACTCGGCCAAGTGCACGGTGGACGCCCAGAACAACGCCCTCATCGTGACCGACACCCCGCTAGGCCTGGACGCCACGGCCAGGCTTATACACAGCCTGGACCGCGTGCCGAAGCAGGTTATGATAGAGGTGAAGCTGGTGGAAGTGGACCTTTCCCACTCCCTGGACATGGGAGTGAACTGGAGCTTCTCCAATAATTCCGGAGGCATATCCGGCGGCTCCTACTTCCCCGGGCCGGTGCCGGGAGGGGCCGTCTACGGCGGCTCGTTCACTTTCGGGAAGATGCTGGGCAACACCCGGCTTGACGCGGTCATAGCCGCGGCCGTTCACGACGGGAAGGCCAAGGTGCTTTCCGACCCCAAGGTGGCCACGCTGAACAACAAAGAGGCCAACATCAACATAACCGACCAGACCCCGTACGACCAGCAGACCGTCACCGTGGTCAACGGCGTCAGCCAGACCGCGCACGCCTACTCCAACGTGACCACCGGCATAACGCTGAAGGTCACCCCTACGATAAACAGCGATGGGCGCATCACGATGCACCTGGTGCCCTCGGTCATACAGCTCACGGGCACTCCCAACGGCGTCGCGCCCCCTCCCACCGCCACCAGGGACGCCGACACCAACGTGATAGTCAGGGACGGGGAGACGATAGTCATCGGCGGCCTGATACAGGACATCCAGACCGAGGACGTCTACAAGGTGCCGCTGCTCGGGGATATCCCGGTGCTCGGCGCGCTGTTCAGGAAGAAGTCCACCTCCAGGAAGCGCGTGGAGCTTTTGATCTTCGTTACGCCAAGGACCGTGGAGGCCTGAGGCCGGACCTGCCGTGCCGGTCGGCGTGGGCCAGGGCCGCAAGGACCTGGCCCTCCGTTTTTAAAAAGGGATCTTCGGCGGGCAAATGCTGGCATACATCCTGATCTTCGTGCTGGGGCTGGCTCCGGCGCTGCAGTCGGTCTTCGATCTGCCGCTGCAGCTGGCGCTGCAGCAGGGCGTGCTGGCCGCCTGCCTGGCCTGGCTTTTCCTGCGCGCTTTCGGGGCGGAGGGGCTGCCCCGCGGCATGGCCTCCCGGCGCTTCTATCCTCTCTGGGCGGCGGCCGCTCTGTCCCTGCTGGCCGCGCTTTTCAGCCCGTTCCGCGGCTGGATCTTCAACGAGTGGGGCAACTACGGGGCCGGCATCCTGATCTTCTATTTCGCCTCCTTCATGGACGCGCGAGAGCGCGACAAGGTCCAGCGGGCCGTGCTGTGGGGCGCGTGGCTGCTCTTCGCGCTCTGCCTGCTGCAGGCCTTCGCGCTCGGGAACTTCCAGACGCATCCTCCGCTGACCAACCTTAACGCGCTGGCGCTTTACGCGGTGATGATAATGCCCGCGGCGCTGGAGCGCAAGGCCTGGCCCCTGGCCGCGGCCATGCTGGTGCTGGTGATCTGGACCCAGTCCGTCGGAGCCGCGCTGGCGCTGCTGGCCGCCGCCGGCTTTTACGCCGTCTCGCGCCGAGGCGGCCGCCTGAAGGAGAACGGCCTGCTGCTGGCCGGCCTGGCCGTCCTGGCGGCCGGGCTGCTCTATCTGCTGCAGGCCGACTCGGTGGCCGGCAGGATCACGTGGTGGCGCGTGGCCTGGCGCATGTTCTCGGCGCGGCCTCTGGCCGGCTTCGGCCACGCGGCCTTTACCTGGGCGCAGGCCGGCTTCCAGCCCTCGGGGGCTTTCCGCGAGCATTCGATCTACGCGCACAACTACTACCTGGAATTCCTCGCTGAGAACGGCCTGCCCGCGGCGGCCGCCTGGTTCTGGCTGCTCTTCTCCGCGGTGCGCTCCCGGTCCGGCCTGGTCAAGTACGGTCTTATTGCCGCCCTGGCCCATTCCATGGTGGATTTCGGCCTGTCGGTGCCGGCCGATTTCTGGCTTTTCTGCTGGCTGCTCTCCTCTCCGGCGGAGGAGGCGGGCGTTTTCCGGCCTTCCCGCCGCGCCGCGGCGGCCGCCCTGGCCTTCGCGCTGCCGCTGTGCGCGGCGCTGGGCGGGCTGGACCTGCGCAGCCTCGCTTTCGGAAGAGCCTGCGCGCGCGCGGAAAATTCAGCCGCGGCCGGAGACCTCGGCGCGGCGGAGTCTTACCTGGCGCCGTTCCTTCGTTCGCAACTTTTCCGCGAGCCGGCCCTTGAGGCGCTCGTCGGCCTGTCTGCCGGCGACAGGTCGGGGCCGCCAGGCCTCAGGCAGGCCGTCTATTGCGAGGAGGCCCTGCTGGAGAACCGCTACGCACCGGCCCCGTGGACCGAGCTCAGGAAGATATATTCAGCGCCGGGACTGCAGAAAGAGGCTTCTGGCCTGGACGAGAGGCTGAGGGAGGTCTACCGGTGACGGCCGCCGCCGTGCGCGAGAAAGCGTCCCGCCTGGGGCCGGCGCTGCTGCTGGCCGCGGCTTTCGCGCTCGGGGGGGCCAGGTCGGTTCCCTCCAGGGCGGTTCTCGCCGTTCTTCTGACCGCGTTGGCCGCGGCGCTGGGGCGCGGCTTTTCGGAAGAGGCCCCGCCGGCGCCGCTGCTGTTCTTCGGCTGGCTTGGGACGGCCGCGCTGTTCTCTCCGGACCCGGCCGTCTCTCTGCCGGCCTTCTCCGGCTACGCGCTGGCCGGGGTACTGTTCTATCTGGCCGCCGCCGGCCCCGACGGCCGGAGCGGCTGGCTGGCGGCGGTGAAGCTGTTGGGCGCCCTTTCTGCCGCAGCTCTCCTGCTGCAGCGCCTCGCCGGCTTCCCGCTGCACGGCCTGGTAGGCGCCAATCCCAACTATTCGGCCGTCTTCTGCGCCGCCGCTTTCGCCCCTGTGTTCCTGGAGGTTTCGGCCGGCGCCCGCTTTCGAGTCCTGGCCCCGCGCGCGGCCCTCGCCCTGCTGCTTGCCGCCGGGATACTGGCCTCCGGCTCCCGCGGCGCGGCGCTGGCCGCCTTCTTTTCCGGCGCGGCGGGCCTGGCCTATGCCGGGCGCTGGCGCTGGCTGGCCTGGTTCCTGGCCGCGGCCGCCGGCGCCGCCGCCCTGCTGCCCTCCTCCGTCATAGCCGATCTGCTCAAGCTCGGCGACCCGCGTGCCTACGCGCGCCCCAGGCTATGGGGGGCCGCGCTGCGAGCCGCCTCCTCCGCCCCGCTGCTCGGCCTGGGGCCGGGGCGCTTCGGGGCCGCCTTCGAGCTGTTCAAGTTCCCCTATTTCGACGGTATCTCTTATTACGGCCACTCCACTCCAGGCGCCCACGGAGTCCTCTTCGACCTGGCGGCGGAGGCGGGCTTTCCGGCCGCGCTTTTCTTCCTCGCCGCAGCGGTCCCGGCGCTGGCGCGCGGGCGCAAGGAGGAACTGCCGCTAAGGCTCTGCGCCCTGGCCGTCCTGCTGCAGGGCTGCGTCGACATGGTCTTCTATTCCGGCGCGGTGCTGCTGCTTTTCTGGGGGTCGCTGGGATTCGCCTCGTCGGGCGCGGCGGGGCCGCGCTGGAGAAGGGCCCTGCCGTCGGCCGCCGCTCTGCTGCTGACCATCCTGACGGCCGCGGCCCTGCTGGGCGGGACCGGCGGCCAGGCGCGCTACCGCGAGGAGGCCGCTTCGGAGAACATGGCCGGCCGCGACCCTGCGCTGGCGGCCGCCGTCTACGCCCGAGCCCTGCTGGAGGAGCCGTTCAACGCGCTGGCCGCGGAGGGCGAGGGGCGCGCGCTGGCCGCGGCAGGAGACCTCCGCGCCGCGGAGGCGCTGCTCGGCAGGGCGGTCTCGCTGGAGCCGTATTTCTACGGGGCCAGGCTGGAACTGGCCTCGGTCTACGCGGCCGAAGGCCGCGGCGGCCTTGCCTGCGCGCTGCTGAGAGCGGCCCCGGCCGCGCCAGCGGCGGCGCCGCGGAACGAATACCAGCGCCGGCTGCTGGAGCGCCCGGCCGACGCCGGGAGGACGGAGAACGCGATATGCGGGAAATTGAAGACTGGCGGCGCTACTGCGCTGCGCCGGGACAGGCCCTGGAAGGCAACGAAATAGAGCTGCTGCGCGGCGGGGAGGAGGCTTTTCCCGCCATGCTTTCTGCCATAGCCGGGGCAAGGGAGTACGTCCTGCTGGAGTTCTATTCCTTCGCCGACGATTCAGCCGGCAGGTCCTTCGCTGAACTGCTGAAGAAGAAGGCCCTGGAGGGCGTGTCCGTCTATCTGCTCTACGATTCCATAGGCTCTATCCTCACCGGCCGCAGGTTCTTCCTCGACCTGGCCGCCGAAGGCGTAAACGTGGCCGAGTTCAGGCCGGTCATCTACTGGAAGCCTTACTGGAACTGGATAAAGCGCGACCACCGCAAGACCCTCTGCGTGGACGGGCGCTGGGTCTTCGTCGGCGGCTTCAACGTCACCGAGAGCGACGCGCCGAGGTCCATGGGCGGGCGCGGCTGGCAGGACACGCAGGTGCGCGTCAGCGGGCCGGTGACGGCCGAGATAGAGCGCATCTTCTGGGAGGCCTGGTACGCGTCCACGCCGGTAACCGGACCGCACGTACCGGGGCTGCGGGTGCAGGCGGCCCCGCCGGCCGGCTCCAAACGCGCGCTGGCCGTCTTCGGCGGGGGCGTGCGCAACTCCCGCTCCATTCGCCGCGCCTACCGCCACGCCATAGACAGCGCTTCGGGGTACATCTACATCACCAACGCCTACTTCCTGCCGGACAGGATGGTGCTGCGACGGCTGGAGGAGGCGGCGCGCCGCGGCGTGGACGTGCGCATCATAGGGCCCGGGGAGACCGACCATCCCTACGTGCGCTGGGCTTCCTGGGCCATATTCGGCCGGCTGCTGCGCAGCGGCGTTAAGATCTACGAGTGGCAGGGGGGCATACTGCACTCCAAGACGGCAGTGATAGACGGGGTCTGGTCCTCCGTCGGCAGTCATAACCTGGACCACCGCAGCCTGCACTACAACCTGGAGGTGAACGTCAACGTCTACGACAGGTCCTTCGGCTCCGCTATGGCCCGGGCCTTCCGGGAGGACCTCAAGAACTGCAAAGCCGTCTCCCACGCCGACGTGAAGCGCCGGCCGCTGACGGCCAAGGCCGCGTCCAAGTTCCTCTACTTCTTCCGCTCATGGCTATGAACCGCCAGTTCGCGCTGCTGCTGTCAGCCCTGCTGCTGTCTTTAGCGGCCGTTCCCGCGCGGACCCAGGAGGCGGCCCCGCAGGACGCCCAGGCTTCCGACGCCGAGGCCGTGCGCGACAAACTGATGACCAGCCTTTTCTTCCGCGGGGAGGTGGCCGACGGGATAATCGGCTCCGGGGAGGCCGGCCGCTTCGTGGACCTGTCCGGGGTCGACACCTACGCCGGAGAGCGCTCGGCCCTGCTGGCCTGGATAGCCGGTCATCCAGACGAGGCAGCCAGGGTCTGGCTGGAGCTGGCGGGCGGCGGCGGCCGCCTGCACGACGGTCTGACCAAGGACGTAGTGACCTGGAAGCTCAGGAGATCGTTCCTGGAGGACATCAAGGCTCTGCAGGCGGCGGCAGAGGGGGCGGGCGTCTCCGGGGAGGCCATGGAGATGGCGGAGCGCAGGCTTTACGGCGGAGCGCAGGCGGAAGGGGCCCCCTACGTGAACCTGTCCGGCGCGAAAGGGAGCGCCGGCGGCGGGCTGCGCCCTTCCGACTACGCCGATTTCAGGCCTGACAGGGCCGGTCTGGACAGGGAGGTGGCCCGCCTTGGCGACTGGCTGGCTTCGGCCAAGCCCCTGTCCGGAGGGGAGGCCGCCGGGGCCTACGCCCGGGCTTTCTCCCTCTACAGGGATTTCGTGGTGGAGGCCTCGTCGCTGAAGGGCCGCGAAGCCATGACCGGAGCCGAATCCGCGGGGCTGGAGGCGCTGCGGACCCGGCTCCGCGCCGCCCTCACCTCTCTGACGATGCTGGGCAGGTCTCTGCAGCTCGGGCAGGCGGCCTTGACGCTGGCCTCCGAGAGCGGCGAGCCCGGCGCGGCGGAACTGCTCGCCTCGCTCCGGGAGCTGCAGGCTTCGCTGGAGTCGGCGGCGGCTGGCGCCGACGGCCAGGACCTGCGCGAGCTGGCCTCGGAGCTGGGAGCGGCCGAGGACAGGTTCGCGGCTGCCTACCTGTCCTACACGGCCTACGACGGGCTGCTGGCCCTGAAGCGCAGGGCGGCGCCTCGCGGCTTCTCCTGTCTCTATGATTACGCCGCCTTCCGTCTGCTCTCGGTCTTCCTCCCGTCCTCGCGGTACCTGCGCGAGCGGGCCCTGCTGGAGTCTTCCCACGGCGCGCTGGACGCGGCGCTCGAAAAGGCGGGCCGCGGCGACCCCGCCGCCGCCTTGGCGGGGCTGGACGTCCGCGGGCTCTCCGAAGCGGCTGCCGACGTGCGCGCCGCCTCGGACTTCAACCGGGCCGCGGAGTTCTTTTCCTGGGGGGTCTTTTTCAGGCCCCTCGAACTGCGGTTGACCGCCGGCGGAAAAGGCGCGTCCCTGAGGCCTGTCTTCACTCTGGCCGAGGTTTTCCGCGTCGGCCGCGGGAGGAGGCCGGCCCGCTGACCGTCTCCGTTGCCAACTCCGCGGCCGTTTAATAGAATGGAAGTTAACGCCTGCCGCAGGAGGAAAAATGGAAAAATCAGGAACTCAGAAAGTCCGGGCCCCGGCGCTTTCGCCGGAACTGGCGCACAGGATGGACGCCTACTGGCGCGCCGCCAACTATCTTGCGGTCGGCCAGATCTACCTCTACGCCAACCCGCTGCTGAAGGAGCCGCTCTCGCTGAAGCACGTCAAGCCGCGGCTGCTCGGGCACTGGGGCACCACGCCAGGCCAGAACTTCATCTACGTGCACCTGAACCGGGCTATAAAGCAGTACGGCCTGGACATGATCTACATCGCGGGTCCGGGCCACGGAGGGCCCGCGCTGACCGCCAACACCTATCTGGAGGGCACCTACAGCGAGATCTACCCTGAGGTAGGGCGGGACGAGGAGGGGCTTCGGCGCCTCTTCAAGCAGTTCTCGTTCCCCGGCGGCGTCCCCAGTCACGTCGGCGCGGAAACTCCGGGCTCGATACACGAGGGCGGGGAGCTGGGTTATTCGCTCAGCCACGCCTTCGGCGCGGCGCTGGACAACCCTGACCTGCTGGTGGCCTGCGTCATCGGCGACGGGGAGGCCGAGACCGGGCCCCTGTCGGCATCGTGGCAGTCCAACAAGTTCCTCAACCCGGCGTCGGACGGCGCCGTGCTGCCTATACTGCACCTGAACGGCTACAAGATAGCCAACCCCGCGGTGCTGGCCCGCATAACGCCCGCGGAACTGGAGCAGTTCCTGCGCGGCTGCGGCTGGGACCCGCTCTTCGTGGAGGGCGACGAGCCAGGGCGGATGCACCAGGAGATGGCGGCCGCGCTGGACAAGGCGATAGCCGCGGTACGAACGATACAGAAAGCCGCGCGCGAGGAAGGCTCGACCGGGCGGCCGCGCTGGCCGATGATAGTCCTGCGCACTCCCAAGGGCTGGACGGGCCCTAAGGTGGTGGACGGCGTGCAGATAGAGGGCACTCACCGCGCCCATCAGGTGCCGCTCTCCGGGCTGGCCGGCAACCCGGCCCACCTGAAGATGCTGGAGGAGTGGCTGAGGAGCTACAGGCCGGAGGAGCTGTTCGACGAAAAAGGCGCCCTGAAGCCGGAGCTGGCCGAGCTGGCCCCGGAGGGGGAGCGCCGCATGGGCTCCAACCCGCGCGCGAACGGCGGCCTGCTGCTGCGCGATCTGCGCCTGCCGGACTTCCGCGACTACGCGGTAAAGGTGCCGGCGCCAGGCGCCGCGGAGGCGGAGGACACGCGCGAGCTGGGCAAGTTCCTGCGCGACGTGGCCAGGCTCAACTCCGGGAGCCGCAACTTCCGCGTGTTCGGCCCGGACGAGACCGCCTCCAACCGGCTGGACGCGCTGTTCGAGGTCACCTCGCGCCAGTGGCAGGGAGGGATACTTGAGACCGACGAACACCAGGCGCGCGACGGGCGCGTGATGGAGACGCTCAGCGAGCACCAGTGCGAGGGCTGGCTGGAAGGCTACCTGCTGACGGGCCGCCACGGGGTCTTCAACAGCTACGAGGCCTTCATCCACATCGTCGACTCGATGTTCAACCAGCACGCCAAGTGGCTGAAGGTCACGCTGGGCCTGCCGTGGAGGCGCAGGATAGCCTCGCTGAACTATCTGCTATCGTCTCACGTCTGGCGCCAGGACCACAACGGCTTCACCCACCAGGACCCCGGCTTCATAGACCATGTCTGCAACAAGAAATCCTCCATCGTGCGCGTCTACCTGCCGCCCGACGCCAACTGCCTGCTGTCGGTGATGGACCACTGCCTGCGCAGCCGGCACTACGTCAACGTCGTCGTGGCGGGCAAGCACCAGGCGCCGCAGTGGCTGGACATGAAGTCCGCCGTGCGCCACTGCACGGAGGGCATAGGGATCTGGGGCTGGGCGGGCAGCGACGGCGACGCGGAGCCGGACCTGGTGCTGGCCTGCGCCGGAGACGTGCCCACGCTGGAGACGCTGGCGGCGGTCTCGATACTGCGCAGCCGCCTGCCGGAGCTGAAGATACGCGTCGTCAACGTCGTTGACCTGATGAAGCTGGAGCCGCCCGCCGAGCACCCGCACGGTCTTTCCGACGCGGATTTCGACGCGCTGTTCACGAAGGACAGGCCCGTCATCTTCGCCTACCACGGCTACCCGTGGCTGATACACCGCCTGACCTACCGCAGGACCAACCACGCCAACATCCACGTGCGCGGCTACAAGGAGGAGGGAGCCATAACCACGCCGTTCGACATGGCGGTGCTGAACGAAATGGACCGCTTCCACCTCGTGATGGACGCGGTGGACCGCCTGCCGCAGCTGGCCGGCCGCGGCGACCGCCTTAAGCAGGAGATGCGGGACAGGCTGGTGGACCACAGGCAGTACATCTACGAGCGCGGCGAGGACATGCCGGAGGTCAGGGCTTGGAGGTGGGAGGTCCCCGCGGCGTGAGGCCGCGGGCGGTCAGCGCCGCGGGCCGCCCCGGCGGCGCTCCGCGAGCAGCTCTTCCGGAGTGCGCCCCGTGCCCCAGGCCTCGGTCAGCAGGGAGGCCGCCTCCGCTCCGGAAAGCTCCCCGGCGGCTGAGAGCGAAGCTATCCTGACCAGCGAAGCGGGCTTCGGCGCCCGGGCGGGTATCCCGCTGTGCGGTATTTTCAACTCCGACAGCCTGGGGAGGAACACCCCGGTTATCAGGTCTATTACGGCCTTGGAGCCGGCGCCTATAGCGGCCGCTTCCTGCATGCAGGCCGTGACGTAGGCGGCCAGTTCGGGGCTGGCGGCCGCCGCGGCCGCGTCGGCCGCGCTCAGCGCGTATTCCCTGCTGAACATCTGCTCCAGCCGCTCGCGGTCGGAAGGGCTCATGCGCTTTTCAGCAGGTCCAGCAGCTTGAGATCGCTGGGATAGGAGAGTTCCCTGCGGGCTTCCTCCAGCGGCAGCCACCTGGCGGCCAGGACCTCTTCCGGGGTCAATGGCACTCCGTCGCCGCCGACGCGCTTCAGCAGGTACCAGCGCACGTCCTTCTCCACCGGGACGCCGTCGCGGGCGAAAGAATAGCGCGCGGTCGCCAGGTCCGAAAGTATTTCGCACTTCCAGCCGGTCTCTTCCAGCACCTCGCGCAGGGCCGCCTGCTCGGGCGTCTCCCCGGGGTCGAGGTGGCCCTTCGGGAAGGTCCAGACCTCCCGGCCCTCAAGATTGCGCATCCGGATGAGCAGCACCCTGCCGTCCTCCAGAATGAGGCCGCCGGCGGAGTGCTCCTGTCTTATTTCCTGCATCCTTCCCCCTGAAGCTGGAAGTTATGATATCAATTATATCGGCTGCAGCGGCGCGTACTTCAGCATGAACGTCTGCCTCACGCCGGAATCGAAGACCACGGTCACTTTGGCCAGCTCGCCGGAACCTATCTGGTCCACGACGCGCCCTGGCCCGTGTATCGGGTGCATCACCTTGCGCCCCTTGCCGACGCGCGGCATCGCCGGCGGCGGCGCGTAGGAGGCGAGCACCTGCACGTCCTCCTCGCCGCGCCGCGGCGCGGTCTCACGCGCCACCTTGCTCTCGAAGATAAAGCGCGACGCGAGGTTCGGATAGGTGGTGCCGTAGACGCGGCGGGTGTTGGCCCAGCTGAGGTACAGGCGCTGGCGCGCGCGCGTCATGCCCACGTAGGCCAGGCGCCGCTCCTCCTCGAGGTCCTCCTCGGAGGAGTTCGCGGCGTTGATCGGAAAAAGGTTCTCCTCGAGGCCGGTCAGGAACACGGCCGGGAACTCCAGGCCCTTGGCGAGGTGCACCGTCATCAGCGTGACGGCGTGCGCGTCGGTGTTCAGCGCGTCCACCTGGCTGGCAAGCATCACGTCCTCGAGGTACTTGTGCAGCGTAGGGGCCTGCCCGTCCTTCGTGCAGCGCTCCTCGAAATCCTTCACGGCGTTCACGAGCTCCTGCAGGTTGCCCAGCCGGGCGAGCGACTCCTGCGGGTCCTTCTCCGCCTCGTCCTCGCACATCTTCCAGTAGCCGGAGTTCGTCAGTATCTTCTCGAGCATCAGGCTCGGCGTGGCGCTGAACAGGTCGGACTTCACGCCCTCGAGCAGGTCGAAGAACTCCTTGATGCCGCGGCGGGCGGTGTTCGTGATGTCCGGCACCTGCTCGGCCGAGAGGAAAGCGTCGTAGAGCGGCATCTCCTTCTGGCGGGAGTAGGACAGCACGCGCTCCACGGCGGTCTTGCCTATGCCGCGCGCCGGCAGGTTGATGACGCGCAGCAGGCTGACCGTGTCGCCGGGGTTCACCAGCAGCTTCAGGTAGGCCAGCGTGTCCTTCACCTCCTTGCGCTCGTAGAAGCGCATCGAGCCTATCAGGCGGTAGGGGATGCGGCGGTTGCGGCAGGCCTCTTCGAAAGCGCGGCTCTGGTTGTTGGTGCGGTAGAAGACGGCGATGTCGTTGTAGCCGAGGCCGCCCCGGTTGGTCAGCTCGCGGATCTCCTCGACGACGCCCCTGGCCTCCTCGGTCTCGTTGGCGAACTCCAGCACGCGGGGAGGCTCGCCGTGGTCGGCCTTGGTCCAGAGGTTCTTCGGGCGGCGGTTGCGGTTGTGCTTGATGACCTCGTTGGCCGCGTGCAGGATGCGGGCCGTCGAGCGGTAGTTCTGCTCGAGCACCACGGTGGCCGCGTCCGGGAAGTCCTTCTCGAACTCCATGATGTTGCGGATGTCGGCGCCGCGCCAGCCGTACACGCTCTGGTCCGGGTCGCCTACGACGCAGAGGTTCTTGTGCCTGGCGGACAGCGTCTTCACCAGCACGTACTGCGCGTGGTTGGTGTCCTGATACTCGTCGACGAGGATGTACTGGAACATCTCCTGGAAGTAACCGCGGATCTCCTCTTTCTCGTTCAGGAGCTCGACGGTGCGCACGATCAGGTCGCCGAAGTCGAGCGCGCCGGCCTCCACGAGCTTCTTCTGGTAGCGGGCGTAGATCCTGGCTGCCTTCAGCCGGGCCTCGTCGCCTACGGCCTGCGCGTTGATCAGGTAGCTCTGGGCGTCCAGCAGGTCGTCCTTGGCCCGCGAAATGATGGAAAGGTACATCGAGGCCTTGTTCTTCTCCTCGGCCAGCCCCAGCTCCTCCATCGCGAGGCCGATCAGCTTCTTCTGGTCGTCGTCGTCGTAGATGACGAAATCGCTCTTTATGCCTATGAGGCGCCCATGCTGCCGCAGGACGCGCGCGCCGAGCGCGTGGAAGGTGTGGATCCACATGCCGCCCGAGTACGGCACCAGCCTGCCGACGCGGTGCTGCATCTCCTGCGCGGCCTTGTTGGTGAAGGTGATCGCGAGGATGCGCGACGGAGAGACGCCGGAGGCGATAAGCAGGGCTATCTTGGAGGTCAGCGTCTTGGTCTTGCCGGTGCCGGCGCCCGCCAGGATCAGCAGCGGGCCGGCGAAATACTGCACGGCCTCCTCCTGTTTAGGGTTGAGGCCGAGTTTGGGCAGCAGCGCGGGGTTGAGGTTGAGGTCGAGGCTCACAGATCGGAA
>JAJYNO010000019.1 GCA_021786295.1 bacterium | reverse complement strand
ACCTGGTGGACGACAAGGAGCTGCTGGACCTCGTCGAAGTCGAGATCCGCGACCTCCTGAAGAAATACGAATTCGACGGCGACAAGATCCCCGTGATCCGCGGCTCCTCGATGAAGGCCATGGAAGGCGACAAGGGCGAGCTGGGCGTGCCGTCCATCGAGAGGCTGCTGGAGGCGCTGGACAATTCGATCCCGGAGCCGAAGCGCGAGACGGACAAGCCGTTCCTGATGGCGGTCGAGGACGTGTTCTCGATCACCGGCCGCGGCACCGTGGCCACGGGCCGCATAGAGCGCGGCGTGGTGAAGGTGGGCGACGCTCTGGACATAGTGGGTCTGGGCGACACCAAGCAGACCGTGGCTACCGGCATAGAGATGTTCCGCAAGCTGCTGGACTCCGGCATGGCCGGCGACAACGTCGGCATCCTGCTGCGCGGCATCGACAAGGACGGCATCGAGCGCGGCCAGGTGCTGGCTGCCCCGAAGTCCTGCACGCCCCACAAGAAGTTCAAGGGCGAGGTGTACATCCTGACGAAGGAAGAGGGCGGCCGCCACACGCCGTTCTTCAAGGGCTACAAGCCGCAGTTCTACTTCCGCACGACGGACGTGACGGGCGGGGTGGAGCTGAAGCCCGGCGTCGAGATGATCATGCCGGGCGACCACGCCGAGATGACCGTGGAACTGATCTCGCCGATCGCCATGGAGAAGGGCCTGCGCTTCGCTATCCGCGAAGGCGGCCACACCGTGGGATCGGGTGTGGTGACGGAGATCATAGAGTAATCATATGGCTGACAATACTACTGACGCGAAGTCGGGGACTCAGCGGATCCGCATCCGTCTGAACGCGTACGACTACAGGCTGATAGACCAGTCCACCGCCAAGATCATCGACACGGCGAAGCGGACGGGCGCGCTGATAGCGGGCCCGGTGCTGCTGCCGACGAGGATCCGGAAGTACACGGTGAACAGGTCGGTGCACGTGGACAAGAAGAGCCGCGAGCAGTTCGAGATGCGCATCCACAAGCGCCTGATCGAGCTGATCAGCCCTACTCAGAAGACGGTGGACGAGCTGATGAAGCTCGACCTCCCCAGCGGCGTTGAAGTGGAGATAAAGCTCTAACCAACGCAGCTCAGCAAGTTAGCTTGCTTACTTTTGCCAGCCCTGGCGGCGCCCCAAAGCGCCGCCAGGGTTTTCTTTTTCGGAGCACTGCATCTGATGGATAGGGGGTGAAAATGACTAGCGCTCGGTCTCGGCTCGGGAGAATCGGCCGTTCGCTCATAAGCGGGCGCGGCGGAGTAGGACCCTTTCGCATACGCCGGCCTCGAACGAAGAACTGTCGCTTCGCTCCATCCGCTCGGCACACCGTGCCTCGCTCAAACAATCTCGGCCGCGGCCCTAATGATAGGCCGTCCGCTCCGCTCCAGGGTCCTGCGCCCTAAAATCGCTCACGCCCAATTCTCCCGAGCCGAGCTACGCAAGCACCTTCAGTTCACGACGACCCTCCGCCCTGGCATCACTGTAGGCCTCCAGGCCGCCCTCAGCCTCCGCAGCCCCGGTGGGCCTCCACCCGTGGGAGCTCGATTGTTTTGGTAGAATATTCTAAGATAAGAGATCATCGTCATTACTGTTAGTAGACACTAAACTATACATCGAGCGAGGATTCATACGTAAGGATAAATTTAATGGCTTCAATTGGATGGGTGAAACCTGGATTTTCTAGGACTAGGGTCGGCAAGGCAGGCAGCCGTATCAGAGAGAAGCATGCAACCAACGAAGACTGGTTGGTTCTTGAAAACTGGCGCCGTGCTCATGCTTATATTTTAAACACATTCCAAATGCGTCTTCGTTCTACTCAAAAGCGTTTTGGTGGGAATGTGCAGGTGGCGCAACGACATAAGAGATTTTCTACGATTGTTGATAAACTGGCTCGTGAGCCTGGGATGTGCCTAGAGCGGATGCATGATATTGCTGGTTGCCGAGCTATTTTTTCAGATATTAACAGTTTGAACAAATTCAGAGAGTTATTCCTGGATACAAGGGCAAAACATAAACATATTAATTCCGGGGATGACCGATATAATTACATAGAGAAACCTAAATCTAGCGGATACCGTGGCGTTCATGATGTTTTTGAGACATATTTGGAGTCAGGAAGTGGAACATCCTGGAATGGTTTGCGAGTAGAGGTGCAATTTCGGACACGTGCTCAGCATGCTTGGGCTACTGCTGTTGAAACCATAGATTTGTTGAATGGTGAACGTGCAAAATTTGGAGAAGCCAGCCCAAAACTTCAACGATTTTTTGCTATATCTAGCGAACTATTGAGTAACTCCTAAATAATGTCCTATACTATGGGTCGGAGGTCCACCATGAGACCATTTGGAAGCCCGACCCAACTCGAACATCGCCGTCAGCAAGCCGCCATCCTTTTCGATAAAGGGATTACCCCTGTTGTAATCGCCAGAAAGCTCAAGGTCGACCGGCGCTCCGTCCGCCGCTGGAAGGCGAACTACCGCAAGCAGGGGGCGAAGGGGCTTAAAGCGAAGCCCGCCCCCGGCCGGCCGCCGCGGATAAACGCCCGCGGGAAGATCAAGCTGGAACAGGCCCTTCTTCTCGGCGCAAAACACGCCGGCTTTCCCACGGACCTGTGGACTTGTCCCAGGGTCGCGGCGCTGATCAGGAAGACGTTCCGGGTCGCTTATCATAACCATCACATACCGAGACTGCTGCGGTCGTTGGGCTGGAGTCCGCAGAAACCCGAGCGCCTGGCGCGGGAACGCGACGAAGCCGCCATCCAAAGATGGGTCAAAGTGGATTGGCCCAAGATTAAAAAAAAGCCCAGACACTGAACGCGCATATCGTTTTCATAGACGAATCCGGCTTCATGATGGCTCCGCTTGTCCGCAGGACCTGGGCGCCGCGAGGGAAAACGCCCGTCCTCTATCAGAAAACCCGTTCGTATCGCAAAATCTCGGTCATTGCCGCCCTGACCCTGCCGCCCAAGTACCGGCGCGTAGGACTTTACTTTTCCCAGCGCAGGAACACAAATTTCACCGCCCCGCATATACTGCGCTTCCTCAAGGATTTATCAAGCCAATTGCAGCGGCCGATGATTATCCTTTGGGACCGGCTCCAGGCGCACAGATCTGCCCTTGTTCGCCGCTGGTTGGAGAAGCACCCCGGGATACAGACCGAGTATTTTCCTTCCTATGCGCCGGAGCTCAACCCGGTAGAGCCTTTTTGGGGATATCTAAAGAGCAACCCGCTTTCAAACTGGGCTCCAAGGGATATTCAGGAGCTTGCCATAGCCTCCAGATATCATGCGGGGAGGGTTCGCAAGAACAAAAGCGTTCTTCACTCGTTTCTTTATGCCACCCCGCTTTTTTCACGCCCTCACTAGGACATTACTTAGGAGTGTGTC
Organism: bacterium; assembly: GCA_021786295.1. Taxonomy (GTDB): domain Bacteria; phylum Elusimicrobiota; class Elusimicrobia; order Elusimicrobiales; family UBA9959; genus UBA9959. The sequence continues at coordinate 69,569 of JAJYNO010000019.1, read as the reverse complement.
AATAATTGCACGAGCCCAGGAACATAAGTTGGGGCCGTTGCCGAAAGTTGCAGATAAAGATTTGATTAATGAATTTAGAACTTTAAATAGGGAGCTTGGTATTATAGAACGTCTTGCTCGTGCGGTTGCAAATAACCCATCTCTACCGAGGGGTAAAAATGTGATTCTCGTCTTTTATCTCAAGGGGAATCAACGGCTTGAGGTCTATTCGTATGACTCGATCACTCCTGCTCAAGAAGCATATTCTAAATTTGAAAACGAGTTGCAAGGCGAAGCGGATATTGTTCTAGTAAAAGCGGAGCACGCGGAGGATTTGAAAAGATCCTTTCAAAACTACTTCACAGATGCAAAAGACTTCGTTAGCCTCGTAACGAAAGCGGCTGGTATGATTGCAAAAAAACGAAAAGGTGATGGGCGCTGACTCCTAATTTCTGATTAAAACCGCTGGGAATTTTCCGGCGGGTTCGTTTTGGTGGAATGTTTTCGTAGGGGGAATAAGTCAAGAATCGAGACTTGCCCCCGGTTTGCTTCTTGAGGAGGTGTCCCCATGAAAGTCCAGATTATCCCTGACCCGAAGAATCCAGTTCGGAATTTTAACTTTGAGGGAAACCCAATTGACGTTGTGCGTAAGTTTCAAACAATTTGTGTGCCTAGAATTGCGGGTATGTCAGCAGAAGAATATTGCGAGTTTTTTAATCAAGCACATGGGTATAAGGATGACCTGAAAAATCCAGAGAAGGTCGTTGAGGCGTTAGCTAAAACATCCTTTTTGAAAGTACTATGATTGGGGGAATTACGGGGACACAATAATTAACTCGGTAATTAAGTATCGTGTCCCGGAATCCTCACAAAAAAATAAGAATTTGCTTTGGTCCCATTACTACACGAAGGAGGGGCTCTGTGTTAACAATCATAATTACTTCTCTCGTAACACTTGCTGTGACTATTGCTGCTGGCCTTGTGCTTGACTATATTAAGCACATAAAACCGAAACTAGTATATAAGGTCGTTAAAGCGGTTCCGATTAAATTGGAAAAAAAGTCTATAGGTGCAAATGTTGTGACATTGGAAAATCCTTCCTCTAAAACAATTAAAGATATCGTCCTTAAGATTAAAACTAGGGCTGACGATATCCAGTCTGGAGGTGTCGCGGCTTCTGGGGGGTTGGATTATTCTGTTGGTTCTGAAAAAAACTGCCTGACAATTACGCTTCCATTTTTAAAGTCTAGAGAAAAGTTGTCGATTACCACAATTTCAGAAGGCTTATACGTTCCTGTGAGTCCAGATGTTACTGTTCGTTCTCCCGACTTATTTAAGTTAATTGATGCGGATGAAATAAGGGAGGCTGGGGTTCTAAAAGGTGTCGCTCCTTTTGCGGTGCTAGCGAGTCTGGTTGTCGGCGGCGTTTTAGCTTTTGCGGCGGATAATGTAGTGTATCAATCGACAGATTTAGTGGTTGCTGCATCTGCTGCAAACCTTCCATTATTAGCCCAAGAGTATGCTATGCATCAAGACGTTTACTATTATTCTGCTGGGCCTATGGCATATTCATTGGCAAGGGAATCTCCGAAGCGTGAAATCTTGAAGTATAAAGTGTTTTTGGAGAAAGTGTTTCAGGAAAGTGACTTTATGGCTTCTTCAAGTAGATGTTCTTTGTATTTTTATCTAGCTAAAATATCAGCATTGCTTGGGAATAATGTTGAGGCAAAACAATACTTCGATAAGGCGCAAAATGAGAGTGCAAAAGAGTTTAAGAAGCTAGAACGGGTTGAGGGAGAGGAAGTGGGGGCTAAGATTCCAAGGGGTGAGGTGGGCAGGTCTTAAAAATTAAGTTAGTTCGGAATTACGGTTAATTACGGGGACACAATACTTGGGGCAAAGGGGTCAGGTCTTGAATCTTGACATTTGAGGCGAAGCCGCTGGGAGCTGCCCGGCGGTTTTGTTTTGGTAGAATGTTTTTATGGGAGGTGGGTAGGGGATAAGGAATTACGGGGACACAATATTTAACTCGGTAATTAAGTGTCGTGTCCCCGTAATTCGTAAATTAGAAGAGTGGTTGTGCTTCTTCTTGCTACTTTGGAGAGTATATATGTTGTCGATGTTGTTGTTGTTTGTTGGGGGAATTGCTGTAATCTGTCTGACACTATATCCCCTGCTAATTGCTCGGGACATTTCCGCCAAGGCAAAGAGGTATATTCTTGCGTTGGGGGTAGTTGTTGTATCTTCACAAATTGGAGTGTGGCGATCGGATCAGGTTGAAAAGAGGGAGCTTAAAGAAGGGGTCGATTTGGCAAATGCCAGATTGGTTGAGTTAAATCTAAATTTGAATAAAACCACCAGTCTTTTAAATCTCGTCTCAGACAACATGCCAATTAAAAAATCAAAAAGTAATATTGGGGCAAACAATCTGGTAAGAGGAACTAAGAAGACAGATTGGAAAATGCTGGCGCAAAAAGCCGCTGAAAAAACTGATAAGGAATTATTCTGTTCGGAATTGCCGCTGAATAGTTATTTTGCCCCCAACCCATATACAGGGACAGATGGCTGGTTTAATATCCCTTCCGATGATACACGTAGGGGACGTCTTGAAATTTATAATTTATCAGGAGATAAAATATATTCTCATGATTTTGGGCCAACTGAAAATACAAAATCTATAAAATATATGTGGCCAAAAATAAATTCTAGCGGGAACCCAGTTGCTCCTGGCGTATATTTTGCTGTAATTCGTTCTGAGAATAAATTTAATGCGAGTGAATCGTGTCAAACAGTAATAAAAATTTTAATTCCTTGAGATGGTGGGGGGAATTACGGGGACACAATATTTAACTCGGTAATTAAGTATCGTGTCCCCGGAATCAGTGCCGTGCGGAAGCAATTGCTGCTCGGAGGAAAGCCGGCCAACGAGGTGGTTTATGGCCTGTTCCGCACCGAGTTGCGTGGCTAATAGGCATACGGGATCGCTATAGGGGCTAGGGGCCGTTGATTCCTGATCGAGGCCGCCGGGAGGTGCCCGGCGGTTTTGTTTTTGTAGAATGATCGTATAGGGGGAAGGTCGATGCTCAAGACCTGACCTCATTCTAGACTTGCGCTGTTCCTTGTCCGGCTTGGTGTGCTGGGGGTAATGTGAAAGCTGTCGTTGCTTTTCTTCTATTCCTGCCGTTATGCTCAATGGCGATGGGGACGCCGTCTGTCGATAACAGCGCCGATTTTAAGCTGGTGCCGCAGGTAACGGACCATAGTAATATACACTCCGCATTGGCGTTTTCTCCGGATAACAGGCTTCTTGTTGTCGGAGGCTTTGGAATGACCTTTTGGGATACTACAGGTTATTTCATCGTAAGGCATGTGCCGGACACCCATTTTAATATTAATTTCCTTGCGTTCACAAAGGACGGAAATGAGCTGGTGGCCGCCTCCAGGCAATCCGGGCGTATCGCGGTATATGACCTGGCTAAAGGGGAAGCGACACACCACAGCGGAGCGCTTCGCGGGCGTATTACCGCATTTGATATTTCCAGGAACAGGAAGTTCGTGGTGGTCGGGACCAGCGCCGGCGACTTGGAGATATTTAATGCGGCGTCACTTGCGGTAATTTCAACCGCGACGGTAGCGCACGGCGAGATAACTAACGTGTCTTTTCTGGGAGATGACGGGAATATCGTCTTTACCGGGGCTGACGACGAGTCTGCGTTGAAACTCTGCGACCGGAACGGCTCTTTTCTCAGGGCGTATACTTACGCTCCGGCGGTCAAGATCTCCGCCTTCGCGGTTTCCGGAGATAAAAAAAGGGTGGCCCTGGGTTATGGGGCGCGACTCGAATTTCTGGACGAGAAACTGCGGGTGATAGGGAAAACCGTGCTGAAAGAGTCGCCTTCTGTGATCGTTGCGCACCAATGGCATTCGCCTATTATTGAAAAACTGGCCCTCAACGGCGACGGGACGTTCGCTGCCGCTTCCGGCAACTCCTGGGTAAAGGGATTCGACGTCGCCAGGTCGTCCACGGTTTTTGAGGAGAGGCTTGTTTTCAAGACTCCGCCTGGGTTTATGGGGGCTAAGCCGGGGCTGGTCTACACGTTGAACGATAGCGTGGGTCCGGAGTGCTCCCTTGTCTTCAGTCCCGATGGGAAGCGTCTGGCGCTGACTACCGGATTTTCTCCTCCGCGAGTGCTTAGTGCGGGTACCGGAGCTTTGCTCGAGTCTCTTGGCCGGGAAATAGATCCGACCCTTGCCGCTGCTTTTATTCCTGGTACGCACAGCATTGTGAGCGCGTTACCACTGAAGCGGTGGGATCTGGCGGGAGATCTTAAAGTGCTGGCGCGGGACCGCATGGCGGTCACGCAGGTCATGGCGACCGATGGCGGGCGGCGCATAATCAGCAATCCGGACAAGAGCATAGTAGTGAGGGACAGGAATGGGCGGATATTAAAGGAGTTGCCGTCACAATACCAATCGCCGTTCGGCATAAGCGAGTCTTCGGGTATCCTTGTTTATGTGGGGCCAAAAGGTACGGAAAAAGGGAAACCCGAAGAGAGAAGCATCCGGATCGTGTCCATGAAAGACTGGCGTCTGCTTCGGGAGATACCTGCCGGCGACAAACACATATTCAGGCTCTTCGTTGACGATACGGGGCGTTTTGTGGCCTGTGATAGCGGAGTCTGGGACCTAAAGCTCAGGCGGTTCCATCCTCCGACCTGGAAGGGCGCCGTTGTGGGGGCCCTCTTTGATAAGGGTATCATCGCTATTGGCCGGCCTGGCCGCCTTACGATGCTCCATTTGTGGGACAGGAATACGGTCGAGCTTGGAGTGACAGGTTATGTTTCAGCACTGAAGTTCAGCCCTTCCGGAAAGTTAATGGCGCTGGTGGACAGTACTAACATTGTAAGGACGGTAAGACTTTCCGACTTCAGGATAGTAAGCGTTTTCCGGGACAATACCCGGAGGGTAACCGGTCTGGATTTCAGCGACGATGGCCGCATGTTGCTTTCGGTCAGCGACAACGGCAGGCTCATGGTGTGGAATTTAGAGGATCAGCAGGGTCTGACCTTAGCCTCCAAAGGAACGGAGTGGGTAATGGCCTCTCCGGACGGTTATTTTGATGCTTCTTCACATGGGACGGAACTGCTGGCGGAAGTGGCTGGTTTGTCAGGTTATGGGATGGAGCAGTTCGCCACGGTAAAGAACAGGCCAGACTTGATCCTGGAGCGGATGGGCCTGGGAACTTCGGAGGAAATGGGGTACTTCCGGTCTTTGTATCAGAGGCGTCTTAAGAAGTCCGGAATACAGGACCCTTCGGCAATGCCGGCGGAAAATATCCCGGTGGCAGCTATCCGCAAAGTCGTCCGGGAGGGGAAGTTCGCCGTGGTGGATTTTGCTCTTTCCGCCGCGGGGCCTGGGCTGAAACGCTTCAATATTTACGTCAACGGCGTCCCTCTTCCCGGGGATCCGGGGCGGAAGATTGGCGGGAATACCTATAATGGCAGTGAGCGGATAGAGTTAACGCCCGGCAGGAACAAGATAGAGATATCAGCGGTAAATACGGCCGGCGCGGAGTCCCTGCGCGCGGCCGCGTACGCCGACTATGTCGGAAAGGAAAAGGGGGACCTTTATCTTATGGCGGTCGGCATATCCGGATACAAGGATCCGTCGCTGGCGCTGGGATATGCGGCCAAGGATGCCCGGGACCTTGCCCGCACGATGTCGGAAATGAAAGGAAGCTATGCCGCGGTTCACGTTAAGACGCTTCTGAATTCAGAGGCGACGGCTAAGAACATTCATAAGCTCTCTGGTTTCCTGAAGGACGCTAAAACCGGCGACACGGTAGTGCTCTTTATAGCCGGGCACGGCGGTTATGACCAGGGTCCCGATCCCAAGTACTATTTCCTGCCGTACGAAGCCGACCGCCGGGACCTTACCGGCAGCGGTGTCGTTTATAAGAGCATAGCCGGTCTCCTGGACGGCATTAAACCCAGAAAGAAACTCTTGCTGCTGGATACCTGCGGATCCGGAGAGCTGGACGAAGACACCTTTGACAACTATTATGCCGCCGCCGAGGTTTCCGGGTTCGCTCCCCGGACGTCCCGTAAGCCAGATAAATCGCGTCGGGCCGCGCGTTCGCGTATTCCAGGACGCGCCTGGCTGTTGGCCAGGAACAGGTTCATTTATAACGATATGTTCCAACAATCGGGGACGATAGTCTTTTCCTCTTCGCGGGGCGACGAGATATCCTATGAAAGCCCGGAGATAAATAACGGTTTCTTTACTCATGAGCTCATTGACGCGCTTACTACCAGGAACGCGGACGCGAATTTCGACGGAAAAGTGGATGTTCATGAACTGCTTGACTATGTATCGCGGACTGTCGCTGAAAAGACAGGCGGACTTCAGCATCCTACCATAGACAGGGACAATCCTACGCAGGACATTTATATCCCGCTTGTGCTTAGCGAAGAGGATCGCGCCCAAAAAGTGACTGTCCCTGAGGTGTATGAGTTCCCGCCCGTTAATATGGATCTCAATAAACTGCCTCGGAAGTAGTGAAAAGAGGAGGGGGTGACGTTGGCCGGGGCCACTGTTCTCGGTTTCCTAACCGAGGCGTAACCGTAGGGACTTCTCCGGCGGGTTTGTTTTGGTAGAATTTGGGGATGGATTTTAGTTCTAGGTCGAGGGTTTTGGTGGTGGGGACCAGCGGGTCCGGGAAGAGCGTGCTGGCGGGGAGGCTGGCGGCGAGGTTCGGGCTGACGGACATCGAGCTGGACGCGCTGTTCTGGGGGCCCGGCTGGACCGAGGCGGAGCAGCCCGTGTTCCGCGGCCGCATAGAGAGCGCCATGGCCCGGGGCGAAGGCTGGGTGGTGCACGGGAACTACAGCAAGGTGCAAGACCTTACCTGGGGCAGGGCGGATACGGTCATCTGGCTGGATTACGCGCTGCCGGTGGTGCTCTGGCGGGTGACCAGGCGGTCCGTCGGCAGGATCCTGAAGCGCAAGAAGCTCTGGGGCGGCAACCGGGAGAGCGCGCGGATGGTCTTCTTCAGCAGGGACTCCATCATCCTCTGGGCGCTGCAGACTTACGGCTCCAACAAGCGCCAGTACGAAAAGCTCATCCGCGATAACGCTTACCCGCATCTCCGCATCCTCCGCCTGAAAAGGCCGCGGGAGGCCGCGGAGCTCCTGGCTAGCGCGGGGCAGTTATAGCTGCGGGGCGTTGTCTCCCGATCTAACCCGCCGGGAATTGCCCGGCGGTTCTGTTTTGGGGGAGGGGCGGGATTTCGGGGCGTCAGGGGAGGAGCAGGGCGAGGGTTAGTGTTATTGCCAGGTAGGCCAGGTGCAGGGCTATGCGGGCGCGGCGGGAGAGAGCGTCGAAGCGCAGGCCCAGGGCTTCCGATAGGAGTATTCCAGCCGCTATCAGCGTGAACCAGGCGGTGATCCTGTGCGGCGGGGGGAAGAGCTTCCCGGTACGGGTTATCGCCGCCGGCCAGGCCAGCGCGTCGTGCAGGAAGAAGCCGCAGAAAGCGAACGTGAGCAGCAGGCTGGTCCAGCGGGGAAGTATGCGGCGGCATGGCCTGTAGATGTATTTACTGAGGAAGTAGCCGTATACCGGGTTCCAGTAGCGCCAGAACATGGAAAGCGAAGGTGATGTGAACGCGCGGTCCAGCATCCGCATGAGCAGAAAGCGGCCGCGGTCGTTGGGATGGGCCAGCAGTTCTTCCCGGTCGAGGTCGAGGCGCCTGAGGAGATATCCGCGGAAGGTGAGTTCTTTCATCGTTGTCTGCTCTGCTAAAAGCAATCATATAATAATGGGAAGGGAATAGGGGTCGTTGATCCCTGATCGGAGCCGCCGGGAGGTGCCTGGCGGTTTTGTTTTGGTAGGGGCTAGGAGACGTTCATTCCTAAGTCCTGTTATGTGAGGTGTCAAGCTTCCATACAGGATCGCTCTCCTGTCCTCTTAACGGTTCCTAACTGACGAGCTGTTTTCAGGACGCGAAACTATCTGTTATTCGTGGCTCCTCCCAAGAGGACGCACTCTATGGTTCTTCCGTCGTTTTCCTTCTGAGTCTCTTTCTAATTGCGAATCGTATTTCTGGAATTAGTCGAGTCGTCTCAATAGGAATCGCTCCTGATCCTGAAAACGGCTTAGCGCGCGATATAGTCCCGCTGTTCTTTCAGCACACAGTAAACCCTGTGCGTCAGCTTCCTGGCGACCGCCACTATCGCTTTCCTCGCGCCTATCCCCGGGTGGTGCCGCAGCCGTATCCGGTGATAGAATTGTCCCAGTTCCGTGTCCCTGCGTATCGCCACCCAGGCCGCCTCCACCATAAGGGCGCGCAGAACCTTGTTGCCCAGGTGGGTGATCGAGCTTCTTGTTACCCGGTCCCCCGTTGAGCTCTCTTTCGGGACAACTCCGAGGAATCCACCAAGTTCACGCACACACCTAAGTCCGGCCGGGTCCCCTATCCGCGCAAGGATGGACGTGCCGGTCACAAAGCCTATGCCTGGAATGCTCTGCAGATGCTTTAAGTGGGTTGCAAGCTCGGGGTGTTCCCTGAAAAAAGATTTCAGCCCCCGTAGTATGGCAAGCGTCTGCCGCCGTCCGTAGTCCAGGTCGGCCAGAAGCATGTCCAGCCGCAGCCTGGCGCCCTGACCGCATTCAAGTTCTTTCAAACTGCTTATGTACCTGTTAGACCAGCCCGCATCCGGCTCCCGCAGGTCCGATTCGAGGTGATTATACAGCAGCAGCGCTTTTATCCGTTGCTTCGCTTTTTTTACCGCTATAGCGTAGTCCTCCCGGCTTTTGACGAGCTGGCGCAGTTCCCTGTAAGCGCCCTCAGGGACCCGGACGAACTTTAGAAGACCGGCTTGCAGCTCCTCCGCGAGCTTTACGGAATCAAGGCGGTTGGTCTTGACCTTTTCGTTCGGGGCCCGCCTCATCGTGATGGGGGAGGTTATCACGCAAGCCTGGCCTTTGCGCTTCATGTGATCGTAAAGATGATAGCCTGTGGGGCCGGCTTCGTAGACGCACAGCACCTGCCTGCCGGCGAAGTGGTTTTTTATATAATTGCAGAGGTACTCGGGTTCCGCGGGCATCTTCTTGCTATAGTTCATATTCAGGCGGTCTTTGAACGTAACGGCGAAGCTTTTCTTGTCCACGTCGATGCCGCAAAAGACGTCGCAGTTGCCCGCAAGTTGTGCGGTTCGCATTTGTGTCATGTCTTCCTCCTTCTGGTTTTGTTCCCAAAGATAGTTTAACACTATCAGTTGGAGGAGGCATGACACCTCAACATATCATTCTAATTGAAGCCGCCGGGAGCTCCCCGGCGGTTTGTTTTGGTAGAATTTTGGGGATGAATGGAATGTTCAGTTCGAGGTCGAGGGTTTTGGTGGTGGGGACTAGCGGGGCGGGGAAGAGCGTGCTGGCGGGGAGGCTGGCGGCGAGGTTCGGGCTGACGGACATCGAGCTGGACGCGCTGTTCTGGGAGGCATAAGCCAGGGACGTTGCTTCCTATCTTCCTAACTTACGCCGGGGAAGCCCGGCGGTTCTGTTTTTGTAGAATTTACGGATGGGATTTCCTAATTTAAAAGGCAAGCATAGCCGCGGCGCACTGTTCACGTCGGGCGATTTCATGGCGTACCTGCGGCAGGTGGGACGCTATCCCAAATTCAAGGCGCCTCACGGGATGATACTTTGCTATCAGTCCAGCCTGATGGACTATATCCTGAGGAAACACAAGACCACCCGCCTGCGCGGCATCGGCGGCGACACGTACCTGCTGGACGAGACCGGCGGGCGAGTGGGCGTTGCGGGGAAGTTCGGCATAGGCGCGCCGGCGGCCGTAGCCAACCTGGAAGAATTTATAGCTTTCGGCGTGAAGCGGTTCATCTCGCTGGGCACGGCGGGCGCGCTGCGCAAAGGGATCAGCATCGGCGGCCTTATGGTCTGCGACCGCGCCATAAGGGACGAGGGGACCTCTTATCATTACCTAAAGCCGTCCAAGTACGCCTATCCCTCCAAAAGTCTTACGGCCGACATCCGCTCCGCGCTTAAGGCCTGCGGGCTCGAGTTCTTCTGCGGCACTACGTGGACCGTGGACGCCCCGTACAGGGAGACCGTGGCCGAGGTGAAGAAGTATCAGAAGGAAGGCGTCTCCACGGTGGAAATGGAGGCCTCGGCGCTTTTCGCCGCGGCTCAGGTACGGCGCGTGCCCATAGGCGCCATGTTCACCATAAGCGATTCCCTGGCCGACCTGAAATGGAAGCCGAGGTTCCATCACAGGCGTACCGCGGGCGGTCTTGAGGCGCTCTACGGCGCTGCCCTTGCCGTGCTGCGGAAATAAGCGTGCTGGGGCTGTCGCCGGATCCCCCCGCGGGGCTTAGTTCTTGGCGGGGGTCTTGTCTGAGGCTTCCTTGCCGGGGGCCTTGTCCGGGCCGTCGCTGTAGAGCCGCTGGAAACTGGCTATCTCCATGGGGTGCAGTTCCACGTCGCCCTTGCCGCGTATCGTGAAGTTTATCCTGTAGCCTTCCGTGAGCGAGAGCATGGCGTACTGGGCCTCGTTGGGGTTCAGCGCGAGCAGCACCGCGTGCATCCCGTCCTTGTCCAGCGTGTCCAGCACCAGCACGTCCTGCAGTATGGTGGCGGTGACCGGCTGCGCCCCGTCTCTCATCATGGCTTTGAAGGTGACGGTCATGTCCAGATGGTTTCCCGGCTTTATGAAATAGAGTTCCGCTCTTCCCGCCGGGACCACCGTGGCCCTGTAGCCCGGAGGCACGTTCAGCGCCGCCGGGCCGGCGAAGGCCGCCCCAGCCCACCCGACCATAACCGCCGTCAATACCGCTATCCTTGCAGTTCTCATATATCCTCCCGAGGAGCCGCCGCCTGTCCGTGAACTTCCATATATGATTACGCTCCGGAACGGTAAAGTATTACATAGGCGCTGCCGCCCAGCTTGGGCGCCTGCAACTCCTGCGCCCGTTTGGGGCAATAAAAAAACCGCCGCCCTTGCGGACGGCGGTTAAAAACCGTTAAAAGGGTTTTAATTACCAGCTGCGGTCGTAGCCGCCGCGGCCGCCGCGGTCGCGGTGGTAGCCGCGGTTGCCGCCGCCGGTGCGGGGCTCCATCGGGCGGGCTTCGTTGACGGTCAGCTTGCGGCCGTCGAAGTCGGTGCCGTCCAGCTTGGAGATGGCCGCAACGGCCTCCTCGTCGTTCGCCATTTCCACGAAGCCGAAGCCGCGGCTCTGGTTCGTGAACTTGTCGGTGATCAGCTTGGCGCTGACGACCTGGCCGTGGCTGGTGAACAGGGCGTTCAGCTCTTCCTCGGTGGTCTTGAAGGGCAGTCCGCCCACGTATATGCGCTTGCTCATTGTTATTCTCCTAATGACTATCTCAACCTCGTCTCAGTTCTCTTTCTCTATCTCTTCCGACTGTCAGTTGGGAGAATTAGGCAAAAAAGTGTGAGTTCAGGTCTGACTACCTATACAGTATGACATTTATTGGGCCGGCTGTACATGGGTACTATGGCCCTTAAGACGTGGGCCCCTGGAACGCCGCCTCCTGTCTCCCGAAATGCCGCCGGGGCTAGGGCACCGCGTAGAGGACTGTCTCGCAGGCGACGGGCTGGTGCTGGCGCAGGTAGAAGCGGTAGTCCGGGACCAGCGCGCGGATGAACAGCGGGATCTCGTACAGGTCGCCCGGGCGGTGGTAGACGCAGACGGCCAGCCTGGGGCGGTTGCGCTTTATGGTGGCTGTCGCTCCTTTCAGGGCCTCCAGTTCGGCGCCCTCCACGTCCAGCTTGATGAAGGTGGCGTCGGGGGCCGCGCGGTCTATGGTCTCGGTCTCCACCGAGGTCTCTCCGCCGGGGGAAACGGCCGAGGCCGAAGTGCCGTGCCACGCGGCGAAGGGCAGCGCGGCGGGCTCGCTCCACAGGCCTTTGTTGTGCACGGTCACGCCGCGCAGGGCGCGCCTCTCCACGGCGGCCCTGAGCTTTGCGGCGTTCCGCGGGTCCGGCTCGAAGGCGCGGCACCCGGCGCAGGCGCCGCCGGTGAGGCGCAGGAAGGTGAGCAGCGTGTCGCCGGTGTAGGCCCCGCCGTCCACGAACACCTCGCTGTCCGAAAGCCGCACGATGTCGCGGGGGAAATACTGCTCCTTGCGCCACACGGCCGCTAGCGGCTCGCCGGGGGCTCCCAGCTTGGCGGCGAGGGCGGCCTCGAAAGTGGCGCGCGAGAGGCCGTCCTGCAGCAGGCCGTAGGCCTCCTCGAACCGGGCGCGGTTGGCTTCCAGGTAGGAGCGGCCGAACGCGCTCCCCAGCAGTTCGCCCATCACGTCGAAGAAGAAGACGCGGTCAGCGCTTACGCCGAGGCGCGCCAGCTTCTTCCTTGCCAGGCCGGCGTTGGCGAAGGCTATGACCACGGCGAACTCGGGGAACCGGCGGCTGACCTCGGCGAAGCTCACGGCCTCGCCGGAGGAGGTGAAGCCGGCGTCGGTGAACGCGGCGGCCGGCGCGAGGCCGCGGCGCCTCAGGTATTCGCGCAAGTAGGGAGCGTACCAGCCGTCGCCGTACAGCACGAAAGGCAGGCCGGAGGCGGTCAGCCGCCCCAGGTCCTCTTCCGCCCCGCCGTGGCCCGGCGGCAGCCTGTCCCAGAAAGTGCCCACACAACTATTTTACAATAGGGACGCTGCTTCCTATCTTCCAAACTGCCGACGCGAAGGCCCGGGGCCGCCTTTTGATAGAATTGGGATATGGGCACTTTCAGGGAAACTTCGGATTTCCTGCGGGACGCGTAGGCGCCGGAGCCGGCCAGCCTGCGGGCGGGGAAGGCCCGCAAGAAATAATAGGGGCGGCCCGGTCGCCGCAAGGAGAAGCCGTATGAGGGAATTCGTCGATTGCGCTAGTTATTGCCTGGGCGGCGCGTTCCTGCTGAATGCGGTACCTCACCTGGCGAGCGGCACCCGCGGCGAAGCTTTTCAGACGCCGTTCTCGCGTCCCCCGGGGAAAGGGCTTTCTTCTAGCACCGTCAACGTAGCGTGGGGGATAGCGAACCTGCTCTTAGCCTATCTGCTGGTGTTCAGGGTGGGCGTCTTCAACGCGCGCAGCGGCCGGCATATCGCTTCGTTGTTCGCCGGCTTTCTGCTGAGCGGCCTTAGCGGCGCAAAGCACTTCGGCCAGTTCCATGGCGGGGATTTGAGGCAAAATGGGAAAAAGAACGGCTGAATGGAGCCAGGCGGTCTGCGCGGCTAACGGTATCGAGATATTCTATACGAGAACCGGCGGGAACAAGCCGCCCTTGCTCCTGCTGCACGGATTGATGACAAACGGGCTCTGCTGGAGCGGCCTGGCCCGCGCGCTGGAGGACGAGTATGACGTGCTCATGCCTGACGCCCGGGGGCATGGGCGGTCTGGCGTGCCGGATTTCGGGTACGGTTACGAGGACCATGCGCGCGATGTCATCGCCCTCATAAAGGATTTAAGGCTTTCCAGGCCGGTCCTGCTCGGACATTCCATGGGAGGGATGACCGCGGCCGTAGTGGCGAACCGCGAACCCGGGCTGCTCGGCGGCCTGGTCCTGGCCGATCCGCCCTTCATCGGCCCGAAAATCCAGCGCGAGGTCCGCGACAGCGACGTGGCCGACAAGCATCGGCGGCTTCTGGGCAGACCGGTGGGGGAGGTTGTGGCGGAAGCGAGGAGCAGGCACCCGGATGACCGGTCGGATGAGACCCTCGAGCTGCTCGCCAGAGCGCGGCTGCAGACCAGCATGGCCGCCCTCGACGTTCTTACCCCGCCCTATCCAGATCATGAGCGGCTAATGAAAGGGATAGACTTGCCGAGCCTGCTCATATTCGGGGACAGGGGCGTGGTCTCGTCCGCCGTCGCCGGGGAGCTGCGGCGCCTTAACCCGAAGTTGCAGGTGGAACGTATCCCGGAGGCCGGTCATGCCGTCCAGCTGGACCAGCCGGAGCGCTTCGCGTCCGCCGTCAGATCGTTCCTGCAGAATAACTGAATAGCCGCCCGTTTCCTGGGCCATAGGGCCTATGCCAAGGGCGACATTTTTTTACGCGGCCCCGGGACTTTGTGCTCTATCTCCCCGCGGCTGGTTCAGCTAGAATATCTTATCGATCCTCCGGGAAGCCGGAAAACCAGGGGTGCGTTAATGAAAAAGACAATCCGCGCGGTGGCGTTGGTCCCTTCTCTTTTAGTGGCCTCCAGCATGGCCTTTGCGTCCGAGGGAGCTGTCCTGCAGCTGTCGGACGTCAACGACAGTCTTCAGCAGGCCGTTCAAGAACAGAAAGATCTTCAAGGTCAACCCGGGCAGCAGCCTCGTCCGGGCTGGCAGCCCGTTCATCCTGGTCAGCCCGGTCAGCCTTGGCACCCCGGCCAGCCTGTCCAGCCGGGACCGCATCCGCAGCCTTTCCCCGGCCCCCAGCCGCACCCGCAGCCGGTGCCGCCGCAGCCCGGCCCCCAGCCGCATCCCCAGCCTCCGCAGCCTCAGCCGCCCGCGCCGGTGGATACCACGCATGCTTATAACGACGGTTTACGGGACGGCGCACAGAGAGGTTCGTGGGAAGGAAGGCAGCAGGGCTACTCCGACGGCGTAAATGCCGGAGAGATGGATGGGCGCAGGAGAGGTGCCGACGACGCCGATACCGCCGGCCGGCAGGCCGGTTATAACGACGGTTACAACGTGGATCAGTCCGCGGCAACGCAGAAAGGTAATTCCGACGGCCAGAACACCGGGGCCGCCAACGGCGCCGCGGCCGGGCAGAAGCGCTGCTACGACGAGGGCTATACCAGCGGTTACAACCCCGCATATGCCGCCGCGAAGCAGGCGGGAGAGCAGGACGCCGCTTCCTACAGCGCCGGTTTCGCCAAGGGACAGGCCGAGGCGGCCGTCACCGAGGTGCAGAACGGCCAGAAGGCCGGCTATGAGGCCGGGTTCAGCCAGCGCGAAACCGAGCTTCAGGGTTCCCTCTCCGGCGCGTCCGCCGCGAGAGCCGTCTTCGCCGGCCCCGACCGGACCGGGGGCGAACTGACGGGCCTTCCGATAGAACTGGCGCGCAACGGGTATTCTACCCCGCAGGAGCAGCAGGCCTATCAGCAAGGCTATCAGCAGGGCTACCGCAATGCCTATCAGCGGGCGTACGACGACGCCAAGCGGCAGGGCTATAACGAGAGGTATCAGAACGCCTACAGCCAGGCCTATAACGCCCAGTACTCCATCAGTTACAGGGACGGCTATAACGAGGGGAAAGACAAGGGCTATCAGGACGCTTATAACTCGGCCTATAACTCGGCTTACAACGAGTACTACGATCAGTACAGCAAGATGGAGTACGCCGACCGGAGGGCCCAGGGCGTAAGCGACGGGAAGGCCGCCGGCCAGAAGGACGGCTTCGCGGCCGGCAGCGCCGAGCAGACGAAGCGCGGCTACGACGACGGTTACCAGAAGAAGGCGGCCGAGGTGTATCCCGGCGCGTTCGCGGCCGGCAAACAGGCCGGTATGGCGGCGGCCGACAAGTATTATCACGAGAACCCCGTGCTGAAGGTCTCCGGCGTCTCGTTCTACGACGCTAACGGCAACGGCAAGTTCGAGGCGGACGAGAACGTCATGCTGAAGGCCGAGATAAGCAACTACGGCTTCCAGCCTTCCGACGCGGTCTCCATAACCGTGAAGAGCGAGCGCGGGGAGATAACCCTGGTGCCAAACCTGCAGGCGGCGGGTGTGGGCGGCAGGGCGAAGGCGGAGGTGGACCTCGCCGTCGGCAAACTCTACGACGTGGTCGCGCCGGACGCTGACACCCTTTACGTGACCTTCTCGTTGAAGGGCCAGCCGGTCGGCGATTACCAGCAGGCGTACACGCGCACCAACGCCAACAAAGTAGGGGTGGTGGGCAAGGACGGCGCCGACGTAACGAAGAAGGCCACCTGGTTCTTCCCCGGCAAGATCGCTTCGCTCAGCCAGGGCGACAAGGTGATAATAACCGGCCAGCAGGGAAGCTACTACAAGGTCCGCAGGTCCGACGTGGCCGCCGGCAACTGGACCGAGGGCTATATCAAGAGCGACAAGCTCAGCCTCCAGTAGGGAAGCTGCATCCCAACTTCCTGTACACGACCGCCGGGCCGCCCCGGCGGTTTTGTTCAAGGGGTGCGGAGTTGCGTTCCCTCTTCCCGGCCGGAAGGGGCTTCCCGCGCTCAACTTCTGCATGGCGCCGCAGTTTGCCTGGGGAACGCGGCCGTTTTGATAGAATATCCGGGGCCGGCGCGCCGCCGGCAAGGAGGGCCAGCGTGCAATTCTCATTCCGGCACAATATCCCGAGGAACGATATAGGCGTGGCCGTCGTGGCGGCGGCGGGCGTGGCCGGGGACGCGCCGCTGCACCCTGAGACGGAGGCGGAGCTGGCAGCGCTGCTCGCGGAGCGCAAAGCGCGGCCGCTCTCAGGGGCCGAGGAGAAGGTGCGCTCTGCCGCGCGCGACATGCTGCGTAACGGTGCTTACAAGCCCACCGGCCGCGGCAAGCCGGCGAGCGAATACCTGCTGGGCGCGGCCCGCGAGGGCGCCTTTCCGCGGGTGAGCGCGCTCGTCGACGTCAATAATTTCATCAGCCTCAAGTACGTGCTGCCTATCTCGCTGTGGGACGCCGGGCGCTGCGCCTCGGCCGATTTCGAGTTCCGCCTCGGCAGGGAAGGAGAGCGCTACGTCTTCAATAATTCCGGGCAGCAGATCGAGCTGGCCGACCTGGTGTGCGGCTGCGAGATCGGCGACGGGGGTGGGTCCAGACCGATAGTGAACCCGATAAAGGACGGGATGGGCACCAAGGTGCGCCCCGGGACGAGGACGGTTATAGGGGCCGTCTATTATCCCTCCGCGGCGATGCGCGCGGAGGAGATAGGGGCCGCCGCGGCCGAGTTCATGGCCGGGCTCACGCGCGGCGGCGGTTCCGGCGGCAAGCTCTTCCTGCGCGAGGGGGGAACTGGAGTAATCGTCCTGTAGCAGATGCGAGGCTTGAGGCGGGGAGGGTCGGATGAACGTTAGACTTTTGTCGTTGACCGCGGGACTGGGCTGTCTGGCGATGGCAGCGGCGGCCGGGAACGGCGCGGGGGAGCGTTTGTTCGTGCTGCCGATCGCGTCCGGCTCTTACGAGGGCGGCGTGCTGACCTTGAGCACGAAGTCCTCCCCGGGGCTATATTCCGCGGGCAGGCCGGCGCTCTCCGCCGGTCCGGCGGAGCCCGGACGGAAGCTGCGGTCATGGAACAGCGGCAAGGACCGGCTCATGGCCGGCGGGGTCAATGCGGCGCTCTTTCTTGAGAACGGAGCCCGCGTGGCCCTGAGTCTTGGCGTGTACGAGGCGCGCGGGCGTGGGCCAGACCTCGGGAAACTGCGAGGGGAATAACAAGGGGCGCTGAACGACGGCTGCAGGGAGGCGGCCAAAGGGCGAGCCTCTTCCTTTAGGAGCTGGGGATGGGGGAACAGGGCGGAGGGGCGCTTTTCAAACTGCTCGCGGACGCGGTGATGGCCCTGCATTTCGCCTGGATAGTTTTCATGATATCGGGCGGAGTTCTGGCGGCAGCCGCGTTCAGGTACGAGCGCCTCTTCAGACTTGCGCGTTTCAGGACCGTCCACCTGATAGGCGTACTCTTTACGGCCCTGCTGGCGGCGGCCGGGCTGCCATGCCCGTTGACGCTGCTGGAGAACAGGCTCAACGCCCTGTCGGGGTCGGGCGCCGCCTATCCGGGTTCCTTCATCGCCGCGCATATAGGCGGGCTGGTCTATCCCGGTCTGCCGCCGCTCGCCCTGATCGTGCCTACGATATTGCTGGCGTTGTTCTCCGCCGCTGTCTTCGCGTTCAGGCCGCCCAGGAAGAAATAGGCCGGCGGCCCCGTCTTGCGGCGGCCGCGGTTGCGGAGGCTTTATGGACCTGGGGCTGAAAGAGAAGCTCTCCGCCAGGCCCAGGGCGGTGCTCGGGAGTTTCGACGCCAGCGCGGGGCCGTTCATGCCGAAGGGGGCGCTCAGTTCCGCCGTTCCGACGCCAAAGTCCGGGCGCATGACGCGCGGCATGGACGAGAGCTTCCTGGCAACTGAGTCGTGGGGCGGGTGGCGCGCCGGGCTGAGGAGACCGGAGGTATGAGAGGGGGCGGGTTCAGGAAACCCGGAGGCTGGGTTCGCGGCGGCCCAGGAGGGCGTTCACGGCGTCCAGCAGCTCTTCCTTGCCGAAGGGCTTGACCAGGAAATGGAGCGCGCCGAACGCGCGCGCCCGCCTTATCTCCGCATCGAAAGCCTTGGCCGACATGATCATCACCTTAACCCCGGAGAGGGCCGGGTCGGAGGTGATGCGCTTGCAGAGCTCCAGGCCGCCGATGCCCGGCAGCATGATGTCGGCTATGACCAGCTTGGGGGATGTCCGCTCGATCAGGGAGAGGGCGTTGCGCGAATCCGGCACGAGCCGAACCGAGAAGCCGCAGTGCTCCAGCAGGCCGCGCGTGAGCTCCCCCACCAGCTTGTCGTCCTCGACCACGATTATATCGGTCCCGTCCATGTCCTGCGCCTTCGATATAGGGTACATAATTTCAGGGCGATGGGGTAGGCAGGGAACGATTTCGCCGGCCGCACCGCTGCAAGGTCGCGGGCCGGGTCGGGCAGCCGCGCTGAAAATGGAGGACTAGCGGCCTGCCGCGTTTTTGTAGAATTGTATGAGCATGGACGCGCCTCCGGCCGTAAAATACAGGGAGTACTGCTACGCCTGCCGCAGGGCGAAGGTGAACTGCCTCTGCGGCAGCATAAGGCCTTTTGCCACGCGGATGCGCTTCGTGATACTGATGCACAGCGAGGAGGCGCGCAACCAGAAGACCGGCACCGGCCGCCTGGCCGGGCTCTGCCTCGAGAACTCAGAGCTGCTGGTCGGCACCGACTTCTCGAACGACGAACGGGTGAACGCCCTGCTGGCCGATCCTTCGTACGTCCCTTTCGTGCTGTATCCCGGCCCGGGGGCGGTGAGCTTCGCCGGGCTTGGAGAAAGCGCCGCACCGCCCGGCAAGACCATCCTGATCTTCGTGATAGACGGGACCTGGCGCACCGCCAGGAGCCTGCTGAACAAGAGCCGCAACGTCCGCGGCCTGCCGCGCATCTCCTTCTCGCGCGCCTACCTGTCCCAATTCGCCATCAAGCGCCAGCCCAGGCCGCACTGCGTCGCCACCATAGAGGCGGTCTATCACCTGTGCAGGGAGGCGGAGGAAGCCGGGCGAGAGGAGCTGGGGCGGAAGGCGGAGGTGCTGATGGCCGTCTTCGGGAAGCTGGTGGAGACGCAGCTGCGCTACAGCAGGGAACACCGCCACAGGCGCGAGGAGAACGGGCGCGGCCGCTAGCCGGCTGCCCAGTCGTCCATCAGCCGCCGCGCCAGGCTGCCCTTGGGCGGGATCTGCGGGCCGCCGCCCGGCGGCTGCGACCATTCCGCCGCGGCCTTGAACCTTTCCCTGGTCATCCACTCGGCCCGGTCTATCTCGGTCCCGTCGGGACGTATCCCGCCGGACTCCCATTCGGCGGAGAAGCCCGCCATCAGCGAACAGGGGAAGGGCCAGGCCTGGCTGCCGCGGAAGACCGGCCGCGAAACGCGCAGGCCGGTCTCTTCCAGCACCTCGCGCCTGACGCAGTCCTCCAGCGATTCTCCGGGCTGCAGGAAGCCGGCCACCAGGCTCAGGCGCGGGGCCGGCCAGGCGGCGTTGTGAGCCAGCAGCAGCTCCGCGCCGGAGTTCCTGGTGACGGCCGCGAGGATGGCGACCGAGAAGGAGGGATAGGAGAACTTGGAGCGCCCCTCGCAGGCCGGGGCGGAGCAGCGGCGCGCGTGCGGCGCTGCGGCGTCGGGCGCCGGCTCCATCGGAGCGCCGCAGCGGCCGCAGAAGGCGTGCGTGGCCAGGAAATGGTCCAACCCCCGCGCCTGCGCCAGCGCCGCGAACTCCTCCGGCGCCAGCGAGGTCAGCAGCGACCTGAGCGGCACCCATTCCCCACCTAGCAGCACCGAGTCGCCCTTGAATCTCGGTCCCTTTCCGTCTTTCTGCGTCATGATGAGAGTTTAGCAAAACCGGTTCCTGGAGCGGAACGCCGGGGCGCCGGCAGGTTCGGTCCCCGGACGCAAATCGGCTGAGATTTACAGGGGGGGAGGAATTTAATGGCGATTCGATGCCGGGCTGGCTGGCGCTCCGCCTCGGGATAATGGGCTACGGCTGCGCCTTCGTCCCGTCCGACAGGCGGGACACGGCGCTGATGGCTCCGGGGAAGTGCGGCGGCCTTGTTTTGTAGAATTTAGGGGCAGAACAGGAGGATATATGGCTAAGGTAGTCGCTTTCAACTGCAGCCCGCGCAAGGACGGGAACACGGCGATAATGCTCCGGGCGGCGCTGGCGGAGCTGGAGGCCGCCGGCCACCGGACCGAACTGGTGCAGCTGGCCGGCAGGCCGCTGCGGGGCTGCACCGCCTGCAAAGGCTGCTTCAGGAACAAGGACCGCAAGTGCACGCTGCCCGACGACGGGCTGAACGGCTACGTGGAGAAGATGTGCGAGGCGGACGGCGTGATCATAGGCAGCCCCACCTATTTTTCCGACATGACGGCCGAGGCCAAGGCGCTGATAGACCGGGCCGGTTACGTGGGCATGGCCAACGGCGGGCTGTACAGGCGCAAGGCCGGAGCGGCCGTGGCCGCGGCCAGGCGCGGCGGCGCGGTGCACGTCTTCGACAGCGTAAATCATTTTTTCCTGATAAACCAGATGGTGGTGCCCGGCGCGAGTTACTGGAATTTCGGCCTGGGCCGGGAGATAGGAGAGGTGCGGGGCGACGAGGAGGGGATGCGGACGATGAAGGTGCTGGGCGAGAACATGGCCTGGCTGCTTTCCAGGCTCCACCCATAGGAGGCTGCCCGCCCCGAAAGCAGGACCGCCGGGTTTCCCGGCGGTCTTTTTCTTCGCGGCGGAGCGGCGGGCCTATTTTTTCCCGGGTTGGGCGGGGCGCGGCAGGGAATCCAGGTATTTGGCCAGGTCCGGGAAGCCGTTCTGCCTGGCGACGTCGGCGGCGTCGAGACCGTGGCTGTTGCGGTACGCCGGGTCGGAGCCCATGCCGACGAGCAGCTCCACCGTGTCCCGGTGGCCGCGCCAGGCCGCCAGCATCAGCGGCGAGTTCCCGTCGCCGTCGGTCTCGAAAGGCGAGGCCCCGCCGTCCACCAGCGTGCGGACTATCTCGGTCCTGCCCTGCAGGGCGGCCCACATCAGCGGGGTCCAGCTCAGGTAGTCGCGGGCCTCGGTGTTGGCGTGGTGGTCCAGCAGCAGCTTTACCGTGGCCGGCTTGGCCCAGCGGGCCGCAAGGTGCAGGGCCGTGCGTCCCTGCCTGTCGCGCGCGTTGACGTCGGCGTGATGCTGCAGCAGGAGCTGCATGATGTCGGTGGCGTTCCTGGTGGTGGCCATCATCAGCGGGGTCAGGCCGCTCTTCGTCCTCTCGTCTGGAGAGAGCCCCCCGGCGATCAGCTCCTTGACCGTGACCGCGGTGTCGTTGTTTATGGCCTTCTCCAGCTTTTCCATGGGGGTTTCCTGGAAAAGTTTGCAGCCCGACAGCAGGAGGGCCGCGCAGAGCGCGGCCAGCAGCTTCTTCTTTGAAGGTTCTCTCATAATGGCTTTACCGTGCGGCGCGGATATTCTATCGAACTGTCCGCTGACTTTAGGCGCTTACGGGCCGGCCTAGCGCTTCATGCGGGACAGAAGGCGGAAGCAGGCCCCCGCGGCGGCCTCTATGGTGTTGAGGGTCGGGGAAGGCATGGTCTTGTCCGCGCCCAGGGGCATCTTCCCCACAGCGCTGAAGGCGCCGACGCGCTCCCTGGCCTGGGCCAGGACCTCGTCCTCCGGGCGCCCGGCCGCGAACTCCTTCTCAAGCCTGTCGAAGCCCATCCTGGCGTAGGCGCCGGAGACCAGTTTTTCCGTGGACGGCTCCCTGAACTCGCCGGGGCGCTTGCGCTCCTCGGCCGCTACCGAAAGCGGCGAAACGCGCGACAGGCGCTGAAGCAGCAGTTCCCTGCTGCCGCTGAGCGCCGAACAGACCGCGTTGTAGTCCTGCCCGCCTGTCAGCTGGGCCAGCGACTCCCTGAGCCTGGCCGCGTCCGCCTCCGTCAGGCCGCCGGCCGGTCTGGCCGAGAGCCAGTCGTGGAGTTCGCCGAGCTTCTCCCGCTTGAACTCCTCCAGAAGGGCGCCGATGCCCTGCAGCCTGACGATGAAGAACTCCTTCTGGGTGAACTGGCCGGCAGGCACCGGCCCGGTGAAATCCTTCAGGGCGGCGATCAGCCGCAGCTGGCAGTTGAGCTTCTCTTTCCTCTTGTCCATGGAACCCCCGGGGCCCGGCGGCGGTAAGTCCGGCCGCGCGGAGCCGTCCCCTATTCTACACTTTTTCGGGGCGCCTGGGCGGGCCGCCGCGGCCGCCGTGTTTTGCTAGAATAACGGTGGCGGCGGCCGCCAGGGGAGAACGATGAAGGTACTGATAGTGGACGACAGCCCGGATATAAGGGCGCTGATAAGGGTAATACTGGAGAGCAAAGGCCACACGGTGGCCGCCGAGGCCGGAGACGGGGAGTCCGGGCTCAGGGCCTTCTCCGAACTGCGCCCCGACGTGGTGCTGCTGGACATCATCATGCCCGGCAAGTCGGGACTGGAAGTGCTGGAGGAGATCCGGAGATTGGACCCCGGAGCCAGGGTCTTCATGGTGACGGCCGTGGAGCAGGACGATATAAACCGGAGGCTGCTGCTGCTCGGGGCCTCCGGCATAATCTACAAGCCCTTCAAGGCCGAAGACTTCGAGAAGGCCTTCGCTTCCGCCGGTCCGTCGGAGAGAAGGACGGTCCCGCCGCCGCAGGATGAGACACTGATCAGGCTGGCCGCCGGAGGGCTCAGCCTCTGCATGCTCAGGACCTCGGAGGTCTCCACCTGGGCCTGGGAGCTGGTAGATCTGGAAGTGCTGCGCGGCAGGCTCTCCGACGTCCCAAGGCTGCTGGATTTCGGCCCCTCCGCGGCTTCCGTTCAGGTCAACATAAGGGACGGTTTCAGGCTGGCGGCCGCGCTGCTGTTCCGCTCGGAGGACATAAACTTCATCTCCAGCTGCTGGGCCAGGGGCCCGCTCTACGATACCGCCGCGGTGGCCGACCTGGAGGAAGGGCTGCTGATAGAGATAGGCAACATCGTCCTGAACTCGCTGGCCAACCCGCTGGTGAACGCCGCGCGCAAGATCGCCATCCCCTCGGTGCCCATGATGGTTAAAGGGGGGCCGGGGGCGGTGCTGACGGGGCTCGGCACCTGCGCGACCGCCGCTGAAGACCTGCGCATAGTACGGGCCTCCCTGGCAGTGAGACGGGAGGGACGGGCGGCCAGGGCCGGCGTGCTGGGTCTGATGCCAGAGAGCCAGGCCGAGGAGCTGGAGCGCGCGGCCCGAGGCGGAGCCTCCTGAGCCGGACCGCTATTGCTGCAGGACGGGCTCCGGCGCCGGAAGCGGCCCCGGCTCCAGCAGGCGCGTCGTCGCGGCGCCTCGGCGGAAGAGCCAGGAGAGCCAGGCCCCCTTGGCCAGGGTGGAGAGGCTGATGGCCCACCAGATGCCGGGGGCGCCCAGTCCCAGGGTTATGGCCAGCAGCCAGGCCAGAGGCCAGCGCGCCACGGTCAGCGGCACCGAGATCAGCATGTAGTCGCGCGTGTGGCCCAGGCCGTTGAAGGCGCCCTGGAAGAGTAGTTCCCAGCCAAGGAAGATCTCGAAATAGCCTATAACCCGCAGGTAACGGACCGCGCTGGCCACCACCGCCGGGTCCGGGGCCAGCGGTCTTATCAGCAGGTCCGGGAGCAGGACGAAGGCCAGGGCGACAGGGAGCAGCAGCGCCGTGATCAGCAGCCGGCCGCGGGCGGCTATCTGCCTGACGCGCCGCCTGTTTCCGCGCCCGTAGGACTGCCCTATCAGCGCGGCCATCGCGGTGGAGAAGCCTATGCCGAGGTAATACGGGACCCCCTCCAGCCTGAAGCAGACGCTGAGCCCCGCCAGCTGGGCCTCCCCGAAACGCGTGATGATGACGGTGAGCGCCGGGTAGACCAGCGACCAGACCACGTTGACCGAGGCGGCCGGCAGGCCGATGCGCAATATGCGCCGCGCGTGAGCGAAGGCCGGCGGGCGGAAGACCTCCCGGAGCGGCGGCAGGAAACCGCGCCGGCGCAGGAAGACCGCCTGCAGCGTCAGGGCGCAGGCCGTGGCGAAGACTGAGGCCGCGGCCGCGCCGGCCACGCCGAAGGGGCGCCCCGTGCCGTAGCCCAGTATCAGCACCGGGTCCAGCAGCATGTTGACGGCCACCGAGGAGGACATTATCAGCACGTTGGTGCGCGTGTCGCCGTAGGCGTTGAAGACGCTGCCGGCCAGATTGCAGAGGTAGTAGAGAGGCAGGGCGCAGACGTAGATCGTAAGGTATTGCCGCGCGAACACGGCCGTGCCGGGGTGAAGGCCCATAAGGCGGAAGACCGCGCCCATGGAGGGCAGCAGCGCCGTCATGATGAGCAGGCTGGCGCCCATGCTAAGCCAGGCCGCCTGCACCGCCGCGCTCAGCGCCTCCTCCTTTTTCCCGGCGCCGAAGAACTGCGCTATCAGGCTGTTAGCGCCGACGGTGGTCGCGTTCATCGCGGCGTAGACGGCCCAGGTCAGGAAGGCCGCCGAGGCCACGCCGGCTATGACCGGGGTCCCAAGTTTGCCCACCCAGAAGATGTTGATGACGTCGAACAGAATGAAGCCGAGGAACCCCAGGAAGGCGGGCACGGCTATCCTGAAGATCTCCCGGTCCAGCGCGCTGCGCCGCCAGAATCTGCTCATTATACAAGTCTACCTTATTGCGGGTTTGATAGAATACGGGAGGAGCGGCCCCGGCGCCGCCCCCGGACGATATGGACCTGAAGAACGCACCGAGACTGCGCGTGCTGCTGCTGGGCGGCTCCGGCCTGCTGAGCGGCGCCGCGCGCGAGGCCTTCCTGGCCGCCGGCCACGAAGTGACGGTGATCGCGCGCGGCTTGCGGCCGCTGCCGGACCGCGAGCGGCAGCGCCGGCTGAAGGCCGACCGGAACGACGCCGTTTCCCTGGCCGCCGCGCTTAAGGGGGAGAGGTTCGATTTCACCGCCGATTTCCTGGCCTACGACGCGGCCGGAGTGGAGAGGCTCCTCTCCGTTCCCCGCTTCTCCCCGGGACGGCTGGTCATGATCTCCACAGGGCAGGTGTACCTGGTGGGCCGGGGGGCGCTTCCGCCCTTCAGGGAGGAGGACGCCGGGGCGCCGGCCATGCCGGAGCCGGAGGCGGGCACGCGGGACTGGCATAACTGGGTCTACGGCATGGGCAAGCGCGCGGCCGAAGCGGCGCTGAGGGAGATGGCCGCCGGGCTCGGGTTCAGGGCTCTGGCGCTGCGCCTGCCGGTGGTGCAGGGCGAGCTGGACGGGCTTAATTCCAGGCGGCTCTGGGGCTGGCTGCAGCGTATGGCCGACGGCGGCCCGGTGCTGCTGCCAGACGGAGGCCAGCAGCCGGTGCGCTTCGTCTATTCCGGGGACGCAGCGCTCGCCCTGCTGCGGCTGGCTTCCGCTCCGGCCTGGCCGGAGCTGCCGGCGCTGAACCTGGCCCAGCCCGGGGAGACGACGCTCCGTGAGTTCCTGGAGCTGGCGGCCGGCTTCGCGGGGCTGGCCCCGCGGTTCGTGCCGGCGCCCGCTGGGGAGCTGGCGGCGGCGGGCCTGGCCGGCACCTGCGCCCCCTACTGGGGACGCTGGTGCTCGCGGCCGGACCCGGCCAGGGCCTTCTCGCTCGGTTTCTCCGCGCGCGGCCCGGAGGAATATTTGCGGTCGGTGGTGCGCGCGCACCTGGAGAGCCCGCCTCCTCTGCCGCACGAAGGGTACGCCGGCCGCGCCCGGGAGCTGGCTCTCGCCGCCAAGCTGGAGAGGGCCGGCGGGGCGTGAAGCGGAATCGGGCGCGCTTTTGTTTGGTACAATAACTGGGGAGGGAGGGCGATACAAATGAACCAGACTTTGAAACTTCTTACCGAACGGGGCAGCTGCAGGGCGTTCAAGGACAAAAAAGTGCCGCGCGATGTGGCGCGGCGGCTGATAGAGGCCGGGATACACGCGCCGACCGGCGGCAACCTGCAGCCGTATTCCGTCATAAAGATAGAGAAGCCCGGCGCGATCAGGGAACTGGCCGGGCTCTGCGGGCAGAAGTTCATGGAAAAGGCGCCGCTGCATTTCGTCTATTGCGTGGACCTGCACCGGCTCAAGCGCTGGGCGGCCCTGCAGTACGCGCCGTACTCGGCGGACAGGTCGCTGAGACCCTTCTGGCTGGCCTTCCAGGACACCGTGATCTGCGCGCACAGCATGTGCGTGGCGGCGGAGTCGCTAGGCCTGGGGTCCGTCTACATAGGTCCTGTGTTCGACCAGATGGCCGCCATACGGCGCATGTGCCGCCTGCCGAAGGCCGTGGTGCCTGTGGTCTCGCTGGCCGTGGGGTACCCCGCGGCCAGGCCGCCGGTGCGCAGGCGCCTGGCGCCGGAGGCGGTGGTGCACGACGAGGTTTACCGCGAGCTGCCGGACAAGGCGCTGCTGGCCGCCTACGCCGAAAAATATAAGGGGATCTCTGAGAAGGTCTCGGCCGAAAGGCTCGCCGCCTTCGAGAGGACCTGCGAGGGCTCGCAGGGAGGGGCTTTCGCGCGGAAATGCGCGGCGGCGGCGAGGACCGCGGGCTACTTCAACGTGGCTCAGCTGAGGTTCGGCCTGGACTACAAGGCCGACCTGATGCTCAGGCTGACTCCGAAGCACCTCGGGATGCTTAAGGCGGCCGGCCTCGGCTGGCCTTCAGCGCGGCAGGGGAAGCCGTCCCGCGCCGGAGCCGCGCACGAGGAGGCGGTCAGGCCTCCGGTCTCGCGACTCTCCTGACCGGGATATGGTCCCGGACCGTCCGCTTTACGAGGAGATGGTGCGGCGCGGTTCGCGCGGGCGCCTGCTCTGGCTGCTGGGGCGCTGGCTCAACCTGGCGGGCCTTTTCGGCATCGTGCTGGCGCTGGCGGCCTGGCCGGTGGTGCTCCTGGTAAAACTGCCCGGCGGCGGGAAAGCGGCGGGCTTCGCCGTGCTGGCGCTGGCGGCGCTTTACTCGCTGGGGTTCTACCTGAAGAGGCTGTCGTACAGGATAGCCTGGAGCGAAGGGATAGACGTGGCAAAATTCCTTGGGCAGGAAGGCGCCGGGCAGGATCCGGCCCGCCGGCCCTAAGCCGCGAGGGACGAGGAGGGAACATGAAACGGACTCTTTTCCTGCTGGCGCTTGCCGGGCTGTGCGGCTGCGCCACCACGGCCAACTACCGCAGGGCGGTGGATTCCTGGATAGGGGTGGACGCCGAGACTCTGGTCAAGAGCTGGGGATACCCGGAGAGGACCTTCGCCGCGCCGGACGGCAACACGGTATACGAATACGACAGCAGCGAGACCTACAAAACCTCCAGGTTCACTACCTATACCTACGACCCGCGCAGCGGCACCGGGTACTCCACGGCCTACGGCGGAGACACCCTTAATTTCTACTGCTACACCTATTTCGAGATAGGCAAGGACAACAGGGTGGCCGGGGTTTCGTTCAAGGGCAACTCCTGCAAGGCGTCAGCCCCGAAAAAGGACGGCGGGCGCGGTCAGCCCTGATCGAAAGAGGCGGCCAGCGCGGAGCAGTCGGCCAGCAGCTTCAGCAGGTATTCCTTTCCGTCTACGGAGAAGTAGCCGTCGCGTTTGAAGCTGAAGACGAAATCCGTCCCCTTGGCTTCCAGCGAACGGAAACCGTACTTGTCGGAGAACGAGCTGTCGCCGTTCTGGCGCGCGGCAGGGAGCTTCTTCATGACCAGCTCCTCGTTGTTGGTCCTGACCGAATACCAGTCCCAGCGCGGCACGGCGAGGGGCGGGCGCGACAGCTTGTCGGCCAGCCCTTCCGGCTTTATCTTCAGCTCCACGCCGTAGGGATTGGCCGTCCTGCAGAGGATGTAGATGGAGAAGGACGCCGGGGCGTTCCGCGAAGAGGGATACTGCTCCAGGTTCACCAGCGTCTGCAGGCCGCCGGCCGTGCCTTTTATGTCGTACTGGCCGTCCGGACCCCGGGGGCCCGTGTCGGCCGGAATGAAGCCTATCTCCGGAGCCAGCTTCACCAGGTCCGTGTCCTGCTGGTAGGCCATGCCGTAGTAGAAGCCGGCGGCGCCCAGGACCAGGCCGGCCGCGGCCCACGGGACGAAGGGCCGCAGGTCGTCGATGTGCCCGAAGAAACAGATCATGACCACCAGCATCCCGACGGTCAGCATCGCGAACGAAACCACGGCCACCAGACCGCGCAGGGCGTTGCGCTCCTCGGCTTTCTTGACGGCGGAAGGACCTTTGGAAAAGGCGCCGTAGAGCAGCAGCAGCGCGCCTATGGCTGCTATGAAGAGGTCGAGCCTCCCCATGTCCGAACTCCAGGAGGGGGCGAGCAGCAGGCCGGCTATGCCGACAAGCACGAGGATCAGGCCGGCGGCAAAAGACATGCTAAAGGACCTCCTGAAGGGCTGGACATAGTATTCCGCATTAAAGTGTAGCACTTTTTCCCCGGCTCGGCGGAGGCCGGGAAAAAGTTACAATATATCTCCCGGGGGCTGCCCCGGGGACGCGAGACACGCGGTACGGAGGGCGCTGCCCATATGATGGATTGTCCTAAATGCGATTCCGAAACTCTGGTCGAGACCTCGGCTCTCGGCAACATCCCGCTGGACGTCTGTCCTGCCTGCGGCGGCATCTGGTTCGATAAAGGGGAACTGGAGGCCTTGCTGGCCCAGTCGCAGGGCGGCGCCGGGGCGGACCTGAGCCTTATTTCCCCGAAACCGGAGGGGCTGTCCTGCCCGCGCTGCAGGAGCGGGATGACGCGCGGCGGCCTGGTGAACCCGCTGCTGATAGTGGATAAATGCGGGACCTGCGGCGGCGTCTGGCTGGATTCTCACGAGCTGGCGTTGTTGGAGAAACTGCTGGGTATCGTCGGGGGCAGGACGGAGGTGCGCGTCGCCCGCCCCGCTCCCGCCCCGGAGCCGGAGGCGCAGCCGGGAGGCCGCGCCCCCTTTCTGAAGTACGCGCTGGGCGCGGTATCCCTGGCCGGGCTCGCCGGCTTCAGCTACGAGCTTTATCTTTACTTCAGCCCGGCCGGCTCGGCGGGGCATACTCCCTCGGCCCTGCTGGCCGGCGGGAGCGCGCTGCTGCTGGCTGGCGGCATATTCTCCATAAACAGGCTGGAAGACTAGCCGGAGGACGCGCCGCGGCGCGAAAGGACCGGCCTTCAGGCGAGCCTGAGGGCCGGTCCCGCGTCCGGACGCGCTATTTCCCGCTGCTGACGCCCTGGGCGTTCAGCAGGAAGGAACAGCCGCCGGGAGGGCAGTTGTAAGAGAGGGTCTTCCAGGAGGCGCCGCTCTCCGCGGTCATGTCCACGCCCCCGCCGTTGACGCTGAAGGAGATGGAGAACGCCGGCGAGGCGGTCCTGGAGTTGATCCCGGCGTCGTCGAGCTTAAAAACGCAGCCTCCGGCCTTGCAGACATAGGAGGCGTCTTTCCAGCTGGTTCCCCGGGAGGATTTGAACTCGAGGCTGTCGCCCTTCCTGTGCACGGTGAACTCGAAGGCGGACGCCGCGGCGGGAGCCTGGCCGGCGGCCGGCGACTCCTTCCGCTTGCAGCCGGCGGCTATCGCCAGGCCCAGGACCAGGACGGGGATCAGGTATTTCATTTTTTTCTCCCAGGGCCGCTTTCCGGGCGGCTTTCTCTCATTCTATAAAAAAACACCGCCTCCCCCGGTCCGTTCAGAACACGTCCTGAGTCTGCAGGTCGGCGGGGTCCGCGGCCAGCTGCATCGAGACCAGGCGGGGCATGGCCAGCAGGCAGCAGTTCGCGAAGAAGAACGGGGCGAGCAGGCCCAGCCGGTAGTTCGCCATGGTGAGGAGCGCTTGCAGGAGCAGCACGCCAGCCAGCGCGGCGCGGCTCCTGGCGGGGATGTCCGGGAATTTTTTCCTGAAAAGCCGCCTCGGGTCCCGCCCGGGGTATCTCCCGGCGTTCAGCGAAAGGAGGGTGATAAAGGCCAGCTCGGTGAAGATTACGACCAGGAACATCAGCGCCATTCCGGCGACGAATACCGGCAGGACGCCGGGCAGCCTGGCCGCCGGAACGTCCGGGTCTATGTTCAGCGCGGCGTTGCCCGAGAACTGGGCGGCCGCGGTGTAGACGACCACGAAGATGTACCAGATATAGGAGGCCGGCCTGAGGACCGCCCCGGCCCGGCCGGACGGCAGCAGGCTAAGCAGGGCCGCGGCCGAGAAAACGGCGCAGATCGTCAGGAAGACGGGGTCCGCTGGGCCATGGGCCAGCCGGACCGCGGCTATAACGTACCAGAAGACCAGCGTGTAGGAGAGGGCGTGGAACTTGGTGATGGCCGGAAGTATCTCCCCGGCGAAGATGAAGGCCGCGGACACCCCCATGGCCACTACGGGGACGATCATGCGCAGATAGTAGTCCTGCGGGTCGAACGAAACGGAGGAGATAAAATAGGCGAAGCCCCATATCAGGGGCAGGGCGAGAAGCCTTATGCGGTCCCTCTTGAGGTTGGAGGCGAGCAGCAGCCCGGTCTCGGCGAGCATGCCGGCGCAGAGCAGCAGGTTAAGGAGGTAATGGCGGTCGGACCAGTTCACATTCGAATGATATCAAAAAACTGCGCTGGACGGCTCCGGCAGAAAAAAAGACCGCCGGGCTTCGGCCCGGCGGCCTTTGGCCGCTCGCCTGGGCCGGTTACCAGGCCAGGCCGCGCAGGGCGGAGAAGGCCGCGCCTGGGGAGGAAAGCTTCTCGGGGTTCTCCGGCTTGTACCAGCAGAGCGGGCGCAAGCCTGTGGTGAAGCCGCCGCCGCGGGTGCAGGCGCCGACCGCCGGGTCGGTGTCGCTCAGCGGCGCGGAGGCCGGCTGCGCGCACAGGGCGCCCTGCAGGTAGGTGTCCAGGCGGCACTGCGTGGCGGGATGGTCCTCGTACATCTGGGACACGACGGCGGTGTCCGGAGTGTCGAAGTGCGGCTCGGTGGTCTCGTGGTGAAGGTCCATGAAGAGCGAGGTCACCGACTTGCCGGCCTTGGCGCTCCTGATGCAGACGCCGCGGTCGCCGGGTGAGGAGAAAGCGGCGTCGCAGTCCTTTATCGCGACCTGGTCGTCGTCGCGGGCCTGCGTAAAGGAGCGGGCGCCTGGATCGGCGAAGATGAGCCTGAGGCACTTGAGAGTGGCGTAATAGTCGGCCTCGCCTTCGATGGAGGCCCAGCTGTTGTACCAGCCGCTGCTCTTGGGCGCGCCGCCCAGATGGTGGCCCAGCTCGTGGCAGGCCACCAGCGAGAGGCCGTCCATCGTGATGTCGGCGTGGCGGGCCAGGCCGCCGTACATGTTGAGGATGAACTTGTTGCCGCTCTGCTGCGCCGAGGCGTTCACGGTATCGTCGGCCCAGAGGCGGTTTATCTGCAGCACGCCGCCGTGCTTGGCGACTATCGGCGCGTAGACCCGCTGGATGGCGTCCAGCACTTTGTCGTACTGGGCTTCATCCATGCCGCGGGACTGCGTCGACCCGACCGGAATGCGCATGTCGTTCGGGGGCAGGAAGCTGGGATACTGGTAGGTCGAAGCGCTCAGGGCCGGGGCTCCGAGCAGCAGGACCGAAACTGCGGACAGGATAAGGTTCCTTTTCATCTTGTTTTGGCTCTCTTTTGTTAAGGGTATGACGAAGGCCGATCTGCAGGACTATTATAGCGAAAACGGCCGCCGATAGAAAGCCCGCGCCGCGGCGGCTTATTTTTGGTATATTTGTACGGTGGGCCGGCGCTGACGCGCTCTCGGGCCTCGGCGGGGGGAGAATGCAGACCATACTCATAATAGACGACGACAGGGATTTCACCGCTCTCGCCGTAGCGTATCTGGCCAAGGCCGGCTACGCGGCGGAGGTGGCTGGCGATGGCAAAGAGGGACTCTCCCGGGCGCGCGCGCTGAAACCGGCCCTGGTCCTGCTGGACGTGATGATGCCAGGCATGAACGGCATAGAGGTGCTGCGTGAACTGCAGTCATACGAGGAGACGGCCGGCATCCCCGTGCTGCTGGTCAGCGGGCGCTATTTCGACGGGGGGATGTACTCGGTCTTCGCGCAGGAGCCCAACTTCAAGGGGTTCCTCTCCAAGCCGGTCTCGCTGGAGGACCTGCGCAAGAAAGCGGAGGCGCTGATAGGGAAGTGAGCCCGCCGCCGGGCTCGGGCGGACTTTTCCCGGCCTTACAGGGCGCTGCGGCCCCCGTTACGCGGGGGCCGGGTTTTGTAGAATGTCATAAATGCCCCGGACCCGCGCGATCATCGGAAAAAAGACCTGGCTGGCTCTTGCCGCGGTTTTCCTGGCCGCTTCGGCGGCCGCGGGGGCCTGGCTCTGGATGTTCGCCGGGTACAGGCTGTCGCGCTTCGCGCCCGGAGGTCTGGGCGAATCATTCTCCACAAGGATCTACAGCGCCCCTTTCGCGGTGAAGGAAGGGGATTTCTCCCCGCCCGACCTGCTGCTGAAGCGGCTGGCCGCGCTCAAATACGCCGCGGCGCCCGGGGCACCCTCTCCCGGGCAATATGACTGGGAGCCGCCGGCGCTCTACGTCAACCTGCGCGGCTTCAGCGCGCCGCTGCTTTCCCAGGCGCCAGGCCCCGTCTCTCTGGAGTACGGCCCGAAAGGCTGGCATTTCCTGTCCGGCGGCGGTACTGAGGGGGTCCTGCTGGAGCCGGAGCTGGCGGCGGAGCTTTCCGGTCCCAGCAGGGTGCGCCGTGAGCCTGCCGGAGCCGCCGAGATCCCGCCCGCGCTGAGTTCCGCCGTGATCGCGGTGGAGGACAAGCGCTTCATGCGGCACCACGGGGTGGATTTCCGCGCTACGGCCGGGGCGCTCTGGCGCGACCTGACCAGGCCCGGGGTCTGGGGCGGCAGCACCATCACTCAGCAGCTGGCCAAGAACATCTTCCTCTCGCCGGAGCGCACGCTGCGCAGGAAGCTGGCGGAAGCCTTCCTGGCGTTCTATCTCGAGCGCCGTTATACCAAAGAACAGATACTTACGCTCTACCTCAACGAGATCTACCTCGGCCAGGACGGGCCGGTCAGCATCGCCGGAGTGAAAGCTGCCGCGGAGTTCTACTTCGGCAAGAAGCTTGGCGACCTGGACCTGTCCGAGTGCGCGCTGCTGGCCGGCATGATCCGCTCCCCCTATCTCTACAACCCGCGCCGCGATCCCCGCGCGGCGGTGGAGCGGCGCAACTACGCGCTGGGCCGGATGCTGGCCGACGGCATGATAACCGCGGATCAGGAGCTGGCGGCCCAGGCCGAGCCGCTGCGCCTGGCGCCGGAGCCGCGCCGCGCCCCGGACGCGAACGCTTATTTCGTCTCCGAGGTGGTGCGCAGGCTGCTGGACAGCTTCGACGAGGACGAGGTGTTCCGGTACGGGCTTTCCGTCTATACCACTCTGGACCCGGAGCTGCAGGCCGACGCGATGGCGGCCGTGCGGCGGGCGCGCTACCAGGCCGCGCTGGCCGCGCTGGACCCGGCCACCGGCGCGGTGCTGGCGCTGGCCGGCGGCAAGGACTACGGGACCTCGCAGTTCAACCGGGCCACGCAATCCCTGCGGCAGCCCGGCAGCGCCTTCAAGCCTTTCGTCTACGGGGCGGCGCTGGAGGACGGCTTCACGCCGGCCACGCTGCTCTCCGACGAGCGGCGCAGGTACGGCGGCTCCGGCGGCGCGGCGTGGGAGCCGCACAACTACGGCGGGGTCTATTTGGGGACGGTCACGCTGCGCACCGCGCTTGCCCGCTCGCTGAACTCGGCCACGCTGGACCTGGCCGGGCGCGTCGGCCCGGCCAGGATAATAGATTTCGCGCGCCGCCTGGGCGTGACCAGCCCGCTGGACGACAGCCTGGCCGTAGCGCTGGGGGACTCCGGGGTCGGACTGCTGGAGTTGACCGCTGCCTACGCGCCTTTCGACAACGGCGGCTTCCGGGTGCGGCCGGAGCTGATAACGGCCGTAAAGGGGCCGGACGGCAGGCCGCTCTACTACGGCACGCGCGAGAGGAGCTCGGTCACCACCCCCGCCCTGGCCTACCTGATGACCTCGCTGCTGGAGAGCGTGGTGAAGGACGGCACCGGTTCCAGCCTGGCCAAGGCGTACGGCTGGACTCGCCCCGCGGCCGGAAAGACCGGCACCTCCTCCGGAGGGCGCGACGCCTGGTTCGTGGGCTATACGCCGGAGCTGCTGGCCGGGGTCTGGGCCGGGGACGATTCCGACAAGCCGGTGGGACTGGTCGGGGCCGGGGACGCGCTGCCGATCTGGGCGGATTTCATGAAGGCGGCGGAAGCGGGAAGACCGCCGGCGGATTTCAGGAAGCCAGAGGCGGGGCTGGTCTCGGCCGTGATAGACCCGGAAAGCGGCCTGCTGGCCGTGTCCGGCTGCCCGCAGCGCCGCACCGAGCTTTTCATAGCCGGCACCGAGCCGGTGAAGGAGTGCCCGCTGCACTCGGCGGGCGTAAAGGGCTGGTTCAAGCGCATCTTCGGGATGAAATGAGCCGCGCCGCGCTCCGCCGGAGGCGGTCCGGGCTCAAGGAGGGGATCATGGCCGGAAGGACGTCTTACTGGAAAGCTTCGCGCGGCCGGCCGGGCGGCATCGAACTGCCCAAGCCCGGGCCCTGGCGCGGCTGCTCCGTTCTCCGCGC
The DNA here is from genome assembly GCA_021786295.1 of bacterium. GTDB lineage: Bacteria > Elusimicrobiota > Elusimicrobia > Elusimicrobiales > UBA9959 > UBA9959. Next base: position 34,793 of record JAJYNO010000019.1, on the reverse strand, counting down.
GCTGAAGGAAAGGCGCACCGTCAGGGAGATAGGCCCGGAAAAGCTGCCGCTCCGGACGCTTTCCAACCTGCTGTGGGCCGCCTGCGGAATAAACCGGGCGAAGGGTCCTTTCGGCGGGCCGGGCCGGACCGCGGCCTCGGCCAGCAACTCGCAGGAGGTGGACGTCTACGCGGCGCTGGAGGACGGCATCTATCTTTACGACCCGGCCGGCCACAGGCTGGAGCCCGCCGCCGCCGGGGACCTGCGCGTGCTGGCCATAGGCGCGGGGCAGGGGGGCGCCGGCGCGGAGGCTCCGGTGCGGCTGATCTACGTGGCCGACCTGGACAAGTTCAACCGGGCCGGTTTCCCCGAGCCCGGGCTTTACGACCCCGAGGTACAGAAATCCTACTACTACGCCGACGCCGGGCTGATGGCCGGCAACGTCTACCTGTTCGCGGCCTCGCAGGGGCTCGCGGCGTGGCTGCACAACTGCGACAGGGCGGCCCTGGCTAAGGCTCTCCGCCTGCGCCGGGACCAGAGGCCGCTCTTCGGCCAGACCATCGGTTTCCCGCTGTGAGCGGCCTGCTGCGCCCCGCCGTTTTGTAGAATAGAGCTTTAATATGCTCGCTGTGCTGTCCCTCTTCGTGATCCCCGTAGGCGGCGGCATCCCTGCCGGGGTGCTGCTGGCCCACGCGCGCGGCATGCCCTGGACCACCACCTCCGTTCTCTACCTGGTGTCGGACCTGCTGCTGGCCGCGGTGTTCGAACCGCTGATGCTGCTGTTCATAGCCGCCAGCCGGAAGTCCCCCTTCCTGGCGCGGCTGGGCTGGGCCTTCAGCGAGTCCACGCGGCGTCTGACGGCGCATTACCGCGGCTCCGGCCCGCTGGCGCTGATCATGGTGTCCTTCGGAGTGGACCCGATGACGGGGCGCTCGGCGGCTAAAGCGGCCGGGCACGGCTTCGTCAGCGGCTGGGCCATAGCCATAACCGGGGACATGTTCTATTTCTGGGTCGTGATGGCCTCCACGCTCAAGCTGAACACCTGGCTGGGCAGCCCTATGATGGCGATGTGGATCGTCCTGGCCGCGATGTTCCTGGCGCCTATCGCCGTCGGGCGCCTCAGGAAGGCCTTTTCCCGCGGGGGCCGGGAGGTCGGCCCGCTGTGAGCGCGTTCCGGGCCGAACTGCCTCTCCTTCACGACAGGCACACGCACGTGTCGTTCTACGCGGCGCTGGCCGCGGCGGCCGACCTGTCCGGCTGCCGCGTCCTTGGCGAGGCGCTCGAAAAGCTCGGGGAGCAGAAGGGCCCGCTGCGGCTGGGGCGCGGCTGGCGCAGCAACCTCTACGAACTGCCGCCGGCGGCGCTGGACAGGCTGGGCCCGGCGCTGGTCTGCAACGTGTCGCTGCACAGTTTCAGGATGAGCGCGCCGGCCAGGGAACTGCTGGCGCGCGATTTCCCGGACATAGCCGCGGGCATAGACGACCAGGACTGGGTGGAGCGCCATCTGCCGCGCGTCTTCTCGCTTTTCACGGCCTCCGGCGCCGGCGGGATACCTGGCTTCATGGAGCGCCTGGCCGCGCTCGGCGTGTGGGCGGCCGAGGACATGCTGGTCTGCCCGGAGGAGGCGGCGCTGCTGCTGGCGCGGAGTTACGCCGGCCGCGTGAAGCTCTGGGCCGCGCCGGACGTCTACCGCCGGCTGGGGCAGGAGGCTAAGAAGGCCGTCGGCGGGATAAAGCTTTTCGCCGACGGGGCCCTCGGCGCGCGCACGGCGGCGCTGAGCGGGGAATATCTTCGCGGCGGCCAGGGCCTGCTGCTCCACTCCCGCGACGAACTGGAAGGGCTCCTGCGGGAGGCGGCTGACCTCACCGGGAGGGTGGCCGTGCACGCTATAGGCGGCGCGGCGCTGGAGCAGCTGCTTTCGGCGCTGGAGAGGAGCGGCATACCGGCGGGTGACCTGGCGGTGCGCATCGAGCACGCGCAGCTGATAGGTCCGGAGCAGGCCCGCCGCGCTAAAAAACTGGGGGCCGTTCTCTGCATGCAGCCCAACTTCAGCTCCGATTCGGCCGATTACGCCGACAGGCTCCCGGAGGAGTGCCTGCGCGCCAACAACCCTTTCAGGATGCTGATCGACGGGGCCGGCTTCGTCCCCGGGGAGGACCTGCTGTTCGGCTCCGACGGGATGCCGCACGGAGCGCGGGCCGCGCTCGAGGCCGCGCTGTTCCCGCCTTACCCGGGGCAGCGGCTCGCCCTCGCGGAGTTCCGCGCCGGTTACTGCCTGCCGGACACCTCGGCCGGGCGGCTGGCGCTGGAGATAGACGAGGAAAAGAGGACGGCCGCCGTCGAAGTGCGCCTCGCCTCCGCCCTCTGACGCCGCCGCTTAGCGCGGATATCGGACAGGATACGGACCATGGATACAAAAAAGTTCCTGAGAAATACGCGGGAGGACCTGCACCGGATACCGGAGGCCGCGCTGGAGGAGTTCAGGACGGCCGGGTACATCCGGGAGTTCCTCGGCAGGAACGGCATAGAGTACACGGCGGTAGGCACCAGCACGGTGGCGTGCTTCGGCGGAGGGCCGCGCTGGCTGGCCTTCCGGGCCGACATAGACGCCCTGCCGGTGGCGGAGGAGACGGGGCGCCCTTTCGCTTCTGAGCATCCCGGCCTGATGCACGCGTGCGGCCACGACGGCCACGCGGCCAATCTGCTGCTGCTGGCCGGGCGCCTGAAGGAACGGGCCGCGGCCGGGCATAGATTTAAGAAGTCAGTGATGCTCATCTTCCAGGCCGCGGAGGAGGGGGCCGGAGGCGCGCGCGCGGTGGCCCGCCACAGGGTCTTCGCCTCGAAGAAGATAGACGGCGTCTTCGCGCTGCACCTCGCACCGGGAATGGAGGAGGGCGCGGCAGGCAGCGCCGCCGGGCCGGTGAGCTACCAGAACTGCGACCTGGACATAGAGATAGCGGGCCGCGGCTGCCACGGCGCGCAGGCCTTCCGCGGCATAGACGTCATCCTGGTGGGGGCCAAGCTGGTGGAGGCTTACCAGTCCATAGTGTCGCGCAACCTCAAGCCCGAGGACGTGGCGGTGCTGAGCATAGGCAGTTTCCACGCCGGCGGCGCGCGGAACATCATCCCGGAGACCGCCAAACTAACCGGCACGATACGCGTGACCGACAGGACGCTGCTGAAGCTCATCCGCGCGCGGCTGGAGGCCATAAACAAGGGTTTCGAAACGGCCTACGGCGTGCGGATAAAGATGGGCTTCAAACCTTTCTACCCCGCCATAGTCAACTCGCCGGAGCTCTACGCCGTCTTCCTGCGCGCGGCGAGGAAGGCGGGGGCTAAGGTGTACGAGGGCGCCCGGCTGTCAGGCTCGGAGGACTTCTCGTTCTACCTCCAGAAGGGCGCAAAGGGGCTCTACTTCCTGCTCGGCTCGAAGAACGCGAAGCAGGGCTTCGTGCACCCGCTGCACAGCCCGAGGTTCGACTTCGACCCGGCCGCGCTGGAGACCGGCAACAGGATATTCTGGGAGATACTTCGGGAGATGGGCGCGTTCTGAGGCGCGCCGCGGGAGGGCGCATGAACTACAGGACCTTCGGAAAACTGGACTGGAAACCGTCGGCGCTGGGCTTCGGCTGCATGCGCCTGCCGTGCAGGAGCGGCGGCAACTCGGGAGCGGACGTGGACGAGGAACTGGCCGTGCGCATGATACGGCTGGGCATAGACCGCGGCGTGAACATCCCTTTCAACTTCGAACTGTACAACGCCGCCGTGATGTACGACGACGCGGAAACCGCGCGCTTCAGGTACGGCCGCTTCATGGCCGAAGGGGAGCGGGCCTCCGCCTGCGTCGCGTGCGGGGCCTGCGAGAGCAAGTGCCCCCAGAAGATACATATCGGCGGGTGGATGCCGAAGGCGGCGGCCCTGCTGGGCGGGAGCTGACGGGCCGTCCCCGCCGGAAGACGTTCTTTGCTATAATGGTCGCGGGGAAAATTTCGCTGATCAAGGAGCTTCTCATGAGCGGATACCGCATCGCCGCGGCTATGTTGTTCCTGTCTTCCGCGGCCTGGGCCCAGCAGGCCGCGCCTAAGAACTGGAAGGACACTGCCGAGCTGTCCTATGTGCAGACCTCGGGCAACACCAGGACCTCTACGCTGGCGGCCAAGAACCGCTTCGCCTACGACTGGCGCAGGTCCGCGCTGGAGCTGACGGCCGGCGGCCTGGGCACGCAGAGCGGCAACAAGGTTACGGCGGAGCAGTACAGCGCCGGCGAGAAGGTCAGCCTTAAGCTGGCCGGCAGGAACTACGCGTTCGAGAAGGGCGGCTGGAGCAAGGACCGCTTTTCCGGCATAAACGACCGCTACGAGGCCTTGCTCGGCCTGGGCCGCGACCTGCTGGACACGGCCGGCGACAAGCTGTCCGTAGAGGCCGGCGGCGGCTACATCCTGGAGGACCGGCTGGGCTCGGCGAACCAGAGCTTCGGCACGTACCGCGGTTACGCCAGGTACCAGCGCACGCTTTCGGCCACGGCCGGCGCCAGCCAGGACCTGGAGTACCTGGGCGACCTGGAGGACTCCAAAGGCTACCGCATGAACGCGGAGACGGCGCTGGTGGCCTCCATCAACTCGCACTTCTCGCTGAAGGCGTCCTACGTCTGGAAGTACGTGAACAGCCCGGCCAGCGGCTTCAAGAGGACGGACACGATAACCTCGATGGCAGTCATAGCGAACTACTAGGCCGGACCCGGAGGAGGGGCGTTATGCTCAAGGACTTCAAAGAATTCGTGATGCGGGGCAACGTGGTGGACATGGCCGTGGGCGTGGTTATCGGCGGCGCCTTCGGGCGGATAGTGGGCTCGCTGGTCAACGACGTGCTGATGCCCCCGATCGGCAGGCTGACCGGCGGCGTCGACTTCTCGAACCTTTACCTTAACCTTTCGGGGACCTCCTACGCCAGTCTCGCCGAAGCGCAGAAGGCCGGCGCGGCCACGGTGAACTACGGCGTGTTCCTGAATACGGTCGTCAATTTCCTGATAGTGGCCGGCGCGATGTTCCTGGTGGTCAGCCAGATGAACGCGCTGAAGCGGCGCTTCGAGAGGCCGGCGGCCCCGCCGGCTCCGACCACCAGGGAATGTCCGTTCTGCCTGTCTGTCATTCCGCTGAAAGCCGTGAAGTGCGCGCACTGCGCCTCCGACCTGAAATGAGGAAAGGGCGGGCTGCCGCACCGTGAAAAAGTATTCGGATCCTCGGATGCACACCGCCGAGCACGTGCTGAACCGGACCATGGCCGTGATGTTCGGCTGCGGCCGGGCCTTCAGCTCGCACATAGAGCGTAAGAAGTCCAAGTGCGACTACCGTTTCGGCAGGGGGCTGACCGCGGAGGAGACCGCCGAGCTGGAGAGGAGGGTCAACGAGGTCCTGCTCTCCGATCTGCCGGTCACGGCGGAACTGGTGCCGGCGGAGAAGGCAGCGGCCGAACTGGACCTGCGCCGCCTGCCTCCCGGGACGGGCGGGGACGGGCTGCGCGTAGTGCGCGTCGGGGATTACGACGCCTGTCCGTGCATAGGGGAGCACGTGGCCAGGACGGGTTCGGTAGGTTTTTTCAGGATAGTTTCCAGCAGCTTCGCGGACGGCGTGCTGCGGGTGCGCTTCAGGCTGGAGCCGCCGGCCGCCTGAGCGCGTGCTGGGCCGCCGCGGCGGAGGCGCCGGGAATGCCCCGGCGCTTCTTATTTTATCTCTCTCTTCGGAGGGATAGGCGGCATGGGATGGCCGGCCGGCGGCTGCGGCGGCAGCTCCGGGCGCGGTGGCGATTGGGGCGGCTGGACAAAGGGTCCCGGCTGCCGGGGGGCTTGAGAAGGCGAGGGGGCCGGCGCCTGCTGGGCGGCCGGCGGGGCCCCAGCCTGCGGCCTGGGGATCTCCCTGCCGGTGGGGATGAAGAAGAAGAAGCGCGAGCCCACGCCGAGCTCGGACTCTATGCCCATCTCGCCGCCGTGGCGCTGCACTATCTCGCGCGCGATCTTGAGGCCGAGGCCGAAGCCGGCCTTGCGCATGCCCTGCGCTTCCTTGGTCTGGAAGAACCGCTCCCAGACGCGGGGCAGGTCCTCCTTGGAGATGCCGATGCCTGTGTCTATGACGCTGACCTCTACGCGGTCCGGCTTCAGCTCTGCCCTGATGGTTATCTTGCCGCCTTCCTTGGTGTACTGGATGGCGTTGGTGCAGAGGTTCTGCACCACCTGGCCGATCCTGGCGTCGTCCCCGGCCAGCGGCGGCAGCGAGGCGGGCACTTCCTTTATCATGTTGAGCTGGCGTTTCTGAGCGGCTATGCTGACGCGCTCGTAGACGTCCTGGATCACGTTCAGCAGGTGCAGCTCGCCTATCTCCACGCGCAGCTTGCCGGACTCTATCGCGGCCAGGTCCACCAGGTCCGAGACCAGGATGTTGAGGGTCTTGGCCGAGGTCTGTATGTTTGCGGCGTAGCGCTGTTCGCTCGGCATCGTCTTGAGCTTGCCGGTCAGGACCTCGGAGTAGCCGAGGATGGCGGTCAGCGGGCTCTTCACGTCGTGCGCCACCGTGGCGAAGAACTTCTTCTGGAAGCCGTTGATCAGCTCGAGCTGCGTCTTCTGCTCCTGCGTCTCCTTGAGCAGCCGGGCGTTCTCGAGCTTGAGGAAGCGGGCTTCCAGCGCCTTCTGCACCGAGAAGATAAGGCGCGAGGCCTCGACCGGCTTCAGGAGCGCGTCGTCGAGGCCCAGCTCCACCACCTGGCTGACGCCCTGCAGCGCGGCCTTCAGCGGGTACTGGTCCACCATGAAGATGATGCGCAGGTCCGGGTCGCGTTCGCGCAGTTTCTGCGCGAGTTCCGCCCCGGTGTGTTCGGCGAAGGTGATGGCGGTGCCTATGACGGCCAGGTGGAAGGCCCCCTGCTTGCAGAGGTCCAGGGCCTCCGCGCCGTCCATCGTGGCGGTCACCTCGTAGCCCGCCGCGATCAGGGCCTGGCTCAGCATCGTCAGGGCCGGCTTGAAATTGTCCAGCAGCAGGATGCGCTCGCGCTCGCGTTCGCGGAGCCGCGCCTCTGCGCCGCCCTCGCTGCTCTCGGCCAGTATGCCGGCTATGCGTCCGGCGTGCTCGCGCGGGACGGCCACCGGCTGGGCCTCCTTAAGCGCCTGCAGGGCGTAACGCGCGGTGTCGGTGCCGGAGACGTAGTAGCAGACGGCTTCGGGCACGGCCGAGCGCACGGCCGCGTCCAGAGCGGCCGCGTCCTGCAGCGAACCCGCGAACTTGACCAGCACGACGTTGGGCGGCGGGGGGCCGGCGGCGCCCTCTTCGCCTTCGTCGCTGCCGCCCAGCAGCGACCAGCCTTTCTTCGGCTTCTTGGCCTTGGCGGCAAGTATGCGCGCCTCGTTCTTTTCGCGGATGAACTCGGGCAGGCCTTTGATCGCCTCTACGGAGATGGCGTTCACCCCGGCCTGCTGCAGGGCGGTCTGCACGGCCCCGGTGGAGAACAGGACCTGGTCGGCCATTATGACCACGGAGCGCGCTATCACCCGCGCCTGGTCGGCGAAGCCCATCGGCAGCGGCCAGCTGAGCCGGCGCAGCGGCGAGTTAGCGGACGGGGTAAGGCTGGCCACGGATTCGAGAGTGAACAGCGGCACCTTCGGGAACTGTCCGTGCAGCGAGAGCAGGTTCTCCCTTTCGGCAGGCGGCAGCCAGCCGAAGTCGGCCACCACGGCGGAGCACTCGCCGGCGGCCAGCTTCTCCGCGGCGTACTTCAGCGTCGGCACGCAGACTATCTCCATGCCCCTGCCGGACATGGAGGGCGTCATTTCGGCAAGCAGCTCCTTGCCGCTGGTTATGATCAGGACGCGGTTCTTGCTCTCGCTCATCACATAGTATTATAGTTAAAATACGCGCGGAAGTTGCTGTCCGCGCCTTGGCGGCGGCGCGGGCCGGTTTAATAGAATTGCCGCCGCCGCAGGAGGAGCCGATGTCGGAAGAACTGACGGTCACTGGCAGCAGCCGGGAAGAAAGATACCGCAGCCTGCTGCCGCAGGTCAGGGCCCTGGCTGCGGGGGAGCCGGACGCCGTGGCCCGCATGGCAAATATCTGCGCCGCGCTGAAGTACGGCATGGGCTATTTCTGGGCCGGCTTCTACCTGGTCAAAGGCGGAGAGCTGGTGCTTGGCCCGTTCCAGGGGCCGGTGGCCTGCACGCGCATAGCCAGGGGCCGCGGCGTCTGCGGGCGCTGCTGGGAGAGCGGGGAGACTGTCATCGTGGAGGACGTCAGGCTTTTCCCCGGGCACATAGCCTGCAACCCGGCCTCCAGGTCGGAGATAGTCGTGCCGCTGAAGGACCGCGAAGGGCGCGTGGCCGGAGTGCTGGACGTGGACCAGGACGTGGCGGGGGCCTTCGACGGGGTCGACCGCAAATACCTCGAAGAAGTGGCGGCCGTCGCCACGCTCGGGGGGGAAGGGATAGAGCCTTGAGGATATTGATAGCCGGCGGAAGCGGTTTCGTGGGAAGCGTCCTGGTCCGCAGGCTGGCCGGGCACGCGCTGATACTTCCGTCCAGGGACCCGGCCCGCCAGAAGACAGCCGGCCTGGACGCCGAGTTCCCGGCCTTTACGGAGGACCTGGAAGGTCTGGCCGCCGGGGCGCGGCCCGAGGTCGTGATAAACCTGCTGGGCATAATACGCTCGTCGCCCGGCGTCACGTTCCGGCTGGTCCACGAGGAGTACACGCGCAGGCTGCTGGCGGGGGCGAAGCGGGCCGGCTGCCGCAAGTTCGTCCAGATGTCCGCCCTGGGGGCCGCTCCCGGCGCTCCGTCCGAGTATCACCGCAGCAAGTTCGCCGGGGAAGAGGCTGTGCGGGCCTCGGGGCTGCCGTACGTCATCTTCAGGCCTTCCTATATAACCGGCGAGGGACAGAAGCTGCGCGCCGAGCTCGGGGCCCTCGCGCGCTTTACGCCGGTATTCGCCGCGCCTTCCGATTCCTACGCGGCGCCCGTAGACGCCGGGACCGTGGCGGCCTGTTTCGCCCGCGCCGCCGAGGACGACTCGGTCCGGGACGAAATTTTCGAGCTGGGCGGGGAAAAGGTGATGAGCTTCAGGGAACTTCTGGCCGCGGAACTTTCGGCGGCCGGGGTGCGCCGGCCGGTGGCGGGGCTCCCGCGGCGTTTTTTCTTCCCGCTGCTGCCGCTCTTCTCGCTGCTGGATCCGCCGCCCATGACGCGGGAGCAGTACCTGATGCTGGCTTCTCCCAACGTTCCTTCCGGCAGGTACCGCGGGGCGAACGAGCTGCTGCGCCGGGAAGGTGGGGGCGGACTATGACGGAGCGGACAGCGAAAGCCTCGCGGCCCGCCTGCTGCTTATTGGAGGGACTATGAGAATAAGGACGAACGCGCGGAGATATCTGATCGTTGGGGCGCTGGCGTTGGCCGCAGCCGGCTGCGCCGCCCTCTCCGGTAGGCGGACGCCGCCGGCCGTCCCGGCGGAGTTCAGGCCGCTCTACTCCGAACTTTCCGGCGAGCTGGGGACCGCGGAAAAAGAGGTCTCGGCGCTGCCGGGCGGAGGCGGCTGCGCGCTGTCCGCTCCGGCCCTCTTCCCCGCTTCCAGCTATTTCACTCAGTACTCCGCGCCCGGCACCCCGGCCTGGGACGGCATGCTGGGCATGCTGGACCGGCTCCGCGCTCTGGGCGCAGGCGGGGTCTCCGTTATGATCTCTTTCCCGGACCTCACGCCGGAGGTGCGTGACCCGGGGCCGGTGCTCCGGTTCTATGAGGCGCTGGCGGCGGAGGTGCGCAAGCGGGGCATGAAACTGCTGGTGGAGCAGTTCGTCTATCCGCCCTCCACCCCCGCGCCTGCCAGCAGGTTCGTGGCTGGCCTGAAGCGGCAGCAGGACCCCGAGAGGACCTTCCTGGACATGAAGAAGCGGGAGACAGAGCTCATCCTGGCGAGGATCAGGCCGGACTATCTCTCCGTGGTCACGGAACCGGAGACCAACGACAGGTTCCTGGGGTTCTCCATCCCCCCGGCCGACTACGCCGCCTGGCTGCGGGACCTGCTGGCCGACGTTTCCGCGGCCGGCATAAAGGGCGGGACCAGGATCGGCGCCGGGTCCGGGATATGGGAATCCCCGGAGTACGTCGACGCCTTCTCGAAAGTGAAGGGCCTGGACTATATAGATCTCCATTTCTACCCGCTCAGGCTGGGAACCACGGACTACACCGCTGCCCTGCTGGCGGCCATGGACAGGGTGAAGAGGGCGGACCCGGCCAAGGGGCTGGTGATCAGCGAGGCCTGGCTCTACAAGCACGGCGCCGGCGAGCCTGGCGGCGTCTTCGATACTGAAGCCTACGGCCGGAACGCCTACGGTTTCTGGGAACCGCTCGACGCTCGCTTCCTCTCGTTGCTGGAGCTGATAGGAAGGAAGGAGGGCGTCGCGCTGATAACTCCGTACTTCCCGCAGTACTTCTTCTACTCGGCCGGCCACGATCACGCCGGCAGGCCCGCCTGGCCAGCCTGCCTGCCGGGCGAGTGGAAGATGGCGGAAGCGGCCCGGCCGGGCGAAATGACGCCGCTCGGACTGGCCTATAAGAAGCTCAGGGCCGGCTGTTCCGCCGGCGGCCGGTGAATAGTTTCAAGGAGGAGGGAAAATGAACAGGAACGTCTTCATAGCGCTGGCGGCTCTTGCCGTCTTCTGCGGCTGCGGCGGCCGGGCCGGGCTGAAAACCGGCAAAACCGCGGCTGACGACCCGTACGCGCGCCTGGCCGCGGAACTGACCGCTGGCGGGAGGGCGCTGGGGAGCGGGAAGGTGGCCGTGCTGCCGTTCGCCTGCTCCGACCAGCGCTTTTCCGGGGAAGGGCAGACTGTAGCGGACAACCTTGGCGCCGCCCTGGCCGCCGGAGGCGGCATGCAGGTCCTGGAGCAGGGCCTGGTGCGGCAGGCGCTCTCCGGCGCCGGCCTGGCGCCTTCGGCCGCGCTGAGCCCCGCTGCCATAAAGGACCTCGGCGTCCGCCTCGGGGCGGCCGCGATAGTGACTGGCGCGCTGATCCCCAGGAGCGACGGCTCCATGGCCGTAAAGGCGCGCCTTATCGCGACAGGGACGGTTTCCATCCTGACCGCGGCCGATACGGTGCTCCCTCCCGCCGGCGCGGCCGCTCCCGGCGGTCAAAGCGCCGGCGTTTTGATAAAATAGGAGCTGGCCGCGGCAGGCGGCCCGGGAGGAAATATGAAACTCGCAGCCGTATTTCTGGCCGCCTCGCTGCCGTTCTCTCCGGCCGCAGCCTCGGCCGCCGCTCATTCGCTCGCCGTCAGGGTCTTCAACGGGGATGTCCCATACGGGCACGCCGTCCTCGTAAAGGACGGAGAAAGGGCCGAATTCTCCCGCATGGTAAATTCCCGGAGACTGTCTTTTTCCGGCGGCCTTACGCGCTCGGGCCGAGGGCTGTACAGACTGGAATACGAGGTGGCGCTCTCCAGCGGTCCAGAGGTCAGGACGCGCTCCTTCCGCGCCGGCGGCTCCCTTTCGCTGATGCGCGGTTCCAGGATCACCGCCGTGGCCTGCGGGCCCTGGCGCCTGCGCTTCGAGCTTGACGCTGGGCGCGGGGCCGAAGGCAAGAAGGACACCCCCTGGAGCCTTCGCTCTTCCGGCAATTATCATCTTACCGCCAGGGCGCTGTCCGGAGATTACCCGGAGGACTGCCGGCTGGTCCTGCGGGCAGACGGCCAGTACAGCGTCTCGGACTCCCTTGGCGAGGCGGGAAAGAGCTATTCCTTCACTTTCGGGGGGGTCCTGTCGTACGGCCCGGGCGGCGAGCTTATGCTGCAGTACCAGGCGGAGAACGCCTTGGACAGGGATGCCGCCCCGCTTTCGGCCGGGGGGGACGAGAGGCTGGCGCTTGGAAAGTCCCGGACGGTGAAGGCCAGAGAAGGGGACATCTCCGGGCTGAGCATGCGGTTCCTGCTGCTCGGCCGGCCGGGGATCTTCGCCGGCGCAAGAGGCGCAATTTCGCCTGAAAAACCGGCCGGGCAGCGTCAGGAAAAGAAGGCGAAGGAGAAATACGGCACAGTGGAACTGCTGCAATAGGACCTTCATATAGATATCTATATGAATACCAATTATAACCCCAGGCGGCGATATCAGGGCGGCGCCATCCTGCTGGCGGCCGGCCTGCTGTGCGGGTCGGCCTGCGCCCATCGGGGGGCTCTGCCGTCCCGCCTTGAAGGGGTGGTTCCCCAATCCGAGCCCGTCAGGCCCGCCGTACTCCCCAAGGAGGCGCCCGCCGTCCCGGAGCGTCCCGCCGAGGTCCCGGCCGCCTCTCCGGCCCCGGAACCGCCTCCCGCTTCCGCCGCGAGCCGGGCGGCCGGCTGGATGAACGAAGACTCCTCGGACGATTTTATCGACGTGAACGACAAGCACTGGTTCAGGAAGAGCTGGCCGATGGCGCTGTTCCTGGCCCTGCTGGCGGCCGCGGTCGGGGTTCTTTAGCCGCCCTGCCCGGCGCGTTGACTCCTCCGCGGAGTTTTGTTATAATAATCCGGTAGTCGATCGCGGCAACGCCGCGGTTTCTTTGAAAAGAAGTTTTTATTATTACGCCGCCGCGTTCCACGGAATACGGGCGGCGGCCCTATAGACGGAGCGGCCTTGATTCCCTCCGCCTGCGGGCTAATCATAGAAACTAAAAAAAAAGAAGCACCAGAACCGGAGCCGAAAGGTTCCGGCGCGGTCCGTTCGCATTCCGCAGCGGGACCCCGGGTTATCGGGGACTTTTACGTCGGAAGAACGGCAAGGAGCGGTACTGACATGACAGAAGAGAACAAAGAGAACAAGGCTGCCGAGGCCAAGCCTGAAGGAAAGCCGGAAGCTAAGCAGCTCAACGCGGCGCATAAATTTCTGATCGGCGAGAAGATGGGCATGACCCAGATCTTCGACGCCGCCGGCAACCTGCACGCCGTTACGGTCGTGAAGGCCGGCCCCTGCCGCGTGGCCTATACCCGCACCAAGGAGAAGGACGGCTATCAGGCCGTCTGCCTCGGCTTCGGCCACAAGAAAGAGAAGAACTCCTACAAGGCGGAGCTCGGGCTCGCCAAGAAGCTGGGCACTCCCGCCCTGAAGCATCTCAGGGAGTTCCGCGTCAGCGATCTCGCCGGTGCCGAGCAGGGCCAGACCGCGGGCGTCGAGCGCTTCGCTGCCGGCGACTGGGTGGACCTGCAGGGCGTCTCCAAAGGTCATGGCTGGTCCGGAGCGATGAAGCGCCACAACTTCAAAGGCCAGCCCGCCAGCCACGGCGCCTCCGACCGCGAGCGCGCCCCCGGCTCCCTGGGCAGCCGCCGCTCTCTGGGCCGCGTGCTCCCCGGCCAGCGCATGGCCGGCCACTGGGGCGTAGAGACCGTTTCCGTGCAGAAGGTGAAGGTCGTGAAGGTCATCCCGGAAGAGAACCTGCTGCTCGTCAACAGCGGCATCCCCGGAGCTGCCGGCAGCATGGTCTACATCACGCGCACCAACAAGAAGACCCCCAAGCCGGTCGCCGCCGGGCCCGCGAAGAGCAAGAAGAAAGAGGCCGTCAAGGCCGCGGCCAAGCCGGCCGCCAAGAAATAAGGCCCTGAGAGGATTAACATGGAAACCAAGCTCTTTAACCTGAAGGGACAGGAAGTCGGCAAGTTCGACCTGCCGGAGGACATCTTTTCCGCCAAGCCGGACTCCTATTTCATCCACGAGGTGGTAAAGCACTACCTCGCCAACAAGCACCGCGGCACCGCCTGCACGAAGACCCGCTCCGAGGTCTCCGGCGGCGGCAAGAAGCCGTGGAAGCAGAAGGGCACCGGCCGCGCCCGCCACGGTTCTACCCGCTCGCCGATCTGGCGCAAGGGCGGAGTCGTGTTCGGCCCTAAGCCGCGCTCGTTCCGCCAGTACCTGCCGCAGCAGAAGCTGCGCCAGGCCCTTGTGGAGGCCCTTTCCGCCCGCGCCGCCGCCGGCGCGGTGCTGGCGATAGAGAACCTCGGCCTCGAGGCCGCCAAGACCAGCTCCCTGAACGGACTGCGCAAAGCCCTGAACGCCAAGAGCGTGCTGTTCGTCACCGACAAGATGGACAAGAACTTCAGGACCGCGTCCCGCAACATAGCTGACTTCGGCTGGTGCCTGGCCCGCAACCTGAACGCCTACGAGGCGATGCGCAGCGAGAAGCTCGTTTTCACCGCCGACGGCCTTAAGGCCCTGGCGCAGAGCGTGAAGGAGGCAAAATGAACTTTACCGAAGTGCTGATAGCCCCCATACTCAGCGAGAAGAGCGTGCTGCTGAAGGACAAGCAGAACCGCTATACTTTCCAGGTGAGCCCCAAGGCCAACAAGACCGAGATCAAGAAGGCAGTGGAGACCCTTTTCAAGGTGAAGGTCACCGCCGTGCGCACCGCCACGCTGCCGGGCAAACTTCACCGCGTGGGCCGCAGCGAAGGCTACCGCTCCGACTGGAAGAAGGCCATAGTCACCCTTAAGACCGGCCAGAAGATAGACATGACGGACCTGCCCAAGTAAGGCGGCCGAGCGAGAGGAAAATATGCCGATCAAATCATACAGACCCTACACCCCCTCGAGGCGGACTATGCAGATGGCCGATTATTCGGACATCACTAAGACCGAGCCCGAGAAGAGACTGACCGCCGGCATGCGCAAGCACGGCGGCCGCAACAACACCGGCATGGTCATGGTCCGCCACCACGGCGGCGGCCACCGCCGCCGCTTCCGCGCGGTTGATTTCAAGCGCGAGAAGTTCGGCGTGCCCGCGAAGGTGACCTCGATAGAGTACGACCCTAACAGGAACGCCCGCATCGCGCTGCTGGTCTACGCCGACGGCGACAAGCGCTACATCCCGGCCCCGCTGGGCCTGGGCGTGGGCGCCACCGTCATGAGCGGCCCCAAGGCCGAGATCCGGCTCGGCAACGCGCTGCCGATGGCCAACATCCCCGACGGCACGTTCATCCACGCCATCGAGATGATCCCCGGCAAGGGCGCGCAGTTCGTGCGCGCGGCCGGCACGCAGGCGCAGCTGATGGCCAAGGAGGGCGACTACGCCCTCGTCAAGATGCCTTCCGGCGAGATCCGCAAGGTGCTGAAAAACTGCATGGCCACTATCGGCCAGGTCGGCAACATCGAGCACAACACGATAACCCTCGGCAAGGCCGGCCGCAAGCGCCACCTGGGCATCCGCCCGACCGTGCGCGGGGCCGCGATGAACGCCGTAGACCACCCGCTCGGCGGCGGCCGCGGCCACTCGAAGGGCAACAACGTTCCGCGCTCGCCGTGGAACCAGCCTTCGAAGGGCTTCAAGACCAGGACCAAGTCCAAGATCTGGAGCTGGATGATAGTGCAGGACCGCCGCAAGTCGACGGCCGCGTAACGGAGGAATAAATGAGCAGATCGTCTAAGAAAGGGCCTTTCGTCGACCAGAAGCTGCTGGCCAAGATCCAGGCCGCCGCGCAGAGCGGCGCCAAGGCGCAGATAAAGACCTGGTCGCGCGCCTGCACGATAACCCCCGACTTCGTCGGGCAGACGCTGATGGTGCACAACGGCCGCAAGTTCCTGCCGGTGTACGTGACCGAGCGCATGGTCGGCCACAAGCTGGGCGAGTTCTCGTTCCCGCGGCTCTTCAAGGGCCACGGCCAGTCCCATACCAAGGAAGCCACGGACCTCACCTAAGACAAGGCCGACAGGAGATATATCATGGAAGCTAAATGCCATCTCAAATACCAGCGCTACGGCCGCCGCAAGGTAGCCCAGCTGATGGACCAGGTGCGGGGCAAGTCGCTGTACGAGGCCCAGTATATCCTGGCCAGCATCCCGATGCGGGCCACCGACGTGTTGGGCAAGGCCATCAAGTCCGCCGGCGCCAACCTGTCCGTCAAGCTCGGCAAGAAACTGGACCTCAGGCAGGTCTGGGTGACCGAGTGCTTCGCCGACCAGGGCCCGATGAAATTCCTGCGCCGCGTGCAGCCCGGCCCGCAGGGCCGCGCGATGCCTTTCAAGCGCAAGATGTGCCACATCAGCGTGGTGGTCTCGGACACGAAGTCGAAGGAGCGCAAATAATATGGGTCAGAAAATACATCCCAAGGGCTTAAGGCTCGGCTACATCCAGGACTGGCAGTCCCGCTGGTTCTCCCCCAAGAAGATGCCCGAACTGATCCGCGAGGACTTCGAGATAAGGCACATGGTGACCGAGCGCTTCGCCACGGCTTCCGTCAGCTGGGTGGACATAGAGCGCGCCGGCGCGTACCTGAAGGTCACGATCCACACGGCCCGCCCCGGCGTAGTGATCGGCCGCAAGGGCGCGGACATCGAGGCCCTGAAGAAGGCCGTGGAACGCCTGACCAAGCGCAAGGTGTTCGTCAACGTCTCCGAGATAAAGATCCCAGAGCTGGACGCCCGCCTAGTCGGGCAGTCCGTCGCGCAGCAGCTGGAGAAGCGCATCAGCTTCAAGCGCGCCATCAAGCGCGCGATGGAGCGCACGATGAGCTCCGGCGCGCTCGGCATAAAGGTCATGGCCTCCGGCCGCCTCGGCGGCGCCGAGATCGCCCGCCGCGAGTGGTACCGCAAGGGCCGCGTGCCGCTGCAGACGATATCGGCCGACATCGATTACGGTCTTACCGAGGCGCATACCTCGATGGGCAAGATCGGCATAAAGGTCTGGATCTTCAAGAAACTTTTCTTCGCGAAGACCCCGCGCGAGCTGCGCGAGCAGCTGATGAAGCTTGAGGCCGAGAACCCGACCGAAACCCCGGTGCTGGACGAGGCCGCCGCCGCCCGCCGGGAGCAGCCGGCCGCCTGAGGAGTTTCAGCCTAAGGAGCATAAATATGTTGATGCCTAAGAGAGTGAAATACCGCAAGCCGCATTCGGCGCCCCGCATTAAGGGCCCGGCCAAGCGCGGCACCACGCTGGCTTTCGGCGAGTTCGGCCTGAAGGCGCTGGAGCCCCGCTGGATCACCGCCCGCCAGATAGAGGCGTGCCGCGTTACGATCGTGCGCTACCTGCGCAAGAAGGGCAAGATCTGGGTCCGCATCTTCCCCGACAAGGCCATCACGAAGCATCCCGCCGAGACCCGCATGGGAAAGGGCAAGGGCGCGCCCGACCACTGGGTGGCCGTCGTGAAGCCCGGCCGGATGCTCTTCGAGGTGGAAGGCCTGGACCTGCCCACCGCGAAGGAGGCCTTCACCCGGGCCGGCCACAAGCTGCCTATCAAGACGCGCTTTGTCAGCCGCGAGAACTGAGCCAAGGAGCCTAACGTACCATGAAAAGAAAAGACAAGGAAAACCTTAGGAACATGGGCGACGCCGAGCTCCGCGCTCAGGCCGCCGACCTCAAGAAGCAGATCTTCCAGATCAAGTTCAAGCGCAGCGCCGCTCCGGTGGAGAACCCGCTGGTGCTGCGCACCAACCGCCGCAAGGTAGCTCTGATCAACACCTATCTCCGCGAACGCGAGTTGGCCAAGGCTAAGCCAGTGCCGCACAAGAGCGATGCTCGTCAGGCGGCCAAATCCAAGAACGCCGAGGTTAAAAAATGACCGAGAATACCGAGAAAAGAGCCAAGCGCAAACTGCTGCGCGGCGTGGTCGTCTCCGACAAGATGGCCAAGACCCGCGTGATCAGCGTCGACCACGTGATCAGCCACCCGGTCTACGCCAAGACCCTCAGGCGCCACCGCAAGTTCTACGCTCACGACGAGGCCAACGAGTCTAAGATGGGCGACCTGGTGGAGATCGCCGCCACCCGCCCGCTGTCGGCGCTGAAGCGCTGGCGCGTCGTCCGCATACTCGAGAAGGCCGCGAAGTAATCCGGCCCAGAACGGAGAGAGAACATGATACAGCTCAGAACAATTCTCAACGTCGCCGACAACTCCGGCGCCAGGAAGCTGCAGTGCTTCCACGTCAACGGCGGCAGCTACCGCAAGTACGCCTTCCTCGGCGACACGATAGTCTGCTCGGTCCGCGACGCCATCCCTCACGCCGCCATCAAGAAGGGCGACGTCGTGAAGGCCGTGGTGGTGCGCGTCAGCAGGGAGGCGCGCAGGCCGGACGGCTCCTACATACGCTTCGACGACAACGCGGCCTGCGTGATAGACGACAACGGCGAGCCCAAGGGTACGCGCGTCTTCGGACCCGTGGCCCGCGAGCTGCGCGGCAAGAACTTCCTTAAGATCGTCTCGCTCGCGCCCGAAGTCATCTGATAAGGCGGAAATTATGCTGAAACTCAAGAAGAAAGACACCGTTATGGTTATAGCCGGCAAGGACAAGGGCAAGAAGGGCGAGGTCAAGGAGATCCTGCCGGCCGAGCGCAAGGTGGTGGTAATGGGGGTCAATATCGTCTCCAAGCACAAGAAGACCACCCAGGACAAGCCCGGCGGCATCCACAAGGTGGAGGCCCCGCTGTCCATCTCCAACGTGCAGCTGGTCTGCCCCAAGTGCGGCAAGCCGGTCCGCGTAAAGGCCGTAGTCCAGGGCGGCGAGAGGCTGCGCGCCTGCAAGAAGTGCGGCGAAACGATAGTTTAAGAGGTACCCACAATGGCGAAAGAAACCGCTAAAGAAGGAACTGAGAAGCAGGCGAAGGCGCCGAAGGCGCCCAAGAAGGAGCACGTGCAGCAGAAGCTGCAGCTGACCGAAGTCCCGAAGGGCGCGGTGGCTCCTATGCCCAAGGGCTACACGGTGCGTCTGGCCGCCGCCTACCGCGAGAAGGTGCAGCCTGCCCTGATGAAGGATTTCTCGCTTTCCTCCCCGATGGCCTGCCCGAAGATGACGAAGATCGTCATCAATATCGGCGTGTCCGAGGCCAAGGAGAACGTGCAGGCCATCGACCTCGCCAAGGAGGACCTGATGCTGATCTCCGGCCAGGCCCCGCAGATCCGCAAGGCCAAGAAGTCCATCTCCAACTTCAAACTGCGCGAGGGCATGCCGATAGGCGTGCGCGTCACGCTGCGCGGCGCCCGCATGTACGAGTTCTTCGACCGGTTCGTCAGCCTTTCCGTGCCCCGCATCCGCGACTTCCAGGGCTTCGACCCCCGCTTCTTCGACGGCCGCGGCAACCTGAACATCGGCCTCAAGGAGCACCATATCTTCCCCGAGGTCAACATGGAGAAGTCCCCGAAGGCGCGCGGCATGAACATCACGTTCGTGACCACCGCCGGCGACGACACGAAGGGCAAGGCGCTGCTCGAGTACCTGGGCATGCCGTTCAGGAAGCCCGAGGCGAAAAAGTAATTTAACCGAGGAAACAGGAGAAAGAAATGGCTACATACGCTTGGATGGCGAAGATGCGCAAACCCCAGAAGTTCTCTACGCGCTTCCGCAACCGCTGCCAGATCTGCGGCAGGCCGCGCGGCTACTACAGGGACTTCGGCCTCTGCAGGATCTGCCTGCGGAAGATGGCGCACGAGGGCCTGATCCCCGGCCTCAAGAAGTCCAGCTGGTAACGCGAATTCAAGGAAGGAGAGAAACTAATGGACCCGATATCTAACATGCTCGCGGCGATCAAGAACGCCACCGTCAAAAGGAAGGAGCGCGTGGACGTGCCGTTCTCCGGCATCAAGGCCGGGCTGGTGAAGCTGCTCAAGGACGAGGGCTTCGTCTCCAATTTCAAGGTGCTCGACCCGAAGCTGGACAAGACCATCGACCGGCGCGGCGTGATCCGCATCACGCTGAAGTACACGCAGGACAAGCAGTCCGTTATAAACGGCCTGCGCCGCGTGTCGAAGCCCGGTCTGCGCGTCTACCGCGGCCACGAGGAACTGCCGCGCGTGCGCGCCGCGTTCGGCGTGACGATAGTCTCCACCTCCAGGGGCCTGCTGACCGACGCCGAGGCCAAGAAGCAGAAGCTCGGCGGAGAAGTGCTCTGCCAGGTGTGGTAACCGCAAGATACGAGAGGTAAAACCATGAGCAGGATCGGAAAAAAACCCATTCAGATTCCGGACAAGGTGAAGGCCCGCGTCGACGGCCGCAGCGTCCTCGTCGAGGGCCCGCTCGGCAAGCTCTCCTACGGGCTGCCCGAGGGCATCAACGCCGCGGTGGCCGGCAACACGATCAACGTCAGCGTGGCCCAGGGCGCCCAGGACAAGGGCGCGCTGTTCGGCACGGCCCGCGCGCGCATCAACAACATGGTGGCCGGGGTGACCAAGGAGTTCGCGAAGGTGCTCGAGATAAGCGGCGTGGGCTTCAAGGGCGCCGTGGAGGGGTCCAAGGTCTCGCTCACTCTCGGCTTCTCGCATCCCGTGATAATGGACATCCCGCCCGGCATCAAGATGTCCTTCGACCCTAAGCAGACCGTGCTTACGATAAAGGGCATAGACCGGGAGGCCGTCGGCAACCTGGCCGCCCAGATCAAGAGGATCAAGAAGCCCGAGCCCTACAAGGGCACCGGCATAAGGTACCAGGGCGAACATATCATCCGCAAGGCCGGCAAGACCGCCGCGGGCGCCGGCGCCGGCGCGGCCAAGAAATAACGGGCGCCAAGAGCGATTCAGAGGAAAAGGAAATACCCAATGATAAGCAAACAGGAAAGATACGAGTTCCGCAAGGCCCGCTCCCGCCGTAATCTGTTCGAGAACGGCATCAAGAGGCCGCGCCTGAGCGTCTACCGCGGCGCGAAGAACATCTACGCGCAGGTCGTGGACGACGTGAAGGGCGTAACGATGGCGGCCGCCTCCAGCCAGGACAAGGAGCTGAAGGGCAAGCTGAAGTCCGGCAAAAGCATCGGCTCCGCCAAGGTGGTCGGGGCACTGCTGGCCAAGCGCGCCATCGCGAAGGGCGTGACCGAGGTCTGCTTCGACCGCGGCGGCAGGATCTACCACGGCCGCATCAAGGCGCTGGCCGACGCGGCCCGCGAGGCCGGCCTGAAATTCTAGACTTTGTCTGTGCCGCTTCGGGAGCTATGCTCATGAGCGGCCCAAGGGAGAAGCCAAAATGCTCAGAAACCAGAAACAGCTCAAGACCAGCAAGGAACTCAACGCCCAGGGCAAGTCCCCCGAGCCGATGGAGCTCGACCTGAAGGACGTCAAAGAGGAAAAGGTCGTGACCGTAGTCATCAACCGCGTGACCAAGGTGGTCAAGGGCGGCAAGCGCTTCTCGTTCAACGCCCTGGTGGTCGTCGGCGACAGCAACGGCAAGGTCGGCGTGGGCCTCGGCAAGTCCAACGAGGTGCAGGGGGCGATACAGAAAGGCACCGCCGGCGCCCGCAAGGATATGTTCCAGTTCCCGATAGAGAATTCCACGATCCCGCACGAGGTGGAGGGCAAGTTCGGCTCGGGCAAGGTCTGGATGAAGCCCGCCGTGGGCGGCACCGGCCTGATAGCCGGCGGCGGAGTGCGCGCGGTCCTCGAGGCCGCCGGCGTCAAGAACATCCTGACGAAGAACCTCGGCACCCGCAACGCCTTCAACGCCGTCTACGCCACCGTCGACGCGCTGAAGCGGCTCAAGACCAGGGACGAAGTCATGAAGATCCGCGGCCGAGAGTGAGCCGCCAGCCGTAAACGATCCAGCAGCGAACAGGAGAAACATTATGGTCGGACTGAACAATCTCAAGCCTAAGCCCGGTTCCGCTCACAGGAAGAAGCGCCTCGGCACCGGACAGGGTTCCGGTCACGGGCAGACCTCGACGCGCGGCCAGAAGGGCCAGAACTCCACCTCCGGCGGCGCCAAGCCGGACGGGTTCGAGGGCGGCCAGCTGCCGCTGCTCCGCCGCATCCCGAAGAGCGGCTTCAACAACGTGCAGTTCCGCACCGAGTACCAGTGGGTGAACGTCTCGTCGCTGGAGAAGAACTTCAAGGCCGGCGCCGAGGTCACCCCCGAGGCCATGGTCAAGGCCCGCCTGGTGAAGAAGCCCGAGCTGATAAAGGTGCTCGGCGACGGCGAGCTGAAGAAGGCCCTGACCGTGAAGGCGCACGCTTTCTCCGCTTCCGCCAGGGAGAAGATAGAGAAGGCCGGCGGCAAGGCCGCCCTGATAGAGGCTCCCAAAACGGATACGAAATAATGCAGCAGATAACCGACATTTTTAAGATAGAAGACCTTAAAAAGCGGATAATCTACGTGATGGTCGCGCTGGCCGTCTACAGGCTGGGCGCCTCCATCCCGATCCCGGGCATCAACACGGCGGCGCTGCAGGCCTTCTTCGAGGCGCAGAAGGGCTCGCTGCTGGGCTTCCTGGACATCTTCTCCGGCGGGGCCCTGAGCCGCTTCTCCATCTTCTCGATGGGCGTGATGCCGTACATCAACGCCTCCATCATCGTCAGCCTGGTGCAGGGCGCGCACGTGTTCCCGGCGCTCGACCGCCTGGCCAAGGAAGGGCAGACCGGCCAGAAGAAGATAACGCAGTACACGCGCTGGTTCACCCTGCTGCTGGCCGTCATCCAGTCCATAGGCCTGACGATAGCGCTGACCAAGATGGGCGGCGGCGGCGACGGCCCTCAGATCGTGGCCAACCCCACGTTCTCCTTCTATTTCGTCACGGTGCTGACGCTGGTGACCGGCACGATCTTCGTGATGTGGCTCGGCGAACAGATGACCGAACGCGGCATAGGCAACGGCATCTCGCTGATCATCTTCGCCGGGATCGTCGACCGCCTGCCCTCCGCCGTGATGGGCATGGTCAAGCTGATCCAGATAGACGAAATAAGCCTGCTCTCCGGCCTGGCCATCTTCGCGATGGTGCTGCTGATCATGGCCTTCGTGGTCTGGGTGGAGACGGCGCAGCGCAAGATCCCGGTGCAGTACGCGCAGCGCATGGTGGGCCGCAAGATGTACGGCGGCGCCTCCACGTTCCTCCCGCTGAAGGTGGACCAGAGCGGCGTCATCGCCGTGATCTTCGCGGTGTCGCTGCTCAGCGTGCCGTACACGATCGGCTCCTTCAACCCGCAGGCGGCCTGGGCGCAGACGATGATGAACTGGCTGAACCGCACCAGCGTGCTCTACCAGCTGATCTACGTGGCGCTGATTATCTTCTTCTGCTATTTCTACAACTCCGTCAGCATCAACCCGAAGGACCTGGCGGACAACATGAAGAAGTGGGGCGGCTTCATCCCCGGCATCCGGCCGGGCGAGCCGACGGCCTCCCACATAGAATGGGTGCTGAACAGGATAACGCTGGGCGGCGCCATCTTCGTGTCAGCTATAGCCGTGCTGCCGGACTACCTGCGCGCCAAGTTCAACGTGCCGTTCTACTTCGGCGGCACCTCGCTGCTGATCGTCGTGGGCGTCGCCCTCGACACGATCGCGCAGACGGAGGCGCACCTGGTGATGCGGAACTACGAGGGCTTCTACAAGAACTCCAAGATAAAGGGCCGCTGGTTCAACGTGGGCAGCTGAGCGGCCGCGCGCGGCCGGAGGTCCGGAGGGAAGCATGAACGTGATCTTATTGGGGTATCCGGGTTCCGGAAAGGGGACCCAGGCGAAGGTTCTTTCTCAGAAACTCGGCATGTTCCACGTCTCCACCGGCGACATCTTCCGCGAGGAGCTGGCGAAGAAGACCGCCCTCGGGCAGGAAGTGGCCGGCTATCTGAACGCCGGCCGCCTGGTCCCGGACAGGCTGGTGCTCGATGTGCTCAAGGCCAGGCTCGGCGCCGAGACCCGCGGTCTGCTGTTCGACGGATTCCCGCGCACGGTGGAGCAGGCCGAGGGGCTGGACAGCTGGTTCGGCTCGCGCGGCCAGGCGATAGACGCGGTGGTCTTTCTCAACGTGCCGGAGGCGGAAGTCGCGCGGCGCCTCGGCGCCAGGCGCACCTGCTCCGGGTGCGGCAGGATCTACAACGTGATCTCCGCCCCGCCGGGGAAGGAAGGCGTCTGCGACGCCTGCGGCAAGGGGCTGGTTACGCGCGACGACGACAAGCCGGCCGTGATAGAGCGGCGCCTGCAGGTATACAGGGACCAGACCGAGCCGCTGCTGGCCTATTACAGGGCTTCCGGGAATTTCTACGAGGCGGACGGGTCCCTGCCGCCGGAGACGGTGGCGGAGAAGCTCTCCTCCATGCTGCGCCGGCCGTGATAGAGATAAAGACCCCGGCGGAGATAGAGGCCATGCGGCGGGCCTCGCGCATAGTGGCGGAGGTGCTCGCCGAGCTGAAACCCCTGGTGAAACCGGGGATCACCACGGCGGAACTGGACAGTTTTGCGGAGCGGCGCGTGCGCGAACTGGGCGCCGTGCCGGCCTTCCTCGGCTACCGCGGTTATCCGGCCACGCTCTGCGTGTCCATCAACGAGGAGATCGTGCACGGCATCCCCAGCCCCAGGAGGGTGGTCCGCGACGGGGACGTGGTCAGCCTGGACATGGGGGCCGTCTGCGACGGTTTCTACGGCGACGCGGCCCTCACCGTGGCGGCCGGCGGGATAACCCCGCAGGCCAGGAAGTTGATGGAGGTCACCAGCCGTTCTTTGGAGTTGGCGCTTTCGAAGGTCAGGGCCGGGGTCAGGCTGGGCGACGTCTCCCACGCCGTGCAGGAGTACGCGGAGGCCAACGGCATGTCGGTGGTGCGGGAGTTCACGGGCCACGGCATAGGACGCCATCTGCACGAGGAGCCTTCGATCCCCAATTTCGGGAGGTCCGGTACGGGGCCGCTCCTGAAGTCAGGCATGACGCTGGCGATAGAGCCGATGATATGCCTGGGGCGGGCCGAAGTGGTGGTGAAGAACGACGGGTGGACCGCGGTCTCCGCCGACGGGAGTCTGGCCGCCCATTACGAGCATACGGTGGCCGTTACGGAGGACGGCTGCGAGGTTCTCAGCAGGATATAGTTTCTGAGAGAAGGCCTCATTTTGTATAATATATAAATATGTCCGAGAACAGCGACAAGATAGAGCTTGAAGGCGTGGTAAAGGAGTCTCTCCCGAACGCCACTTTCAAGGTGGAGATAGCGCCGGGCAAGACTATACTCGGCATCATTTCCGGCAAGATGCGCATACACCACATCAAGATACTGCCGGGCGACAAGGTGAAACTGGAGCTTTCTCCTTACGATCTCAGCAAGGGCAGGATAGTTTACAGGGAAAAATAAGCCGCCGCCGCGGCGCAATCAAGGTCAGAGGTGCTTCGATGAAAGTAAGAGCCAGCGTCAAGAAGATTTGCAATAAGTGCAAGATAGTCAAGCGCAAGGGCGTAGTTCGCGTGATATGCGGCGATCCCCGCCACAAGCAGCGCCAGGGCTGAGCCCCCGGCTGGTGACCAGCGTCAGCCGGTGACCGATCACAGCAGCAAGGAGAAAGTATGGCACGTATAGCAGGTGTGGACTTACCGAGAGAGAAAAAGATAGTCATAGCTTTGGCTTATGTCTACGGCATAGGGCGGCCGATGGCGAAGAAGATCCTGGCCGGCCTCAGCGCCCAGATCACCCCCGATACCCGGGTCAAGGACCTGACCGAAGACCAGGTCGGTCTGCTTAACTCCGTGATCTCCAAGGAGTACAAGGTCGAGGGCGAGCTCCGCAGGGAGATCACAGCGAACCTCAAGCGCTACGTCGAGATCAACAGTTACCGCGGGTATCGCCACCGCAGGAACCTGCCGGTGCGCGGCCAGCGCACCCGCACCAACGCCCGCACCCGCCGCGGCCGCCGCCGCACGGTGGGATCCGCCGGCAAGGCGGCCGCCGCCGCCCCGGGCGGTAAGTAAGGCCCGCCCCCTCCGCGGGAGCGGAGGGGGGTTAGAAAACTAAAAAGGAAGATCCAAGACTATGGCCGAAGAGAACAAGAACCAGCAGCCCCAGGACGGGGCCAAGAAACCCGAGCAGAAGGCCGCCCCCAAGCGCCGCTTCCGCACCGTGGCGTTCGCCCGCGTGTACGTGAACTGCTCGTTCAACAACACGATCATCACCTTCACCGACGAGAAGGGCGGCGTGATAGCCTGGTCCACCTCCGGCGGCAACGGCTTCCGCGGCACGAAGAAGGGCACGCCCTTCGCCGCGCAGATCACCGCCTCCAAAGCAGCGGCCCGCGCCGCAGAGTACGGCGTGCGCCAGGCGATGGTCTTCGTCAGCGGCCCCGGCCCCGGCCGCGAGACCGCGATACGCGCGGTAGCGCAGAGCGGCATCCACGTCGTATCCATCAAGGACGTGACCCCGATCCCGCACAACGGCTGCAGGCCCCCTAAAGCCCGCCGCGTGTAAGCAACAGGATAACGTAAGGAGACTTTGAAATGTCGAGATATACCGGACCCAGCTGCAAGAAGTGCAGGAAACTCAACCAGAAACTGTTCCTGAAGGGAACCAAGTGCCATACCAACTGCGCCGTGGACAAGGCGCAGCGCGCCGAGAAGGAGAAGCGTTTCTCCTCCGGAGGCCGCCCTAACAAGATGTCCGACTACGGCAAACACCTGCGCGAGAAGCAGATAGCCCGCCTCTCCGCCCAGGTGAACGAGGCGCAGTTCCGCCGCTTCTTCTCCAAGGCCGCCAAGGACAAGGGCCAGACCGGCGCGGCGCTGCTGCGCTTCCTGGAAGTAAGGCTCGACAACGTCGTGCGCAGGCTCGGCTTCGCGGTCTCGCTGAAGGCCGCCCGCCAGCTGGTCAACCACGGCCATGTCTGCGTCAACGGCCGCGTGCTCTCCATCCCTTCCGCCATGCTGAAGCCCGGAGACGAGGTCGGCATCAACCCGGCGAGCCAGAAAATAGGCGAGACGCTGCTGGTCAAGCAGGGCATGGAGCACGCCGAGAAGACGGCTTTCAGGCCCAGCTTTCTGTCCTGGGACGCCGGCTCCAAGAAGGGCAAGCTGGTCCGCTGGCCGGACCGCGCCGAGTCGAGCATCTCCGCCGATGAGCAGCTGATAGTCGAATTCTATTCCAAGTAAGCGAGGAGACCGAATGTCAACTTTCTCTAAACAGCTCGTTATCCCCGAGGCCCTGGGCGTCGAGGAAAAGACCAAGACCGACAACTACGCGAAGTTCACCGCGGAGCCTTACGAGAAGGGCTACGGCCACACTATAGGCAACTCGCTGCGCCGCATCCTGCTGTCGTCCCTCGAGGGCGCGGCCGTAGTGGCCGTGCGCATCAAGGGCGCTCGCCACGAGTATTCCGCCGTCAACGGCGTGAAGGAGGACGTGGTCAATATCGTCCTCAATCTGAAGAAGCTGCGCGTCCGCCTTAAGGGCGAGGGCCCCGAAACGCTGCTGATCAGCGTGAAGGGCAAGAAGGAAGTGACCGCCGGGGACATCCGCGAGAACTCCAACGTGGAGATCATCAACAAGGACCTCGTGATAGCGCACGTGGAGAGCGGCGCCGAGTTCGAGGCCGAACTGGAGATCGCCAGGGGCTCCGGCTACCTGACCTCCGAGGAGATCCGCAGCCGCATGAACCTGCCGATGGAGTTCATCCCGATGGACGCGATCTTCTCCCCGATACAGAAGGTCCATTACACCGTGGAGAACGCCCGCGTGGGCCAGCGCACCGACTACGACAAGCTCGTGCTCGAGGTCTGGACCGACGGGACGATGACCCCGGACGAGGCCGTCAAGGACACCGCGGGGCTGCTGCGCCGCTCGATCATGCCGTTCCTGCCCGCAGAGGAGGCCGCCAAGGAACCCGCGAAGGCGGAGTCCGCCAAGAGCGAGCCCTCCGGCGAGAACGCCTCCAAGCTGGAGCAGGGCGTGGAGATGATAGAGCTCTCCTCGCGCGCCTCCAACTGCCTGAAGGTCGCCGGCATCCGCACGATAGGCGAACTGGTCGGCAAGACCGAGGACGACCTGCTGGCGGTCAAGAATTTCGGACAGAAGTCCCTGGACGAGATAAAGGAAAAACTCAAGGAAATGGGTCTCGGCCTCGGGATGAAGATGGACTGACCCCGGAACTGATTCTTTTTTTAAGGAAACGCTATGATAAGAAACTTAGGCGCAAGGAAACTTTCCAAGACCGGCTCCCACCGCCGCGCGATGTTCTCCAATATGGCCTCCAGCCTGCTGCTGCACGAGAAGGTGGAGACCACGCTGGCCAAGGCCAAGGAGCTGCGCCGCGTCGTGGAACGCGTGATAGCCGACGCGAAGAACGGCCGCCGCGTGGAAGTGCGGCGCGTCGTCAAGGACAAGGCCGTCTACAACAAGGTGTTCGAGGTGATAGCCCCGCGCTACAAGGAGCGCCCCGGCGGCTTTACCCGCATCCTCAAGCTCGGCCTCCGCAAAGGGGACGCCACGGAGACGGCGCTGGTGAAACTGGTCTAAAAAAATGTTCGACTACTTCTTCAGCCTGTTCTCCAACGACATCGGCATAGACCTCGGCACCGCGAACACCCTCGTCTACGTTAAAGGGCGGGGGATAGTGCTGCGCGAGCCTTCGGTGGTCGCGATAGACAAGAACAGGAGGAAGGTGCTCGCCGTGGGCGCGGAGGCCAAGCTGATGCTGGGCCGCACCCCCTCGAGCATAACGGCCGTGCGGCCGCTCAGGAACGGCGTGATAGCCGACTTCGAGCTGACGCAGGAGCTGATAAAGTATTTCATCCGCAAGGTGCACAACAGGAGAAGCCTGCTGCACCCCCGCATAGTGATAGGCATCCCGTCAGGCATTACCGAAGTGGAGAAGCGCGCCGTGCAGGAGTCGGCCGAGCAGGCCGGCGCCCGCGAGGTGGCGCTGATAGAGGAGCCTATGGCGGCCGCCATAGGCTCGGACCTTCCCGTCTCGGAGCCGCACGCCAGCATGATCTGCGACATAGGCGGCGGCACCACCGAGGTGGCGGTCATTTCGCTGGGCGGTCTCGTGGTGGCCAAGTCCCTGGACGTGGCCGGCGACGAGATGGACGACTGCATAGTTCAGTATTTCCGCCGCAAGCACAACCTGGTCATCGGTGAGACCACCGCTGAAGAGGTGAAGATACAGATAGGTTCGGTTTTCCCGCTGAAAGAAGAGAAGACGATAGAGGTTAAGGGCAGGGACCAGGCCAAGGGCCTGCCCAAGACGATTCTCGTTACTTCGGAAGAGATCAGGCAGGCCCTGATGGAGCCTGTGCAGCTTATCGTGGACGTGATAAAGCAGGTTCTGGAAGCCACGCCGCCGGAGCTTTCCTCCGACCTCGTGGACCGCGGCATGGTGCTGGCCGGCGGCGGCTCGCTGCTGCGCGGTTTCCCGGAACTTATCAGGCAGGAGACAGAACTGCCCGTCCACAGGGCCGCCGATCCTCTGAGCTGCGTCGCCTTGGGCTGCGGCAAGTACCTGGAAGAGCTGGACAAGATCCAGCGGCCCGAGACCCTTAACGCCTACCGCTGACCGGCGCGCCGGGACAGCGCTCTTTCAGCCGGGTCCCGGTCGGGGACAGGCGATGAGCAGAGAGAAAGACGCCGCGAATTACGCTTTGATCTTCTTTGCCGTTCTTTCGGTCCTGCTGCTGCTTTTTCCGTCCTCCCGCGTAGCCCACACCGTCCGAGTAATAGCCAGCTACAGCCTCTACCCGTCGCTCCATTACGGGGCGGACTACACGCATTTCATACGCAACGTCCCCGCCAACGTGCTGGCGCTGCTGGAGACGGACCAGGAGAACCGTGCGCTCAGGGAGAAGAACCGCGACCTGGAACTCAAGCTGCAGAACCTCTCCGTGCTGGCGGAGGACAACGCAAGGCTCAGCGCGGAGATGAAGCTTTCCCGCTACCTGCCCTGGACCGGGGCATGGGCCAGGGTGGTCAACAAGACCCCTTCCGACTGGTACGGCTCCATCTTCATAGACAAAGGCTCCGACGACGGGATAGCCGTCAACGACACCGTGCTCGGCATGCAGGGCGATACCGCGGCCCTGGCCGGCCGCGTCTTCGAGGTCTATCCTAAGTTCTCCAAAGTGCTGCTGCTGACCAATGCCGCGGCCTCCGCGGTCTGCTCCATAGTCCCGTCCGGGGTGGAGGCGCTGGTGGAGGGGCGGGGCACCTGGCTGCTGAAGATGAACTACGTGCCGGAGGACTCCGGCCTGCAGGAGGGCGCGGAACTGGAAACCGCCAAGGGCGGCCTGCTGTTCCCGGCCGGGGTCCCGGTGGGGCGGGTGAGCAGGGTCTATCCTAAGGAATCCTCGATGAACTTCATCACGGCCGACGTGACGCCGCTGGTGAACGTCAATACGCTGAAGGAGGTCTACGTCGTGCACCGTAGCCTGCCGAGGGAGATCTCGGAGACCGGGGAGGCGACGCCGTGACCTTCCTGCTGGAAGCGCTCCTCTACCTGGCGACCGGCGCCTTCTACTGGTGGTGGACGCAGAACCTCTCTTTCTTCGGGCTCGCACCGGACATCATCTTCGCCGCCGCTCTCAGCGCGGCCATCCTGTCCGGCCCGGTCAAGGCCATGACCTGGGGGTTTTTCCTCGGCCTCTACGCGGACCTGCTCGGTTCGGGGGTTTTCGGCGGGTACGCCCTTACCTACACGCTGATGGCCTACGCGGTCTACCTGGTCAAGCGGCAGTTCGACATGGACAGTTTCTTCTCCCAGCTGGTCGCGGCGCTCTCTCTCTCCTGGGCCTCCATGCTTTTCTACATGGGCCTTAGCCTGGTCTTTTCCAGGATCAACCCCGGGAGCGTGAAGATCTTCCTGGTGGAGCCGTTCCTGAACGCGCTGGCCGTGCCGGCGCTGTTCTACGCGTTCCGCAGGCTCAAGCGGCGGTTCGGCATACTATGATAGACCGCCAGATGCCCCAGGAGCGGCTGGACTTCCTCTGGATCCTCGCCGGAGCGGCGGCGATGATCTTCCTTTTCCGCCTGGTCAGCCTGCAGATCATAGGCGGCTCGCATTACAGGGCCCTGGCCGAGAAGAACCGCACGCAGATCATAAGCCAGACGGCCCCGCGCGGCCGGATCATCTCGGCCGACGGGGTCTCCATAGCCACCAGCCGCCCTTCCTTCAGCCTCGTCTATTTCCCCGGGCAGACCAGGCCGGGCCCGGAACTGGACCGCCTGGCCCGCGTGCTGGCCAAGCCTCTGGGCGCCGACTACGACCAGCTGCGCAGGACGCTCTTCCGCGCCGCCACGCACGAGAAGCCGGTGCGCCTGGCCGAGAACCTGCCTCCCAAGGTAATGCTGGTGCTCTCCGAGCTGAAGGCCGTCTATCCCGGCATCAACATAATCGTGGAGGCCAGGCGCTACTATCCGTTCGGCGCCTATCTCAGCCATCTGATAGGCTATATAGGCAGGATGGACCCCAAGGACTGGGCTTTCTACTCCGGCGAAGGCGACTACACGATAGACTCGCGCATAGGCAAGGCGGGGATGGAGAAGATGTTCGAGCGCGAGCTGAAAGGGAAGGACGGCGGCATCTACCTGGAGGTGGATTCGCGCGGAAAACTGAACCGCGTGCTGGAGAGCCGCAAATGGTCCCCCGGCGACGACATCCACCTGACGATAGACTCCGAGGCTCAGGCCGCGGCCGAGGAGGGGCTGAAGAAGTCCATCAGCGGCAAAGGCGCCGTGGTGGCCCTCGACCCCAGGACCGGCGCCGTGCTGGCGCTGGCCTCGCTGCCCGAGTACGACCCCAATATGTTCGTGCTGTCGGGCCCGGAGCGGGAGGCGCTGCCGGAGGGCTCGGTCCTGCCTGAGTTCGACGAGGCGCTGCAGGGCACCTATCCGCCCGGCTCCATCTTCAAGATAATCACGGGGGCGGCCGTCCTGGAGAGCGGCCGCGTGAGCCCCGACGAGAAGTTCTACTGCCCCGGCTGGTTCGACGCCGGCAGCCGCATCTTCAAGTGCTGGGACAAGAAAGGGCACGGCTACGTGGACTTCATAGACGGACTGGCTAACTCCTGCGACGTCTATTTCTACAACGCCGGGCTGCGCGCCGGCCCGCTGGCCATAGAGAAGTACGCCAGGGCCTTCGGCCTCGGCAAGCCCACCGGCATAGACCTGCCGGGCGAGAAGGGCGGCAACGTCTTCGGCCCCAGCAAAAGGGCGGACCAGAAGAGTTACTGGTTCATCGGCGACACGCTCAATCTGGCCATCGGCCAGGGAGAGACGCTGGTCACCCCCGTCCAGGCCGCGGAACTGATCTCCGCCGTGGCCAACGGCGGGACGCTTTACAGGCCCTACTACGTGGACTATATCGTGCGCCCCGACGGACAGGTGGTGCGCCGCGCTAAGCCGAAGGCCTACGGCACAGTGAAACTTAAGCCCTCCACCTGGGCCCTTATAAGGGAGGGCCTGCACAGCGTGGTGGACGAAGGGACCGGCCGCGCGGCTCAGATAAAGGGCGTCGAGGTCTACGGCAAGACCGGCACCGCGCAGAACCCGCACGGCAAGGACCACGCCTGGTTCGTGGCCTACGCCACCGTGGACGGACAGCCGTCCCGAGTGGCCGTGGCGGTGCTGGTGGAGCACGGCGAGCACGGGGCCTCGGCCGCTGCTCCTATCGCCAAGGCCGTGATAGAGGCGGTGCTGCGCAACGATCTGCCACGGAATAAGCCGGCCGCTCCGCCTGCCGGCCCCGCCGTCTCCACCGATACTCCGGAAGAGCCGCCGGCGGGCGCGCCCGCGGCGGAGGGGGCTGAGATATGATCTTCACTCCCGGGACCGGCCTTAAGAAGGGCAGGGTGGACTGGGTGCTCTTCTTCGCCGCGCTGACGCTGCTGGCGATCGGAACGCTCGCGGTCATCTCGTCCGTGTCCGCGCTGCCGAACCAGGCGCGCATCGTCAGGATACAGCTGACCGCCATACCGCTGGCCATGCTCGCCTTCGGGGCCGCCTGGAGCCTGAACTACCAGGTCTACCAGGACCAGTGGAAGTTCGTCTACGGCTTCCTGCTCGCTATGCTCGCCGGCGTGCTCGTTTTCGGCGTGGTGGACAAGGGCTCCCGCTCGTGGTACCGCCTGCCGTTCTTCTCGGTGCAGCCCTCCGAGTTCGCGCGGGTGGGGCTGATACTGGTGCTGGCAAACTTCCTGGACAAGCGGATGGGCAAGATCAAGGAACTGCGCACCGTGCTCGGCGCCTTCGCGCTGTGCCTGCCCGTCTTCATCCTGATGATAGAGCAGCCTGACTTCTCCGGAGTGCTGCTGACGTTCCCGCTGGCGCTTATCATGCTTTTCGCGGCCGGGGCCAGCGTGTTCCACCTGTCGATCATCGTCGGCTACGCCCTGATCTCCGGGCTGTTCCCCATCCTTTGGACCATCATCAAGCTGAACCCGGAGCTGATGGACAACGCGCTGATCTCCTATTTCTTCCACCTCTCAGATTCCTGGACCAGCGCCCTAATCTTCGTGGCCGCCGTGGTCTTCGGGTTCTGGCTGCTGTGGCGCCTGTCCGTGCGGCTCTACGCCAACCTCTCCGGCATCTACTTCGCCGGAGCGGCAGTGGTGCTGATACTCGGTTTCTTCTCGGGAGTGCTGGTGAAGCGGCAGATGAAGGAGTACCAGGAGAAGCGGCTCGAGGTGTTCCTCTCCCCGGAGACGGATCCCCGCGGAGCTGGCTACAACCTGCTGCAGGCCAGGATAGCGATAGGTTCCGGGGGCATACTCGGCCGCGGCATCTTCTCGGGCACCCAGTCCAGACTTGGCTTCGTGCCTGAGCGCCATACCGACTTCATCCTGGCCGTGGTCGGGGAGGAAATGGGCTTCTGGGGCATGCTGGCCGTGACGGGCCTCTACGCGCTGCTGATGCGGCGCCTGATCCAGGGCGCGCGCCTGGCGCGCGACCGCTTCGGTTACCTGGTCAACTGCGGCATCTTCGGCATGTTCCTGGTGTATTTCAGCATAAATTTCGGCATGCTGCTGGGCCTGGCCCCGGTGGCGGGAGTGCCGCTGCCGCTGCTCTCTTACGGCGGCTCCAATCTGTTGGCCACGATGACGGCGCTGGGGATAGCGCAGTCGGTCTACGCCAGGAGGTACGCGCTGGTCTGACGCGGGGACGCCCCGGGGCCGCGCCGCTGACTAAGGTATGAACGAAGGACCCAGATCCAGGATAAGGCTGAAGTTCGCGC
This sequence comes from bacterium, assembly GCA_021786295.1. Classification (GTDB taxonomy): domain Bacteria; phylum Elusimicrobiota; class Elusimicrobia; order Elusimicrobiales; family UBA9959; genus UBA9959. The sequence goes on along the minus strand of JAJYNO010000019.1, from coordinate 960 downwards.
GCCTGGCGCCGGCCCGGGAGATGACCCACCTGGAACAGATAAAGACGCTGCGTTCGCGCGCGGCCGCCAGCGGGCTCAGGTTCTGGCCGGCCAAAGTGGGAGGCCAGACGGTGCCAAAGATGGCTTTCGGACCGGCTGTCTCCGTGGGGCACGAGAGTCTCTGCGAGTACGCGGACCTGTACCTGGAGGAGTTCGCGCGCGAGGAGTCCGCGGCGGAGAGGGTGCGGCCGCTGGACGACGCCAGGTTCACGCTGATCTCGGCGAGGCGCATCCCGGTGTTCTTCCCGTCGATAGAGGCCGCGGTGAACGCGGCCGAATATTTCATGGAGGCGGGGTTCCCGGAGGGCTTTTCCGGCGCTTCCGTGGACACCTTCATGGCTAAGAAGAGCGTGCCGTGGGAAAAGCTCAAGCCCTCCGGCGAGAGCAGGACGCTGGACGCCAGGGCCCCGGTGCTGTCGGCCTCGTACGACCCAGCGGTCTCGCTGCTCAAGGTCACGCTGAAGCTGGAGCCCGGCAAGAACGTCAAGCCGGAGACGGTGGCGGAGCTGATGGCCGGCGTCAGGCCGGACTTCAGGCGCATAGTGAGGAAGGAGCTTTATTGGTTCGGCTCGGGCGGCAAGCTCGAGGTATTCTAAGGGTTTCAAGGAGACCGTACATGTCAAACCACAAAGTAAAGAAGGAAATTTTCGCGAACACCTCTTTCGAGGAGACGCGCATAGCCATCCTGGAGGACGGCAAGCTCGCCGAACTGTTCTGGGAACGCCGCAGCTCGGGGAACATCGTGGGCAACATCTATAAGGCCCGCGTCGAGAACGTGCTGCCCGGCATCTCGAGCGCGTTCATGGATATAGGCCTCGACAAGAACGCCTATATCTATATCTCCGACGTGCTCGGCAACCAGAAGGACGGCATCGACAAGCTGCTGAAGAAGGACCAGGAGGTCATGGTGCAGGTCACGAA
>JAJYNO010000001.1 GCA_021786295.1 bacterium | reverse complement strand
TTCCGATCTGTTTTCGATCGTGGCTCATGAGTCGTGTAAGGAGGAAGAACACGAGACCGGAACTGGTATTCCGAAAAGAATTGAAGCTGCACGGGTTAGCAAAGTATAGACTTCATCCCAAAACGTTGCCCGGGCGGCCAGATATATATTTCTATTCTAATAAGTTGGCGGTTTTCATTAATGGCTGTTTCTGGCATCGCTGTCCGCACTGCAAGCCAAGCATGCCGAAAACACATAAGGTGTTCTGGTCAAAGAAGTTCGCCGCCAATGTCGCCCGGGACAAGCGGAAGCGGGCCGAGCTTAAGAAACTCGGCATCAAGTCAGTGGTTTTCTGGGAATGTCAGATAAAGAAGAACGCGCCGAAGCTAGTGGCTAGGCTGAGCAAAGTTCTTTCTTCGCGGAAAATGGCTTCTGAAAGATCTGCCGCGTAAGTTACTTCCCTAGCCTCTGCACCTCCACCCGAGTAAGGTCAGGTTTTGACTTTTGGTATTCTATCATCCGGTTATCCTTAATCTGTTCGCTCTCACAATGAGACATTGAATGACAGCTTCAGATGTTAAAAATGGCGGCCTTAAAGAGTTTAATGCCCGGAAGCGCTCAAATAGCTTGTCTTGAGGGATAATCGTTTTTTGAGAGGCTGATCCCAACCCGACACTATGGTGTCGGGTTGGTCTGTTATACTTTTGCGTACTTGGCAGTGCCCTGGCCTGAGTTTTTCAAAAGATGTACCATATGAGTATGGACGTCCTTACCAAGGCCCAGCGGCGCCGGAATATGCAGGCGATAAAGGCCTCCGGTACTGGCATTGAAAAGACCCTGCGAAAGGCACTTTCTGCGGAGGGTTTCCGGTATCGCCTGAATGCAAAGAATGTCTTGGGGAAGCCTGATTTGGTCTTTGTCCGTGAGAAAGTAGCAGTTTTCTGTGACAGCGAATTCTGGCACGGCAAAAACTGGGAAAAAGAAAAGAAGCGGATCGGGACAAACAAGAAGTTTTGGCACGAGAAGATTGAAAGCAATATCCGCCGGGACAAGAAAGTTAACCGCGGCCTGAAGAAAGAAGGCTGGACCGTATTGAGATTTTGGGGAAAAGACGTAGACAAGAGCACTGAGAAATGTGTTTTGAAGGTTAAAAAAGCTTTATGCGTACGAAAGAGAACAAAAAAGTAAAAACCGCCACAAAAAATAAAAGGATTTTGTCGGCCAAATACAAGAAACCCACTTCAAAGCCGGGCAAGGCGAAAGAACCGTATCAGCCCCACTTCGGGGAGAGCGCTGAAATCCCGTTCCCCGGCCCCAAGGTCCCAAAATTCAAGTTCATTGATCTGTTCGCCGGCATCGGCGGATTCAGGATGGCATTCCAAAAAGCCGGCGGCAAATGCGTTTTCTCTTCTGACTGGGATAAGTATTCCCAGGAGACGTACGAGGCAAATTACGGCGAGAAGCCTGTGGGGGATATTCGTTCTGTAAAAGTGTCCGATATCCCGCAGCATGACATACTTTGTGCCGGCTTTCCGTGTCAGCCTTTCAGTATCGCAGGCGTCTCCAAGAAAATTAGTCTTGGCCGCAAACATGGCTTTGAAGATGAGCGGCAGGGGAACCTTTTCTTTGAGATTGCGAAGATCCTGAAAGAAAAGAAGCCGAAGGCGTTCCTGCTTGAGAATGTTAAGAATCTCCGGGGCCATGACAAAGGCCGGACTTTTGAAATTATTTACAACACCCTTACCGAAGAGCTTGGCTACAAGGTCTTTTACAAAATCATAGACGCGCAAAGCGTGGTTCCGCAACACAGAGAGCGCATTTATATAGTCGGCTTCAAAGACCAGAATGTGGACTTTGCCTTCCCCGAATTCCCCAAGGAAGGGCCGAAGTTGGGAACGATTCTGCAGGAAACTGTTCCGGATAAATACACCCTGACACCGCATCTGTGGGGATATCTTCAGGCTTATGCAAAGAAACACGCCGAGGCTGGCAATGGCTTCGGGTTTGGCCTCGTGAAGCCCGAAGATGTAACCCGCACGCTCAGTGCCCGCTATTACAAAGATGGTTCAGAGATTCTGGTTTCGAGGGGAACCGGGAAGATTCCGCGCCGCCTGACGCCGAAAGAATGTGCGGCGTTGATGGGGTACCCGCCTAACTTTACAATTCCCGTCTCTGATACCCAGGCTTACCGGCAGTTCGGAAATTCTGTCGTAGTGAAAGTAGTGGAGAAACTTGCCGCTGCAATTACGAAGCAGATCTGCTGAGTTATTCTCTGTTCGGGTCTGACTTCCGGGGGATTAATGACGAGGTTTTCAGAAATATTGGACGGCATTGCATTTAAAAGGCTTGCTGCCGTTGATTTGCCGGATGCCACCTCAAATCAACATGAGATTAATGGCAGCAATGCGCTTCGTAAATTATTCAACAACCAAGATGTCGCCGGACAGATTTCTTGGCACTACATTTCAGAAGCCGGCAGCCAGGAAGAGGCCGGGAATTACCGATTTTATGATGCCCGTAAAAAGAGTGCTGCAAAAACCGGACGTTCGGAATGGCGGTTGTATTATTCCGGAGGTTTTTTGGGCACAGCCTCTCCCGGTGACTGCCTCTTAATAGTCAAAACAAAGAAAGACGAAGTGCATGGGGTGATCATTGCCGAGGGGAGCCAGCTCGCCAATGCCGTTGTTAAGGTTTTCTCCATAAACGCGTTCCACTCTGCCTACGAGTTGGTAGACGAAAAGACTTTCAAGGAAGAAATTAACTTCCTGAATTCCAGGGTTTTGGCAGAGTGCGGAATAGAAATCCCTGAAAATCCTTACGATTTTAAAATTGTCACATCGGCTTTCGGACTTAAATTCCCGTCAACTGCTGAAATGTCAAAACTTGCGAGGGATAATTCCAACGTTGATCCTGCAGACTTGGACGGGACGCTGATGACTTGGCTGCTACGTGAAGAGCAGTTCTTCTATGCGCTGGAAAAACAGATTATAGATGAGAAACTCTCTAGTGGATTTAAATCCGCGGATGACTTTATACAGTTTTCCCTGAGTGTTCAGAACAGGCGCAAATCCCGAATGGGACATTCTCTCGAAAATCATATCGAGGAGATTTTCAAGATCAACAAGGTGAATTACGAGAAGAATGTCCGCACGGAGAGGGGAAACAAGCCTGATTTCATTTTCCCGAGTGCCAAGAAATATTCAATGGCTACAGTTGGGGCTGCAGATATTAAAATGCTCGCGGCCAAATCTACCGTAAAAGAGAGATGGCGGCAGATTCTGGAAGAGGCAGACAAAATCCCTGTCAAAAATCTCTGCACGATTGACCCTGCCATTTCGGAAAAACAGCTCGCGCAAATGATTTCGAAGAAGGTTGAGCTTGTTGTTCCTATTCAAATTCAAACTGCCTATAGCGATTCCTGGAAAAAGCAGATGCGCTCTTTCGGGGAATTCGTGGATATTGTTAAAAAGCTGTAGACGGGGCTTATCAGACGGACGTGTTGCCGGCATTGGCTTGTCGAGCGAGGCCCGCCAGAAAACCGCTGATGCGGTTTTCCGCCCGCATAGCGGGCGCCCTTCGGGTGGCATACACCCCGTCGGGCCTGGCGCGCATAGCGCTTGGCCCTCCGCCCGCTGCGCGGGGAATTCCGCCAAGGCGGAATTCGGGTTAACTTCATGAAGCGCAAGAAGAAGCGCCCCGATTTCAACCAGTCCGAGCCGGAGTTCCTGATCTCCTGTCTGGACCGGCACCCGGACTGGGCCGTGATTGTGTGCCTGGTGGGCGGCGGCCAGGAGATCAACACCGGCGAGGCCGGCATAAGCGAGTGGATAGACTCGCTCGTGCGCAAGTTCCCCGGCTGGGACGTCTACATTTCGCCGCGCCTCACCGACGCCGAGTACGGCGCGGGCCGGGTTATAGCCGGTTTAAAGGGTACGCCGCTGAAGGTGGAATACAAGGACGAGCTGCACCTGGCCGTTTCGCTGCGCTCTTTCCGCGCCGAGCGCGTGTCCGAGCTGGTAAAGAAGGTGCTGGACCTGGAGGCCGGGGCCGCCGGGGAGACGCTTAAGGCCATCGGCGGCAACTACCCCATTGTGCTCACGCGCGACCTGCGCAAGGCCAAGGCCTGGCTGAAGGCCCGCGCGCAGGGCACCGAGCGCTACGGCATTGTGGTGTCTTCCCAGGCCGAGCGGCTTAAGCCGTACGCTATAGACGTGAAGGCGCCCGTGGACCCGGTGGACTGGTTCCTGGCCGGCAAGGACGACGTGCGCTCGTCCTACTATCTCGAGGACGTGGCCACGGAGTTCCACGTGCAGGGCCTGGAGCTGGACTGGGCCTGCGTCACCTGGGACGCCGACCTGCGGTATACCCCGGCCGGCTGGGAGAACTGGAGCTTTAAAGGCAACAAGTGGCAGAGAATTAACAAGGACCACCGCCAGATCTATCAAAAGAACGCGTACCGGGTTTTATTGACCCGCGCGCGGCAGGGGATGGTGATAGTGGTGCCGGAGGGGGATCCAGAGGACCACACCAGACCCCCGGAATACTATAATTCCACGTATCAGTACCTGAAGCAGATCGGTTTTCCGGAGCTATAACTTATGGCACATAGGAACGAACCTCTCTTTGTGCAGATAATCGGCGCTCCATGGTGGGTAGGGATTAGCCTCGCTGTAATCCTTTATCTGGCCAGCTTCATAGTGAAGCACACTTCCCTCGGCAACTTCCATTTTGAGAATGCCCTTTCTGTGATCTTACGGTTCTTCGCCGCGGCCTTCGCCCTGGGCGGAATAATCTCCTTTCTTATATCTCTGGCGAAAGGAACTCTGTTCAACAAGACAAAGGACCTCGCGGATATCAAGTCTATGCGCTGGCAGCAGTTCGAGTTCCTTGTGGGCGAGTATTATCGCCGCAAAGGCTATTCGGTAACCGAGGCCGGGGGGAACTCGCCGGACGGCGGCATTGACCTGGTCGCGCAGAAGAACGGCGAGAAGATAGTGGTGCAGTGCAAACACTGGAAGGCCTACAAGGTGGACGTGAAGGTGGCCCGGGAGCTTTACGGCGTGATGGTGGATGCCACGGCCAGCCGCGCCGTACTGATAACCTCCGGAAGCTTCACCCAGCCCGCTTTCGATTTCGTGGTCGACAAGCCGATAGACCTTATCGATGGGCCCAAGCTGGCAAAGCTTATCGCCGATGTAAGATCCGCCCAGCAAGCGCAGAAACCACCGCAAAAGAGCCGCGCGGTCCTGATCCCTACGGACCCGCCGCCCTTGCAGGCGAAACCGGAAACCAGGGATACCGCATTCCACCAGGAAACGCCGGTCTGCCCGCATTGCAAAAAGCCGATGGTGCTCCGCACAGCCCACAAAGGCCCGCACCCCGGCTCCAAATTCTGGGGCTGCTCAAATTACCCAGCCTGCCGCCAGACCCAGCCGTACCAAACCATACCCTAGTTTCCCCGGCCCCTTCCGCCACCCCGTCACCCCCTTGTCGGGTTCACCTGCTATGCTATTTATGCGGGAGGGGGATTTATGTCCAAAGAGATAGTTCCCGGTTACGGCGCGCTGCTGACGGATATAAAGCAGCGCGTGCGCGCGGCGCAGTACGCGGCGCTAAGGGTGGTCAACAAAGAGCTGGTCGCGCTCTATTGGGACATCGGCAGGATGATCGTGGAACGGCAAAGGAGCGCCGGTCATGGGGACGCTATCGCCGAACGCCTGGCCTTGGATCTCCGCGCTGAGTTCCCTGCTTTAACCGGGTTCTCACGCAGAAATATTTTCTATATGCGGCAGTTCTACCTAGCGTATCGTAATGACGCAAAAGTGCAACCATTGGTTGCACAGATCGCCTGGTCCCAGAACCTTATAGTTCTGCAGCGCTGTAAGGAGCCTTGCGAACGCGAGTTCTACCTACGCATGACGGCTAAACGCGGCTGGACGAAAACTGCCCTGTCACAGCATATTGAGGGCGGAACTTTCCGCAAGTATCTGGACAATCAGACCAACTTCCAGGACTCGGTGCCGGGGAAGCTGCTTGGCCGGGCCAAATTGGCGGTTAAGGATGAATATACCTTCGATTTTCTGGAGCTGGGAGAAGAGCACAGCGAACGCGAACTGGAACGCGCGCTTATCGGCAAAGTGAGCCGGTTCCTTGCGGAGATGGGCGGGGTATTCACCTTCGCCGGCAGCCAGTACCGGTTGGAGGTGGACGGACAGGAATACTTCATAGATATCCTGCTCTATCACAGGCATTTGAAATGCCTTGTGGCTGTAGAACTCAAAGTAGGTGAATTCATGCCGGAATACATCGGCAAGATGCAGTTCTATCTGGCCGCGCTGGACTCGCTGGTTAAGACCCCGGAGGAGAACCCGTCCATCGGGATAGTCATCTGCAAAAGCAAAAAAAGGATGATAGTTGAATACTCGCTGAGGGAATCCAAAAAGCCCATAGGGGTTTCCACCTACAAGGTCTTTAAAGCGGTGCCGGATAAATTTAAGGGAGAGCTGCCCTCGCCGGCGCAGGTCTCGCTGCTAATAGAGGAGGGCTTTGGCGGCGGCGGTGCGTCCGCCGCCAAAGAACCCCGTGGGAAATACCTGGTCCTGGCGGGATAACGGACTCCCAGCGCTGCGGCATTGTGGTGTCTTCCCAGGCCGAGCGGCTAAAGCCGTACGCCATAGACATCCGCTCGCCCGTTGACCCGGTGGACTGGTTCCTGGCCGGCAAGGACGACGTGCGTTCTTCTTATTACCTGGAGGACGTCGCCACCGAATTCCACGTGCAGGGCCTTGAGCTGGACTGGGCCTGCGTCACCTGGGACGCCGACTTCCGCCATTCCCCGTCCGGCTGGCAGAACTGGTCCTTCAAAGGCAACCGCTGGCTGCACATAAAGAATGAAGAGCGCAAGAAGTACCAAAAGAACGCCTACCGCGTATTGCTCACCCGCGCCAGGCAGGGGATGGTGCTGGTAGTCCCGGAGGGCGACGTTGACGACCATACCCGCCCCCCGGATTTCTACGACTCAACCTACCACTACCTGCGCACCATCGGCTTCCAAGAGTTATAATAATTGCTGAATGGAAGACCTTAAAGCACTTATCCTCCTGATCAAGACCGGCACCCGGGGCGAGGTGAAGGCCGCGCAGAAGCAGGTGGAGAGGCTATGGCACCGGGCATGTTTCGAGCCGGAGCTGTGGCCGGCTTTCGGCGTTTTTGCAGAGGAAGCCGCCGGCTACGGCAGCATACCCGACCTGGAGCATAAGCTGGCCTTCCTGAACACGCTCAAATGGCCGCTCTGGGGGGAAGAGACGGCCAACTTCGGCTTCTGGACGGATTTCCTGATAGCCCGGGTGCAGGAACCGGAGGGTAAGGTGCGGCTGGCGGCCGTGCGCGCGGCCGAATACCTGGCCGTCGCCATGCTGAGCGCCTTCGACACGCCGGGCGGGCTTAGGTTTAAGGACCTGTCCCCGGAGGCCCGGGAGAAGGTGCGCCGGCAGTTCTTCACTTTCGCGCAGAAAGCCGACGAGCTTGTGCGCAAGTACCGCACGCCCGCAATGAAGAAGTACCGCTATATCAGCTCTCTGCCGCCGGGCGTTTTCAAAAGCTGCCAGCAGCTGCTGAACCGCTCCATACTCACCACCGAAGAGCGAAAAGCGCAGTTCCTCGCGTTCCTGCTCGAGCGCGCGGCCCCCGCCCTGCCGCCGCATCCACCCGGCCACGCCTGACCCGCATTTTTCCCGCCAAAAGACTCTGAAATAACCCTGTTAACACGACATGCGCTTGTCGGGTTGCTCTGCTATGCTATTAGCGGGAAGGGGGGATTATGGGTATTAAGAAGATCACGGTGCAGGGAAAGGACGTCGCTATTATCGAAAAGCGGAACTTCGATTATATCTCGCTGGGGGACATGGCCAGGAAATTCGGCGATGAGCTGCTTGTTTATGCGTGGATGCGCAACCGCAATACCGTGGAATTCCTTGGCCTGTGGGAAAAGCTCAATAACCCGGATTTTAACCCTATCGAATTCGATAGGGTTAAAAAAGAAGCCGGGCTGAACAGTTTCACGCTTTCCCCCAAAAAATGGCGCGAAGCTACAGGCGCTGTCGGAATAATTTCAAAGGCCGGGCGCTATGGCGGCGGGATCTTCGCCCATAAGGACATCGCCTTCGAATTCGCGGCCTGGCTCAGTCCCGAGTTCAAACTGTACTTGATCAAGGAGTTTCAACGTCTCAAGGAGGCCGAAGCAGAGCGGCTTAAGACTGGTTGGGACGTCCAGCGTACGCTAGCTAAAGTGAATTACCGCATCCACACGGATGCCATAAGAGAAGTCCTGTTGCCGCCGCGCCTGGGCCCTGCCCAGATAGAGGCTGTCTACGCCAGCGAGGCGGACCTGCTGAACGTCGCCTTGTTCGGGCGCACGGCCGGGCAGTGGCGGCAGGAGAATCCTGCGCTGCAAGGCAATATGCGGGACTACGCCACTGTTGAGCAGCTGGTGGTCCTTTCAAACCTGGAAAGCGTTAATTCGGTGCTGATACGGCAGGGTCTGCCGCAGGCCCAACGATTGCGTCAGCTGAACTCCACGGCTATAGCGCAGATGCACTCGCTGCTAGGGCTGCGGACGGTCAAGCGGCTGGGGACAAAGGAACCGGGGGCGGAATATGAATTATCTTTGAGGTCGCAAATTGTGACCTCAAAAGGGCGGGGGCGGCAGGCGCTATTCTGGTCTTGATTATTCTGGTATAACTGTTATACTATTTAGCGATTGGTGAGAATTTATGAAAAATACCTCAGGTAAGCGCAAGGCGCGCGGCAGGATATCGGCCGAAGAGTTAGACCGGAAGTTCGAACGCGGCGAGGATATTACCGGCTTCATGGACTTCAAGAAGGCCACCGTGGTGAAACGGGTCAACGTGGATTTCCCCGTATGGATGATAGAGCGTCTTGATAACGAGGCGCTGAAGCTCAATGTTTCCAGGCAGGCCGTTATAAAGATGTGGATACACGAACGTCTTGCGCGCCCTTCCGCGCACAAGCACCCTTAATATGCCCGACCGCGACGTTAAGACCATCAGGGACCAGATCTTCTACCAGTACGCCAAGATCATCACGTGCAGCGTCTTCAAGTGCGCCAACGGGGCGGAGGCCAAGAAGCGCAACTACGGGTTCATAAAGAACCGCTTCAAGGCGCTCAAGAGCGGCAAGATAGTCTGGAGCGACATCCTGCACGAGGACATACAGTTCGTGGAGATGCACAAGACCTGCGTCTACTGCGGCGCCACGGAGCACATCCAGCAGGAGCACATAGTCCCCAGGTCCCTCAAGATAAACGAGCGCTGCCCGGACTGCCACCGCATCCAGGAGGTGCACAACATCATCTGGGCCTGCCGCTCCTGCAACGCCAGCAAGAACGACCGCCCTCTCTACACCTACTACCGCGAGCGCCTCTCCCCGGAGCCCAAGTATTTCGACCTGCTGCCGCCGCTCCTGGAGAAGAAGTACCTCAAGACCATCTACCACTGCCACGAGTGCGCCGGCACCCTTGACCACACGGACCTCGACGGCGACGGCCAGATGACCGTGCTGGACCTGGACCAGATACTGAAGTAGTCCCGATATTCCCTTACGCCCCCCGACAGACGGTTGTCGGGGTGCTCTGCTATTCTATTAGCGGGAAGGAGGGATCATGGGGATAAAGGGACCCGTTATCAAGATACGGAAAGGCGTCTTTTGGGCGCGGGGGGAGAGGGTGGTCTCGGCGGCGGATGCGGCGGCGTTCTATGAGGCCACATCCCGGGCGCTGCTGAGCGCCGTGGCGCGGAACCGCGGCAAGTTCTCCGGGCAATTCATGTTCCGCCTTACCCGGGCGGAACAGGCCGCTGTGCCTGCGCTTCGGGGCCTGCCTAAGCCGCCGCTGGTGTTCACGGAGGCTGGCGTAGCCATGCTCTCCACAGTGCTGAACGGCGCCAAGGCCGCGCGTATAAACGTGGAGATAGTGCGGGATGTCGTCCGGACGCTGAGGGAAATGGGCCTGAGCGCCTGGGACTTGCTCCGCTGACGACGGGCCGGACGTTGAGGCGTTCAGTCCCGGCGGGGGCGCGGGGGACGGCGCGGACCGCGGTGGTCGCTGGGGCGGCCGGGGCCGCCTGGGCCTCTGCGTGGGCCGCCGAATTTGCGGGGACCCGGCTTGCCGAACGGCTTTCCGCCGCGCGGCTGCCACGGGCGGTCGCCGCCGGGGCGCTCGTTCGGAGGCCTGGCGTCGCGGCGCGGAGGGCCGTAAGGCCTCCGTGGGCGTTCTTCGCCGTAACGCGAGTCGCGCTTAGGCGGGCCGTAGTGTTGGCCGGGTTGGTCGGGGCGCGGGCCGTAGCCCGGGCGGCGGGCATCCCTGCGCGGGGGACCGAAATGTTTGGGCGGCCTTTCATCGCGGGGGCCGGCGTCGCGGCGCGGGGGCCCGTAATGCCTCTGCGGACGGCCTTCGCCGTAACGGTTATCGTGCCTGGGAGGCCCGGAGTGTCTGTCCGGGCGCTCATCGCGGCGGTTGTCGTCGCCGAACCTGCGGGGACCAGGGCGGCCGTACCTCTTTTGGGCGCGCGGCTGCCACTGGGGATCACCGCTTAAGGGGTGTTCCTCGCGCATAGGAGGGCCGAAATGCCTGGGCGGCCTTTCGTCGCGGCGGCTGTCGTCTCGCCGGGGCGGGCCGTAATGGCCGCCCCCGTGAGCGCGGCGCTCGCCGAAGCGTCCGCCCGGCCTGCGCGGACCGCCGTGGCGGCCCTCGCCTGAATTGTCTTCGCGGGGCCCGCCGAACCGGCGGGGACCGGGGCGGCCGTAAGGCCTGTCGCCGCGCGGCCGAGGGGGCAAGCCTATCGGACGGGTAGGCGGGGGAGGGATCATTTCCTCCTGCGCCGGCTGCGCAGCGGCGGGCGCTGGAGCTTCCGGGGCCGGCGGTGCGGCCGGTGTTCCCTGGGCAGGGGGCGCGACCGCCGCGGGCTTTTCCTGTGCCGGCTCCGCGGTCTCGGCGGACGGCGCGGGGGCGGCGGCTTCAGCCGGGCGCTCCGCGGCCGGGACTTCTATGGGCTGTTCCGCGGCAGGGGGCACGGACCGCGCGGCCTGCCGCTCGGGCGTCCGCTCCGGAGCGAGTTCCGGCGGCTGTTGCGCCGGGGCCGCGGGCGCTGCGCCCTCGGCGGGGCGCGGGGCGGCGTGGATGAACTTGACCTTGGCGTTGTTCTTGGCGTTGGAGGCGCCTATGCGGCAATGTTCGCAGCGGCGCAGGCAGTCGCGGTAGGTATTGGCCAGGGGGACTTCCCTGACCTTGACCTGCGGCATCATGCGGCCGCAGCCGGGGCAGCGTATCGGGGGTAAAGTGATCATCGGGATAGTCTATCTTGTCTGGTTCGCCGACGCAAGCGGGAAAATAGGACGCGCGCAAATAGTAAAATCATTCTATGGCAGACACCACGGCCCGCGACCCCCTGCACGGAGTGACACTGGAGGAGGTCCTTAACGCCCTTTTGAAGCGCCACGGCTGGGCGGGGCTGGGGCGCCGCATACCGGTGCGCTGCTTCCTTTACCAGCCGTCGGTGAAGTCCAGCCTGGCCTTCCTGCGCAAGACGCCCTGGGCGCGCAAAAAGGTGGAGGACTGGTACGTGCGCGAGCTGCCCCGCCGCGCGCCGGCCCCGGCGGCCGTGCCCGGTATAACTTCCGTGGCCCGCACCATAGCGGAGGCCATGGGCGTGAAGGAGGGCCTTGAGCCCTCCGCCGTCCCGGCCGACGCGCGCGTGCTGAAGCTCCTGCCGGCTGGCGGGGTGCGCAAGGTGCTGGTGTACGCGCCGGACGCCATAGGGCGGCGCATGACCGCCGTGCACCCGGAGCTCTTCGAAGGGATAAAGGCCGCGGGCTTCCGGCCTTTCGACCTGCACAGCGTTTTCCCGTCCAAGACGCCGGTTTGCTTTGCCTCCATGTTCAGCGGCCTGCCGCCGGCCGGCCACGGCATAACCCAGTACGAGAAGCCCGTGATAAAGTGCAGAACGATTTTCGACGCGCTGCCCGCCGCCGGCTTAAAGACCGCCATAGCGGCGGTGAAGGACAGCAGCATAGACCTGATCTTCCGCGGCCGGCAGGCGGATTATTTCTCCGAGGAGTACGACCCGCAGGTGACCGCCCGCGCGCTGGAGCTGATAGAAAAAGGCGCGCACGACTTCATCCTGGCCTATCACCAGGAGTACGACGACCTCTTGCACTCCGACGGCCCCTGGAAGGACGGCTCCATAGCCGCCGTGAAGCGCCACACCGAGGCCTTCCTGGAGCTGGCGGAGGCTTTCGACAAAAAATGGGCGGGCGTGCCCCGCGCGGTGCTGTTCGCGCCGGACCACGGCGGGCACACGGACCCGGCCACCGGCAAAGGCGTCCACGGCGCCGCCATCCCCGCCGACATGGACCTCACCCACTTCTGGAAGTTCTCGGCCTGACGCCCCTGGCGTGGATCCTCTTCCCCGGGCGGGCCGAAATTTCTTAAAATAGCTCCAAGGGGGATGGCATGCTTGGAGCCATAGCCGGGGATATCATAGGCTCGCTGCACGAATTCGAGGGCACTAAAACGACGGACTTTCCGCTGTTCACCCTCGGCTCTTTCTTCACGGACGACACGGTGCTGACCGTCGCCACCGCCGAAAAACTGCTGACCGGCGGGGATTACGCTGCCCTCTACCGCAGGTGGGGGGCCAAATATCCCGACGCCGGCTACGGCGGCAGGTTCAAGCGGTGGCTGGCGACGCCCGGCGCCGGCCCCTACGGCAGTTTCGGCAACGGCTCGGCCATGCGGGTGAGCCCGGTGGCCTACGCCTTCGGCAGCCTGGAGGAGGTGCTGGCCGAGGCCGAGGCCAGCGCCGCCGTGACGCACAGCCACCCGGAGGGGATAAAGGGCGCGCAGGCGGCCGCGGCCGCCGTCTTCCTGGCCCGCGCGGGCAAGACCAAGGCGGAGATCCGGGAATACATCTCCGGGACCTTCCATTACGACCTGGCTCCCTCGGTGGACGAGATACGCCGCGACTACGCTTTCGACGAGACCTGCCAGGGCAGCGTGCCGCAGGCGGTCATCTGCGCCCTGTCGGCCGCCACCTACGCGGACGCGGTGCGCAAGGCGGTGTCGCTGGGGGGCGACGCCGACACCCTGGCCTGCATCACCGGGGCCATAGCCGAGACGCTCTACGGCGGGGTCCCTTTCAAGATAGCCAGGCGGGCCAGGGCCTTCCTGCCGCCCGACATACTGGCCGTGCTGGACGCCTTCGCGCGCAGGTTCATGGCCGGGAAGGCCTGGCCGGCCGCCGGATACCCAAACTCCGGTTAATCAGGTATACTATAGGCTGCGCCGGAGGGGCGCGGCCATATGAAAGACCTGGACACCATTATCAAGCGCGGCGAGGCCTATTTCGACGAGGGGCTCTACGCCCGCGCTATAGCCAGCTACACCAAGGCCATAGCTGCCGGCGCCGGCAGCTCGCAGCTCTACACCCTGCGGGCCAAGGCCTACGCGGCCAAAGCCTACGAGGAGGCCGGGCGCGAGCCTTTCGACGATGAGGCCTACGGGAAATGGGCGGAGAGCCTCGGCCGCGGCGCCGGGCTGGCGCTGGCCCTGGAGGACTCCCTGCGCGCGGTGGCGCTGGACCCCGCCAACCCCGACGCCTATTACGGCCTGGGCGCCATCCTGATGGACAAGCGCGACTGGACCGGGGCCATAGCGGCCTTCGATAAGTGCCTGGCGCTCCAGCCGGAGGACGCCGAGGCCATGTACTGGAAGGCCGCGGCTTACGACGAGCTGGGGGACGTGCCTGCCGCGCTGGAGGTGCTGGACGGCCTGCTGGCCGCCGGCGCGGAGCTGCCCGGGGCCTATCACCTGAGGAGCCAGCTGCGCACCCTCCAGGAGGACTACGAGGGCGCCCTGGCCGACGCCTCCAGGGCCGTAGAGCTGGAGCCGGAGGAGCCGGAATACTATCTGCAGCGCGGCAAGGTGCTCTCGTACCTGGGCGAGAAGTCCGGAGGCGCGGAGCGCCTGGCCGAAGCGCTGAAGGACCTGACCGAGGCGCTGAGGCTGGACCCCTCTTTCGCCGAGGCCTACAACTGGCGCAGCCTGGCCTACCTGCAGGCCGGCGACGACGGGCGCGAGCTGGCCGACCTGGATACGCTGATAGCGCTGGAACCTGGCCACGCCGAGGCTTACCGCCGCCGCTACGAGTGCCGGCTGGTCTCGGGGGACCGCGGCGGCGCGGCGCTGGACTGGCTGTACTACTGCCGGCTCAAGCCCGGGGCGGTCTCCGAGCCGCCGGCGGAGGCCGCGCGCGCGGCCCGTTCCGATTTCAGGAAATTCAGCGGCAACTAGTTCCCGCGTCCGGACGCGCAAGCCGGCCCGGCGCGGGGCGCCGTTTGTAACGACCAAAACGTGAACAAGACCGTTCCTGAGACCTACTTCATCGGCGACGCCTGCCTGTGCTGGAGCCTGGGCGGGAGGATAGACCGCCTGACCTCGCTGCAGGTGCTCTGGGCCTACCGCCGGCTCAGGGGGGACCCGGCGCTGGCCCGGCTGGGGGTGCACGACCTGGTGCCCTCCTACACCGCGCTTGCCGCCCACGCCGGCCCCTTGTGCGACTGGGACGCCGTGCGCCGGGTGGTGGGGGACGCGCTGGAGCGGATCCCCTCCGACGAGAAGGCCCTGGCCGAGCGCTCCAGGCGGCACGCGCTGCCGGTAGTATACCGGGGCGAGGACCTGGCCCGCGTGGCCGGGCACGCCGGGCTCACAGTGGAGGAGGTCATCCGCCGCCACACGGCCCCGGAATACCTGGTGGCCATGATCGGCTTCCGGCCGCATTTCCCCTACCTGCTGGGACTGGACCCGGCGCTGGCCACGCCGAGGATGGATTCCCCGCGCCTGGCCGTGCCGGCCGGCGCCGTGGCCATCGGCGGCGAGCAGACCGGGGTTTACCCGGAAACCTCGCCCGGCGGATGGAACATACTGGGCATGACCCGGCCGGAGCTGCTCTACGGCATAGAGCCCGGGGACTCGGTGGTCTTCGAGAGGGCGGAGGGCTGATGCTCATAAACTGCGACATCGGCGAGCAGGGCCCTCTGCACGAGGGGGACCGCAGGCTGATGGAGTTCATCCACATAGCCAACCTGGCCTGCGAGGGCCACGCCGGCGACCGCCGGAGCGTGGACGCCTTCCGCGCGCTGGCCGAAGAGCGGGGCGTGGCCGTGTCGGCGCATCTCTCGTACCCGGACAAGGCCAATTTCGGCCGCGCCACCATGGCCCTGCCGGACGGAGAGCTGCTGGCCGCGCTGGACTCGCAACTGGCGCTGCTGCCCGGAGTAAGGATGGCCAAGTTCCACGGCGCGCTCTACAACGACGCCTGGCGGGACCCGCGCCTGGCTGAGCTGCTGGCCGGCTGGATGGCGCGCCGCGGCCTAGACCGCGTGCTGGCCCCGGACGGCTCCGAGCTGGCCGCGGCGGCGCGCCGGGCCGGCCTGGCCGTGCTGCGGGAGGCCTTCGCTGACCGCCGCTACGAGGCGGACCCGGCCGACGGGAGGCCGAGGCTGGCCGCCCGCTCCGGGGACGGCGCGGTGATCTCCCGCGTGGACGAGGCTCTGGCGCAGGCCCGGGAGCTGGTCCTGCGCGGCCGGGTGAACGTAGGGGGCCTTTCCGGGCCGGACTGGCGGGAGGTCAAGGCCGACACCCTCTGCGTGCATTCCGACTCGCCGATAGCGCTGGAGCTGGCCGCCAGGCTGCGCGCCGAACTGGACGCCGCGGAAAGGGAGAAGGCCGCGGCCGGGGTGGGCGGCAACATCCGGCTTATCAGGCCAGGCTTCTGCGGCACCGCCGGGCCGCCGGTCTACGGCAGGCAGCACCTGGGCGTCTCTCCGGGCGGCGCCATGGACCTTTTTTCCCTGGCGCGCGGCAACCTGATGCTGGGCAACCCCGAGGGAAGCCCGGCCCTGGAGATAGCCGGGCCTCCGGAGATAGAGATACTGCGGCCGGGGCGCTTCGTGCTGACCGGCGGGCGGCTGGACGCGGCGCTGCGCGGCGGGGGTTCCTCCTACGAGGTGGAGCACAGCCGCGTCTACGAGGCCGCGGCGGGGGACAGGCTGACCTTCGGCGCCCGGCGCTACGGCATGTACACCTATTTCTGCTTCCGCGGCCGCGACGGAGGCGGCCCGGCGGCGGAGAGCCTGCCTTTCTCCGCCGTCAGCGGCTGGACCGACCCCGCCGGCCGCATCCGCGTGCTGCCGGGCCCGGAGCACCGTTGCCTGGCCCAGCCCGGCCTCTTCTTCCTCACCCAGTGGCGCACCACCTTCAAGATGGACAGGATGGGCATACGCCTGACCGGCGACCCAGGGGTCTCCTGCGGCATGGGCAGCATGGTCTCCGGCGCCGTGGCCGACGGTACCGTCCAGCTCACGCCGGAGGGTCCCATCGTCCTGCTGCGCCACAGGCAGACCATAGGCGGCTACCCGCGCATCTTCAACGTGATCTCGGCCGACATAGACCTGCTGGCCCAGTACGCCCCAAACCAGGCCATACGCTTCGCGGAGACGACCATGGAGGAGGCGCGCGCGGCGGCCCGCCTCAAGCGGGAGGAGCTGGAAAAGCTCCGCCGGGCGCGCGCCTGAGCCGCTATTCGGAGGCGGAGCAGTTGATGTAGGAGGAGAAGACCTTTCCCGTCAGCAGGGCGCTGCGGCCCTTGTTCCAGAAAACGGCGCTCCCGTCCGGGGCGGCGTAGCGGGCTCCGTCGGCCGAGAGAGCGCGGGGCAGCGAGAGAGTGCGGCCGTCGCCGAGCCTCAGGTCCACGCTGTCGGCCGGCGCGGGGCGGAAGACGGCGTCCAGCGTGCGTCCGCCGTCGCAGCTGAATACTGCGTGTATGGGTTTCTTCGCGGCCAGGAGCGCCACCACGGCGCGGCCGTTCCTCATGAAATGCGTCAGGGCCAGCAGCGCGGCCAGCAGCAGCAGGGCCGTCATCACGTAGAAATTCCTTCTCATCCCGCTATTCTATCAAACTCCGGAGGCGGCATTGCGCCGCCCCGCCACGGCTTGGTAACATACTTGCATGGACGGACGGCGAAAGATACCGAGGCAGGTGGCCGCGGCGGTACTGGAAAAGGACGGGAAGATACTCCTGGCCCGGCGCAGGGAAGGGGACGCGCTGGCCGGCAAGTGGGAGTTCCCTGGCGGCAAGCTGGAGCCAGGGGAGACCCCGCGCGAATGCCTGCGGCGCGAGCTGGCCGAGGAGTTCGGCATAGACAGTTCGATCGGCGAGTTCGTCTGCGCCAGCGAGTTCGAGTACGGACATACCCACATAGAGCTGCTGGCCTACCGGGCCAGCCACGTGGGCGGGGAGTTCGTCCTGAACGAGCATTCCGAGATAAAATGGGTGACCCCGGCCGGGCTGCTGGCCTACGACCTGGCCTCGGCCGACATCCCCGTGGCGCGGAGGCTGGCGGAGCCCGGCTCAACTCACTAGCATTGCGGCGACGGGTGTGGCTCGCCTGAGCAGGACTGGGCCGCTCCATCGCATCGCTTTCACAGACGGTGCCCCGGCGCCGTGGCTATCTTTTGGCCCGGTTTTTTATAGAATTGCAGTATGAGGCGGCCGGACGGGACCGGCACCTTGCGCTATCGGACAGGAGGCGAGATGACACAGCAGCGGCTCACCGGAAAGAGGATACTTGAGATGGTGCGGGCCTTCCAGCCCGCCTGCGTGCTTATAGCGGGAGGGGACCTGGACGTGTTCACCCTGCTGCACAAGCGCCCCATGACGGCCGAAAAGCTGGCCGGCAGGCTCAAGGGCAGCGCGCGCGCCGCCGAGGTGCTGCTGGACGCCCTGGCCGCGCTGGGCGCCCTGAAGAAGAGCGCCGCCGAGCCGCCGGTCTACTCCGTGCCGCCTCGGCTGGCCGAGGCGCTGACCGAGGACGCCAGGCGCGGCGTGCTGGGCATGCTGCGCCACCAGGGCGCCTGCCTGCGCAAGTGGTCGGACCTGGCGGCTGTGGTGCTGAGCGGCAGGCCGGCCCCTAAGCGCCCCAGCGTGCGCGGACACGAGGGGGACACGGAATCCTTCATCCGGGCGATGCACGAGGTCTCCTCGCCGCTGGCCGAACCGCTGATAAAGAGCCTGGGGTCCCTTAAGTTCAAGCGCCTGCTGGACCTGGGCGGAGCCTCCGGCACGTGGACTGTGCCCCTGCTCAGGCGCTCCCCGGGAGCCGCCGCCACCATCTTCGACCTGCCGCACGTCATCCCGATGGCCCGCCGAAGACTGGCCAAGCTGGGCCTGGGGGACCGGGTGAAGCTGGTCGCGGGCAGCTTCTACACCGACCAGCTGCCCCCCGGCCACGACCTCGCCTGGGTCAGCGCGATAGTGCACCAGAACTCCCGCGCGCAGAACCGCGCGATGTTCAGGAAGATCTACGTCCGATCTGTGCCCGGCGGACGGATACTGATACGCGACGTGGTGCTGGAGCCCTCGCGCACCCGCCCGCTGCACGGGGCCCTATTCGCGGTGAACATGCTGGTGGGCACCGAAGGCGGGTCCACGTTCACCTTCGGGGAGCTCAGGAACGACCTGGAGGCGGCCGGCTTCTCCGGCGTAAAATATCTGCGCCGGGGACAGGCGATGGACACGGTGATAGCGGCGGTCAGGCCGCGCTGAAAGGGAGGCACGATGACGCTGGAAGAGTTCAGGATCAAGGCGCTGGAGCGCTTTACGCGCGACATCTCGGACGAGTTCTTCTGCTACATAGAGCGGGACCGGGAGCTGATGCGCGAGTATATTTCCGTGATGGGCCGCGAGATGCCAGCCGACGAGACCAACGAGTACCTGGAACACGGCCTCAGGATACACTTCGGGCTGAACGGCCAGGGGGAGAACCACAGTCCCAGGACCAGGCTGGTGCCGTCCTTCACGGAGTTCATAATGCCGTACGAGGAGGGCGCCCCCGCCAACAAGTAGCCTCGGGAGGGGTGGACCTGGCATGAGCGTAAGATCCGTCTGCCGCGACGTGGAGCTTTTTTTGCGCGGCCTGGCGCGCGAGCTGCCGGGCGTCTTCCCGCGGCCGGCGCGCCGCCCTCCGGCCGGGCCGCGGCGGGCCGGGCTCCGGCGGCCTTCCCCGGAGGAGCTGGCCCCGGCCAGGGAACTTATAAACGCGCGCGCCGCGCACTGGGCGGCGGCGCTCGGGCTCCGCTACAACCGCGTCTCGGTCAAGGCGCAGCGAACGCTCTGGGGCAGCTGCTCGCGCAGGGGGAACCTGAACTTCAACTGGCGCCTGGCGGGCGCTCCGCCGGAGGCGCTGGACTATGTGGTGATCCACGAGCTCTGCCACCTGCGCGAAATGAACCACTCCAGGCGGTTCTGGGCGCACGTGGAGGCGGCCTGCCCCGACTACCGGCAGCGCCGCCGCTGGCTGCGCCTGAACGGCGCCTCGCTGATGGCTGGCGGGCCGGGAGCGGCCAATGGCTAAGTACCTCTGCGCGCTGTTCGCTGCCCTTTTCTCCGGCTGCGCCTCCATCCCCAAAGGCGTCTCTCCGGTCTCGGGCTTCGAGCTGAAGCGCTACCTGGGGACCTGGTACGAGATAGCGCGGCTGGACCATCCCTTCGAGCGCGGCCTGGTGGGAGCCACCGCCGAATATTCGCAGCGCGCCGACGGCGGCGTGGATGTCGTGAACCGCGGCTACGACCCGGCCGCTAAAAAATGGAAGAAAGCGGCCGGCCGGGCCTATTTTACTTCGGACCCCTCGGTAGGCAGCCTGAAGGTCTCCTTCTTCCGCCCTTTCTACGGCGGCTACAACATTATCGACCTGGCCCCGGACTACACCTACGCCATGGTGGCCGGCCCCGGTTTCAGCTACCTGTGGATACTTTCGCGCACCCCGGAGCTCCCGCAGGCCGTCGTCGAACGCCTTAAAGCCAAGGCCGCCGGGCTGGGCTTCCCGGCCGGCAAGCTCGTCTTTCCCGGCACGGCCCCGGCGGACGCGCCGGCCGCCAGCTAAAGGCCGACGCGCGACGCCTCACCCGGCCAGCTCGTAGAGCCTGGCCAGTATCCTGACCATGGCCATGGTGTCCTGGCCGCAGTAGACCAGCAGGTCCGCGCGGATCTTCTCCGCGGCGGCGCGGTCCACTTTCCCTTCCAGCATATCCATGTAGGCCAGCTGGGCGTCG
>JAJYNO010000024.1 GCA_021786295.1 bacterium | reverse complement strand
TTCGGCGACATCGCCGACGTGCAGTTCTGGCGCGACCACAAGCTGCCGCTGCGCCAGGTGATAGGCCGCGACGGCCGCCTGATCCCGGTGCAGTTCGGCGCAGGCCTCTTCGAGAGCGCCGACCACGCCGCCGCCAACGCGGCCTACGGACAGCTGGCCGGCCTGTACGCCAAGCAGGCCCGTACGAAGACCGTGGAACTGCTGCGCGCCGAGGGTTCCCTCGTGGGCGAGCCGCGCCCCACCAAGCAGGCCGTTAAGTACTACGAGAAGGGCGACCTGCCGCTGGAATTCGTGCCGACCCGGCAGTGGTACATCCGCATCCTCGAGAACAAGCCCGCGCTGCTGGAGCAGGGCCGCAAGGTGAAGTGGCACCCCGACTACATGCTCAAGCGCTACGAGCAGTGGGTCGAGGGCCTCAACCAGGACTGGTGCATCAGCCGCCAGCGCTATTTCGGCGTGCCGTTCCCGGTCTGGTACCCGCTCGACCACGACGGCGCCCCCGACTATTCCAGCCCGATCGTGGCCGCGGCCGAGCGCCTGCCCGTGGACCCGCAGACCGACGTGCCGCCCGGCTATACCGAGGCGCAGCGCGGCAAGCCCGGCGGCTTCATGGGCGACCACGACGTGATGGACACGTGGGCCACCTCGTCGCTGACGCCGATGGTGTCCAGCGGCTGGGCCGCAGACAAGGAGCGCCACGCCAAGCTCTACCCCGCGGACCTGCGCCCGCAGGCGCACGAGATCATCCGCACGTGGGCCTTCTACACGATCACGAAGAGCTGGATGCACGAGAATTCCGTGCCGTGGTACAACGCCGGCATCAGCGGCTGGGTCGTGAGCCCCGACAAGGGCAAGATGAGCAAGTCCAAGGGCAACACCATCACGCCCGAGGGCCTGCTGCAGACCTATTCCGCCGACGCGCTGCGCTACTGGAGCGGCAAGGCCAAGCTGGGCCAGGACACCGTGTACGACGAGAGCGTCTTCAAGGTGGGCATGCGCCTGGCCACCAAGCTCTTCAACGCCAGCAAGTTCGCGCTGCTGCAGATGAAGGGCCCGGCCGCCGCCGGCGCCAAGCCCGGCCCCGCCGACATCACCGAGCCGCTCGACCGCGCCTGGGTGGAGTTCCTCAAAGGCCTGGTGGAGCAGTCCCGCGGGGACTTCCAGAACTACGACTACGCGGCCGTGCTGCTCTACGTGGAGACCGCCTTCTGGAACTTCTGCGACAATTACCTGGAGCTGGTGAAGAACCGCGCCTATTCCGGCAAGCCGGAGGCCGCGCGTTCGGCCTGCGCCGCGCTGGACTGGACCCTGTCCGTGTTCCTGCGGCTGTTCGCGCCGTTCATGCCGTTCATCACCGAGGAGGTCTGGGGCTGGTCCTACGCGGCCTCCTCCGGCCGCCCGTCGGTGCATAAGGCCGCCTGGCCTTCCGCCGCGGAGATGCCTTCCGCCGCCGGCGACCGGGAGGTTTTCGAGACCGCCCGCAAGGTGCTGGAGGCCGTCCGCACCAAGAAAGCCGCCGAGAAGCGCAGCGTGAAGTGGCCCGTGGCTAAACTTGCGGTGGAATGCGGCCCCAAGCAGGCCGCCGCGCTGAAGCTCGCCCTCGAGGACGTGCTGCTGGCCGGCTGCGTGGATAAGGCCGGCCTGACGCTGAAGGAGACCGCCTCGGACGAGGCCGCCCTCTCAGTCACCGTGGAGCTCGGCGCCGCCTGAAGCCGGGCGGCCCGGCGGGGAGGAAAGGAAAAGGCCGGAGCTGCGCTCCGGCCTTTTTTTGCGGTTTTCGCGGGTCGGCTATCCTCCCCTTCCGCCGCTTTTCCCCCTGAAGCGCGAAACTTTCCAGCGGTCCCGGCCGGAGGCGGCGCGGCCGGCCGGGGAGAGGTCTATCTTACCCTCGGCGGTATTCACGGAGACAACGGTCACGCGCACTTTTGCCCCCGGCTTCAGTCCCGGGAGGCGCAGCAGGCCTTCGGCGCCGGTGTCCCCCAGGGCCACGAAGGCCCCGCTCTCGATCACCGAGGTCACCGTTCCTTCCACCGTCGAGCCGGTCATTTCCTTTATCAGCTCCGCCCTCATCACGTCCACCGACTTGTGTTCGGCTTCTGCCGCCGCGCGCTCCCGTTCGGAGCAGTGCCGCCCTGCCTTCTCCAGCGGGAGGCCGGGGGCACCCTTCTTCCCGTTCAGCAGCGCTTTGACCGCCCGGTGGGTCAGCAGATCCGGATAGCGTCGTATCGGGGAGGTGAAATGGGAATAGAACCGGGCCGCTATCCCGAAATGTCCCTCGGAGACCGGCGAGTAGACGGCCTGGCGCATGCTTCTGACCATCATGGAGTTCACTATATGCTCCAGCGGATGTCCGGCCGCCCTGCGCAGCACGTCCTGAAGACCCCTGGCGGCGTTCGGGCCGCCTATGTGGCCGGCGGAAAAGCCCAAGGCCCCCAGCGCCTCGGAAAGGGCCTTCAGCTTGAGCGGGTCCGGCGCGTCGTGGCGGCGGTGCAGGAAGGGGCGTCCGGCGGCGTGCAGCTCGGCCGCTACCGATTCGTTGGCCAGCAGCATGAACTCCTCTATCAGCCGGTGGCTCTTGAGGCGCGGCCGCAGGGACACGCCCAGCGGCCTGCCGTGCGGATCTGCGTTGACCTTGTACTCGGGCAGATTGAAGTCCAGCGCCCCGCGTTTCACGCGGCGGCTGTAGAGAACGTCGGTAAGCCCCCCCATCAGTTTAACGGCCTCCTCCACCCGGCGGGGCACGTCCGGCACTTTCCCGCCGTCCAGCAGCGCCTGGACCTCCTCGTAGGTGAAGCGGCGCCAGGAGCGTATCACGGTCTCGGCCAGGCGTCGGCGCAGGACCTTCCCGGAGCTGTCCAGGTCCATGAAGACCGAGACCGTCAGCCTCTCCTGCCGCGGGACCAGGCTGCACAGGTTGTCGGAAAGGGCCGGAGGCAGCATCGGCACGACGCGGTCAGGCAGGTAGACGCTGGTGGCGCGGGAGTAGGCCTCTCGGTCCAGGGCCGTGCCCGGCCTTACGTAGTTCGCCACGTCGGCGATGTGCACGCCCAGCCGCAGCAGTCCGCCGGGCAGCGGCTCCAGCGATACCGCGTCGTCGAAGTCCCTGGCGTCGGCGCCGTCTATCGTGCAGACAGGAAGGGCGAAAAGCTGTTCCCTCCCCTTCCAGGCGGCCGGCTGAAGGCGCGCGCCGAAGGAGGCCGCCTGAGACAGAACTTCCGGAGGGAACTCCTCGTTTATGCCGCGCGCCCTGAGGATGGCGTCTATGCGCGCGCGCACGTCCGCCGGGTCGCCCAGTATCTCGGCCACCGTTCCGGCCGCCCGTACTCCCGGCGCGGGCCAGCGCTTCACCTCCAGCACGGCGAGGGCACCTTCGGCCGGGGCCGCGCCCCGGGCGAAGCCTGTCACCTCCGCGGGCGGCGCGCTCCCTTTTTCCGGCAGCAGCGTCCAGGAGCCGCCGGTGCGGCGCAGCACTCCGACCATCGAAGAGCGGGCGCGCTGCAGGACCTTCAGGATCTCTCCAGCGGGACGTCCGCCCTTCTCCGGCCGCACGCGGGCCAGCACCCTGTCGCCGTCCATGGCCAGGTCCAGGCCGCGTCCCCGGAGGAATGCGTCCGGCACGCCCTCTTTTTCCGAGATCAGGAAAGCGAATGCCCCGTGGTGCTGTATGGTCCCTTCCACCTCGGCGGCCACTCCCGGGGCCGCGCCGCGCTGCCAGTTCTTCTTGCGGTTTTCTTTCATTTTGTCCTTCGCGCCTCTCAGCGCAGTATTTCCTGCCCGTTCAGTTCGAAGTTCCGGACCCTCATATAGGCTCCGGCCGGGTCCCCGCTGGAGAACCCGCCGATGAAGAACTTCTGGGAGGGAGCGTCCACTGAGGAGGCGTCGACGCTGAGCGCGGCCACGAAATCCCGGCGGTTCATCGAGTAGTAGACGGTGTAAACGCTCCCGCTGCGCTCGAAACGCAGCGTCTTCAGCTTCTTCGGCAGTTCCACCTGCCTGCCGCCTGGCAGCAGGACCAGTTCGAAGGTGTCGAAAATCTTGGACGGACCGTTCTGGCGCTGCACCAGCAGCTTCAGCGCCCCGGAGGGATTGCCGATGGAAGGCCTGGCGGCGTCGCCTCCGACCCAGATGCCGTAAGAGAAGCGCTTTATACAGCCTGGCGGGAGCCTGAAATCCGCTCCGACGTCCACTGTCCAGGAGGTCCCGGACAGCTCCCTTGAAAGTATCAGGCCGGGGAAGTAGCCGTCCGAAGGCTCGTCGCGCGTATCGTCCTGCTTCGCCGATAGATAATAATAGAGCCCGCCGCTTTCAGGCTCGTATCTGCCGTAAGCGCCGTTCCAGCCGGTCCAGGTGTCCATGTCTTCCAGGACCCGCGGCCCGCCGCCGAACAGGGCCGCGCCGACGCAGGCGGAAGAGAGCAGCGCGAGCGCGGCTGGCAGCAGGAGGCGGAGCGGGAGAGCTTTCATCTGGGAGAACTTTTGGGCGCGGTGTCCAGCAGTATCGTCACGGGACCGTCGTTGAGTATCTCCACTTCCATGTCCGCGGCGAAGACGCCGGTCTTGACCGGGACGCCTTTGTCCGCGAGGGCCTTCACGAAACGCTCGTACAGTTTTACGGCCTCTTCCGGCCTGGCCGCCGCGGCGAAATCCGGACGCCGGCCTTTGGAGGCGTCGCCGTAGAGCGTGAACTGCGACACCACGAGAGCCTCGCCCTTCACGTCCAACAGCGAATGGTCGAACTTGCCCCCGGCATTCGAGAAGACCCGCAGGTTGGCGGTCTTTTCCGCCAGCAGAACGGCGTCGGCTTCCGAGTCGCCCGTCCCCACGCCCAGCAGCACCACAAGGCCGGGCCCGATCCGGTTCCGCACCGTTCCCGTGCTGACCCCCCCGCGCTTCACTCTCTGAATGACCGCTCTCATGGTTAAATTATATTTTATTTTGCGTCCTCTTTTTCGACCCGCGCGGGGCGGCCGCTATTGAATCGCCGGGGGCCCGATTGTATAATAGGGATACGGAGCGCGCCGGAGCGCGCGCCCAAAGGAAACAACCTATGGTAACAGGACTGGTACTCGTGAAACTCATGCCCGGCAAGGAAAAACAGGCGCTGGCCAAGCTGCGCGCGCTGAAGAGCGTGGTCCATATGTCCGCCGTCTTCGGCCGCTGGGACCTGGTGCTGGATATGGAGACGGAAGACCTTCCCCAGCTTTCCAACATAGTGGTGCAGGAGATACGCTGCATTCCAGGCGTACTCTCCACCGAAACTCTCGTAACGACGTCGCTCTGAGCCCGGCCAAGATGATAAGAAAGGCGCTAGCGCTATTCCTGCTGGCGGCCGTGCTGCCGGCCTCGGCCCAGGTCTATCTGGGCGCCGAGGTCGGCCCGGACTCTTTTTCCCGCAGCTCCCCCGAAAAACCGGACAGCTCCGGAGAGGACGCTTTTGCCTGGGCCCTCAGTTCCGAAGTCAGCAGTACCACGCTCTACGCCGTTTTCGGTTCCACGGAGCCGGAGACGGAGATGCAGAAATACATGCGCGCCGGCATCTACAGGCAGCAGCTGGCCGCGCTGCTGCTGCTGTCCGGGAAGACCGCGGTCCCGTTCAAGGAACTGGCGGCGGAACTTCCCAAGGCGGGAGGCCTGCGCGGACTTGCGCGAGCCCACAAGCAGGACGCCATGGCCCTTTTCCGGGAGGCCGGAGAGCTGAAGGCGGAGGCCGATCTGAGGGCGCCGCTTTTCCTGGTGACGTCGGCTCCCGCGGCCGCAGCGCCGCTTTCCACCGGGACGGTGCGTAATGAATAGACTGAAATCTCTGTTCCTGCTCCCCCTGCTTCTCTGCGCCGCGGATCTCTCCGCCGGCGCGCCCGCGTCCCTGCGCGTGCCAGAAGGCGCTTCCGTTGCGGAACTCCGGCTGCCTGACGGCTTCAGGATCACGGCCGAGCTCGCGCTGACTCCGGAGCAGCAGGAGCGCGGCCTGATGTTCCGCCGCAGGCTGCCGGCCGACCGCGGGATGCTCTTCGTCTTCAGCGATCCCGGGGTCAAGTACTTCTGGATGAAGAACACCTTCATAGACCTGGATATGGTGTTCCTGGACTCCGGACTGAAGATCGTACGCATCTTCCACCGCGTGCCCCGCAGCACGGCCGACCAGCCGGAGAGCGAAGTGGCGCGCGCCTCTTCCCCGGCTTCCTGCGTGCTGGAACTGGCCGGCGGTACGGCCCGGGCCCATCGCCTCCAGCCCGGCATGACGCTGAAGATCTCCTTCCCAAAGCCGCCGCCGCGTCCTGCCGCCCGGCCGGCGAAAAAATGACCCGGCCGGGACGGCATCCCGTTCTAGTACATATTTTTGCTTTTATGTTAGAATTGTGAACGATGGGAATCTGGGACAACGCTTTCAAGATACCCGAACCGCCCGAGCCGACCCCAGAGGAGAAAAGTCTGCTGGACGGCCTGGCTGAAAAAGTGAGGGCCCGGGGCCTGGGCGATATCGCCTCCTTCTCTGTAGAGAGCACCAAGCCCCTGCATGGCCTGGGCGCCGGCGGAGCGGCTTTCCTGGCGCCGATCCTCGAGGTTATCTTCAAGAAGGAAAAGATAGACAGCTACCGAGCTCTGCTGGAGAACCCGAAGGCGATGGATTATCTGGCGCGGCGCCTCGGGGAGGAAACCTCCGGAAAGGAAGACCCAAATGTCAAAAAAAGACCTTGAAATCATAATCGCTACCGACTGCGGGAGCACCACGACCAAGGCCATCCTGATAGAGAAGAAAGGGGACACCTACCGCCAGACCTTCCGCGGCGAAGCCCCGACCACGGTGGAGGCGCCTTTCGAGGACGTCACGAAAGGAGTGCTGAACGCGATCACCGAGGTGGAGGAACTCTCCGGCCGCAAGATCCTCGACGGCGAGAGGATCATAACCCCCAACGACGGCAAGACCGGAGTGGACATCTACGTCTCCACTTCTTCGGCGGGCGGCGGCCTGCAGATGATGGTGGCCGGCGCCGTGAAGGCGATGACCGGAGAGAGCGCGCAGCGCTGCGCGCTCGGCGCCGGCGCCATCGTGATGGACGTGCTGGCCTCCAACGACGGCCGCGCCGACCACGAGAAAATAGAGCGCATCCGCCAGCTGCGCCCCGACATGATGCTGCTCTCCGGCGGCACCGACGGCGGCACCGTGACGCACGTCGTTGAGCTGGCCCAGTTCCTGAAGGCGGCCGATCCGAAGCCGCGTCTCGGCGCCTCGTACAAGCTGCCGGTGATCTACGCCGGCAACAACAAGGCGCGGCCGCAGATAACCGAGATACTCGGCGACCGCACCGCCCTGATCGTGACCGAGAACCTGCGCCCTTCGCTCGAGCGCGAGAACCTGATGCCGGCGCGCCACAAGATCCACGACATCTTCCTGGAGCACGTGATGCAGCAGGCGCCCGGCTATCCGAAGCTGATGAAGATGGTCGGGGCGCCTATCATGCCCACCCCGGCCGCCGTCGGTTCGATGACGGAGAAGTTCGCCAAGGCCAACAATTTCAACGTGCTGGCCGTCGATATCGGAGGCGCCACCACCGACGTGTTCAGCGTCTTCGGCGAGGTCTTCAACCGCACGGTCAGCGCGAACCTCGGCATGAGCTACTCTATCTCCAACGTGATGGCAGAGGCGGGCCTGGCAAACATCCTGCGCTGGCTGCCGTTCGACATAGAGGAACAGGACCTCAGGAACCGCCTGAAGAACAAGATGATACGGCCGACCACGATCCCGCAGACCATCGAGGACCTGCAGATCGAGCACGCCGTCTCCCGCGAGGCGCTGCGCCTGGCTTTCGACCAGCACAAGGCGCTGGCCGTAGGGCTGAAAGGCGTGCAGCAGGAGCGCTCGATCTCCGACGCTTTCGAACAGACCGCCTCCGGCCAGAGCCTGATCAGCGTGATGAAGCTGGACTACGTCATAGGCTCCGGCGGCATCCTGGCCCATTCCCCCCGCCGCACACAGTCGATGCTGATGATGATAGACGCCTACCAGCCGGAGGGCGTGACCCGCATGGCCGTGGACTCCATCTTCATGATGCCCCATCTGGGCGTGCTGGCCCAGATCAGCGAAAAGGCCGCGCTGGACGTCTTCTATCACGACTGCCTGGTGCGCCTGGGCACCTGCCTGGCCCCGAAGGGCCTGGGCAAGGAGGGCGAGAAGATCATGGACTGGGAGGTCACGACCCCGGACGGCAGGAAGCAGGGCGGAGAACTGCGCTTCGGCGAGATGCAGCATATCCCGTTCGACGCGCCCAAGGCCAAGCTCTCAGCCAGGCCCGTGAAAGGGTTCGATATGGGCTCGGGCTCCGGCAACAGGGTGGAGGCCGAAATAGAGGGCGGCGTGGTCGGGCTGGTGCTCGACGGGCGCGGCAGGCCTTTCAGCCTCGCCAAGGACGCCTCCCGCCGCCGCGCCGACCTTAACAAGTGGTACAAGGCCATGGGGATGTACCCCGTCTGACGGCTGCAGGGACGCGCTTTCAAGGAGATAAAAGATGGCTCACGCATACACTCCAGGACTCAAGGTAATGCCATGCACGGTGCTCAGGAAGAAGCGCCTGCTGCCCATACCCGGCAAAGTGCTGGCCTCCGTGGGCGACGAAGTCGGCTCTACCGACGTGGTGGCCCGTACCGAGCTGCCCGGCAAGGTGTTCCCTGTGAACGTGGCCAACCGCCTGTCCGTCGCCCCCGGCGAGATAAAGAACTTCATGCTCAAGAAGGAGGGCGACGAGATAAAGGCCGGGGAGGTCCTGGCCGAGAACAAGCCTTTCATCAAGTGGTTCAAGACCTCCGTGGAGTCCCCGGTGGCGGGCACCGTGGAGTCCGTCTCCGACGTCACCGGGCAGGTGATGCTGCGCGAGCCTCCCAAGGTGCTCCCGATACAGGCCTACGTGAAGGGCAGGGTGGTGGAGGTCGTCCCGGATTTCGGCGTCACGGTGGAGTCCGAAGGCACCTTCATACAGGGCATCTTCGGCATCGGCGGCGAGACCAACGGCGAGATCGCCGTGGCCGTCTCGAGCCCCGACGAGGAGCTGGTGGAGGAGGATATCACCGAACACCACCGCGGCAAGATAGTGGTGGGCGGCAAGCACGCCGGCCTGGGCGCCATCAAGCGCGCCGTCTCGATGGGAGTCAAGGCCGTGGTGGTGGGCGGCATCCACGACCGCGACCTGCGCCAACTGCTGGGCTACGACATCGGAGTGGCCGTGACTGGCACCGAGCAGATCGGCACCACGCTGGTGGTCACGGAGGGGTTCGGCATGATCCCGATGGCGGAGTACACCTTCAGGCTCCTCTCGTCGCGCAACGGCGAGAAGGCCTCCGTCTCCGGCGCGACGCAGATACGCGCCGGCGTTATGCGCCCGGAGATAATCGTGCCCGGCTACCCGAAGAACGTAAGCGAGTGCAAGAAGGACCAGGGCCGCGGCTGGATAGAGCCCGGAGACCCGATCCGCATCATCCGCGAGCCGCATTTCGGCGTGATAGGTACGGTAAAGTCGCTGCCGCCGGAGCTGACCGTAATAGGCAGCGAATCGCACGCCCGCGTGCTGGAAGTGGCGCTGCAGGGCGGAGAGGTGATAGTGGTGCCGCGCGCCAATATCGAGGTGCTGGAGAAATAGTGCGGCCCATCCTGATGCTCAAGGAACGTCTGACCTGCGCCGCCCTCCTGCTGCTGCTCGGCGTTCCATCTTTTTCCGGCGGCTTCGCCCCGGCCGGCTGGCAGACCAGCAGGGATTTCCCGCTGATGGGCTCCACGGAGGCGGTGAAGGGCGGCACGCTGCATTCCTACTGGTCGGATTTCCCGGCCACGCTGCGCACGCAGGGGCCGAACTCCAACCAGCTCGCCACCAGCCAGATGCAGAGCCTGGTTTACGAGTCCCTGATAGGCCTGCATCCCGAGACGCTGCAGTACATCCCTTACCTGGCCGACTACTGGAAGGTCTCCCCCGACAAGCGCACGTTCTATTTCCATATAAACCCGAAGGCGCGCTGGGCCGACGGCACGCCGGTCACTCCGAAGGACGTGGTGGACACCTGGAAGTTCCTGGTGCGCAAGGATATCAAGGACCCGTACTCGCGCATGATCTGGTACGACAACTACGAGCAGCCCGAGGCGCAGGGCGACGGCGTGGTCTCGGTCCGGGCCAAGCACCTGGACTGGCGCCTTTTCTACTACTTCGGCACGATGCTGATCTACCCCGCGAAGGAGATGGACAAGCTCACCGGCGACGGGTACCTGAAGGACTACAACTGGAAGATGCAGATGGGCTCCGGACCTTACGAGCTGAGGCCGGACGGCATCAGGAACCAGCAGTCCATAACGCTGACGCGGCGCAAGAACTACTGGGGCCGGGACGAGCGCTTCAACATAGGCCTCAATAACTTCGACCGCATCAACTGGACGGTGATCCGCGACGACACGCTGGCGTTCGAGAAGTTCAAGAAGGGCGAACTGGACTACTTCGTGGTCAACAAGGCCCAGCGCTGGGCGCAGGAGTGCGACTTCGACAAGGTGCGGATGGGATGGGTGCAGAAGCGCAAGATCTACAACGACTACCCGCAGGGCATCTCCGGTTTCGCTTTCAACATGCGCAAGCCGCCGTTCAACGACCGCAACGTGCGCAAGGCCTTCGCGCTGCTGTTCAACCGCGCCAAACTGATAGACAAGCTGTTCTTCAACCAGTACTCCTACCTGGACAGCTATTTCCCCGGCAGCGTCTGGGCCAACCCGGACAACCCGAAGGTCCGCTACAACCCGCGCATGGCCAAGCGCCTGCTGGCCCGCGCCGGCTGGAAGACCCGGAACAAGGACGGCTGGCTGACGAAGGACGGCAGGATCTTCGAGGTCACGCTCGAGTACGGCGACCAGGGCTCGGACCGCATCTTCAAGGTGGTGCAGGAGTACCTGGCCAGGGCCGGCATAAAGCTGGACCTGAAGCTGATAGACTACGACACCCTGATGAAGAAGGTGGATGAGCGGGATTTCACGCTCGTCTACCAGGCGTGGGGCGGCCTGCTGTTCCCCAACCCGGAAAGTTCCTGGGATTCCAAGCTGGCCGACCAGAACAGCAACAACAACATCAACGGCTTCAAGAACGCGGAGGTGGACAAGCTGAGCCGCGAGTACAATTCCACCTTCGACAGGGCCGCGCAGGAGAAGTTGATACACCGCATAGACGGTCTCATCTTCCGGGATTACCCCTACGCGCTCGGCTGGGGCGCCAATTTCTTCCGGCTGCTCTATTACGACAAGTTCGGCCACCCGAAGACGTACTTCACCAGGACCGGCGACGATTCCTCCATCTACTCTACCTGGTGGCTGGACCCCGGGAAGGAGAAGGCCCTGGAGGCGGCGGAGAAGAACGACACCAGCCTGCCCGTAGGAGCTACGGACGTGCGGCCCTGGGCCGGCAAGGGCGGCCACTGATATGAACGGAATGATCACCTATTTCGTGCGCCGCCTGTTGCTGATCCCGCTCACGTTCCTGGCGATAACCTTCATGGTCTACGCGGTGCTGCGCGTCGTGCCCGGCGGCCCCATCGAGCAGGCGCAGATGCAGATGCGCAAGGCCATGATGCAGGAAGGCGGCGGCGCGGCGGCGGCCGGCATCGCCGGGGAAGAAGCGGAGATGCAGATCCCGGCCGACGCGATGAAGGAGCTCAAGAAGTACTACCACCTGGACAAGAGCATTCCGGTCGGTTACGGCTACTGGCTCTGGGGCATCCTCCACCTGGACTTCGGCCAGTCCTACGTCTACGGCGAACCGGTGCTAAAGGTCATCGTCTCCAAGTTCCCGATCTCCGTCTATTTCGGCCTTATCGGCTATTTCGCTTCGTGGATAGTCTGCGTTCCCCTGGGCGTGACCAAGGCCATAAAGCACAAGACCGGCTACGACACCTGGACCTCGGTGCTGGTCTTCATAGGCTACGCGATCCCCGGCTTCGTCGCCTGCCTGATGCTGATGGTCTTCCTCGGCGGAGGCAGCTATCTGAACATCCTGCCGCTGGGCGGCTTCCGCTCGGCCAACTGGGCGCAGCTCGGCTTCTTCGCCAAGATCTGGGACCAGCTCAAGCACACTGCCATTCCCGTCTTCGGCTACCTGATAGGCGGCTTCGCCACGATGACGATACTGATGAAGAACTCGCTGCTGGAGAACCTCGGCGCGGACTACGTGCGCACCGCCTTCGCCAAGGGGCTTTCCGAGAAGCGCGTGATCTTCGTGCACGCGCTTCGCAACTCGCTGATCCCGATCACGGTCGGCATAGGCCAGGCCATCGGCCTGCTGTTCGCGGGCTCCTTCCTGATCGAGAAGACCTGCAACATCCCCGGGATGGGACTGCTGGGCTACAATTCCCTGATCCAGCGCGACTACCCCATCGTGCTCGGCACGATGGTCTTCCTCGTGCTGATCGACCTTTTCGGCAACATCATCTCCGACGTGGTCTGGGCGCTGGTGGACCCGAGGATAAGGTTTTCCAAATAACATGGCGAAGCTTCTGACTACCCTGCTGATACTGGTGGCGGCCTATTACTTCACGCACAGGGCGCTGCCCTGGCTGTTTACGGCCGCGGGCAGGGCGCTCGGCTTCGAGATGAAGCCTTCGCCGGACTGGCAGAAGCGCATGAAGCGCTTCAGGAGCCTCAAGCGCGGCTATTACAGCTACCTTATCATCACTACGCTGTTCGTGCTGTCCTTCTTTCTGGAGTTCCTGGTCAACAACAAACCGCTGATGATCAACTACGACGGGCGCGTCGCTTTCCCCGCTTTCGCGGAATGGGGCGGGTGGCTGCCGTTCGTGAAATCGCACCGTCACATCGACCGCAAGAGCGACTTCGGCCAGGTGGGCGACGACGAGGTGGATTACAGGCTGTTCGCGGCCGAAGTGAAGGACCCGTCGCTGCTGGACGGCCAGATCGCGGAGCGGGAGAAGGAGATAAAGGATACCGAGGCCGAGATAGCCGCCACGAAGCCCGGCCCCGGCTCCACCGAGGACGAGAGGCTCGACTACCGCGACCTGCAGGAGACCGTGCCGGACATAGAGAGCGAGATAGCGGCGCTGAAGAAGGCCAAGGAGGTCTTCTCGGCCGGCAAGGCCTCCATCATCATGCCGCTCTACCCCTATTCCCCGTACGAGCACCTGATGGACATGCCGGGCCGCCCCCCCACCGGACCCACCAGGACGAACATCCTGGGCACGGACGACTCCGCTACCGACGTCTTCGCCCAGCTGGTGTACGGCTTCAGGGTCTCGCTCTCGTTCGCGCTGATCGTTTCGGCCCTGGGCTACGTCATCGGCATAGTGGTCGGGGCCGTGATGGGCTACTTCGGCGGCTGGGCGGACATCCTGATCCAGCGCTTCATAGAGATCTGGGCCTCCATCCCGTTCCTGTACGTCATCATGATCATCGCCTCGATCGTGCAGCCCAGCTTCCTGCTGCTGGTGATCATGCTCGTGGCGCTGAGCTCCTGGCTTTCGATGACCTATTATATCCGCGGAGAGTTCTACCGCGAGAAGTCCCGCGACTACGTGCAGGCCGCAGTGGCGATGGGCGCCGGCGACTGGTCCGTGATGATGAAGCATATCCTGCCCAACTCGCTGGTGCCAGTGGTCACGTTCGCGCCTTTCGCCATAGTCGGCTACGTCGGGCAGCTGGTCTCGCTGGACTACCTCGGCTTCGGCCTGCCGGTCGGGACGCCCAGCTGGGGCGTGCTGATGGACCAGGGCATGCAGTACATAAAGTACTACCCGCACCTGATCCTTACCCCTTCCATAGCGCTGGCCGTAACGCTGTACCTGGTGGTGCAGATAGGCGAGGCCGTGCGCGAGGCCTTCGACCCAAAGGTCTTCTCGAGGCTGAGGTGATATGAGCGTAAAGAAGAAGCTGCTCGAGATAAAAGGTCTGCGCACCTCCTTCCAGGTGGAGAACCGGACGGCGCACGCCGTCAACGGCGTGGACTTCCATATTTACGAGAACGAGGTGCTCGGTCTCGTCGGCGAGTCCGGCTGCGGCAAGTCCGTCACCGCGCTCAGCATCCTGCGCCTGATCCCGGACCCGCCGGGCAGGATAACCGACGGCGAGATGATCTTCCGCGGCCGGGACCTGCTGAAGCTCTCCTACGAGGAGATGCGTAAGGTGCGGGGCAAGGACATCTCGATGATCTTCCAGGAGCCGATGACCTCGCTGAACCCGGTCTTCTCGGTCGGCTGGCAGCTCAAGGAGGCCATCCGCTTCCACCAGGACCTGAGCGAGAGGCAGGTGGAGGCCCGCGCGGTGGAGATGCTCGGCCTCGTCGGCATCCCTTCCCCTAAGGCCCGTCTGAAGGACTACCCGCACCAGTTCTCCGGCGGCATGCGCCAGCGGGTGATGATAGCCATGGCGCTGGCCTCCGACCCCGCCCTGCTGATAGCCGACGAGCCTACCACCGCGCTCGACGTGACGATCCAGGCCCAGATCCTGGAACTGATGCTCGACGTAAAGAAGAAGACCGACGACGCCGCGATCCTGCTTATAACCCACGACCTGGCCGTCGTGGCCGAGACCTGCCAGCGCGTGTGCGTGATGTACGGGGGCCTGATACAGGAGGTGGCGGAGGTCGGACCTCTTTTCGAGAAGCCGCTGCATCCCTACACGCAGGGTCTGCTGCGCTCGCTGCCCGGTTTCCACAACGAGGGCGCCAGGCGCCTGCCCGTCATAGAGGGTATGGTGCCGGACATCATGCATTTCCCGAAAGGCTGCAAGTTCAACACCCGCTGTCCGCACGCGGTGAAGGTCTGCCGCGAGACCGAGCCAGAGCTAGCGGAGGTCTCTCCCGGCCGGCAGGTGCGCTGTCATCTCTGCAGGCCGGAAAAGGGGGCTTCGTCATGACGCCGGCGGTTTCAGGCAACATGCTCGAGGTGAAGGACCTCAAGGTCCATTTTCCCGTCCACGGCGGCATCTTCCTCAGGAAGACCGGCGAGGTGAAGGCCGTGGACGGCGTCTCCTTCTCCGTGAGGCCCGGCGAGACGCTGGGCATGGTGGGCGAATCCGGCTGCGGCAAGACCACGATAGGCAAGGCTCTGGTCAACCTGGCTCCTATCACCTCGGGCAGCGTGCTGTTCCCGGGGGCCGACGGGAAGCTGCAGGACATCGCCAACCTTAGCCGGGCCGCCATGCGCCCCTTCCGCTCCCGCATGCAGATGGTCTTCCAGGACCCGTACTCTTCGCTCAACCCCCGCATGTCGGTGGAGGCCATCATCGGCGAGCCGCTGGATATCCACATGCCCGGCATGAAGCGCGCGGAGAGGAAGGAGCGCGTCGCCTGGCTGCTGGAGAAGGTCGGCCTGCAGGCGGCCTACGCCTCCCGCTATCCGCACGAGTTCTCCGGCGGCCAGCGCCAGCGCGTCGGCCTGGCCAGGGCGCTCGCCACCAACCCGGCCTTCATCATCGCCGACGAGCCCGTCAGCGCGCTCGACGTCTCCATCCAGGCCCAGATCATCAACCTGCTGCAGGACCTGCAGGAGGAGTTCAAACTCACCTATCTCTTCATCGCGCACGACCTCTCCGTGGTCGAGCACATCAGCGACCGCATCGCCGTGATGTACCTGGGGAACATGGTGGAGATCGGCTCCAGCCGCGACATCAACAAGAACCCGCTGCACCCCTACACACGGGCCCTTCTGTCGGCCGCCCCCCAGCCGGACCCGTCAAAGAAGCGCGGGGGCAGGATCATCCTGAAGGGCGACGTGCCCAGCCCGCTGGCCAAGCCTTCCGGGTGCGGCTTCCGCACGCGCTGTCCCATGGCCAGGCCGGAATGCGCCCTCCGCGCGCCCGAACTGCAGGAGAAGGGGCCAGGTCATTTCGCCGCCTGCCCGTACGTCTGAGGCGGCCCGCTCCCCCCTCCCTTTACCCGTCGTCGGGCCGAAGCCGGTTTTCTCCTTGCCTGGAAAAAACATTAATTGTATCATCTAATTAAGTTATGAAAAATAACAGAATCGTCTGCGGTCTTTTCACTCTCTTTTTAGCCGCGGCCCCTGTCCTGGCGGCTAAGCCGGCCGGGCACGCCAAGCCGGTCTCCAGGCCGGCGGCGAAGGCCTCGCCCGCGCCGCGCACCGTGGGGCTCGTGGCCGAGGACATGCCTTACGACGTCGGAGGGGCGCTGCTGCTGCGCTGGCCCGTGAACCCGGCGGACGACTCTGGCACTTCCTACCGCGTCTATATCTCCAGCCAGGAGAAGGGCGGCTGGCTCCAGGGGACCGAGTTCCCCGCCTCCGCCAACAAGGGGACCGACATAGATCTTCCTTTCTGGGCCTGGGACGGGAGCGCTTCCGAGCACGCGCTGCGGCTGGACCTGAACGGGCTTTTCGGGGACGCTTCCCCGGGAACCGTCTACCGGGTCAAGGTGTCGGTGCTGCAGAACGGAGCCGAGGTGGCGGAGTCCGAGGTCAAGACGGCGCGCGCTTACGGCAACTGGTTCCGCCTGGACCGTCTGAACAACCTGGTGATGCTCATCATCATCGTGATCGTCTTCTTCTTGGCCGTCTCGCACGCCAAGCGCAAGGGCCTGTTCATCCGCCGCATCGCGGGCCTGGACGCCATCGACGAGGCCATCGGCCGCGCGACCGAGATGGGCAAGCCCATCTACTACGTGCCAGGCATCGGCGACATGACACTGGTTTCCACGATAGCGTCCACCTTCATTCTGGGCGAGGTCTCGAAGAAGGTCGCCCAGTACGACAGTTTCATCAAGGTGCCGCACTACGACCCCATCGTGATGACGGTCTGCAAGGAGGTCGTCAAGCAGTCCTACCTGGAGGCCGGCCGCCCGGACTCCTACCGCGAGGATATCAACCAGTTCATAAGCCAGGACCAGTTCTCCTATGCCGCCTCGATAGACGGCATGATCACGCGCGAGAAGCCGGCCGCCTGCTTCTTCATGGGTTACTTCATGGCGGAGTCCCTGCTGCTCTCAGAGGTCGGCGCGGCAAGCGGAGCCATACAGATAGCCGGGACCGACATAGAGTACCAGCTGCCCTTCTTCTTCACCTCCTGCGACTACACGCTGATCGGCGAGGAACTCTACGCGGCAGGCGCCTACCTCTCGAAGGAGCCCATGCTCCTCTCGGCGCTGAAGGTGCAGGACTTCGGCAAGCTGGTGGTGATGCTCGGGGTCTCGATAGGCCTGGTCCTGGTGCTGCTGGGGCAATGGCAGCACTGGCACAGCCTGGTCAACTTCGTCACCGACATCTTCAAGGCCAACTGACATGAAACTGATAAAGAAACAGATCCCTTTCGCGATAGTCTTCGTGTTCGGCATGCTGACGCTGGTCTCTTACTACGTGCCGCATCCGAAGTCGGTGGCCTTCCTGGACACCGTCAGCCAGTGGGAGAACATAGTCTCCTCCTTCGCCTTCCTGCTGGGCCTGTTCAGCCTGTTCTACACGCACTACGCCAAGATCAAGAAGAAGGGCGACGGCTGGGGTTACAGCCTCTTCGTCTTCGTCGGTTTCCTGGCCGTGGTCGTTCCGGCCATAGTCAGCCACGGCCGGCAGATGTCCGGCTCGGAGATGACGCCGCTCGGCTGGTCGTTCCGCTACATCTACAACACGCTGCTGGCCACGATGTTCGCGGTGCTGGCCTTCTACATAGTCTCCACCGCCTACCGCTCCTTCAGGATCAAGTCCGTCCAGGCCATGGTGCTGTTCGTGGCCG
Source organism: bacterium (assembly GCA_021786295.1). Lineage (GTDB taxonomy): Bacteria > Elusimicrobiota > Elusimicrobia > Elusimicrobiales > UBA9959 > UBA9959. The sequence goes on along the minus strand of JAJYNO010000024.1, from coordinate 236,513 downwards.
CGCTGATACTCATACTGGGCCGCGTGCCGATAGGAGAGATCCTCTGGGGCAAGGCGCTGGGCTGGACCGGCCATTCCCTGTCCGGCCTGATGAACTGGATCGTGGACGTCCCCTCGGTGGCCGGCAAGCGCGGCATCATGATAGGCATCGCCGTGGGCGCGGTGGTCACCTCCCTCAAGATCGTCTTCGGCATCGAGCGCCAGTACCTCGGCAAGGATTGACCCATGCTTAAAAAGACCCTCGAACTGCTTTTCAACATAGACAGGAGATGGCTGTTCCTGCTGCTGGCCCTGAGCATCTTCATCCCGATAGTCAGGCCGCTGGGGCTGCCCAACAAGAACATCTCCGCCGACGTCAGGCACGTCTACGAAAAGATGAACTCGCTGCCGCCGGGCTCGTTCATCCTGCTGTCGCTGGATTACGACCCCTCTACGCGCCCGGAGCTGCATCCCCAGGCGATGGCCCTGGTGCGGCAAGCGTTCGAGCGCAATCTGCGCGTGGGCGTGGTCACCTTCATCCCCGGCTCCACCGGCCTTATAGACGAGGTGTTCTCCACGCTTTCCAAGCAGTACAACAAAGTGTACGGCAAGGACTACGTGATCTTTCCCTACGAGCCCAACATCGTGGCCGTGCTGACCCAGATGGCCTCCAATTTGTACGGCATCTACGACAAGGACAAGTACGGCAACGAGGCGGCCTCGCTGCCTGTCATGAAGGGCATTACCAACTATAAGGATATGGGCCTGGTGGTGGACGTCACCGGCACCTCCTCGATAGACATCTGGGTGCAGTACGCCGGGGACAAGTACAACGTGCCGCTGGCCGCCGGCGTCACCGCCATAAGCCAGCCCAGCTACGGCCCGTACCTGCAGACCGGGCAGCTCAAGGGCCTTATCGGCGGCATGAAGGGCGCGGCCGACTACGAGACCCTGCTGAACGCGCCCGGCAAGGGGACTTCCGGCATAGACGCGCTCAACCTGGCCCACATCCTGGTCGTGGTCCTGATAGTCTTCTCCAACCTGGGGCTGTTCCTGGTGAAGTACCTTTAACGGAAAGGATCTAACGATATGTCACATACATGGATGATCGCGGGAGGGTGGCTGGCCGCGGGGCTCACCATCTTCATTTTCAGTTTCCTTTACAAGGACAACCCGTTCTTCAAGATAGCCGAGCACCTCTACCTGGGCGCCGGCATGGGCTGGTGGTTCCAGGTCTACCTGTACAGCATCTGGATCCCCAAGGTGGCGGACCCGCTGCGCGCCCACCAATGGGCGGTGCTGGTGCCGGCGGTCCTGGGCGTCTCTCTGGTCACGCAGTTCTTCCCGAAGATCTCCTGGGTCTCGCGCTACGGCTTTACGTTCCTGATGGGCTACGGAGCGGGCCTCGCCATCCCGACGATGCTGTCCACCAACTTCATGAGCCAGATCTACGGCTGCATCCAGCCGTTCACGGACGTCTCCCATATGACGCGTCTGGGGATGCTGAACTCGCTGATCGTCGCCGTCGGCACGATAGCCGTGCTGTTCTATTTCTTCTTCTCCGTGGAGAACAAGGGCGCGGTCAAGAAGATCTCTAACATCGGCATCTACTTCCTGATGGCCTACTTCGGCACCACCTTCGGCAATACCGTGATGGCCCGTTTCTCGCTGCTCTACGGCAGGTTCGACGAGCTGTACAGCTATTCCGGCGCCAATTATTTCTACGCCACGCAGGTCCTGCTGGCCGGCATGGTCGCCTACTTCCTGGTGCACGGCCTGCTCGCCAAGAAAAAACCTGAGGGCGGGGCTGCGAACTAGCCGGGCGGGAATACCAGAAAAAAGGCGGCCTTTCAGGCCGCCTTTTCTATGCCCGGCCCTTGCGCCGGGGGATCATTTTACGATCTCTATCTTGGCCTTCTGCCTGAGCTGAGCGGCGAGCAGAGGGAGTTCGCGGGCGATCTCCTGGTTCAGCAGCGCGGCCTTGAGGTCCGCCTGTATTGCGGCGAGATCCGCGGGCTTGGCAGGTCTGACGTCGTCCACCTTGAAGATGCTCCAGCCGTTGCCGGTCGCCATCGGGCTGGTGTATTCCCCCGGCTTCAGGGCGAATACGGCCTTCTCTATCTCCGGCTGCAGCATGCCTTTCGGGATGTAGCCCAGGCTGCCGCTGTTCTTGCGCAGATTGGCGTCCGCCGATCTCAGCGCGGAGAGCTTGGCGAAGTCCGCCCCCACCGAGCTGAGCAGCTCGTAGGCGTCGTCCGCTTCGGCCTTGGTGTTGACGAAGATCTGGCTAAGCTTCACCGCCTCCGGCGCGCCCAGCCTGTCCCTGTTCTTGTCGAAGAAGCTCTTTACGTCCGCGTCGGTAACGGAGATCCTGCCGTCGGCGATCACGGCGGCGCGGATAAGCAGCTGGTCCGCTATCAGGCTCTTCAGGTCCTCGTCGGTCCAGCCCACCGACCTGAGGTTCTTCTCGAAATCGGCCTTGTTCTTGTAATTGGCCTGCAGCGAGGCGAAGCGCTCGTCCACCTGTTCCTCTTCGGGCTTTAACCCGAGGCGCCGGGCCTCCTGCAGCAGCAGCGTATCGTCCACCAGACCGGTCAGGTCCTGTGCCGCGTGCTGCCACCAGAGGCGCTTCGTCAGCTCTTCCGCGGTTATTTTCTCGCCGTTGACCACGGCCACGGTCCGCTGGGCGGCGCGAAGCCCTCCGGCGCAGAGGGCCAGCAAGACGGCTGCGATGAAAGTGGTTCTCATGTCGTCGGTTCCTCCTCTTATTTCTTGACGAAAAGCGTCTGCGTCGGGTAAGGGAAGCTTATGCCTTCCCTGCCGCACCGCTCTATTACGGCCTGCAGGATGCGTTCCTGGATGTCCATGTAAAGGTTGTAGTCCGGGGATTCCACGTAGTAGACCGTCTCGAAATCTATGGAGAACCCGCCGAGGTTGGAGAGGTTGGAGCGGTCGAGCGTGACGTCTTTGACCTCGGAGATGATCTCCTTTATCAGCGGCGGGACCTTTTTGATCTTTTCCAGCGGCGTCTCGTAGGTCACCGAGGTGGTCATCACGACGCGGCGCCGTTCCATGCGCTTGTAGTTCTTCAGCTCCATGGCGAGCAGCTTGGAATTGGAAAGGACCAGCTGTTCCCCGGAGAGGCTCCGGATGCGTATGGACTTGAGGCCTATGTGCTCGACCGTGCCGGATATATTGCCGGCCACCAGGAAATCTCCGACGTGGAACGGCTTGTCCAGCAGGATCACGAAGAAATTGAAAAGGTCCCCGAGTATGGCCTGCGCGGCCAGGGCCACGGCTACGCCGCCTATGCCCAGGCCGGTCAGGGCCGAGGAGATATTCACGCCGAGGTTGTCCAGCACGAAGAGGACTGCGGCCGTCCAGAGCAGCGTGCGCAGGATGACCTGCGTGCTGTTGATCACGGAAGCCCTGGCGGCTTCGGAGAGCTGCCGGTGCTCGGCAACCTTGTGCAGCCAGTATTTGACTAGTTCCTGGGCTATCATTATGGCGCGGTAGGTGAAGACCACCAGGATGACGGTCTTCAGGCCCTTGTCGAACTCCGGCCCGCGCTGCAGGTAGCGGGTGGCTATGTATAAGGCGATCAGCTGGTATTCGAACCAGTGCACCTTCTCCAGCAGCGCCACTGCCATATCGTCTATGTCCGTGGCCGTCCGCTCGGCCAGCGCCTTCAGGCGGGCCAGGCCTATGTTCTTGAGCAGGTAAAGCAGGGCGAGCGAAACGAGGAAAGCCGCTAGGGCGTAGCCGTAGGCGGTCGGGGTGTTGCCCAGGATGAGGCTGGAATCGAACCAGTTGTGCAGTGCGTTCATATGTAAATTATAAAAGATTTGCGGAGCCCGGGGGAACCGGTTCCGGCCGGGTCAGGCGGGTTCCTGGATGAGGCGGATGGCGCCTAGGATGAAGGCGCGGTCGGGGGAGCGCACTACATAGCCGCAATCCCCCATAGCGCGGGCCAGCACCGGCGGCAGCTCTTCCCTCATCACGACCGCCGCGCCAAGGCGGCGTTCCACCTCCTCGCGGGAATGGCGGTAGACGAGCCTGCGCTTGCGGCCGGCGTAGCAGCAATGGTACTTGCGGGTGTAGTCCAGGCGCAGGTCCTCCCCGGCCATCATGCGCGCCCAGGCGGAATACATGTCTATGTCGCAGGCGTAATTGAACATGTCCATCGTGAAGCCGCCAGGCGGCCTGATGTTGGCCTCGAGGGCGTACAAAGCCCCGTCGGGCCGCCGGAAGAACTCGAAGTGGAAAAAGCGCTCCCTGACCCCGAACCCCTCCACCAGCCTGCGGCCGGCCAGTTCCAGGTCCGCGGGGATATTTCGTTCCGAGTAATAGGAGACATGGGAGTCCGCGAGCACGGCCTCCATGACGCTCTCGCCGTAGACGTGGGAGGTGCAGAAGGCCACCCCCCCTTCCCTGTCGGCCAGCCCGTCGAAAGTGACGATATCGCCGGATATGTACTCCTCGGCTATGAACTCCCTGTCAGGCTTGGAGGAAAAGAACGTCTCCAGCTGCGCGCCGTCCGTCAGTTTGTAGGTCAGGGCCGCACCCATGCCGTCATCGGGCTTTACGATCACCGGGAACCCGGTCCAGGAGGCGAAATCCCTCAGTTCCTCCAGCGTGCGGACCAGCCTGCCCCGGGCGTGCGGTATGCCGGCCGCCGAGAATATCCGCTTCATCCTGGACTTGTGCCGTATGTCGGCTATCGTGTCGTCGTGTATCCCGGCTATGCCGAATTCCGTGCGCAGCGCCGCCTCCGTCTCCAGCCAGTACTCGTTGAGCGAGTCGAGCCTGGCGATGGGGCCGAAGCGGTCCGTAAAGAAGCGGCAGGCCCCGCGCAGTTCGTCGTAATTATGCATGTTCCCCACCCGGTAGTACCAGGTGAGCGCTGAGGCCAGCTCCGGGCGCAGCGCGCCGAAGTCGGCGTCGCCTATGCCCAGGACGTTGAAGCCAGCCGCCCTGAGGGCGCGGCAGAAATACCTGTAGTTCGGCGGGAAGTGCGGCGAGAGGAAGACGAAGTTCATTTATGTACTGTCCAGTCCAGGAAGCCGCCCCAGCCTGAATCCGCGGCCCAGCGCAGGCCGGAATAGCCGGCGGCGGGTACGCTGCCTGGCAGGTAGACCGCCAGGCCTCCGGCCCGGGTGTAGTCTGTCTGTTCCATGCCGTCCGGGACAGCGGCATAGTCGGCCGCGGCCTTGAACGCCACCAGGCGCCCGCGCAGTTGCGCCTGCAGGGCGCCGGCCGCGTCCTTTACCGTCTGCGAACGGGATTTGGCGGCGACATAGGCCAGAAAGGAGTCCAGGTCCTTGTTGTCCTCGTAGGAGTAATGCTGGGCGTAGTAGAGGCCGCGCTTTATTACGCCCCTGTCCCCGGCGGCCTCCGCCGCGGAGACGAAGGCCCCCGTCAGGCGCAGGAACTCCGGGAAAGCGGCGGTATCCAGCGCGCTGAGGGTCGCGCCTGTGCCGCGCGCGGAGTAGTAGCCGCCGTAGGCGTTCACGATGGTCCCGGCCAGCTCGCGCGGCGTCATGGCTGGGTCGGCGTCCAGCTTGGCCAGGATAGCGTCGTACGGGTAGCCGTCGGCCGGCTCGGTCTCCTCCGAGCCTACGATATAGGCGGCGTGGTCCCTCAGCTCTCCGGCGACTTCCGCCATCTGCATCAGGCAGGCGTCAGAAGCGTAGATGTCGGCCCCGCCCGAGTCCTTGAGCACAGCGGCCAGCTGCGGCACCGTCATGTGGTTCCCGCTCCCGTCGTCGTAGGAGATGCCGCGGGAAACAGCCGCCGACCTGGTCCAGCCGGAGCCGTGGTCCCAGACTATCAGCAAATAATGACGGGCAGGGTAGTTTTCCTTCGCCCAGCGGACGAAATCCTCGGCCGTGCGGTAATCTCCCATGTCGGTCGCGCCCAGGTCCGCCAGCACTGGGGAAGCTATATGCGACATGTCGGCGTCCTTTTGCACCAGGTAGCGCCTCACGCCGGTCCAGTCGCCGTCCCCGTCGTAGTAGCCTTTAACGCGGCCCAGTTCGGCCACTATGGCCACCTTGGCGGTGGAACCGGCGCTCTCCATCTCGTTGAGGTCCTTGAGCCCGGCCTCCTCGAGGTTGTTCTTCGCGTTGAGGTAGACCATGACGGTCCAATCCCGCTCCTGCGGTGCCGGGCGCCCAGCGGCCGGGGCCCGGCTTGTCGCGCTGATGTCCGCCGCGGTCAGTCCGGGCAGGTCGAAAGCCGAAGCCGCTCCGGAGAATAATAACATTCCCAGAGCCGCCGCTGCCGCTAGGTATAGCCTTCTCATCGCCTCTCTATTATAAGAAATCCCCTGCATATTAAATAGGATTAAATAGGGAATTAAATAGGGGGATTAAATAGGGGGGATTAAATAGGGACAGACACCTATTTTGGGCGATATACCTGGAAGGAAAAAGTCTGCGAAAATAGGTGTCTGTCCCTATTTTAAAAATGAAAAAGCCGGGGTTGGGCCGGCTTTTTCGTTACGGAGGAACTCCTTACTTGTAGTGTCGGCGGAGCTCCTTGCGGTCCACGTGGGCGAGCTCGAAGTCCTGCGTCATGATCAGCGCCTTCTTGGGACAGGTCTCCACGCACTGCGCGCAGAACACGCAGTGGTCCAGCTTCATGATGCAGTCGAACTTCTTCTTGGCGGGAGCGGCCGGCTGTCCCTCAACGGGCGCCGGGGCCGGCGGCTGGTCCTTGGAGAGGACTATCTCTATTGCCTTCGAAGGGCAGACCCGCACGCACATCTGGCAGCCTATGCATTTGTCCTGCTCGAAGGCTATTCTGCCGCGGAAATGAGGCATGATGCGGGCCGGCTCGAACGGATAGGCGCACGTGGCCGGTTTCTTGAAGAGGTGCTTTATGACCTCGCTGAAAACTCTCGCTGGTTTCTTCATGGGATTATCCTATTTTGGCCTTGAGGAGGATGTCGCAGACGACCTGGGCCATGGCTATCGGCGCAAGGTATTTCCAGCAGAAGTTGATCATCTGCTCGATCCGGATGCGGGCCATCAGCACCTTCAGCAGCGCCAGCAGGAAGGTTATGACGAGAGTTTTGGCCAGGAACACGGCTATGGCCGCCGCTCCTGTAAGGCCGAGGGCGCCGCCCAGGAAAACGGCGTTGAGCAGCGCGGCCCCTACTACCAGCTCCATGTCCACCGCCAGCAGGAAGAAGTCCAGCAGGCGGCCGGAGTACTCGGTGAACTGGCCGCCGACGATCTCGTTCTTCGCGTGCGGGATGTCGAACGGCAGGCGCTCCAACTTGCCCTGCAGGGCTATCAGCGCCGCCGCGAAGCCCAGCAGCTGAGCCGGGATCAGCGCGGGATGGGAGGAGAAAAAGGCCGCTATCTCCGAGATGTTCCAGGAGCCTGCCAGGATGGCCGGACCTATCAGCGCCAGCATCAGCGGGACTTCGTAGGCGAACAGTTGCGTCAGCACGCGCATCGAGCCTACGGTGGCGTAGGGGCTGGTGGAGCTCCAGCCCGCCAGGAAGAACGTGACCGTGGGGACCGTCAGCAGGTAGATGACGGCCACCAGGTCGCCCTGGAAGCTGAAAAGAGCCGACGAGCCTACCGGGATGGCCACCAGGGCCGTCATCACGGCCGCCATCGCGAAGAACGGCAGCACGCGGAACATCGCCGCGTCCGCGGCGTCGGGAACTATCACTTCCTTGGCCAGCAGTTTAATGAAGTCCGCCGCCGGCTGGAACCAGGGCGGGCCCATGCGGTTCTGCATCACCGCGCAGAGCTTCCTGTCCACCCACTGCAGGAACAGCCCATACACGGCCAGGAACAGGAAACCGGGGAACAGTATGATCTTCGCCAGAGGTATTATCGCTTCCATGTCGTTTCCTCAGAGCCTCGTGAAGTCCACGCCGCGGCGCCTGTACTGCTCTATGGCCAGCTTGCGCAGGTCTTCCCAGCCGTAGGTCTGTTTCCTGCCCTTCTTAGGGTCCCAGACCACGGCGCGGTCCGTGCAGGACATGCACGGGTCTATGGCCGCTATCACGAGCGGCACGTCGGCCAGCCAGCCGCCCTCGAGCATGTAGGCCACGCTCTGCAGGTTGGCCAGCGTGGGAGCCCGCACCTTCACGCGCTCGGGCTTGTCTGTGCCGTTGGACTTCAGATAGTGGATGTCTTCGCCGCGCGGGGCTTCGTAGCGGTTGACGGCCTCGCCGGCGGGGATGCGCATCGGCACCTTCACAGCTATCGGGCCCTCGGGCAGGTTGTTAAGCACCTGCCTGATCATCTTGTACGACTCCACCAGCTCCAGCGCGCGCACGACGAGGCGGCCGAAGACGTCGCAGGAGTCCGCGGTGATCAGCTTGAAGTCCAGCTCGCTGTAGAGCAGGTAGGGTTCGTCCTTACGGACGTCACGCGCCACGCCGGAGGCGCGGGCGGTGGGGCCTATCGCGCCGCGTTCTATCGCGACGTCGTAGGGAAGTTTGCCGACGTTCTGCGTGCGGGCCAGCACGGTGGCCTCCTCGGTGGCGAGCTTGATGTAGTAGCTGGTGCGCTCGGCCAGGTAGTCTATGCGCTTCAGGACCTCGGCCTTCTGCTCGGCCGTGATGTCGCGGCGCACGCCGCCTATCGTATTGATGGAATAATGTACGCGGTTGCCGCTGATGAGCTCCAGGCAGTCCAGCACCTGCTCGCGGTCGCGCCAGGTGTACATGAACAGCGTCTCGAAGCCCATCTCGTAGCCGGCCACGCCGAGCCACAGCAGGTGGCTGTGCACGCGCTCGAGCTCGGCCACGAGCGTGCGTATCGCGAGGGCCCGCTTGGGCGTTTCGCACTTGGCGAGCTCCTCTACGTTGGTGATGTAGCAGGTGGTGTGCGAATGGGAGCAGATGCCGCAGACGCGCTCCAGCAGGTACAGGTCCTGTATGTAGGTGCGCTCCTCGGCGGCCTTTTCCATGCCGCGGTGGTTATAGCCCAGGTTGACAGTGGCTCCGGAGATCTGCTCTCCCTCCAGGACGAGCATGAAGTTCTCCGGCTCTTTCAGGGCGGGGTGCTGGGGGCCCAGCGGTATAGTGATCTTGGACATTAGTCGGCCTCCGTTTCGTTGGCGGGCGGGACGAACTTCCAGTCCTTGCGCAGCGGGTACTGGTCCGTAGGGAAGTCGTCCGGCAGCGGGTAGCGGCGGCCGGGCGGCAGTCCCTGGACCTTTATCCCGAACATGTCCACCAGCTCGCGCTCGTAGGAGAGCGCCCCGGGGAACACGGAGAGCACGGACGGCAGGACCGGGTTGGCCCGCGGGGTTTTCGCTTTTATGTTCACCACCGTCTTGAAATCCGTCGTGTGGTAATAGGCGCCCAGGTTCTCCCCCTCGTCGAAGCCGGAGACCGTGGCCAGGTGGTTGAAGCCCTCGGCCTTCAGCCAGGCCATCACCTCGGGGAGCTTGGCGGTCTCCACTTCGGCCCAGACGCGGTTCCGGCGCTGGACGGAGGCGTTTGAGACCGCACCGCCGAACTGTTTCTCCAGAGCGGACTTTATCCTTTCTTCCTTCTCTAATTCGCCCATCGCGTCCTCCTTACTTCTTGCCTTCCACGGACCGTATCAGCTTCACGACGCCGTCTATGATGGCCTCGGGGCGCACCGGGCAGCCGGGGATGTAGACGGAGACCGGCAGGGTCTTGTCGATACCGGGGATCACGCCGTAACAGCCGTTGAAGACGCCGCCGGAACAGCCGCAGGCGCCGACGGCCATCACGAACTTGGGGTCCGGCATCTGGTCGTAGATGGTCTTCAGACGCTTGGCCTGCTGGCGCGTGACGGGGCCGCTGACCACCAGGATGTCGGCGTGGCGCGGCGTGGCCTTCAGCACCATGCCGAAGCGCTCCACGTCGTACTTGGGCGTCAGCGCGTCCACTATCTCGATGTCGCAGCCGTTGCAGGCCCCGGAATTGAAGTGCAGGATCCAGGGAGATTTCAGCAGCGACCAGGTTACGAGTTTGTCGAATGTTTTCATGTTCTTATCCCACGAAGAGAATGGCGAGGATCACTATCACCGCCGCCGCGTAGCCTATCACCAGCCCCAGGCCAGAGGAGAGCGGATTGAAACCCCAGGTGGCCAGCATCAGGCCGGCCACATGCAGAAGCGTGAAGAAGATCGCGAACGGGAAGAAGACCTGGTAATCCGGGATGGCCTTCTCCGACGGGACCTCCTCGCCGCAGCCGTACGCCTTGTGTTTGGCGGAGCCCGGCACGCGGTCCGGCTTGGCGGACAGCGGCGAGAGCAGCGCCGAAAGACCCATCACGAACAAGAGCGAGATAATGAACGCGACCGGAGGGAAGAGCAGTATGTCCATGGCTTTATCCTTTGAGGCTGTCCAGCTTCCAGATGTCGGAGGTGCCGTTGACCCGGAAGTTCTTGACCAGCAGCGCGAGGCCGGCCGCCACGACGACCACCTCTATGACTATCAGCGTAAGCACCAGGGCCTGAGCGAAGACCAGGTTGTTCGCCAGCGCCCCGGCCGAGAGCAGCGCGAGCATCGCGCCCTTGGAGACTATCTCCAGGCCTATCAGCTGCCGCACGATGCTGCGGGAGGCCAGCATGCAGTAGAAGCCCACGAACATCATCAGGGCCGTGAAATACCACTCCATCGGGAAAGAGTTCATTTCTCGCTCCTCCTGGGGAAGACCGACTTGATCACGAAGACGCCGGCGGCCAGCATCAGGACCTGGCCCAGCAGGTCCGGGCGGCGCATGTCCCACAGGGCGAGCCCTATGGTCCCGCTCCCGGTGCCGGGGCGGGCCCAGCCGGCGATCTCCGCGAAGAACTGCGGCAGATAGAACCAGCCGGCTATCGCGAAGATGGCGGCTGCCAGCGGCAGCGCGTAGAAGCGCGCGCGGCTCTCCGGGTGCTTCTCCTCTTCGGCGCGGATCAGGCTGACCGCGCCCACGAACAGCACGGTTATCAGCCCGGCGCAGACCGAAAGTTCGAAGACGCCGGCCCACGGGGCGCCGAAGTCGAAGAAGATCAGCGAGACCGAGACGCTGACGAGGGCGAGCATTATCGCCGAGATCAGCAGCTTCCTGGACATCACAGCCCAGAGAGAGAAAAAGACCGCCAGCGCGTAGAGCAGTGTGCGGTAGTCGTTCATCATATCAGTATCCTTTCAGCCACCATCCTTACGTAGGTGTAGAAGTACGGGAACAGCAGGCCCAGCGCCACTATCAGCGCGCTCATCAGCACGGCAGGGGCCAGCAGCGGAGCGGAGACTTCGGCGGAAGCCTCGGCGGCCCTGGACTTCTTCCCGAAGAAGACCTTCCTCTGCATCACCATGAAGTAGGCGAGGGTCACTATGCTGAACAGCAGGGCCAGGACGGCGTAGGTCTTAAGCCCGGCCTGCCAGAGGGCGAGGATGATCAGCAGCTTGCTCCAGAAGCCGGACAGCGGCGGGACGCCGGCGGTGGAGAGCAGCGCCACCACCGAGGTCCACGAGGTCCAGGGCATCGCGTGCTCCATGCCGCCGAGCTTCTCCATGTCGGTGGTGCCGGCCGACTTCTCTAGGCTGGCACTGTTGAGGAACAGTACGGTCTTGAACGTCGCGTGGTTGAAGAGGTGGAAGATGGCGCCCATTATGGCCAGCGGGGTGCCGAGTCCGGCCGCCAGCACGATATAGCCCACCTGGCTTACGCTGGAGAAGGCCAGCATGCGCTTAAAGTCCTTCTGCCTCAGCGCGGCCACCGCGCCCACCGCGATGGACAGCATGCCAAGGAACATCAGCAGGTCGGAGAGGGCCAGCGCGCGGCCGTCGAAGAAGTGCAGCAGGGCGGCCATGCGGATCAAGGCGTAAACCCCGGAGATCTTCGTGACTATGCCGGCCAGATGCGCCGAGACGGGGGCGTAGGCGCCCTGGTAGGCGTCGGGTGTCCACGTGTGGAAAGGCGCGACGCCGGATTTTATAAGAAAGCCCAGCAGCATAAGCGCCGCGCCGAAAGTGACCGGACCGGACGAGGGGACTCCGGAGGCCATGAAGATGCGCAGATTGTCGAAAGAGAGGCTGCCCAGCGTCAGCATCAGTATCGAGATACCTAGGATGATCAGCGCGGAGGCCGGGAAGGTCAGGAAGAAGTACTTCAGCGCGCCTTCCACTCCGCGGCCGGAGTCGTCCGTTGTTATCAGCGCGAAGGACGTGACCGCCAGGACCTCTATGAAGACGTACAGCGTGAAGAAGTCGGTGGCGCTGACAACCCCGGTCATGGCCGCGACCGAGACCAGGATCAGCGAGTAATAGGCCTGCCTGTTCGGAGTCCCGTCCTCCATGAACCAGGCGGAGAAGAACGTGACGCAGAAACCCACGAGGTATACCGCCCCTACCAGCAGCAGCGTGAGGCCGTCGCCGGGGATGTCGGCGAAGCCGCCGGAGATCATCGACGGGCGCAGTACCAGCCAGGCCAGGTTGGCCAGGCCGGCCAGCAGCGTCACGTTGGCTATCACGTCGGCAAGGCGCCGGCGGGCGCGCGCAGCGAAGGGTATCAGCACCGCGCTCAGGAGCGGGATCAGGAGATACGCCAGAAGTCCTTTGTCCATTATTTCAACCCTCCGTTGAGAGCCGCCAGCAGGATGTACACTAAGGCCCCGGCCAGCGTGAGGGCCAGGTAGAGCGGGTAGGAGCCGTTATGAAAGCGCTCCGAGGCTTCGCTGAAGAACCCCGCTGTCGAGCTTGGCGCCGTGTCTATGACCCAGTCGAAGAAGCGGTCGACGCTGAACATCGCTTTCGCCACTACCGGCACCACCTTGTCCATGCCGAGCTCGTAGATGTCGAAGACCCTGTTTTCGGCCATCGCGTAGGCTTCCTTCAGCACCGGGGCGTAATGGATGTGGTCGGAGGCCTTGCTTGCCTTCCCCCCGCCCGCGGCCAGGCCCAGCATGTGGTTGATGACCGCGGCCAGTATTACTATGACCGAGAGGAAGTAGAGCTTGCCGGCCTCGAAGCCGGCCAGCGCGCCGTGCCGGACGCCTATCGAGTCGAGGGCCGGCCCGATGAAGCGCTCCAGCGGCAGGTGCGCGCCGAAGCCGAAAAGCACGCAGATGGCGGCCAAGGCCGCCATCGGCAGCAGCATGGAGAACGGGGCCTCCTTGGTGTTCTTGAGATTCTCCGGCAGCTTGCCGAAGTAGACGGAGTGGCCCAGTTTCAGGAACGAGGCCAGCGTCAGGAAGGAGCCCAGCTCGGCCGCCCAGAAGAAGAGCGGGTGGCCGCTGTCGAGCGCGCCGCGGTAGACGAGTTCCTTGGAGAAGAAGCCGTTGAAGGGCGCTATGCCTGAGATGGCCGCGGCCGCTATCAGGAAGAAGATCCCGGTGAGCGGCATCAGGCGGAAGAGCCCTCCCAGCTTGCTGAGGTCGTTGGTCCCGGTCCGCCGCTCCACGGAGCCGGCCGTCATGAACAGGCAGGACTTGTAGGTGGCGTGGTTGATCATATGGAACAGGCCGCCGGCTATGCCTATAGGGTTCAGCGTCCCTATTCCGAGGATCATGTACCCGGTCTGGCTGACCGCGTGATAGGAGAGCAGCCGTTTGTAGTCCTTCTGCACGAAGGCCATCATCACTGCCGCCAGGATCGTGAACGCGCCCAGCGTCATGAGCACTATCGACATGGCGCCGTTGAGCTGGTACAGATAGACGCTCGCGCGGGCCAGGAAATAGATGCCGAGCAGCTTGTCTATGGCCGCCGGGATGTAGGCCATGAACGGCGAGCTGGAGTCGGTGGCGGCGTCGGGGATCCATGTGTGGAACGGCATGGCCCCGGCCTTGGAGACCGCGCCGATCAGCAGCAGGACGTAGGCGAAGACGGACCAGCCGTAGTCCAGCGTCAGCTTGTTGCGCGCGATCTCGGACATGTTCATCGTGCCGGCGATATAGCCGGTTATCGTTATGCCGACGAGCAGGCAGAGGTCGGTGACGCCGTTGATCAGGAAGGCCTTCTTGGCCGTGCGGCGCGCCCCCGGGGAGTCCTGGGAAAGGACGATGAAGGTATAGAGGAAAACCAGCAGCCCCTCCCAGAAGAACAGCATGACCAGCAGGCTGTCCGCCAGCGCCGCGCCGGCGGCGAAGGCCTGCGTCATCAGCAGGTTGAAGAAGAACCACTTCGAGGAGCCCTTGTCGGGCATGCTGAAGGAGTAGATCGAAATGGCCGCGGAGAATAGCGAGACAGCCAGCAGCAGGAAAGCGCTGAGGGTGTCAGCCCGCAGCGTGAAGCCGAGCCCGGAGCCGATCCACGGCAGCGAGAGCTGCTGCACGTCCGGCAGCTGCAGGAAGATGTCCGCGGCGGCCAGCAGGGTCACCAGCGCCGCGGCCGATGACAGAATCTCCTTCAGGTATTTCGTCCTCTCGCTGATCAGCAGGACGGCCGCGGCCGTCGCCAGCGGAAGGAATATCGGTATCAGTATCAGGTTCATTGCAGGTTCACTCCTAGGGTGGCGGTGAGGAGGCTGGCGTAACTGGCCGGGTAGTAGATGAAGGCGCCGAGGGCCAGGCTGATCAGGGCGAGGGCCATCACGCTGGCGACCATCGTGTAGGAACCTTCCTTCGGGCTCTCGTGGCCGGCGGGCTCGCCCAGGAACACCTTGTAGAACAGGCGGGCCAGGTAGAGCAGGGTCATCATGGCTCCGAAGAGGAACATCAGCAGCACGCCGAGGCTGCCGTTCTGCGCGGCGCCGGCGAAGACCAGGTACTTGCCGAAGAAGCCGCCGAAGGGCGGGATGCCCATGATGGACAGCGAACAGAGGCCGAAGGCCGCGCCGGTGAACGGCATCGAGCGGAACAGGCCGCCCATCCGGTTGATGTCCTTGGTGTGGGTCTTCTGCTCGATGATGCCGGCGCAGAGGAACAGGCCGCCCTTGGCCACGCTGTGCATCAGGATGTAGAGGATGGCGCCGATGAAGGCGGTCTTGTTGCCTGAGGCCAGGCCCAGGAAGATGAACGCCAGCTGGCTTATGGTGGAGTAGGCGATTATCCTCTTGATGTCGGTCTCGACCAGGGCGGCACCGGCGGAGATCAGCGCGCTCGCACCGGTTATATAGAGCACCATAGTGGAGAAGGCCTCTGGCGCCGCGAACGTCACGCCGAAGATCCGGGCATAGGCGTAGACGCCGATCTTTACCAGCACGGCCGCGTGCAGCAGCGAGGTCACCGTGGAGGGCGCCACGCCGGCGTCCGGCAGCCAGGTGGAGAACGGCAGCGTGGCGGACTTGGAGAGGATGCCCGCCAGGATGAAGACGGCCGCCGTGAACGTAATGGCCTGCCCGTGCAGCGCGCGAAGGTCCAGCGTGCCGTAGTTGGCGTAGATCATTATTATGCCTATCAGCATGCAAAGCGCGCCGAAGACGGTGACAAGGATGGTCTTGTTGGCCTTGGCGACGTCGCGGTCGGAGCGGAAGAAGCCCACCAGCCTCCAGCTCGCGAAACCGGTCATCTCCCAGAACACGTACATCCACAGCAGATTGGCGGAAAACACCAGGCCCATCATCGAGCCGAGGAAAAGCACCACCATCGTGTAGTATTCGGTCTGGTTCTCGTAGTGCGAGATGTAGTCAAGCGAGTAGATCAGGATCACGGCGCTGACGAAGGAGGAGACCGTCGCCATGAAGACCGAGAGCAGGTCGGCGTGCAGGATCAGGTCGAAGCCGCGCGGGAAGGCGATAACGTAGTCTACCGCGCCCCGCCCAAGCACCGGGCTCAGCAGCGAGGCCGCCGCGGCGAAAGTGAACAGGCCCAGGAGCACCGCGAAGGCGTTCCGGGCGGAACTGGACACCCGGCCGGCGAACGGTATCAGGAACGCGCCGAAGACCGGGACAGCGACTGCAGTGGTGAGCATTTTTATGGGGAGATCCATATGTTTTCCTTAGTGTTAATTGTATCAAAAGCTGAAAGGCCCCCCCTTTTAAAAAGATTAATGGATGTATTAGCAAAACTTATGCCGCGGCGGCCGGGCAAAGGAAAAAGGCCGGTCAGGGGGCCGGCCTTTTCCGTTGGGGCGAGCGGCTTTTTACAGCGGGATGTTGCCGGAGCGCCCGGCCTCCCCGGGCCTGCGCTTCTCCGCCAACAGGCGGAAAGCGGAGATCAGCCGCGCCCTGGCCTGGGCGGGCTCTATCACCTCGTCTATGGAGCCGGTAGAGGCCGTCTGGTAGGGCGAGGCGAACTTGTCCGAATACTCCTTGGCCAGCTTGGCCCGCAGGGCTTCCTTCTCCTCGTCCTTGGCCTCCTTGATCTGGCGCGAGTAGAGTATCTCTATGGCGCCGCGCGGGCCCATGACCGCTATCTCCGCGGAGGGCAGGGAGAAGTTTATATCCCCGCCCATCATCTTTGAGCTCATCGCTATGTAGGCCCCGCCGTAGGCCTTGCGCAGGACCAGCGTGACCTTAGGGACGGTCGCTTCCGCGTAGGCGTACAGCAGTTTGGCGCCGTGGCGGATGATGCCGCCGTGCTCCTGCGCCACGCCGGGCCAGTAGCCTGGCACGTCCACCAGTGTCAGGATCGGGATGTTGAAGGCGTTAAGGAAGCGGATGAAGCGGGCCGCCTTATCGGAGGCGTTGATGTCCAGCGCGCCGGCCATGTGGGCCGGGTTATTGGCTATCACGCCGACCACCTTCCCCTCCAGCCTTATGAAGCCCACGACGATGTTCTTGGCGTAGTTGTGGTGCACCTCCAGGAACTTGTGGTCGTCGGCCAGCCACCAGATGATATGGTGCACGCGGTACGGCTTGCGCGGATCCATCTCGCAGAGCTTCTCCAGGAGGGAGATCCGGCGCGTGTCCGAGTCCTTCGTCTCCGACACAGGAGGGGTTTCGTAGCGGCTGGCGGGCAGGAAGCTCAGCAGCTCCTTGACCTGCCGGAAGCAGTCCTGCTCCGAGTTGGCCGTGAAATGGCAGACGCCCGACCTGGAGGCGTGCGTCATAGCGCCGCCGAGCGTCTCGAAGTCCACCGACTCGCCGGTGGCCGCCTTGACTACCTCGGGGCCGGTGACGAACATGTTGCTCAGGCCCTGCACCATGAAGACGAAGTCTGTCAGCGCCGGGGAATAGACAGCGCCCCCGGCGCACGGGCCGACGATGATCGAGATCTGCGGCACGACGCCGGAGTATTTGGTATTGCGGTAGAAGATCTCCCCGTAGCCGTCCAGCGAATCCACCCCCTCCTGGATGCGGGCGCCGCCGGAGTCCAGGATGCCGATGACCGGGCAGCGGGCGTCGGCCGCCATGTCCATCAGCTTGGCGATCTTGTCGGCGTGCGTGCGGCCCAGCGAGCCTCCCAGCTGCGTGAAATCCTCGGAGAAGATCGCGGCCAGCCTGCCGCCGATCCTGCCGAAGCCGGTGACGACGCCGTCGCCCTTGATGTGCTTGTCCTTGATGCCGAAGTCTGTGCAACGGCTCTCCATCAGCAGCCCCAGCTCCTGGAAGGTGCCTTCGTCCACCAGGTAGGCTATCCTCTCGCGGGCGGTCAGTTTGCCGCGCTTCTTCTGGGCCTCCACCTTATCGGGCGGGCCGCCGGCCTCGGCCGCTTCCCTTATCTCCCGGAACTTCCGGAGCGACTCCGGGACTACGCGCACCTTCTTGGGATGGGACTTCTTGTCGGCCTGCTGCGCCGCCCCCGCTATGGGATCTTCCATTAAATCCGACATGAGTGGTGTAACCTCTCTTTACCTGATATTTTACTTCAAAATCGAGTCAGCCACTACGGCCGTCCAAAAACCTTCCGGGAAGGCCCGCGTCTCCACCGAGTACGCGGGGCTGCCCAGCTCGCGGTAGCGCTCCAGGGCCTTGCCGGAGAGCATGACGCGCTCTCCGGTCCTGACGTGGAGCGGGTCCGCCATCAGTCCCAGGCCGAGGGCCTTCAGGACGGCCTCCTTTATGGTCCAGATCCTGGTGGCCTCGGATGGGTCATGGCCGGGGAGCTCCGAGGGATGGAAGTAGTCCGAGTACCAGGCCTGGTGGCGCTCCTCGACCCTCTCCAGATCGGCGCCGAGGAAAGCGGAGCCGGGCCTGACCGCGGCCAGCGCCCAGCCTCCGGAGTGGGAGATGGAGACCAGAGTCTCCCCGCAGCAGGGGCGGCCCAGACGGTCCATGCCTATCTCGCATTCCTCCGGCCTCCGGCCCGAGGCCGCGGTAAGCAGGGACTTGGCGGCCAGCCTGCCGGCCAGCCATTCCGCCCGTCGCTTCTCCATGCGGAAGGCCGCGTAGACGGCGGCTTCCCTTTCCGACAGCGCCCCGTCGGGAGAGAGTCCCGCCACCCTGACGAAGCGCAGCGTCGTCCCGGTCCCGGGCCAGGTCTCTTCGGCGGTATTGTCGGCAGTGCTCCTCATCCTTCAGATAGGGGTCGGGATCATAGCGTAGTCGCGCAGCTCGGCGAAGAGGTTGAAGTCCCCGTCGAAGGCCCACGCGTCGTAGAGGCTGCGGTTGTCCTCGGTGCGGCCCTTGAAGACGCCGTAGAGGAACAGCGTCTCAGGGTCCAGCGGTTCGTGGTCGTAGGAGACGGCCGCGCCTATCGCGTCGGGCAGGGCCATGGTCCTGTCGAACTGGATGTCGCGCCAGCCGCAGGCCTGGAACATCGCCTCGAAGACCAGCGGGTGGAAGACCAGCTTCGGGTGCGTCTCCTTCCACAGCGGGGTCTGCGGGCGCTTGAAGACCGCCAGTACCGAGGTCTTGTCCAGCGACAGGACTCCGTCGAGCACCTGGAAACTCGGCCCGTGGAAATAGGTCTTGTAGATCACCGCGGCCTCGGTCCTGTATTTCCTGGACTTGGGCAGGCGCGGGCGCATGTCCGGCGTCCAGCTGGAGGAGGCCTCCGGGGCCGCGACCGCCTTGAAGTGCGTGCGGGTCTGTCCCAGGCGCAGGCCCTTGGGGCTGACGAAGTCCGATTCGAGCCGCATTTCTACGGTCTCGCCGACGGCCTCGGCCTTTATGTTCACCTCGGCGGACCTGTTGCGCAGCAGCTTTATGGGCACCGCGAAGCGCACGTTGGTCAGCGCCTTCGGCGGCTCGCCGGTCACCACCGCCGCGGCCTCGGCGAAGGTCTCCAGGCCCATCACGCCGGGCACGTAGGGGGTGCCGTTTATGGAATGATCCGCCAGGTAGGGGTCAGACTGCAGCGAGAATTCCTTGGTCCCGGCCAGCATCTCCCCTTTCAGCAGGTCGCCCAGGCGCGGCACGAAATGGAAGCCGGTCGAGCCGGACGGGGAGAAGTTGGGCTCGTACTGCAGCTGGTGGTCCCAGTCCAGCTTGCCCAGGCTGCCTGAGAGGATGATCTCAGGCACCTTGCCGTAGACTATCTCGTCGAGGAAAGCCTGCATGCCCTCCTCGGGGTAGAGGAACTCCATCTCCTGCGACTTCAGGAAGGCTTCGACTCCAGGACGGGCCCCCATGCCTATCTGCGCGTAGCCGGTCATGTCCACGCTCACCGCGCGTACGCCGCGGTTGGATTGGCTGACGCAGAACTTCGCTATGTAGTCGGAGGCGGCGGCGTAGTCTGACTGCCCGACGTTGCCGAACTTGCCGGCTATCGAAGAGGCCATCGCCCAGAACCCCTTCTCCTTTACCACGCCGGACTTCCACAGGTTGACTGCGGCGTCGGCCTTCACGTTGAAGATCAGCGTGTACTCCTCCACGGCCTTGTCCACTGCGAGCTTGGAGCGCTCCAGCCCGGCGAAGTGGACCAGGCCGTCCACCGGGCCCAGATCGGTCTTGATGTTGTCCGCTACTGAGGTTATGGCCTCGGGGTCGCTGAGGTCACAGCGGTAGTAGTGCGCCTGCACGCCCAGGGAGCGTATCGCCTCCAGGTTGCGGTGCATTTCGGCCGCGTCCTTGAGGCGGGTGAACTCCTTCTCCAGCATGGCCGGAGTGGCCTTGGCGTTGGCGGCCCTGAGCCTGTTCCAGAGCTCGCCCATCTTCCAGGATTTAAGCTCCGCCTCGCCCATGCCGGTGAGGCGTTTGGCCTCCTCCGTCATCTCTATGATGTCCAGGATCACGACGTTGGCCTTGTGCTGCTCGGCCAGCATCCTGGAGAACATCGCGCCGAGACCCCTTCCGCCGCCGGTGACGATTACGTTGCGCCCTTCCAGCTCAGCGGCGCGGTGCGACTTGTCCAGCGCCTGCGGCTTGCCGGCCAGCGTCCAGCGCTTGCCGTCGGCGTAGCCGATGGCAAGGCGCTTGTCGGAGTAGAGGATCTCGTAGAAGGTCTTCTGTACTATCAGCTGGTTGGAGGCGCTGGGCTCGAAGTCCAGCAGTTTCACCGCGCTCTTTTCCAGCTCCTTGCGCAGGCACAGCGTCGGGCCGTGGATGGCGCCGTAGACCGGGTCGTAGGCGTCCTTGGTCCTGTAGCCGAAGCCGCCGTCCAGAGTGGTGACCACGGCCATGAACGTGGAGTGCCCCTCCTCCGGGTTGTTGAGGCCGCCGGCCAGGTACTTGGCCGCCATGAACAGCGGCAGCCCGTAGCGCCTGAGGTCCGCGAAGGCGCTGGTCTCCTGCGAGAGCGGCTTCACCATGCAGCCGGGCAGATAGACGATCCCCTGCGTGTCCGGATGCTCTGCGGCGAAGTCCTTCAGGGCCTTCTCGGTAGCGGCTATGTCGCGGAAGTCCACTGTTATAGCGTCCTTCACCTTGGTCTTGGCCGGGGTGAAGATGTACGAGTCGGCGCGGTGCTTGTTGAGCTCCGCGCGGAAGGCCTTGGCCAGGTCCAGGTCTTCAGCGAAGATGGCCACCGGGCGCTTGGAGGAGATCTTCTTGATCACCTCCTGCTCCACCGGGGCCGGGACCACTACGGGCACGTGACGGATATGGCGTTTAGGATGCTCCTGTCTGACCGGCTTAGCCGTTGCAGCCAGGCCCGGCTTCTCCTCCGGCCTCGCGCCGATGTCCAGCAGGTCCGGCTGCTCAGGCTTGGCCGGTGAGGCGGCGGGAACGGGAGAGGCTGCTTCGGCGGGACGGGCCGGAGCGGCGGCCGGACCGCCCTTGGACTCGATCACGAACTTTATGCAGTGCCGGATGGTCGGGTAGTCCTTCAGCGAGACGTTCTCCTGGCGCGGGATGGCGTAGTGCTCGCGCATCGCGGCGAAGAGCTCGGCCTGCTTGACGGTGTCGATGCCGAGGTCGGCCTCCATGTCGAGGTCGAGCTCGAGCATGTCCTTCGGGTAGCCGGTCTTCTCGGTGATCATGCTGAGGATGTTCTCGCGCACGGAGTCCTCGGACACGCCGGCGGACGCGTGCGCTGGCTGCGGGGCGGGTGCGGGCTTGGGTTCGGCGTAATGCCGCGGCTCGGCGGCCGGCGCGGGGGCCTGGGCCGGAGCGGCGGCCGGACCGCCCTTGGACTCGATCACGAACTTTATGCAGTGCCGGATGGTCGGGTAGTCCTTCAGCGAGACGTTCTCCTGGCGCGGGATGGCGTAGTGCTCGCGCATCGCGGCGAAGAGCTCGGCCTGCTTGACGGTGTCGATGCCGAGGTCGGCCTCCATGTCGAGGTCGAGCTCGAGCATGTCCTTCGGGTAGCCGGTCTTCTCGGTGATCATGCTGAGGATGTTCTCGCGCACGGAGTCCTCGGACACGCCGGCGGACGCGTGCGCTGGCTGCGGGGCGGGTGCGGGCTTGGGTTCGGCGTAATGCCGCGGCTCGGCGGCCGGCGCGGGCCTGGGAGCGGGCGCTGCGGATACTCCCACAGGTTCCCGGGCTGGAGCGGCATGGGGCTTGGCGGCGGTCTTCTTGTCCTTTATCCTCAGGGTGTTGAACGCCACCTCGAGCTCCGCCTGCGGGTCGCCGGAGACCTTCCTGAGCCAGGCGTTATAGCGGTCCTGGTCCTCGTAGCGGCTCTCCCCCTCCTTCCAGACGCGTTCGGTCATCGACATGCCCATGTGGGAGCCGAAGCCGGCGGCGAAGCGCAGCGCGTACCTGAAATCGTACTTGCCGCCCTTGGACAGGTTGATCCCGGCGAGTTCCGGGTCAGGCTCCTTGTAGTTGGCGATCGGCGGCACGACGCCGGTGTTCAGCGCGCGCACGGCTATCGCGTCCTCGAGGGCGGCGCCCATGGTGTGGCCGGTGAAGCCCTTCACGTTGCTGACTATGACCTTCTCGGCCGAAGCCCCGAAGGCCATCTTGAGGGCCTTCACCTCGGCCGAGGCGGAGCCGCCGCGGGCCGGCGTGTAGGTCTCGTGCGACATGAACATCGTGTAGGGAGCCATCTCCTCGCGCTTCAGGCATCAGAGCTTCTCTATTTTGTCCAGGAAGCCGGACAGGATCGAGGCCACGTGGTCGGTGTCCAGCCTGGTGGCGTGGAAGGCGGAGTTGGCGGCTTCGGAGAGCAGCAGGCGGGCCAGCGGCTTCATGCCGCGGCCGCGGCAGAGCGTCTCGTCCTCTATCACCATGGCCACGGCGCCGGAGCCCACGATAAGGCCGTGGCGGCGGCGGTCGAAGGGCAGGGCCGCCTCGGAGACGTTCTCCTTGGTGGTCGCGGTGCCGGAGGCCAGGAAGCCCGGCATCGTCCACTGCTGTATCGTCTCGTTGGTGATGTCGTCGGCGGCTATCACCACGACGCGCCTGCACTTGCCGGCGCGTATCCAGCTCTCGGCCACGTGCACCGCCTGCGTGGTGGAGGCGCAGGCCGCGCTCAGGTGTATCGTCGGGCCTTTGGCGCCCACCCACTGGGCGAACTGCGAGTCGGCTATCGGTATGACCTTCAGCAGGAAGTTCTGGCTGAAGGTGTACGGGTCCTTGCCCTCCCCGGGCTGGTAGCCCGCGAACTCCTTCTGCAGCCACGCGCGGAGCCCCGCTTTGTCGGCCTCCGACGGCAGCTTGTCCACGATGCGGTGGTAGACCTCCCAGAGCTGCTCTGCCGTTTTGCCGGCGTATTTATGATTGAAATAACCGGTTATCTCCTTGATCAGCGGCTCCAGTACCGGGAAGGCCGAGGCGAAGACT
Source organism: bacterium (assembly GCA_021786295.1). GTDB lineage: Bacteria > Elusimicrobiota > Elusimicrobia > Elusimicrobiales > UBA9959 > UBA9959. The sequence continues at coordinate 213,610 of JAJYNO010000024.1, read as the reverse complement.
ACGCCGGTCTCCGAGGCCACTGGCTCGGGCAGCGCCCATTTGTCCGGCAGGAAGCTGCCGGTGGTGGTCTTCTTGTAATAATGGATCAGCGGCAGGCCGGCGTCCTTGAGGGCCAGGACGCCCGCGCCTATCGCCATCTTGAAGACGGAGTGGAGCGCCTTTACCACCGTCGGGGGCAAACCGAACTCGGCCTCTATGTCCAGCTGGCCGGCGCGGGCCGACAGCTTGATGGCCTGGTCCACGGAGTCGATCTTCTCGATGGAGCCGCCGCCGGTCGGGGACTTGACGACGCGGATGATGTTCTTGTCTATCTGCTGCGCGCGCCAAGCCCCGGGGATCGGCTCTATCATGTTCTTGCCGGCGAGTATCTCGTCCAGGTTGCGCTCGCGGAACAGCTTGTCCCAGGTGCCGGGCGTGCCGCCGGCTATGCCGGAGACAGCGATAGGGTTGAAGTTGAAGCCGTACGCCTCGGCGAAAGCGGCCTTGTCGGCCGGCAGCGGCGCGCCGGAAGAAGCCGGCGCGGACACGCTGACGGGCCCGGCCTGGCCGGATACTTTCAGCGCCCAGTTCTGGTAGTACGGGTTGAAGAACTTCCCGCCGCGCTGCGGGACCTTGCCTTCCCAGTTCACCGGGATGCCGAGAGCGGTCATGTTGGCGAACAGGTCGTTGAGCTCGGTGATGCCGCCGCGCTTCGGGTGGTTGGAGGCGAGCACGGTGACCGGCTCCGGCATGTCCTTGAGCGTCGACGTCGCGAACGCGCTGAGCACGCGCTTCGGGCCGCACTCTATGAAGGTGCGCACTCCCTCGGCGTACATGCGCTCGAGCTGCTTTATGAACTCGACGGGGCTCGTCATCTGCTTGATCAGCATGTCGTAGATGCCCTGCGGGTCCGTCGGGAAGAAGTCCGCGGTCACGTTGGAGAGGATCTTCATGTCCGCGGCCTTTATGGGTATGTTCTGCAGGAAGTTCCGGTACGGGCCCATCGCGGGGGCGACTATCTCGGAGTGGAAAGCGTGGCTCACCGGTATCTCTCCGGCCTCCACGCCCATGCCCTTGAAGAGCTGCACGGCCTGTTCCACGGCCTTCGCCTCGCCGGCGATCACGGTCTGCAGCGGGCAGTTCTTGTTGGCGCAGATCACGTAGCCGTTTATCTTCTTCAGCTCCGCGTCCACCTTGTCGCAGTTGAGGGCGACCGAGGCCATCTTGCCGGGGTCGGCCACCTTGACGCTGGCCATCTCCTTGGCGCGGCTGGTGACGGCGCGCAGGCCGTTCTCGAACGTGAAGATGCCGGCCGCGGTGGCTGCCGCGTATTCGCCGAGGCTGTGGCCTATGGCCATGTCGGGCTTAACGCCGAACTCGCGGAGCAGGCGGTACATCGCTATGTCGGCCGTCATCATGGACGGCTGGGTGAGCTGGGTCTGCTTGATGGCGGCTTCGCGCTTGGCGAGTTCCTCCTTGCCCTCGCCGGGCTTGCTCCAGATGGCCTCGGTGAGCCTGATGCCTATCATCTTGTCCAGGATGACGTCGGCCTCGGCGAACGTGGCCTGCACCACCTGGTACTTGGCCGCGAGGTCGCGCATCATGTCGACGTACTGGGAGCCCTGGCCGGGGAACAGCAGGCCCACCTTGGCCTGGTTCACGCCGGTCTTGAAGGTGTAGACGCCCTTCAGCTTGAAGTTGAGCGGCGGCTCGGTCCAGGTTTCCGGCTTGCCGTTCTTGGCCATGAACTCGATCTTCTCCTGCAGGTCCTTCGGGGACTTGGCCACTATGCTCACGCCCCACGGACCTTTGGCCTTCGTCATCGAAGGCTGGGCGTAGGCGGCCATCGGGTAGGCTTCCGGCCACTTGGAGAAAACGGCCGCGGCTTCTTTCTTCGCGTTACTGATGACGTCCTCGGGGGTATTGCCGGTGAACGTGACGGCCTCGCCCTGCAGACCGGCGAAAGGCGCGCGCGGGTTCTCGACCACCTCTACCGGGGCGGCGGGCGTCTCGGCGGCGGCGCCGGCCTTGATATAACGGGGATGGTTCGGGCCGGTGTACTCCTCGAGCAGCACGTGGAAGTTGGTGCCGCCGAAGCCGAAAGACGAGACGTCGGCGCGGCGCAGGCCGTCCTTGTTCCAGGGCTCGGCCTTGGTGATGACCTTGAAGAGGTCCTGGTCTATGCCGGGGTTGAGCTTCACGCAGTTGATGGAGGTGGGCAGCGTCTTGTTGTAGATCGCGAGGGCCGTCTTGGCTATGGACACCGCGCCGGCGGCGGCCTTGGAGTGGCCGATCTGGGATTTCACCGAGGTGAGGCCGAGCTTCCTGCCCCCGCCCATGTGCGGGCCGAACACTTCCTGCAGCACCTGCACCTCGGCGGCGTCGCCGACCTTGGTGGCGGTGCCGTGCGCCTCGACGAAGTCCACCTCGCCGGGGCCGTAGTCCACCTGCTCGAAGGCGTTCTCGATGGCTATCTTCTGGCCCTTCGGGTTCGGGGCGGTGATGCCCTTGCCCTTGCCGTCGGAGGAGGCGCCGACCGCGTTGATCAGCGCGTAGATCTTGTCGCCGTCCCTGACCGCGTCGGACAGGCGCTTCAGGATGTAAATGGAGACCGCCTCGGCCATCACGAAGCCGTTGGCGCGCTCGTCGAAGGAGTAGGAGCCGTCGGCCGACAGCGCGCCGATCTTGCAGAACTTCACGAAGGCGGCGGGGCTCATCATCTCGTCGGCGCCGCCGGCCACGGCCATGTCGAACTTGCCGGCGCGCAGCCCGAGCACCGCGTAGTCGAGCGCGGCCATCGAGGAGGCGCAGGCGGCGTCCATCGTCATGTTGGGGCCGTTGAGGTTGAAGACGTTGGCTATGCGGCCGGCCGTCACGTTGCTGAGCTCGCCGGGCATGGTGTCCTCGGTGATCTTGATGATGCCGTTGTCTATGCCGGCCTCGAACTCCGCTATCAGGGCCTCCTGCCTGTCCTTGGGCAGCGCGGAGAAGACCGAGGTCTTCTTTATCAGGTCCTCGTTGTAGAACTTGTACACGCGCAGGTCGGTCATCTCCTTGCGGTTGGCGCCCATCGCGTTGCCGAGCACGGCCGCGGCGCGCCTGGAGTCGAACGGCTTCTTATCGTAGCCCGCGTCCTCGAGGGCCATGCGGACGGCCTCTATGGTCATCTGCTGGAGCCTGGAGATCTGGGCCGCGCTCTGCGGCGGGATCTTGTACTTGATGGAATCGAACTTGAAGCCTTCGATGAAGCCGCCTATCTTGGAATAGGTCTTGTCCGCGGCCTTGTGGTCCTCGGAATAGTAGAGCCGCCAGTCCCAGCGGTCCTGCGGCACCTCGGTTATGCAGTTCTTCCCCTCCAGCACGTTCTGCCAGAACTGCTCTTTGTTGAGGGCCTTGGGGGCGATGATGCCGAGACCGACTATCGCTATTTTTTCATTGTTCATAATCCGTATGCCTCTTTAACCGCGGGGGCTGCGCTTGCGGAGCCGCCCGCGTTATTGGTCCAAATTGTACGGGTAAACGGGTCAGATGATGCCGTTTAAGGATGTCATATATATATTTTATCAAGAAATCCGGCGCGCAATCAACGCGCCGGCGGCGCGGCCGGAGGCAGGGCCATCAGGTAAAGAACGCCTTTCTCGGCAGAGAGCGGCGTCGAGTACTCTATGCGGTCGAGGAGCCTGAGGCGCTGGTCCGGGGCGAAGGAGACCAGCGCCTTGTACTGGATGAGGCTCTGCCACTCCCATTCGCCTATCGCATCTAGGGGCTTCATGGACTTCAGATAGGCCATGTCCTGCTCGTAGTTCAGCCAGGCGTCGTGGTCGAAGCCGGCCGCGATCTCCCCGGAGAGCAGGCCTGGATGCGGTCTCTCGGTCAGCTCCCACTTGGCCGTGTTCCAGGCCATGTAGTCCTTCATCCCCGCCCAGCCCAGTGCGGCGTACAGCGCCAGGGCGGTGCCGGCAGCCGGGAGCGAGAAACGCACGCCTTTGGCCGCGAAGGCCGCGGCCAGCGCGAACCAGGGGAGCAGCGTCAGCAGGTAGCGGTCGAAGTACTTGGCCCCGACCAGGGAGAGCGCCAGCTGTAGCATGGCGGCCGCGAAGACGAAGCGCAGCGCATGCGGCCCGGCGCGCAGCGCGAGGTCAGAGGCGCAGACCAGCAGCGCGGCGCCGGCGACAGAGAGCACGGTCGCCAGGCGCCAGAACGTCGGGCTGGCGAACAGTCCCGAGGGCTTCAGGACGGAGCCTCCAAGCGTGAGGGCCCCGAGTCCGGAGGGAGAGATGTTGTTCTGCAGGTAGGGGAGCGGGCCGCCCGTCAGCGCGAAAACCGTCAACGCCGCCAGCGCCAGCCATGGTACGGCGGCGTGCACCTTCACTCTGAAGCCGTTCTTCCGGCGGAACCTTCCGGCGCTGAAGAGGAAGGCGGCCGCCAGCGGCAGCAGCAACAGCCCTGTTTCCATGGCCGAGGCGAGCACTCGCCTGACGGCGTCGCCCAAAAAGGCGCCGAACCTGGAAAGATGGGCCAGCGTGGCCGCCCCGACGTAATTCTCCGAGGCCCACGTGGGGCCGTTGACGTACTTGAACCAGAGGGCGAAGCCGAGCATCGCGGCGGCCGGCAGCGCCCAGACCGCGGCCAGCTCGCGCCGTCCGGGGCGGCGCTCCAGGAAAAGGGCCAGCGTGAAGGCCAGCGGCAGCGCTACCCCCAGCTGCCTGGTCAGGTAGGCCATGGCGGAGCAGGCCCCTGCCAGCCATAGCGACCTGTCGTCGGAGGGGTCCTTGAGCCGCCTGACGTAGAAGAGGCAGGCGGCCAGCATCCAGAGCAGATAATGCTGGTCCGTCATGAAGGAATCCGCCAGCACCAGGTAGAGCGGGTTCAGCGCCAGTGCCAGCGCCGCGGCCGCTTTGGGCCCGGGGGCGATATCGAACTCCTCCATCAGCCTGACGAAGAAATAAAGACCGGCGGCCGAGACCAGCAGGTTCGCGACGCGAAGCGCGCCGAAGCTGAAACCGAAGAGCTTCGTGAAGAGAGCGCCCCAGAGCAGGTGCGGCAGCTGCGTGGACGCGCCCCAGTCGCAGAGGCGCAGGCGGCCGGTCTCGGCCAGCGCGCGGGAGGCCAGGGCGTAGGCCCAGTCGTCGTTGAGCGGGAAGTTGCAGCGCCAGGGGAGGAGAGTGGCAGCGAAGACGAGAAAGACAAGAGGCGCCGCGTATTTCAGGTGTCTGTCCATTGGTGGTACAGGGATATTCTACAAAAATCGCAGTCCCCGGCGCGCGCATCCGAAGGAATAAATATATAATGCTTATTCGGACAAAACAAGTGCCGGGGGCAGACATGGACACTTTGACGTTGAGCAGGCTGCAGTTCGCCGTGACGGCGATGTTCCATTTTCTTTTCGTTCCGCTGACGCTGGGACTGGGCTGGCTGGTGGCCTGGTTCGAGACCCGCTACGCCTCTTCCGGCGACGAAAAGTACCTGGCCATAGCCAGGTTCTGGGGCAAGCTTTTCCTGATAAATTTCGCTCTCGGGGTGGTTACCGGGATAACGCTTGAATTCCAGTTCGGCATGAACTGGGCCGAATATTCCAAGTACGTCGGGGACATTTTCGGGGCGCCGCTGGCCATAGAGGCCACGGCGGCTTTCTTTCTCGAGTCCACTTTCATCGGGGTCTGGGTCTTCGGTTGGGAGCGCCTCTCCAGGAAGGCCCACGCCGCGGTCATGTGGATAGTGGCCTTCGCGACCAACCTTTCCGCCCTTTGGATACTGCTGGCCAACGGCTGGATGCAGCATCCCGTCGGCTACGCGCTGCGCAACGGCCGGGCCGAGATGACCAGCTTCGCCGCCCTGGTCTTCAACCCCTACGGCTGGATAGAGTTCGGCCACACCGTGCTGGCGGCGTGGACCGTGGCCGGCTTCTTCGTGATGGGGATATCCGCCTGGCACCTGCTGCGCCGCAGCCAGGACGAGCTTTTCCGCCGGTCTTTTTCCGCGGGTGCGGCCTTCGCGCTGGCGGCCTCGCTTCTAGTAGCTATAATGGGCGACGTCAGCGGCGGGAACGCGGCCAGGAACCAGCCGGCCAAGCTGGCCGCGATGGAGTCGGTGTGGCAGACGCGCCGCGACGCGCCTTACGCGCTGCTGACCGTCCCCAGGCTGCGCGGGGACGGCAATTACGTGGAGGCGCTGAAGATCCCGCACGGCCTCTCCCTGCTGGCCTTCCACTCGCTGCACGCCGAGGTGAAGGGGCTGAACGATTTCCCCCCGCAGGACAGGCCGCCGGTGCTGCCGGTCTTCATCGGCTTCAGGACTATGGTCGGGCTGGGAACGCTTTTTATTCTGCTTTCCGCGCTGGCCGTCTTCCTGTCGCGGCGCGGCCGCCTCCAGGATTTCCCGCTTTTTCTCCGCGTCCTGGTCTTCGCCATTCCGCTGCCTTACCTGGCCATGCTTATGGGCTGGCTGGTGACGGAGATGGGGCGCCAGCCCTGGGCGGTCTACGGCCTCATGCGTACGGCCGACGCCGTTTCCAGGACGGTGACGCCGGGACAGGTCTGGCTGTCGCTTGGCGGTTTCACGCTGTTCTACGCGTCGCTGGGCGTCGTGGATTTCTGGCTGCTGGCGAAATACGCCCGCAAAGGCATCGAAGTGTGAGGGCGGCGGTAGGAAAAGGGACTAGGTGGATTTATGCTCTACGCTAAACTTTGGTTCGTGCTGTGGGCTGTGCTCTGGACGGCCTACTTCGCGCTGGACGGCTTCGACCTTGGCGCGGCCTTCTCTGCCTGGCTGGTCGCTCCGGCCGGCGGGGAACGCTCGCGCGTCTTCGCGTCGATCGGTCCCTTCTGGGACGGCAACGAAGTATGGCTGATCACCGCGGGCGGCGCCACCTTCGCGGCCTTCCCCCCCGTCTACGCCTCGCTGTTCAGCTGGCTTTATCCTGCGCTGCTGCTGATACTGTTCTCCCTGATAGCCCGCGGCGTCGCGCTGGAATTCCGCGGCAAATCCCCGTCCCCGTCGTGGACGGCTTTCTGGGAGCGCTCCGCTGCGGTCTCCAGCTTCCTGGCCGCGCTGCTCTTCGGGGTGGCGTTCGGCAACCTCTTCCGCGGCCTGCCCATAGGGCCGGAGGGCTACGAGGGGACCTTCCTGGGCCTGTTGAACCCTTACGCGCTGGCTACCGGACTGGTTTTCTGCGCGCTCTTCCTTTACCACGGGCTGCTCTGGGCGGCGTGCAAGGTCCCGGGAGACACGTCCCGGCGCGCCGGCGCGCTGGCGGGCGCGGCCTGGTACGGCCTTTTGGCGCTGTCGGTCGTCTTCGCCGCTTACAGCTGGGCTTCCACCGGGCTTTCCGGAAATTTTCTGGCCCGCAAATACCTGCTGCTGCTGCCGCTGCTCTTCGCGGCGGCCCTCTTCGCGTCCAAGGCGCTGCTGTCGCGCGGCCTCTCCGGGCGCGCTTTCCAGGCCTCTTTTCTGGCCATCGCTTTTTTTTCCCTTACCGGCTTCGCCGGGATATATCCCTGCCTGCTGCCTTCGCGCATAGACCCGGACCTGGGGCTGAGCGTGTACAATTCCTCGTCCAGTCCTTACACTTTGGGGATCATGACCTGGACCGTCGTCGTTCTCCTGCCCGTGGTGATAGGCTACCAGCTCTGGGTCCACAGGCTGTTCGAGCGGCCGTTTTCCGGGGAGGAACTGAAAAAAAGCGGGATGTATTGATCTTCCCCTTGCCACGTTTGATATCATTCCCCTATTTGCTAATATAACGGAGTTATATGAAAATAAGGTTCTGGGGCGCGCGCGGCTCCATCCCCGTCTCGGGGCGGGACTATATAAAGTACGGCGGCTGCACCACCTGCGTCGAGGTACGCTCGAGGAAGGACGAGCTTATAGTGCTGGACGCGGGTTCCGGTATACGCCTCTTGGGCAAGGAACTGCTGAAGAACTCCGTCAACAGGTTCCACATGCTCTTCACTCATTCGCACTGGGACCATGTGCTCGGTTTCCCCTTCTTTGCCCCGATATACAGCAACAGGACGAAGATCCGCATAATGGGCTGTTCTTTCTCCTCTGACCCTGTGCGCGAGATCATAGCCAAGACCATGCAGCCTCCCGGTTTCCCGGTTAAGTTCGAGGAGATCTCCGCCAAGTTCGACTTCGCCACCGTCTGCGCCGCGGGCTGCGAGATAGGCGGTATGCAGGTCGTCCCGATAGAACTGAGCCATCCCAACCAGGGCCTGGGCTACAAGTTCAGCGAGAACGGCCGCGTTTTCGTTTTCCTGACGGACAACGAGCTGGGCTACATCCATCCAGGCGGCAGGAAGCCGGAGGACTACGTGGCCTTCTCCCGCGGCGCCGACCTGCTGGTGCACGACGCCGACTACACTGACGCAGAATACCGGAAGCGGCGGACCTGGGGGCACTCCACCTGGCAGCAGGCCCTGGACATGGCGCTCAAGGCGGAGGCGAGGGCCCTGGGCCTTTTCCACCACAACCAGGACCGCTCCGACAGGGAGCTGGACCGCATCGTGGCCGAGTGCTCCCGGCGCGCCGCGGATTCGGGCTCGCGCCTGAAGGTCTTCGCCGTCAGGGAAGGGCAGGAAATTAAACTTTGACAACGCGGAGACGACATCTATGATGCCAGCCAAACTGAACACCTATTCTTTCTGGATCGACCCTAATTTCTACCTCTGGGCCGCGGTCTTCGCGGTTGCCCTGGTCTCGCTGATCTATTCGATACGCAGGTATCTGGAGCTGAAGAACGCCTCGGAAGAGGACGAAGAGGCTCCTTCCGCGCAAGCGGATATGCCGGCCGAGGCCCCCGGGCAGTCAGGGGAGGAGCCGGAAAAGCCGATCTCGGCGCCCCCCTCCTTCCAGCCCGAGTTCCGCGAGACAGCGCGGGAGGAGGAGGGCCAGGCCGGCGAGAACTCCCGGGAGGCCTCTTTTGGGCCGGAGACCGGAGCCGTTCCGCAGGCTGCGGACGCCGCCGGCGGGACCGAGGCCGGACGGCGCGACTTCAACCGCGCGGAGAACTTCGTGCGGGGCATCTACGCCGGCATTTCCGACCTCGACGAGAGGATGAAGAACATAGAGGCCGTCCTTTCCAAGAGCCGCGTCAACGGGGATTTCACGGTGAAGTTCCTGGAGGACGTGCTGCAGGACCTTGACTCGCTGGACAAGGCCAAGATACGCGCCCGGATAGAGTACCTTATCTCGGACCTGAAAAAATAGCCGCCGCTACGTGAAGACTCTGTACGCCATAACGCTGTGGCTGGCGCTTTCGGCGGCGCCGCTGCACGCGGGCCTTTTTCCCGCCAACGCCTTTACCGACGGAGCCAGAGGCCTCGCCGGGGCCCAGTTCCTTAAGGCGCCGCCTTCCGCCAGGTCGGCCGCGCTCGCCGGCGGCGGCCTGACGCTTTCCGGGCCCGACCTGTTCTTCCTGGAACCGGCCGCGGCGGCGGCCGCCGGCAGGGAGTCGCTGTCAGTCTCCTACGAGTCCCTGCTGCTGGGCTCCTCCCGCACCGGCATGGTCTTCTCGGCTCCTTCTTCCGCCGGCACCTTCTCCGCCGGGCTCATCTACAACGACTATACTCCCGGGCTGGAGCCGGTGGACGGGGCCGCGCAGGCCACCGGGGCGCACGATATCACGGCCTATGACATGGCCGCTGCGGCGGGCTGGGCGCGGCGCTTCGGCTGGGTGGACGCCGGCCTGGACGTCAAATATATAAAGTCCCGCCTGGCCGAGGCGTCCGGTTCCACTGCGGCGCTGGACGCCGGAGTGCGGATACGCCGGCCCCTCCCATCGAAAACCGAGTTCGGCCTGGCCGTGCGCAACCTGGGCGCGCCGCTGAAGCTCGGCTCGGAGAGCGCCCCTCTGCCTTTCGAGCTGGGGGCCGGGCTCAAATGGAAGTACGCGCCGGACTTCGACGTCCTCGCTGAGGGCCGCCTGCCCTGCGACCACGCTCCCTACCTGCTGTTCGCCGGCGAACTCTTCCTGCCTTACTCCGGGGCCGCCGGTTTTTTCCTGCGCTCCGGCCTCAACTTCAGGAACTATTCCGATCAGGGGATCATGGGGGCTTTCACCGGCGGGTTCGGCTTCAGGTCCGGCGGCTTCACGCTGGATTACGCCTTCGTCCCCTACGGCGACCTCGGCTCCACGCACCGCGTCTCGGCCGCCCTTTCCTGGGGCGGCGCGCCCGGGAACGGCGGGACGCCGCCGGCGCGGCTTTCGGACGAAGGCGGGCGCGTCCCGCTCGTCGCGGTGGCCCCCTTTACCGCGGAGGACGGGGTCTCGGGGACCGAGGCCGCCGTGGCTCGCAGCCTCGTAGAGGCGGAGCTGACCGGCACCGGCCGCTTCCGCGCGGCGGACCGCGACAAGCTGGATTTCATACTGGAGGAGAAGAAGCTGGCCTACGCCGGTCTTTCCGAAGAGCGGTCGGCCGAGGAACTGGCCAGGTCCGCCGGGGCCGACCTGGCTGTTTTCGGCTCCGTCGGGCGGGACGGCAGGGGCTATCGGATAACGGTAACCATCTCCGACGCGCGGACCGGGAAGGTGCTGCGCTCGGGAACGGAGAGCGCGGCCGAGGGCTATCTGTTCAGGGACGCCGCCCGCAGGCTCGCCGCCGGATTCTCAGACTGAGCCCCGTGGCCGGCTTTCCTCCAGTTGTCTGACGCGCCATTGGTTCCTGACCGCCGGGTCCAGTTTCGCCGCCATCCGTGCCGCCTCAAGCGCCTCGCCCGTTTCCCCCAGTCTCTCGAAGACCTCGCTGAGCCGCTCGTAATAGACCGCATTGGATGGGTCCTTGGCTATGTGCGCGTTCAGCAGCCGTATCTCCGCCAGACGCCTGTGCCGCATCCTTTTTGCGCGTAGCCTGTAGAGGCTCTCCCGGTAGAGGCAGAAACCGGCCAGGGCCGTCAGCAGGGCGACGTCGTAGGTGATCCCGGCCCTGTACGAACGGGTCAGAAGCCCCAGGCTGGAAGCATAGACCAGGACCAGCGTTACGGCCCCGGACAGGAAGGCGTCGGTGAAGGAGAGCGCCCCCTGCCCGTACTTCTTTTCCCGCCGTTCCAGGATCCAGACCAGCACCCAGGAATAGGCCAGGGAAAAGACGGTGCAGTAGAGAAGTATGTCGAACAGCGTCATGCCTGCCGCCGGAGCCGGCGCCTTATGATCCTCAGCATGGCGGGGTGCAGCCTGCCGTTGGTGGCGAGCGTCTGCGTCCCCATAGACTCGCCGACGGACCAGGGCTTCCCTGAGAAATCCGTGACCATGCCGCCGGCCTCGCTCACGACGAGCCCGCCGGCAGCCACGTCCCACGGCTTGAGCCCGAACTCCCAGTAGCCGTCCGTGCGTCCGGCGGCCAGCCAGCAGAAGTCGAGCGAAGCGGCGCCCATGCGCCGCACGTCGTGGGACAGTTTCATGAACTCGGCGAAGAAGCCGCAGTAGAACTCGGCCTTTTCAGCCCTGTCGTAGGCGAAGCCTGTCACCAGCAGGGCTCTGGAAAGGGACGGCACGCGGGAGACCTTAAGGCGCCTGCCGTCGAGGAAGGCCCCTTTCCCCTTTTGAGCTGTGAAGAACTCCCGGCGGAACGGGTCGTACACCGCTCCGGCCCTGACGGAACCGCGCTCGGCGAAGGCCACGGAGACGGCCGCCGCGGGGAACGAGTGGGCGTAATTGGTCGTGCCGTCCAGCGGATCTATTATCCAAAGCCTGCCGTTGGGGGAGCTCTCTACCGGGCTTTCCTCGGCCATGAACCCGTCTTCCGGGAAGGCGCGCTTTATGACGGAGATCACCGCCTTTTGCGATGCGAGGTCGGCTTCCGTCAACAGGTTGGCCCTGCCCTTAAGCCTGTAGCCTACTTTGCCGAACTTGGCTGCAAGTATCCTTCCGCCCTCCAGGGCGGCCTCTTTTAGAACGGAAAATTCCTTCACGCCTTCCCTCCTTTCCCGGCCTCAATGGCCATGCGGGCGGCCGCTTGTTCCGCAGTCAGCCCCGGCCGCAGGAAACGCACCCGGCGCCCCTTAAGCGCCAGGCGCGCCTCCCGCTTCAGGCCGCGCCTGAAGGCGCCGTCCTTCATCAGCCCTCCGGCGAGGGCTATCCTGACGCCGCCTTTGACGGGAGCCGCTTCCTTCAGCAGGGCCGCCAGCTCCAGCAGCGCCTCGCGTTCCAGGGCGGCTGCGGCTTCGTGTCCGCGCCTGGCCAGGGCCAGCAGCGGCTTGGCGCAGGCCGCGCAGCGCCCGTGCCCCATGTCCGCCGCCTCCTTCAGGCGGCCGCGCATCTTCAGGTAGTTCCTGCCCAGCCAGCGCCCGGAACCGGGGTCCCCCGAGGGCGGATTGTGCCCGCCGGTCTTCCTGAAGTTCCCGGGCTTCCCGCCGAAGGCCACGGCGCCGGTCCCGGCTATCAGCAGCACTCCCGAGCCGCCGCGGAAGGCCGCGTAATGGGCGGCCTCGGCGTCCGAGATCACGAGCCTGAGGTTCAGGCGCCCTTTCAGGGCCTTGAAAAGAAAAGGTTTCTTCCATTCGCGGCTGAAGGCCCCCCTGGTCGCTATGGCCAGCGGGGCCGCCGCGGCGCCGGGCCAGGAAGAGACGAGCGGGACGAGGCGCTTCGGCAGGGAACGCAGCGGAACGGTGCGCAGCCTGGCGTAGCGCAGCTGGCGCAGCCGGCGGTCCAGCGCGGAAACGCGGGTCCAGGTTCCGCCCCGGTCCACCCCCACTGCAGCTATTTTGCCTTTATCCGCGGCCATTTCGGTACATTTGACGATGGGACTTCCCAAATGATATCATATAAGGACACCGGCAGTCCTATGATACAACAGTCAGACGGCGTCAGTCTCTCGGCTATAATAAGACCCGAAAACATAATCTTCCTGGACGGGGCCCCTACCCGCGAGGAGGCCGTGCGCCGGCTGGCGGAGCGGATCCTGCCTCAGGTGGACGGGATCATAGGCCGCAAGGCGCTCCTGGACCGCATCTCAGAGGTGGAGAAGCTCAATCAGGTCCTGGAGAGCGGGTTCTACATACCGCACGCCAAGTTCCCGGAGCTGGACGGCTTCTTCGCCGTGCTGGGTATAATGCAGGAGGGCTTCACCGACCCTGCCACCGGCCTCCCGATCTAGGCCGCCCTGCTGCTGCTCTCCCCGCACAAGCCCGCTTTCTTCCAGCGCCACCTCAACATGCTTTCCCTGCTCAGCCAGACCTTTCAGCCTGAGCTCATAGAAAAACTGGCCTCTCTCGCTGACCCTTCCGCGGCGGCGGCGCTGATAACGGGCCGGTGACTCCCTTCCGCGCTGTTCCTTCCGGCGTCCCCGGATATATAATATAATAGTCCATTGAAATGGTCCCTTCTTCTCGCTTCAAGCAGGTGTTCGTCCTGAGCACGGCCATGCTCAGTTTCATCTCTTTCTGGAAGGCGGCCGCCGTTGTGCTCTGCGACCTCGGTTCCAGCGCCTACTACGCCGGCGGCATAGCGATGAACGCCTTCGGACCCGCTTTTCCCTGGTACGTGCTGGCGGTCATGCTGTTCGCCGGGTTGATGATAATGGTCTATGTGGAGTCCTGCGCCATGTTCGTGCGCGGCGGCGTCTACAAAGTCGTTAACGAGGCGATGGGCCATTCTATGGCCAAAATCTCGGTCTCGGCGCTCATCTTTGACTACATGGTTACAGGCCCGATCAGCGCCGTCAGCGCAGGGCTCTATGTCTCAGGCCTGCTGTACAATGTGCTGCCGCTCCTCCATGTCGGCTGGCATGTGCCGCCTAATGTCTTCGCGGTCTTCTTCGCCGTGCTGGTTACGGCCTATTTCTGGCGTGAGAACATCAAGGGCGTGGAGGAGTCCAGCGACAAGAACTTCAAGATCATGGTCTTCGTCAGCGTCGTGGGAGCGGTGCTGATGGGCTGGTCACTGTTGACGGTGTGCCAGCGGGGCTTCAATGTGCCGCCCTTTAAACTCAGTTTTAGCAAAGAGTCGATGGGCTGGATGATAAATTTCCCGTGGCTACGTTCCATAGCAATCGTCGGCATACTTATGGCCTTCGGCCACTCGATACTGGCGTTGTCAGGCCTGGAGACGTTGGCGCAGGTCTATCGCGAGATAGAGGACCCGAAGATAAAGAACCTGAAGAAGGCGGCCGTGCTCATCTTCATCTTCAGCCTGCTCTTTACCGGCGGGCTGACCTTCCTGGCCTCCTCCATAATCCCGCCGGCCATGGTCGGCGGTAAGTACGCGGACAACCTGCTCTCCGGCTTGGCGCTGGAACTGAACGGTCCGTTCTGGGCCCGCCTCGTGCTGCAGTTCTTCGTCGTCGTTTCCGGCAGCCTTATGCTGGTAGGGGCCGTCAACACTGCTTTGGTGGGTTCCAATGGAGTGCTGAATCGCGTGGCCGAGGACGGTATCCTGCACGACTGGTTCCGCCATCTTCATGGGAAGTACGGGACCACCTACCGGATGATCAACATGGTGGCAATAATTCAGATCGCGGTGATCATCCTGTCGCGTGGCAACATATACCTCATCGGCGAAGCTTACGCTTTCGGCGTCATGTGGAGTCTTGTCTTCAAGACGCTGTCGCTGATAATCCTGCGTTTCAACGAAGAACTGCCGCGAGAATGGATGTTTCCGTTCAACATCAAACTGGACAAGGTCTATTTCCCGGCAGGGATGCTAGTCGTCTTCCTCGTCCTGCTGTCAGCGAGCGTCATCAATCTTTTTACTAAGCGCATCGCCACGGTCTCCGGCTTGGTGTTCACCATCGTCTTCTACGCCATCTTTCAGATCTCCGAGAACATGAACCGTAAGAAGGCGAAGCTTTACGCCGAGGCCGATGATTCGGATGAGAAGCTCAATCTCAGGAAGGAGGACGATATCACCACGATCCTGCCGGAACTGAGCAAGCCGAAAAAGATCCTGGTGCCGGTGCGCAATCCGAACAATCTTGTGCATCTCAAAAGCGTGCTGGAGACGGCCGACGACGACACCACCGATATCATAGTGCTGTCGGCCAAGATCGCCAAAGGCGCCCATCTCGAGGGCGACCAAGGCACAATCACGGAGGAGGACCAGGACCTCTTTGGACCTATAGTGCTGATGGCAGAGAAGTACGGGAAGACCGTCAAGCCCATCTTCGTCTTCTCCAACGACCCGTTCTATTCGATGGCGCAGGTGGCGCAGGCGGCCGGCGCCGACGAGATCGTGATGGGCGTGTCGGGCTCGACCGGGGCCGAGGTGCAGCTGGAGCGGCTGGCGATGGCCTGGGGCATGCTGAAGAAGCCGGGCGAGCCGGCCAAGCCGCTGCTGGCCAGGGTGGTCTGGGAAGGCCGCCAGATGACGTATCAGCTTTCTTAAGCGAGGGAACTATGGCGATAAGAAGGATCTGCAAGTACGGCGAGAAGATACTGCACAGGAAGACCAGGAAGGTCAGCTTCGACGAACTGAAGAAGGACCTGCCCGCGCTGCTGGCCGACATGTTCGAGACGATGGACGCGGTGGGCGGTATCGGCCTGGCCGCCAACCAGATCGGCCTAAGCCTGCGCCTGGCCGCCATAAAGATAAAACGCGAGGACGCCGAGCCCGTCAGCATCGTCATCATAAATCCGGAGATAGTGGAGAAGACCGGCTCGCTATACGAGGAGGAGGGCTGCCTGTCCTTCCCGGGCCTCTTCGCCAAGGTCCGCCGGGCCGCCAAGGTCAAGGTGCGCGCCCTCAACGAGAAGGGCCTGCCTATAGAGATAAACGCCGAGGGGCTCTTCGCGAAGGCCCTGCAGCACGAGATGGACCACCTTGACGGCATCGTCTTCATAGACCATCTCCCGCTGATGTCCCGCCTCAAGCTTAAGCCCACCCTGGTCAAGCTCAAGGCCCGCTGGAAGAAGCTGGACGAGAGCAAGATGAAGCCGATGTGAGGCCCTTTGGCCCCCCACGCCATATGCCGAAACTCCGCGTCGCTTTCCTCGGCACCCCGGACATAGCCTGCGGCTTCCTGAGCCGCGTGGCCGCGTCCGGCCACGAGGTCGCGGGCGCCGTTACCCAGCCTGACAGGCCGGTGGGGCGGGGCCTGAGGCTCTGCTGCGCGCCGGCCGCCGTCCTCGCCGAAAACCTCGGGATAAAGGTCTATAAGCCGGCCTCCAAGAGGGAACTGCACGACGTGATAGCCTCGCTGGCCCCCGACCTCTGCGTCGTGGTGGCCTACGGCCGCCTTATCCCGGAGGAGACGCTGGCCCTCGCGCGCATCGGCTTCCTGAACGTGCATTTTTCCCTCCTTCCCAAGTACCGCGGCGCCGCGCCGGTGCAGTGGGCCCTGATCAACGGCGAAGCCGTCACCGGCGTCACGCTCTTTTGGCTGGACAAGGGGATGGACACCGGTCCGGTCTTTCTGCGCCTCGAGGAGCCGGTGCGCGCCGACGACGACGCGCTCTCGCTTTTTACCCGCCTCTCGGCGGCCGGCTCGGACCTGCTGGCCGAAGGCCTGCGAAAGATAGCGGCCGGAGAGCTTGCTCGGGAGCCGCAGACGGGCGAGCCCTCCCTGGCCCCGAAACTTACGCAGGCGGACTCGGTGCTGGATTTCTCCCGGCCCGCGCCGGCGCTGCTAGGGCTGGTCCGGGGCCTGGCCTGCGGCCCTGTCGCCAGGTTCTTCGTCTCGCCTGGCGGCCGGCGGACCGCTGTGCAGGTGCTCTCCGCGGCGCTGCCGGCGGGCGCGGTGGCGGCCGCCGCACCCGGCACTGTCCTCTCCGTTGAGGCCGGCGGCGGCTTTGTTGTAAAATGTGGCGTCGGCGGACTGCTTTTGAGGACGCTGAAACCCGAAGGCAAGAAGGCAATGCCGGCGGCCGATTTCCTGAACGGCCTGCGCCTGCGCCCGGGCGGGCTTCTCGGCTGAGCCGGGCGGAGATATCCAAGGAGAACTACAGTGGCGGCCAACTTTAAAGAATTCTGGCAGAAACATTTTTCCGGTTCCGATGATCGGATACTCAGCCCCGGCTTTTTCCTGCGCCTGGCTGCGGTCGGCCTCGCCCTTTTCCTGCTCACCTATTTCCTGTTCTCCTGGACCATCGCGACAGTGGTCCACAGCCGCAAGGAGGTGATAGTGCCCGATATCATGGGCCGTTCCTCGATGAACGCGCTCCAGTCGCTTTCGGACCAGAACCTGGCCATGGAGATAGAGGGGCAGGAGTTCAACGACAAGGTGCCGATAGGAACCGTGCTGCGCCAGACCCCGGCCGCCGGCACCACCGTGCGCGAAGGGAAGATAGTGCGCGTCGTCTTCAGCCGCGGCGGCGAATCCGTCTACACGCCGAACCTGATAGGCCTGCCGCTGCGCAACGCGGAGCTGCTGCTGCGCCAGCGCCAGCTGGTGCTGGGCGAGGTTAGCGAGTCCTATTCGCTCAAGGCGGACAAGGGCACCGTCCTCTCCCAGGACCCGAAGTCCGAGACCAGCGTTTCCAAGAACACTATGGTGCAGGTGGTGGTCTCCGCCGGGCTTCCGCCTGCCGGCATAGTGATGATGCCCGACTTCCGGCAGAAGAAGACCGACGAGGCCCAGCAGTGGGCCGCGCAGAACAACGTCCAGCTGGACATCGCCGAGGATTCAGGCTCGCTTTTCCCCGGCGGCACGATCATAGAGCAGGACCCGCAGCCGGACACCGTGGTCCAGCCCGGTTCCAAGGTCACGCTGACCGTCAGCGCCCGCAAAGGGGAAGGTGCCCCCGGCAAGGAATTCCGAGTCCATTACGAGGTCTCGCAGAGCGGCTCCCAGCGGCATATCCGCGTCGTCGCGCTGGGCAAGAACGGGGAGCGCGAGATCTTCAACGGCCTGCGCGACCCCGGCTCCAAAATAGACCTCACGGTCCCCTACGACGGCGCGCAGAAGATCCGCATCTTCGTCAACGGCATCCTCGTCGAGGAGCGTCCGGTGAAATGAGGCCGCCCCTCCCGAGACCTTCCGGCCGGCCGGCCCTCGTCCCCTCCGTGCTTTCCGCCGATTTTTTCTGCCTCCGCAAAAGCCTGGCGCCGGTGAAGAGGCTGGCGGACTGGGTGCAGGTGGACGTGATGGACGGCCATTTCGTGCCAAACCTGAGCTTCGGCCCGGTCCTGGTTCCGGGAGTGGCCCGGGCCTGCGGCCTGCCGGTGGACGCCCACCTGATGGTGGAGGAGCCGCTCCGGTTCGTGGACGCTTTCGCCAGGGCAGGGGCCTCGCACATAACCGTGCACGCCGAGGCCGCGCACGCCGCCGCCGCCGTCAGGAGGATAAAGGCGCTCGGACTCACGGCCGGGCTGGCGCTGCGCCCGAAGACCCCCGCCAGGCGCGTGCTCCCTTATCTGAAGGTCCTCGACATGGTGCTGGTGATGACGGTGGAGCCTGGCTTCGGAGGCCAGTCCTTCATGCCGGAGATGATGCCCAAGGTCAGGACAGTAAGGGCGGCCATCGCGGCCTCCGGCCGGCCGGTCTGGCTGCAGGTGGACGGAGGCATAAACGCCGCCACCGCCGTAGAGGCCGGCGAGGCGGGAGCCGATTCCTTCGTCATAGGGAGCGCGCTCTTTTCCTCCAGGGACCCGGCGGCCTTCCTGAGGCGCCTGAAAAGGGCCTGAACTTATGGCCAAGAAGATACTCATCGTGGAGGACGAGGCGCTTATCGGCAAGGTCCTTTCGATACGCCTCGAGGGCATGGGCTACAAGGTCTCCACCGCGCTGGACGGGGAGGAGGGGCTGGACAAGGTCAGGACGGAGAGGCCTGACCTTGTGATACTGGACATAGGTCTGCCCAAACTGGACGGCAATACCCTCTGCGAGCTGATCAAGACCGGGGCTGATACCAAGCGGATAAAGGTCATCATGCTGACAGGCCACCGCCTTATGGGCGAGATGGAGAGGTCCTTCGCCTCCGGGGCGGACCTGTACGTGAACAAGCCCTACGAATGGGCCCGTCTTCAGGCGCACATCAAGGACCTCATCGGCTGACGGCCGCGTTTTCCTGTTCCCAAAGTCCCGCGGAATATAATATAATAACAGTTCGCGCAGACCCTCGGGTGAGGCGGGTCCGCGTACGGATTTTTTTGGCCGCACGAGGCCGGGGACGCCGCAGGGCGCGTCCGGGCGCGGCGGTACTCAAGGAGGAAAACATGGCAGTTGTTCTGAGGCTTCAGAGGATAGGCAAACGCACCCAGCCGCATTACAGGATCGTCGCTATCGAAAAATCCAGCGGGCCGCACGGCGAGCCGCTGGAGGTGCTGGGCCATTATAACCCCAAGGCCGCCAAGGTCAGCGAAAAGGTCACGATCAACGGAGAGAAGGTGGACCGCTGGGTCAAGAACGGCGCCAAGCCGTCCGAGACCGTGGGTTCCCTGATCGCCCGCGCCCGCAAGGCCGAGAAGGCCGCGGAGCAGAAGTAAGCGGAGGCCGCGATGAAAGACGTACTCATGTACATCGTGGGCTCCCTCGTGGAGAAGCCGCAGGAGGTCAAGGTGGGCGTGAACGAGGACGGCGACGTCACCCGCTTCAAGCTGACGCTGGCCTCCTCCGACCGCGGCAAGGTCATCGGCAAGGAAGGGCGCGTGGTGAAGGCCATCCGCACCGTGCTGCAGACCGCCGCCGCCAGGCAGAACAAGAAGGTCTACCTGGACATAGATTAAAGGATGCGCATAGACGCGGTCACGCTCTTCCCGGGGATGATAGACGCCCCGCTCTCGGAGAGCATCGTCGGCCGCGCCAGGCAGGAAGGGTTCCTCGAGCTGGGCTTCTCCAACCCGAGGGATTTCACGGAGGACCGCCACCGCACCGTGGACGACAAGCCTTACGGCGGCGGCACCGGGATGGTCATGATGGCCGAACCGGTGTACAGGGCGCTCAAGAAGGTCGGGAAGAAAGGCTCTTACGTTATACTCCTGACGCCGAAAGGGCGCCCCTTCGATCAGAAGCTGGCGCAGGCCCTGTCGAAGAAGAAGCACCTGGTCTTTATATGCGGTCACTACGAGGGCATAGACGAGCGGATAACCCCGCTGGCCGACCTGGAGCTCTCGATAGGCGACTACGTGCTCACCGGCGGGGAACCCGCCGCGGTGGCCGTGATAGACGCCGTGACGCGGCTGATCCCCGGAGTGCTCCGCAAGGACGACGCCACGGTCAACGAGACGTTTACGGATGGCCTGCTGGAGGCGCCGCACTACACCCGCCCCGCCGTCTGGCGCGGCAAGAAGGTGCCGGAGGCGCTGGTCAGCGGCAACCACCGGCTGATAGCCGAATGGCGCCGCGCGCAGGCCGAGGCGCTCACCGGGAAGGCCAGGCCGGACCTGGCGCCGGAGAGGGCGAAGCCGGCTCGAAAGAGGAAGCAGATTCTGGATTGAGTAAAACGTCCGCCAAAGGCGGATGCGACAAATGGAGGCAGTATGAAAGACATCGCTAAACACCTGGGCTTCAAGAACGAGAAATTCGATTTCCAGCCCGGCGACACCGTGAAGGTCCACACCAAGGTAGTGGAAGGCGACAGCGAGCGCATCCAGATCTTCGACGGGGTAGTGATAGCGCGCCGCGGCAGCGGGATCTCCGAGAGCTTCACCGTCCGGAAGATCTCCTACGGCGTGGGCGTGGAGCGCGTGTTCCCGCTGCACTCCCCCCGCATCGACAAGATAGAGGTCGTCAAGAGCGGCAAGGTCCGCCGCGCCAAGCTCTATTACATCCGCGCTCTGGCCGGCAAGGCCGCCAGGCTCGAGGAAGTGGAGAAGGCTGATTCCGCGGAGACCCCGGCCCCCGCTCCCGTCCCGGCGCCAGCCGCCGGGGAGACCTCGGCGAAGTAACCGGATGTCCCCCCGCGCGGCGGACGCGCGGGGGGAGGCTTCTGACGCGGCACGCGCATAGCGCAGGCAGGCGGACAGGCGTAATCTCGTGCCCTTATCCAAGTTCGATCTCGCTCTCCTGCAAACAGAAAAACCGGCTTTCCTGATAGGCGTGGACGAAGCCGGGCGCGGCCCGTTGGCCGGCCCGGTAACAGCCTGCGCAGCCTGGGTCCCCCCTTCCTCCCACAGCCGCATCTCCCCCGTGGTCGACGACAGCAAGAAGCTCTCGCCGAAGAGGCGCGAGGAGGCCCTGCGCGTAATGCGCGCCTCCGGAGTATATTTCGGTTTCGGCTTCGCGCGTCCCGCGGAGATAGACGCCGAGAACATACTGGAGGCCACCTTCAACGCTATGGGCCGCGCCGTCAGGCGGCTGCTCGGCTGCACTGGAGCCGGGCCCGGAGACGTCCTGGTGCTGGTGGACGGCCCGCACCGCATAAAGCGGCTGGACGTCCTGGCTCAGCGGCCCGTGGTGGACGGGGACGCCAGGTCGCTCTGCATAGCCGCCGCAAGCATTTACGCCAAAGTTCTACGGGACCGCTGGATGGGCGTTCTCGACGCCCGCCATCCAGGCTACGGCCTGGCCGGCCACAAGGGTTACGGCACCGCCGCCCACCTGGAGGCGCTTCGGCGCCTCGGCCCTTCTCCGCAGCATCGCCTGAGCTTCGCCCCGGTGCGCAAGGCGGCCGCGCGGTGAACAGGAAAGGGGCCGCCTACGAGGAGCAGGCAGCGCTCTTCCTGAAGAAGGCCGGCTACGAGATACTGGACCGCAACTGGTCCTGCCCCATGGGGGAGCTGGACATAGTGGCCAGGAAGGACGGAACTGTGGTCTTCGTCGAGGTGCGGGCCCGCTCCAGCGCGGCCTACGGTCTGCCTTCCGAGACCGTGAACCGCCCGAAACGTGTTAAAATAATAAAGGCTGCGATGGCCTACCTCAAGGCCCGCGCGCCCAGGGCGGAATCGTACAGGTTCGATTTCATCGGGCTGATGCCTGGCGCCGAGCCCGAGCACATAGAGGACGCTTTCGGCGCGGACGGCTTTGGTTTCTGAATAACGGCGCCGGCGCGGCCGCCAGACGGCGGGCCAGCCTGCGGAAGGAGCGAGAACATGGAACCTTCGGAGATACTGCGCAGCGTGGAGCATACTGCGGGCTGGCTCAAGAAGATAGCGGCCGGGTTTAGTCCGGCTACGGCCATCATCGCCGGTTCGGGCCTGGGCGGCGCGCTGCCCAGGCTGGAGGACAGGCTCTCGGTCTCCTACAAGGACATCCCCGGCTTCCCCTCCACCACCGTCAAGGGGCACGCCGGCGAGCTGGTGTTCGGGCGCCTCGGCGGGCGCGACGCCGTGATCATGCGCGGCCGCTTCCACTACTACGAGGGCAGGCCGATGAGCTTCATCGCGTTCCCGATACGCGTGCTGCGGGCGCTCGGAGTTAAGAACCTGGTCCTCACCGCCGCCGTGGGCTCGCTGAAGCCCGGCATCAAGCCGGGCCAGCTGGTGGTGCTCAAGGACCATATCAACCTGATGGGCGGCAACCCGCTGATAGGCAACCACCACGAGGCCTTCGGCGAGATGTTCCCGGACATGAACGAGCCATACGACAAGGCCCTGCGCCGGGAGGCCGTGAAGCTTGCCAAAAAGGCGCGCATTAGGGCCGTGGAGGGCGTCTACACCGCCGTTACTGGGCCTTCTTACGAGACCCCCGCCGAGGTGAAGGTATACCGGATGCTCGGCGGCGACGTCGCCGGCATGTCGGTGGTGCCAGAGACCATAGCGGCCCGCCAGATGAAGCTGCGCGTGGCCGGTATCTGCTGGATCTCCAATTTCGCCAGCGGCATTTCCAGGGAGGCGCTGTCCCACGAGGAAGTGCTGGAACTGGGAGAGAAGGTCTCGGGAAAGATGCGTCCGCTGCTGGAAGGGCTGCTCAAGTCCAAGGCGCTGAAGGATTAAGGAGGCCGTTATGCGAATGCTGGACCTGCTGCTGAAGAAACGCTCCGCCCTGGAGCACACCCCCGCCGAGATAGATTTCATCGCGATGGGCGCCGCCGACGGCTCCATCCCCGACTACCAGCTCTCGTCGTGGCTGATGGCCGCCTTCCTCAACGGGCTCACCCCGGCCGAGACCGCCGCGCTGACCCGGGCGATGGCACGCTCCGGCGACCGGCTGGACCTCTCGTCCATCAAGGGCGTCAAGGTGGACAAGCACTCCACCGGCGGCGTCGGCGACGGCATCTCGATAGCGCTCGCGCCCATAGCGGCCGCGTGCGGCGTCATCGTGCCGATGATGAGCGGCCGCGGCCTGGGCCACACCGGCGGCACGCTCGACAAGCTGGAGGCGATGAAAGGCTTCAACGTGCGCCTCAAGCCCGAATACGTGGTGAAGCAGCTCAAGGCCACCGGCCTTTCCATGTTCGGCCAGACCGAGCGCCTCGCCCCCAGCGACAAGAAGCTCTACGCCCTGCGCGACGCCAGCTGCACCGTGGAGGCGCTCCCCCTGATCGTGGCGAGCATCCTCTCCAAGAAGTACGCCGAGGACATCACCGGCCTGGTGATGGACGTGAAGTACGGTTCCGGCGCGTTCCTTAAGGATTTCAAGCCCAGCCGCGAGCTCGCCGTGGCGCTGATGCGCACCGCCAAGCTGCTCGGCATCCGCTGCGTGGCCGTGATGACGGCCATGAACGAACCTCTCGGCACGGCCATAGGCAACGGCATCGAGACCTCCGCCTGCGTGAAGATACTGCAGGGCGAGCGCGGGCCCGAGGACTTCATGCGCGTGCTCGAGGTGCTCTCGGGCTGGATGATCCACCTGGGCGGCAAGGCCCGCACGGCGGAGGAGGGCGAGGAGAAGGCCCGCCGCGTCATGGCCGACGGCAGCGCGCTGGAGAAGTTCCGGCTGATGCTGAAGTGGCAGGGCGCCGACCCCAGGGTCGCGGACGACCCGGACCGCCACATGCCCAAGGCTAAGCTCTCGAAGAAGATCCTCGCCAAAAAAGCCGGCTACCTCACCGCCATGGAGGCCCGCACCGTAGGGTTCGCCGCGGTGGCGCTGGGCGCCGGCCGCGCCAAGGCCGAGGACGCCGTGGACTTCGGCGCCGGTTTCGTCCTGGCGAAGAAGCCCGGCGACCGTGTGAAGCCCGGCGACGCCATAGCCACCGCCTACGCCTCCTCGGCGCAGAAGCTCTCCGATGGCGCGAGGATGTTCGAGGCCTCGCTCGCGTACGGCCCGAAGGCGCCGCGCAAGGAGCCGCTCATCCGCGAGATAATAAAGTGAGGCAGGGATGAAGAACGTCCATATCTGCAGACACCCGGTCGTCCTGGATAAGATAGCGCGCATGCGCGACAAGCGCACCTCGGTGCCCGACTTCAGGCGCATGATGGGCGAACTGGGGATGTTCCTCGGCTACGAGGCTCTCGCCCACGCGCGCGTGAAGGGCGCTAAGGTGCGCACCCCGGTGGGCGTGGCGCAGGCCATGAAGCTGTCTCACGACGTGGTCTTCGTGGCCATACTGCGGGCCGGGCTGGGCATGGTGGACGGCCTCGTGAAACTGTGCCCGGAGGCGAAGCTGGCCCATATAGGCATCTACCGCGACGAGGAGACTCTGAAGCCGGTGAAGTACTACGCCAGGCTGCCCGAGGACATCTCCGACAGCCTGGTAGTGATAGCCGACCCGATGCTCGCCACGGGCGGCTCGGCGGTGGAGGCCGTGGAGATCATGAAGAGCCGCGGCGCCAGGCATATCTGCTTCGTCTGCATGATAGCCGCCCGGGAGGGTATCAGGCGCCTTTCGGAAGCGCATCCGGAGATGCCTATCTACGCCGGGGCGGTGGACGAGAAGCTTAACAGCCACGGCTACATCGTCCCCGGACTCGGCGACGCCGGCGACCGCATGTTCGGGACTGAATAATAAAAGGGGACAGGCTATAAAAGGGGACAGGCTACTTTTTTCAGCCTGTAAGCGCCCTAATTGCGCTTACAGGACAAGCCTTTTTCAAGGCGAAAAAAGTAGCCTGTCCCCTTTTCTACCCTTTTCTATTTCTTGATGTTGGGGTCGGCGACGCGGGACAGCGTGGGGTAGTCGAGTATTTTGATGGACTTGGTCTCGCGCTTGATGATGCCGCGCTTCTCCAGCTCCGCCAGCGTGCGCACCACGGTCTCCAGCGCCAGGCCGGTGATCTCGGCGATCTCGGTGCGCTTCAGGCCGTATATGGCAGGCTTGTCGGTGTTGCGGGTCTTGTAGGAGATCGCGTTTATCAGCGCCTTTGCGACCTTGGATCGAGCGGGTTTATAAGCCGTGTCCTTGAGCTTCATCTGCATGCCGTGCAGTTCGCTGGCCACCTTCTGCAGGAAGAGACGGTAGGTCTTCGGGTGTTCGTCCAGGAACTGTTCGAGCGTCTTGCTGTCCATGAAGGAGAGGATAGTGTCGCCCATAGCGCGGGTGTTGCTGAAATAATCGCTTTCGGCGAAGAGCGCAATGTGCCCGAAGGTCTCTCCGGGATGACGGATCCAGGTGATCATCTGCTGGCCGCGTGAGTCCGTGCAGAAGACCTTCGCGCGGCCCTTGCAGACTATGTAGACGCCCTGCGGATGCTGGGCTTCGTTATAGATGGTCTCGTCGTCCGAGAACTTGCGGCCGGTCTTCATCCTGTTCCAGGCCTTCTGAGCCTCGGGACCCAGCTTGTCGTAGAAGCAGACGGTCTTGAAGCGGCATGAAGCGCAATCCGGGGCCTGTTCTTTGGTGAATCTGTTCATTGTTTCCCCCGCCCTCATCGAGGGCTTCAATAGCGATTATATAATATTTCCGACGGGGCCGTCATTTGCTAAACTATATGTCCGGGACGCGGTCGCGCCTGGATGAGCGGCTGACAGCCATGTTCAAAGACCTCAAGACGCTGGGCAAGGAATCACTGATCTACGGCCTCTCCACCGTCGCCGCCCGCCTGCTCAATTTCCTGCTGCTGCCGTTCTACACGCACTACCTCGCGCCGGCCGACTACGGCGTGGCGGCTGCGATGTTCTCCTACATCGCCTTCTTCAACATCCTGTTCCAGCACGGCATGGACCAGGCCTTTATGCGCTATTACTCCGAGCGCGACTCCGGGGTGATGCCGGCGGCCTTCTACGGCGTGGCCGGGGTATCCGCGCTGCTGGCCGTTCTGATCGCCTCCGCGTCCGGGCCTCTGGCCGCGGCCGGCGGCATAGGCGCCGGGAACGGCAAGCTGGTGCTCTACTCCGCCGTCATCATGCTGCTGGACGCGTCGAGCGCCCCACTCTTCACCGACCTGCGCATGGCCCACCGGTCCGTGCGCTACGCGCTGCTTCGCGTGCTGACGGTGGCCGCCAACATCACGCTGAACGTCATTTTCATCGTCAAGCTGGGGCGGGGTGTCTCCGGCATCTTCGAGGCCAACATCGGCTCCTCGGCCCTGGCCGCGCTGCTGGTGCTGCTGCCCGCCCTGCCGCGCCTGAAGCCGCGCTTTTCGCTGGCCCTGTACCGCCGCATGCTGGCCTTCGCGCTGCCGCTAGTCCCGGCCGGCCTGGGCTCGATGGCGGTGCAGGTGATAGACCGCCCGATACTGCTGCATCTCACCGACGACGCTACCGTCGGCATCTACCAGGCCAACTACCGCCTCGGCATCTTCATGATGCTGATAGTCAGCATGTTCGACCAGGCGTGGCGGCCCTTCTTTATAGAGCGTTCTGCGCGGCCTGATTCCCCAGGGCTGTTCGCTCGCGTGCTCACCTTCTTCGCGATAGGCGCGTCGTGGATAACGCTCGGGATATCCTATTTCATCGTGGACCTGGTCAAGTTCCCTGTCTTCGGTAAACCGCTGATCCACCCGGCCTACTGGGGCGGGCTCGGCCTGGTCCCGGTGGTGCTCTGGGCCTACGTCTTCAACGGGCTTTACATCAACTTCCTGGCGCCGGTGATAATCGCCAAGCGCACCAACTACATCATGGGCGCCACGCTGACCGGCGCGGCCGTCAACGTGGCCGCCAACTTCCTGCTGATCCCGCACTACGGCATGCTGGGCGCGGCCTGGGCGACCTTCGCCGCCTATTTCTGCATGGCCGTATTCATGCACCTGGCTGGCCGCGGCTTCTACAGCGTGCCCTACGAGTGGGGCCGCGTGCTGACCGCCATAGGCGCCGGCATGCTGCTCACCTGTCTGGTGATGATCTCCGGGCGAATGAGCCAGCACGCCTGGCTGGCCGCCCGCCTGACAGTGGTGCTGGCGGTCTTCCCCGCCCTGGCCTGGGCGCTGTTCGACTCCGGGGAAAGGGCGGGGATCCTCTCCATGCTGCGGCGCGCCGCGGCCTGGGGAGGAGCGAAAGTCAGCTGAACGGCGGTTATTTTTCCTGTTGCAGTTTGCCGAAGGCGGATACGCCGAGCCCCGTGGTGGCCAGGCAGAACAGCGCGATCGCGCCAAGGTCGGCCCAGACCGTGAAGTGCCCCGCTCCCAGCATGATGATCCTCATCAGGTCCACGGCGTAGGTCACGGGGTCTATCAGGCTTACGGCCTTGATGTACGGCGAGGCTCCCCCCAGGTCGAACAGCGCGCCGCTGAAGAAGAACAGCGGCCAGGTCAGGAAACTCATCACCAGGCCGAAGCCCTCCATGGACTTCATCTTGGCCCCTATCGTCAGGCCCATGTTGGTGATCAGGTAGGACACCGGGAAGGCCGCCAGCAGGCACAAGAGCACCTGCAGCGGGCTCTGCGGCAGGATGAAGAAGGCGCCTATCACGAGCAGCAGCAGCGTCTCTATCAGCGCGCCGAGCATGCCGCCCAGGGCTTTGCCGACGAACAGGGTCGCGCGCGAAACCGGCGCGGCGAGGACCTCCTTCAGGAAGTCCAGCCGCTTGTCCCAGATGATGTAGAGACCGTAGGTTATCGAAGTGAACAGGATCACCATAGCCATGATGCCCGGGAAGATGAACTGCTGGTAGGTGAAACCCGCCACCGGGCTGCGGCCGGCGGCCATCCCCTTTCCCATCACGAACAGGAACAGCAGCGGCGAGATCAGGATCGAGACTATGCGCTCCTTCTCGCGCAGGAAGATCTTGGCCTCGCGCAGCAGCAGCGCCCAGACGGCGTTGAGGCTCATCTGCGCACCGCCTTCTGCGCGGCTACCCGCTCGAAGAAGCCGTCGGCCTTTTCGTCCTCGTCGTCGGAGATCTGCTGGCCCGCGAACTTGAGGAACACGTCGTCCAGCGTGACGCGCCTCACCTCTACCTCCTCTATGCGTCCGGCCGCGTTCAGCAGCTCCTGCAGGTTTATCCCGGAATCGACTATCCCTATCTTCCAGCAGTCAGCGTCCCGCTCGGCCGTGTTGACGAAGGGGAGCGCCCTGACCGCGGCCTCGTCGATCGCGCCGCGCAGGAAGACCAGGTCGTGTCCGACCTTCTTCTTGAGCTCTTCCGGGGTCCCCAGCTCTATGACGCGGCCCTTGTTTATTATCCCGATGCGGTCGGCCAGGCTGTCGGCCTCCTCCATGTAGTGCGTCGTAAGGATGATGGTGGTGTTGTGCAGGTCCTTCAGGCCGCGGATGTGCTCCCAGACGGCCTTGCGGCTGGCAGGGTCCAGGCCCAGGGTCGGCTCGTCGAGAAAAAGGATCCTGGGCCCGTGGATAAGGCCGCGGGCTATCTCGAGGCGCCGCCTCATCCCGCCGGAATAGGTCCTGACCAGGCTGTCTCCGCGCTCGGAGAGGTTTACGAGCCGCAGCATTTCCTCTATGCGCCCCGGGATCTCGCGGCGCGGCATGCCGTAGAGCATCGAGTGCAGGTAGAGGTTCTCGCGCGCGGTCAGCAGGTCGTCCACGCTGGGCTCCTGGAAGACGATGCCGATGTTGCGGCGCACGGCCAGCGGGTCCTTGTTGATGTCGCGGCCGGCCACCAGCGCTGTGCCGGAGGTCGGCTTCACCAGCGTGGAGAGCATGCTTATCGTCGTGGTCTTGCCCGCGCCGTTGGGACCCAGCAGGCCGAAGACCTCCCCCTCCTTTATTTCTAGGGAGACCCCGGCCACGGCGGTTACCTCCGCGTAGCGCTTCACAAGGTTGTCGGTGACGATGGCCGCCATCTGTAGATTTTATCAAATACGCCGGAAGTTCTTCCCGTTCGCGGTGCAGTTCGCGGTGCGGGATCTGCAGTCCTGCCGTCGCTTCACGGCGGAGGGATAGGCGCCGGAAGCTGGGTCTCTGAAAAAGGAGTTTTTATGTAATGCTCGGTCGTTTCGGCGAGGCCCCATTCGTCTTTATAGTCGTCGGCCGCCCTGTATGTCCGTACGGCCTGCTCCCGCATCCCTTTCAAATCATATACATTGCCGAGCTGCACCAGCCCCCACACAGCCCATCGAGCCGGAGGATGTTCAGGCGCCTCTTTCAGCGAGGCCGCGGCCTCGCTGAAGTATTCGGCGGCTTTGTCGTAATCCCTCGTGGCCAGTGAGATGTCTCCCAGCGGGATGAAGACTCGTGGCAGGAAGGATTTGAGAAAGCCGGCTTTGCCGGCTTCTATGGAATGGAGGTAATCCAGCGTTTCTTTTCCGGCTTCATCGTAGCGTGCGCACTCGTAAAGCGCGACTATCTCTATGAACTGTGCGTTGGGCTTGCCTGGATAGGCCGCGCGCAGTTCCCGCGCCCATTTCAGCGCCAGTTCCGGGTTGGCGTACTTTCCCCCGTGCTGGGTATAAATATCTATCAGCAGCAGTTTAGCCGCCAGGGAGTTATAGAAGCCTTTGTCCTTGCAGAGCGTCAGGTACGTTATGCCTTTCTTCGCGTCGCCCCGCATTACCAGCCTGGCCAGTAATTTTATCACTCCGGGCAGGGTGCCGGCTTCATATTCGTACATCCCCAGCCCGAGATAGGCGTCATAGAGCCCGGGATCTATCTTTAGCGATTTGCGCGTGAGCGCCAAAGCCTTACGTCCGGCGAAGTATGCACTGAACCAGTGGTGCTGCAGCACGTCCAGCCAGGCGCGCAAACCGTACATCCCGCCCAGACACAGGAAAGCGTTTGCGTCGTGCGGATGCCCGGCTATCCATTTCTTGCCTACGGTTATGGCTTTGTCCGTAAGTTCCTTGTATTTTTTTGCCGCCGCCGGGTCGGCTTCTTCTTCAAGATATTCGTAGTTGGCCCATTCGGTCATTGCTATGCCGAAACGGGGGAACGGGTGGTCCGGGTATTTGCGCAGAGCCTCGGTAAAAGCGGACCTGGCTCCGGCTATGTCCACGGCGTATATTGCGTCCATGCCCTTCTTGGAGAGCGCCCGCAACTCCTCCGGAAGCGGTTCGGGCTTCGGGGAGGCCGCGGAAAGCAGGAAAACGAGCACTGCCGGCAGGACGGCGGTCATTATCCATCCAGTCGTTCTCCATGGATTGCTGAACAGCATATCTCAATTATAGCTGTAGGCCGGAGCCTTTCGCAAATTTTCCCCTTGGTCGTTATTACAAATTTGTAATTCGTAAATTCAGGGCGGGAATTGTATGATATATGCATTCCTGCATGCACCTGAATATAAATCGCGAAGAGTTAAAGATAGGCAACGAGATGCCGCTGCTGCTGAAACTCCGCCTGCGAAGCCTTTTCCGCCGCAACGCCCGTACGCCCGGGCGTACGCTGATAGTGGACACCTGCATTATAGGCGACTTTGTAGCCAGCCTGCCGGCTCTGCGTTCTCACATAGCGCGCAGCGGAGGGACGGTTGACCTATTGGTTTCCCCCCCGCTTAAGGCGCTGGCGGAAAATATCCGCGGTGTGGACAGGGTCTTCACCGCCAAGTCGGTATGGGACAGGCCGATCGAACGTCTCGAGCCGCCGGAGCCTGTTGCCGGGGAATACGGGCAGGTATTCCTGCTGAGGATAAGCCGGGATGCCGCCGCGATGCTGGAGAAGATAAGATATTCCCGCCTGGAACTTTACGACGCGGCCTACTTCAGATCGGTCTGGAACATATTCGTCAGCATACTTCTCAAGAGAAGACCAAAACAGTGGCGTGAGGTCTGCTACGAAATGGTCGGCATGAAAGAGCCGCGGCCATCTCTGGGTTTCGATGATATCTTCGAGTTCTCCGAGAAAGACCAGGCGTCCGTGGCGGCGCTGCCGGAACTGAACGGTCCAGGCAGGAAAGTCTTGATACACACCGGATCGGGCTGGGAGATAAAACTCTGGGACAACAGGAAGTGGGCCGAGTCGCTGCGCCGGATAAACGGCGCGGGCAATTTCAGGTTCATTTTCATAGGCGGCGGAGAAACGGAGAAAGAATCGTTCAGACAGATAAGCGGGGCTCTGGATTTCAAGGTGTATTCGCTCATAAACAAACTGGATCTCAGGGGAACGCTGCTGGCGATGCGGCGCAGCGACTTCTTCATAGGCGTGGACAGCGGCCCCAGGAACATGGCCCACCTGGCAGACTTGCGCAGCGTTAGCCTGCTGGGCCCTGCGCCGGAGAACTTCATGCCTACCGACCCGCGGGACATAGTCATCAACAAGTTCGACTGCAGATGCAAGAGCCTTTTCTACCTGCACGAAACCTCGGCCATCCAGCGTGTCACGCCCGAAGAGGTCTTCGGGGCCTTTCTGAAGCTTTCGTCGGGGCAAAAGGACTGACCTCATGCGACTGAAAAATACCGCGGCAAATGCCCTCGCCATCCTGATGGGGCTTTCAATGATCTCGCCGGCCTGGGCCGGTAAACTGGACATAGACTACATGCAGACCAGCCCGACCAAGGCCATGGTCTGCGCTCTGGCCTTCCCAGGTCTTGGCCACTACTATCTCTCCAAAAGGAACCCGAAGTATATGCGCAAGGCCTGGTTCTTCATGGCGTTGGGCCTGGTTTCCGGGGCATTCCTGGCCCTTGAATTGAAGAACGGGACCGGGGTAGAGAAAGTCGGGGCAGGCCTGCTGGCCGGCGGAGTCAAGATCTGGGAGTTCAGCTCTACCACAGACATAGCCGAGAAAGAGCGCCTGAAGTGGTTCAAAGAGAATTTCAAGCAGACTGCGCCGGAGCAAGCCGTGCCGCCAGCCCTAACCCCGCAGCCGCGGCCGTAGAATGATGGCCTCAGACAGGGTTCAAATCACATGACGCTGTTGCTGGTCCCCGCCGCTTACTGCATAGGCTTCGTCACGGCCATCCCGATAGGCCCGACGCAGATAGAGATAACCAAGCGCTCGCTGCGCGGCTACATAGCCCCGGCGGTGATGATAGCCGTCGGTTCGGCCGCGTCGGACATCATGTACGGGCTCATCGCGATGTTCGGCATCGCGCCGTTCCTGCAGGACCGCAGGTTCATGCTGTTCTTCTGGCTGCTGAGCTCGGCCATGCTGGTGGGACTGGGCATCTTCACGCTGTTCCCTCATGCCAGGGCAAAGGCGTCCTCGAAGCCTTCCGATGCGGCGCTTTCAAACGGCCGCCTGTCGCTCCTGCTGGGGTTCACGCTGGCGGTGACCAACGCGCCGATCATGGTGTGGTGGCTTATCTACGCCCACCTGGTCAAAGCGATGGGGATAGTGTCCGCTTTCCACGCCGGCACCTCGGTGCTGTTCGTGCTTTCCGGGGGGCTGGGCATCGCGTCCTATCTTACACTGCTGTCCTTCATGATGAAGCGGGTCGGCCACGCCATCTCCAAAAGGACGGAGGCCGTTATCAACATCTCGCTGGGCGTGCTGCTTCTTCTGCTTTCGTCCTACTCCATCTATAAGTTCGCGCAGCTGCTCTGAGCCGGCGCGCGCAAAGTTCCGGGCCTAGACGGCGGTCCCGTATATCCTGTACTTCTTGTATATCCTGCCGCCGATGGCCGCGTCGAACTGGTTGATAAGATCGTTGTCCTCCAGGTTCCAGCCGAGTTCGCACCATTTGTAGCCCAGGCGCAGCGCCGCAAGCTCCGTTTCCCGGTAGAGGATCGAGATTATTCCCGTGTTGCGGTATTCTTTCTTGACCCCGCCGATAAGGGAGCGGATGCCGTCTATCTTGTTGCGGTAATAGAGGAACTTCAGCAGTCCCGCCGGGCCCAGCCTGCCGTTGAGCTTTATCAGCACCTGGTTGATGTCGGGGACGGTAACGGAAACGCCGACCGGCTCGCCGCCCACCTCGGCAAAGAGCACCAGCTCCGGCTTCACGAACTGTTTGAGCTTCTTGGCGGCCAGGTCCATTTCCGCCGAGGTCATCACGTTGAAGCCCCAGTTCTTTTCCCACGCGGAGTTGTAGATCTCCTTCAGATAGCCGATGTCCCGGTCGAAGTTATTCATGTCGAGGTGGCGCATCGTCACCGCGGTGTTCTTCCTTATGCGCTCGATTATCCTTTCCATGCGCGGCGGAACTCCGTCCCTGAGGTTCTTGATGAAGGCGTACAGGTCCTTTGCCTTCTTCAGGCCGTACCTCTCCGAGAGTTCCAGATAATACGGCGGAGTATAGGTCATCATCGCCACCGGCGGAGAGTCGAAACCCTCCAGCAGGAAGCCGCACTCGTCGTTCATGCTGGGGTTCATCGGGCCGCGCATCTCTGACAT
Organism: bacterium; assembly: GCA_021786295.1. Classification (GTDB taxonomy): domain Bacteria; phylum Elusimicrobiota; class Elusimicrobia; order Elusimicrobiales; family UBA9959; genus UBA9959. Next base: position 180,340 of record JAJYNO010000024.1, on the reverse strand, counting down.
CCCGGCGGCCTTCAGGTGCTCCCGCGCCGCGGCGAACAGGGCGTCGGCGGCCTCCTGGTCGTTCTCGCATTCGAAGAAGCCGAAGAAGCCGGTCTTCTCGGCGTGGAACGCGTTGTGGCTGTCGTCCACTATAGCGCCGATACGTCCCACCGGCCTGCCGTCCCTGCGGGCGACGAACAGCTCGCGCCTGGCATGCCGCCAGAAAGGGTTCCGTTCCACGTCCAGGAGCTCGTCCACTTCGCTCAGCAGCGGAGGGACCCAGTTATGGAGGTCCTTGTATATCCGCCAGGGCAGCCTGATAAATATGGCCAGGTCGGTTTTTGTTTTTACGGGTACGATCTCCATCACGGCTATCTTTCCATCACCAGCACCCGGATGGTGCCGGGCAGCACGCGCGGCCGCGTCCAGCGGTGCTCGGGGGTAGGCTTGGGCGCGGGGGCGTAGTCCGCCGCGACCAGGAAGACCCTGTGCGTTCTCAGATCCACGGCCATCGTCCGGGCGCCTTTCTGCGTGGCGGCGTTCTGGACGACCGAGAACTTCCCCGGGGCCGTCTCGCGCGCCACCGTAAGAGTGCCGCTGCGCCCGTTGGAGCTGAAGGCCAGTCCGGCCCCGGGGTCGAAGGCGTTGGCGTCCACGCCCTCGCCTATCGGTACGGTGGAGAGGACCACCCCGGAAGCCGTGTCCACTACGGCCATCATGCCGTTATGGCAGCCCACGAAGAGGCGTCCTCCGGCCGCGTCTATGCCCATTCCGGAAGGTTCCTCGCAAGGGGCCAGGTTCCACTGGGCCGTGACTTCCATCGCAAGCGAGTCTATTACCGCTATCTTGCTCTTGTCCTCAAGGTTGACGTAGACCCGCCCCTTCCCGTCGGCGGCCCCGGTCTCGGGGCGTCCCGGCAGAGGCAGTTCCTTGAGGGCCGTGCCTTTGGCGGCGTCTATCACGGTGCAGTCGCCGCTGTGGCCGTTGAAGGCGAAAACCCTGCGCGAAGCGGGATCGTAGGCGATGGCGTCAGGGCCCTGTCCGGCCTTCACCTCGCCGGTCTTTTTCAGCGTGGCGGGATCGAAGATGACCACGCTGTCGGCTTTGCCGTCGCTGATGAAGCCCTTGCCCAGCTCCGGGGCCAGCGCCACGCCGTGCACGCCTTTCAGGCCTGTTATCCTCCCGGTCACCGTGAGGCTGTCCATGTCCACGGCCAGCACCTCGGTGCCGCGCGTCACGTAGAGGCGCCGGGCCGCGCTGTCGGCCGTCAGGTAGTCCCAGAAGCCGCCGCCGGGCAGGGGCATGGTCTTTATGAGGCGGTACCCGCTCTCTGCTCCCGCTTCCGCGGCGCGGGCGCGAGCGGGGAAGGCCGCGAACGCAGCCGCCAGCAGGAACGCGCTTGTCTTAATGCCGTTCATTTTTCCTCCTTACCGGCCGCTCCGCCGTGCAGCAGCAGGTACAGCACCGGTATCACGGTCAGCGAAAAGAACATCGATCCGAACAGGCCGCTTATCATCGCCACCGAGAACGGCCGCAGCACCTCGCCGCCGCGCCCGATGTTGAGAGCCATCGGCAGGAAGCCGGCTATCGCGGCCAGGTTCGTGATCAGCACCGGACGGAAGCGCAGCGCGCCGGCGGCTTTTACGGCCTCCAGCGGGCTCATCCCCTCCGCGCGGTACCGCTCGGCGAAGTCTATCACCAGGATGCCGTTGTTGACCACTATGCCCATCACGGTGATCATGCCGGTGAACGACGAGACGTCGAACTCTATGCCCGAGAGCTTCAGCCCGAAGATCACGAAGGTGGCCGAGGCCAGCGTGCCGGCGAAGACGGCCAGCGACGTCCGGTACGACTCGAAGATATAGAGCAGCAGCACGAGGATCAGCACTATAGAGATGGCCAGCACCGTCAGCAGTTCGGCGAAAGACTGCTGCTGCTCCCGGTAGTTGCCCTCCAGCTGCACGCTGTAGTCACCCTCCGGCACCTGCGCCAGCGCGGCCTTCACGTCCTTGACGACCGAGCCCAGGGCCCGCCCTTCTATCTCGGCGTCCACGCTGACCGCTATGGAGCCGTTCTGGTGGCTGATCGACGGCACCTGGTCCTCCATGCTGAACTTCATGAAGCGGCCGAGCGGCAGCACGCCGCCGTTGGGGGTGTAGACCGGTATGTCGGGGATATCCTTCTGGTCCTCCCGGAAGTCTCCCTTGTACATGGCGCGCACCGGCACGGGCTGCACGCCCCGCTGCACCGAGGTCATCACCTCTCCGTAGAGCGCGAGGTCCGAATAGCGGAACGCGTCGGCGCTGCCGAGGCCCAGCAGCGAGAGGCGCCCCTGGTCCGGGACCACCTTTATCTCAGGCTGAGCCGGCGGCAGGTCTATGTGCACGCCGTTGAGGCCCTTGATCTTGTCCAGGCTGGCCTTGATCACCTTCGCGGCCGCCAGCGCCTTGTTCAGGTCGCTGCCTATGACGCTCACGACGATGGGCTTGACGTTCCCGGTCAGGTCGCCGAGGCGGTCAGGGAGGATCTGGTGCAGGTCCGTGTCCAGGTCCGGCACGGCTTTCGCGGCCTTTTCGCGCAGGTCGTCCATCACCTGGAACGTGCTGCGCTTCCTGTTCTTCTTGAGCAGGATCACGATCTCGCCTTCGCTGGGCGGCGCGTACGGCGTGCCCATGTCCGTGCCGGTCTTGCGCACGAACATCGCCGTCTCCGGCATGGCCTCTATGATCTTTTCCACCTTCTTGATCGTGGAGTCCACGGCCGCGAGCGAGGCGCCGGAGGGCGCCAGGTAGTCGAAGACGATGTCGCCCTCGTCCCATTCCGGCAGGAAGCCGGTGGGGATCCGGGTGAAGATGAACGCCGCCGCGGCCAGCAGCACCAGTATCCCGGCCGCCACCGCTTTGCCGTGCTTCAGCGCGAGAGCCAGCAGTTTCAGGTAGCCTTTCTTCAGCAGCACGAAGAGCCTGCGCTCCTCCTCCCCGTGCGCAGGAGCTCCTTTCATCTCTATGAAGTAGTGGATCAGCACAGGCAGCAGGCAGACCGCGGCCAGCAGCGAGATGGCTATCGTCGTCGCCAGCGTGAGGGCCAGGGGCCGGAAGAACAGCCCGGACACGCCGCTCAGCAGATTCAGCGGTATGAACACGATGATGCTCACCAGCGTGGCCCAGACCGTGATCGGAACGATGTAGTTCATCGACGAGGCCAGCGGCGAGGGGTCGCCCTGCTCGCGGAACTTCACGTAGTTCTCGGTGATGACTATCGCGTTGTCGGCTATGATGCCTATGGCCGCCGACAGGCCGCCCAGCGTCATGATATTGACGGTCTGGCCCAGCAGCTTCATCGCCAGGAACTCGGCTATCAGCACCACCGGGAGCACCAGCATGATCGGCAGCGAGTAGCGCAGGCGCACCATCACGTAATAGATGATGGCCAGGATGATCAGGATGCCCATCGCGATGTCGGTGAGGATGCCGTTGATGGAACCGCGCACGAAATCCGACAGGTCCCACTTGGAGACGTGGACCTTGCCGCCGGCCTCCTTCACCAGCTTGGCGAGGCGCGCGTCCAGGTCGGCAGAGAGCTTCAGCCCGTCGGCGTCGCTCTGCTTCATCACGTCTACGAACAGGCCCGGGTGGCCGTTTATCGTGACCAGCCGCCGCACCTCGGCGTGGCTCTCGGAAACGTCGGCCACGTCGCGCAGCCGGATGGAGCGCCCCATGCGCGTGGCGATGACCACCGAGCCTATGTCCTTGACCCCGGCCAGGCGGGTGCCGCCCACGGCGAAGAGCGTCTTGCCGGAGCCGGTGACGGTGCCGATGAAGGAGATGTTGTTGGCCTGCGAGACCGCGTCCTCTATGGCGGTGGCGTCCAGGTTGTAGGAGGCCACCTTCTTCGGGTCCAGCTTGACCCAGATCTCGGGCTTCTCGCCGCCTATCACGTCCAGCCTGTAGACTCCGTCGGCCCCTATCAGCTCCGGCACGGCGTAGTACTGCACGTAGGTGTAGAGCTGCTTGAGCGTCAGCGTGTCGGACCAGACGCCGTACTCGGACATCGGGTAGGCGCTGGTGTTCATGCGCACCAGGTCGATGGAGGCGTTGGGCGGCAGCTCGGCGCGGACCTGGCTGATGCGGGCCTGCGCGTACTGGTAGGCCTGGTCCAGGTTCGTCCCCCACTTCAGGTACATGTCTATCGTGGAGGTGCCGCGCTCGGTGACGGAGCGCACCTGCTGCACGCCGGGCACCGTCTTCAGCGCGTTCTCGAGCGGCCGCGTCACGTTCACGTCGGTGGTCTCCAGCGAGGCGAAGCCGATGTCGGCTATCACCTGGAAACGAGGGAACTGGCTGTTCGGGAACACGTCCTTCGGCAGCGCCGTGTAGGAATAGATGCCGGCCGCGCAGAGCAGGAACGCCGTGAAGACCAGCGCCAGCCTGTTCTTTTCGAGCCAGTTCACGAGCTTGTTCATCATATGGCCCCCTCGATGTAGTCCAGGTCGGCTTTCTTGTCCAGATAGTCTCCCAGGGCGTCGCGCGCCTGCTCCTTGGCGGCCAGGTAGTCGCTGAAGACGCTCAGCAGGTCCGTCTCCTTGATCTTGCCCTGCCGGTAGTACTCGTCCGCCGTCTTCATCGCCTTGTCGGCGTCCGAGAGGCCGGCTTCCGCGGCGGCGCAGGTGGCGGCCGCGTTGTCGATGCCGGTCCGGAGCGTCTCCATGGAGAGCCTGAGCCTGCGCAGGTCCTCGATGTTGGCGGCCCGCTGCGCCTCGCGCTCCGCCAGCAGGCTTTTGCGGTCGGCTGTGTGCCTGCCGAAATCGAAGACGTCCAGGCTGACGGACAGGAACGCTCGCGTGCGCTCCGTGGCCGGGTCTATCGGAGTGATGGCCCTATTCACCCCGAGGCCGACGGTGGGCGCGTAGAAATAGCCGCTCTCCCGGTAGTTCTCTTCGGCGGTCCGCAGCTCCAGGTCGTTCAGCCTGGTCTCCGGCGCAGTCGCGGCGAGCCCCGGCGGCACACGGCTTTCCGCGGGAGCCGGCACGTCCGCGAACCTGAAATCGTCCTCCTTGAAATTCCCGCCTGTTGCCGAGTTAAGGGACATCAGCGCGCTTTTCAGGTCCGCCTCCACCCCGGCGGCCGTCACGCCGAGCGAGCGCAGCTGCATGTTGGCGTGCAGCAGGTCCAGCTTTACGTCCACGCCGCGGTCCCCGAGCTCCTCTATCGAGGCTATGTGGGTAAGGAAATAGGCCTTGGCCTCGGCGTAGTCGGCCTTCTTGGAGGCCAGTATGTGCAGGCTGTAATAGTCCTTCTCCACGTCGCGCGCCAGCGTCCTCCTGGCCATCTCCAGCAGCAGCCGGGACTTGTCGGTCTCCAGCCCGGCCAGGCGCTGGTAACCCGCCAGCACCTTGGGCAGGTCCCAGGCCAGCTGGGCCCCCAGCGTGCCGGTCATCCCGTCGTTCAGGCCGGAACCGGATGAGTAGGTGGAATAGCCGTCCTCCCCTGAAACGGAGAGCGCGGGGAGCAGGGCTCTCCTGGCGCTTTTCTGGGCCGACATCGAGGCGGAAAGCTTTTCCTCGTAGGACTTGACGGCTGGGCTGTTGGCTGACGCCATGGTCAGGCACTCCTTCAGGTCGGCCGCCCGCAGGCCTCCGGCGGAGGACAGAAATAGCAGCGCTGCCGGAATTATGATGTTAAACCGCATTTTTGTCTCCTTGCCCCGCCGCGAGGGCCGCCTCCGCGCCGTTCCTCCCGAAGCTGGCCCAGACGCGTCCAAGGGATTGTCCCATCCCGTATACGAAGATAAGACCCACCCCCGTGAATATCAGGTAGTTGAGGAGGTGCGAGAACGCCGCGTAGGCGAAAGCGGTGTCGGCCGGCACGCCCCACACCGCGGCCACCTTGGAAACGGCGAATTCCAGATTGCCGAAATAGCCCGGCACTCCGGGGATCGACACCGCCACGGCGCTGGTGAAAAGCAGCTCCACGCTCCTGGCCGCGTTGACGGCCCTGGTTATCCCGAAGGCGCCGGCTATCAGATAAAGATTGAGGGCGTCCATCAGCCACTGAAGCGCCGCCAGCCCCGTCACGGCCGCAGCGGTGCCGGGTTTCCGGAAAGCTGCCGCCCCCTCCGGCAGACGCCTGAGGGACGCGGCCAGGCGCGGGAACCTGGAGCGGAGTGCTCGGTACAGCGCGGCGCCGCCGGTCTTTTCGGCGAAGGCCAGCGCGGCGATGGCCGCCGCCAGGGCGGCCGGGAGCGCCCAGATCCACCCGGGGACCCCGGGCCCGCCCGCGCCTCCGTCGAGCGCCGCGGCCAGCAGGAAGAGCAGCGTTAGGACCGCCGCGTCCATGGCCCGCTCCACCAGCATGCTGGAAAAGACCGTCGACATGGGCAGCTCGAACAGGGCCGCCCCGTAAGTCCCTCTCGCGGCCTCGCCCAGACGCAGCGGCAGTATGTTGCTGAGCGCCAGCGCGGCGGATTCCAGGCGTACGGCGTCGCGCAGCTTCACCGGCTTCGACGGCGCCAGCAGCAGCTTCCAGCGCAGGCTCCTGAAAAAGAGCTCCAGCATGGTGACAAGAAAGACCGGGAATACCACGGCCAGGTCCGCCCGCGCGACTATGCGCGGCAGCCGCGAAACGTCCACCCCTCTGAAGGCCAGCCAGATCAGAAGCAGCCCCACCACTAGGCCCGCGGCGATTGACAGGCGTCCCTTCATCCCGCCCTCCCGTGCAGGAGACGGTGCTTAAGCAGGGTCAGCACTATGCGCGCGGAGTCCGCGACCGGCCTGAAATGGGAGGTCCTGTTCCTGTCCAGGTATATCGCCGGGATATCCAGCTCCACGACGCGCGTGTTCCTGGTCATGACGGCTATCAGGACTGAAAGCTCCGCCTCGTACCTTCCCCTGCCGCGCTCCCCGTCCTTAAGCAGCTCCACCAGCAGCTCCCTGCTGAACCCCCGGAATCCGGACTGCGTGTCGGCGACCGCGTTGGGGTAGAGCCTGGCGGCCAGCCAGTTGATGAACCTGTTGCCCAGGCGGCTGCGCAGCGGGGCGTCCATCCTGAAGGCCCTGCGCCCGGCTATGAAATCCGCCCCGTCCCGCCAGGCCAGCCTGAAGCGCGGTATGTCCTCGGGGTGATGCTGCAGGTCCCCGTCCATGGCAAGGATAAGGTCGAACGGCGGCTTCTCCCGCAGCGCCCGCGCGAAGCCGGCCGCCAGGGCCGCGCCTTTCCCGGAGTTGCGTTCCAGGCGCAGCACTTGGAGACCCGCGGCGCCGGCGGAAACTTTTACCCCGCCAAGCGCCTCCGCGGTGCCGTCTTCCGAGCCGTCGTCGACCGCTATCACGGAGTCGGCGTGCGGCAGGGCCCGTCTGGCCGCCTCCGCGGCCTGCCCGGCGATGTTATAGCAGGGGATCACCACGGCGGTGCGCGGCTCCGGGCGCGCCGGTTCGCGCAGCCTTATCTCGGAGAAGCCGGAATCGTCGAAGAAGGAGAGCTTGCGCCTGGCCTTGACGTAGACGCGGTCGCAGCCCTCGAACAGTCCGCGCGGCAGCTTCAGATAGCAGCCGGCGGCCCCGTAGAGCACCTGCACCTGCGCGTCCGAATTCGGGGCTCTGCCGCCGAATTCGCGCAGCCGCATGCGCCTGGCGCGCTTCAGGCGGCCGTAAAAGCACCTTTTCACGCCGGATGGGTCGGCTCCTATCATGTACAGCGCCGGGGTATTGAGGCGCGAGGGACGGAAGGCCGAGAACGCCCACAGGAGCCCGGGGCCGGAGAACTCGTGGCGGAATTCCGGAGCGGAGTCCCTGCCGGCGGCCGAGATGAAGCGCTCGGCGCGGCGGGAGGCGGAGCGCCAGGCCCCGCCGTGCAGGGCGAACTGGCTGGCGTAGGTTTTAAGCAGGGCCAGCTTTTTGTCCGCTCCGGGCCCGGAAAGGTCGGCGGGGGCGTCCCAGACGCTCTCCCCGCAGCGGTCCGCGCCGTGGTTCACGTACCTGAGCTTTTTTATGCCGGCCGCAGCGGGGCCCAGCCTGTTCAGCGCGAACTCCGTCATCAGCGAGACCGCGCTGTGGTCCCGGTGGAGGTCCAGCGCGGAAGGATAGAGGATGACGGTGGGCCGCCAGTCCTTTATCAGCGCCGCCAGGCGGGATATCGGTTCCTCGTCGCCCTCGGCCAGCAGTTCGAAAAGACCCAGGTCGCAGTACCCCCAGAACTCGGTTTCGGTCCGGCCCAGCAGGGCGGCCGCCCTGCGCGCCTCCTCCTGCCTCTCGCGGCCGTACTGCTGAACCTGCTCCGCGGTTATGAAAAGGCGCTTCTTCCAGCGCATATGGCCCAGCGTGTTCCCCTCTCCGTTGGTGAGGAAGACGACCTTTATGGCCGCCCCCTCCCCGGCGGCCTGCGAAAGCAGCCCGCCGGCGGCGAGGGCCTCGTCGTCCGGGTGCGGCGCTACGACCAGCGCCCGGTCCGAACCGTTCAGGAGCCTCATGCCCCGGCTCCCTCCGCGGCTTTCGCCCAGATCAGCGTGATCCTGCCGCAGCTCTTCCCCGCGGAGGCGCTGTGGCGGCCGGCATCCAGACGGACCGGCCTGCCGGAGTACTTTTTCCCGTCGATAGAGAAGGCCCCGCCTCCCGCGCAGGAGGCGGAGTAGTCCGCGGGGATCTCTATGTCGAAAGGTACGGCGCGCCCTGCCGGCCCCGGTTCCACCGTCCTGCCGGCCGCCCACAGGTCGGCGTACGGCGGCGGCAGCGGCAGATAATTGGCCCGGAAGAACCGGATGTCCGCGGGAGTGAACCTGGCTGGATACCACAGCAGCAGCAGCTTCGTCGCCGTGCGCTTCATCGCCGCCGGTATGCTGTCCGATATCTGCCCCGCCGCCATGCGCCGCTGCGCCAGCAGCTCAAGGCCGTAATAGAACGGCCTGCGCCCGAATATCGATTCCCCCTTGGCGTCCATTACGTAATCCCCGGGCGAGGCCAGCCGGAGGATTCGGCCTATATAGGCCTTCTCCCCAGAGTTGACGTCGGTCAGCGCCTGGGTATTCCAGAGCTGGAAGGCCAGCACGGCGGTGAACAGGGCCAAAACCCACGCGCCGCGGGACCGGTCCGGAAGCGCCCTGCCGCCGTACCTGATCAGCAGGGCGGCCGCGGCCCCGTACAGCAGCAGCCGGAACGGCAGCACGGTCTGGCTTTCCATCACGGGGTAGAGCAGAAAGAGGAGCCACAGCAGCAGCGCCGAGGAGGCGTAGAACAGCGCCGCGCGTCCCACCCTGCGGGAAAGGAACCTGAGCGCGAAGAATACCGCCGCCGCGTAAAGCGCCGCTTCCGCCGCGCGGGCGGAGGAAAGATGAAAGGGCGCGCCGGAGGCGTTGTAGGTTACCGTGTAGTAGAGCAGCTCCCGGAGGGCGTCCCTGCCGTTGAAATAGGCGGCCACCAGGAGCGGGGCCGCCGGAAGGCCGCCGGCCAGCCCGGCGAGGAACTTCCAGCCGCCGTTGCGCTCCCTGCGCAGCAGGTTCGAGGCCCCGAGCGCCAGCAGCTGCGCCGGCAGCAGCAGCACCAGCGTCTTCAGCGAGACCACTGCTCCCGCTCCGTTTATCAGCCCGGCGTAGAGACCTTCCTTGAGCCCGAGCTCTTCGCGCGAGAGGACAAGCAGGCTCAGGAAGAAGAAGAAGATCCAGAGCGGCTCAGGCCTGGCGGCCAGGGCGAGGAACGGAGAGACCAGCCCCAGCAGGCAGGCCGCCGCCAGCGCCTCTTCCGCCTCCAGCGAAAAGGCCTTCTTCAGCAGCCTGTAGGCTATGACAAGGGTCGCCGCGAAGACCGGCAGGGACAGGAGCCGGGCTTCGGTGACGAAAGACGGCGACGCCTTGAGCCCGAGCAGAGAGACCAGCCCGGCGGTCAGCAGGTGGTAGAGCGGGGTGTGGTTGTCGAAGATGTCCTTGTACTGCGTCAGCCCGCGGGTCCAGCTCCAGACCACGTGCAGGTGCTGCAGTTCGTCGTTCTCGAAGACGGAGGTGAAATCCCGGAGCACGGCGTAGGCCGCCAGCAGCGCCGGCATCAACAGGAATTTCAGGACACGCCCCGCGCGTTTAGGTTGCGTCATCAGAAGTAGAACCTCGCCTCGGCTCCCGAGTAGCCCGGCGAGATCACCGGCAGCAGGGCCGTGGCCCCGGGCTTTTCCATGCCTTTGGCGGCCACCATCCGGCCCACCGCCGTCCCCAGGACGGAGCCGAAGAAGACGTCGGAGGTCCAGTGCTTATTGGCGTAGACCCTCTGCAGCGCCACCAGGCCGGCCAGGCCGTAGGCGGAGAACACCACCGCCGGAGAGTCGGAATAGCAGTAGGCGTAGACCGAGGCCACGGAGAAGGCGCTGGTGGTGTGCCCGGACGGGAACGACATGCGCGACGACTTCAGCGTGAAAGGATGGAACGTCCCCTTGCCGTCGCCGGTATAGGGCCGTGAGCGCCCTATCGCGATCTTCGCCACCGAGCCTACGCCGTTGGCCGCCAGGAAGGACTCTGCCGCCAGCAGCGAAGTCCTGGACAGCTTCTCGTCGGAGAAGGCCTCGCCGGCCAGCCAGCCGGCCCCGGTCAACGCTATGTCGACGCCGCCGTTGCCCAGGTTCTGGACCTTGTCCGAGAGATGGTCCAGCGTGCTGGTGTGGTTGCGCAGGACTTCGCTGCGTATGTTGCCGTCCAGCGAATAGAGCAGCACGCCGGCGCCCATTATCGCGGCCAGCTGGTAGGCGTCTGAATTGTCCATGCGGGACGGAGAGGTGGCTATGCGGCCCAGGTCGCCGATCGCCCCTGTGACGGGGTTCGGGGCGGGCCGGGCCGCGGCGGGCCGGGCCGCCCCGGCGAACGCCAGCAGAGATACCGCAAACCAGCGCAGAAGGTGATGTCTCATGTTCTCCTCGATCTTAGCCGCTTAAGGTCAGAAACTGAGCGACGCGTAAAGTCCGTTGACGGAGGGGGTCAGGCTCAGGGACGGGCCAGGCTTTTCCTGTTCCTTCGGCGCCTGGGCCCCGCTCCTGTCCTTGGACGCCACCCACGTGCCTACGGCCCAGCCGATGGCGCTGCCCGCTATCACGTCGGAGAGATAATGCGCCCTGTTGTAGAGGCGCGACTCGGCCACGCAGAGCGCGGCGCCGTAGACCACCGGCAGGTGCCAGTAGCCGAAGGTGTCGCGCAGGTCCACGTCCAGCACAGCGGCCAGCGCGAAGGCGGACGCCGCGTGCCCCGACGGGAAGGAATAGCGGCGCCACGTGAAGGGTCTGAATTTGTCCGCCGGCTCCCCCATTACCGGCAGCTTGCGGCCGGTCAGGTAGTTCAATACCGGGTTTATCATCAGGCCGGCGATGACGCTGGCCTCCATGGTGTCGCCGGCTATCTTGCGCATCTTCATGCTGCCGGCGGCGTAGCCGATGGTCCACATACCGGCCACGTAGGGCACCTGGTAGCGGGAATCGCCCATGTCGTTCAGGGCGTTGCTGATGTCCTTCAGGTCCTCGGGCCTGTGCTTTATGAAATAGTCGTCGATGTGCTCGTCGAAGAAGAGCGACACGCCGGTAGCCCCGGTAACTCCCTCGGCCAGCAGCCACTGGTTCCGGGACCAGTGCAGCGGTTTGGTCGGAAGCTCCTTGATGTCCCCCCAGAAGTTGGAGATGTAGCCCAGCGGGTCGGGAGCAGGCCGTTCCCAGCAGAGGGCCGGGCCGGCGTTCAGCGTGAGCAGCAGCGCGGCTAAAGCCGCGGGCAGAGCAAGGCGGCAGAGCCGCCTTACGGCAGAGAGGCAGTTTCGGGTGTGTATCATCCTTGTATATATTAAAGCATTATCGCGGGAGGAAAGTCCGCGCCGCCGCCGGGGTTATTGGAAGGTTATTTCCAGACCCCGGTGATCGGCAGGGCCGAGGCGTCGTTGCGCCCCAGATCGCCCAGCCCGTAGGCGTCCTCTATGGTGCGCAGCAGGCTGTAGTGCGTATAATGCGCGCCGGAAACGCTGCCCGGCGCCACGGACGGCCCGTACAGGGCCGTGTAAATGCGGTTCTCGGCGGTGGACTTGTCGTCCTCGTCGAAAGTTATCACCAGCAGCATGTCCTTCATGAAGGCCGGATCCTTCATCAGCGGGCCGAAATAGGAGGACAGCCAGTTGTCTGCGAAGGCCACGCCGGTGTCGTGCCCGTCGTTCTTGATGTCGGGGATAAAGAGCGAGAAATCCGGCAGGCGGCCGGAGGCGATGTCGTCCTTGAGCCCGGAGTCGTCCGTGACCTCGGCGCATTCGCCTGGGCTGTTCTGGACCTCGGTGAAGCTGAGGAACGGCACGTGCTTGCGCACGTAGTTGCCCGACCTGGCGCCGAGGAAGCAGCCGCCCGGGTAGCCCTGCGCATAGACCTTCCAGGTGAGCCCGCGGGCTTCCAGCAGGTCGCCTATCTGCCGTCCCCCGAGGTTGACCGGCTTGTCCGTGGTGACGCCCTGGTAATCGCCTGAAACCAGCGCTATGTAATTGCCCTGCGACGGGTGGGTTTCCGCGTCGAAGCCGGTCAGCAGCGCTCCCTGGGCGGCGAAGGAGGACAGGAACGGCTGCGCTAGGGCGTCCTTGTAGGAGATGTTCTCCAGAACGATGATCATGACCTTCTTGAACGTCGGGGAGCTGCGGAGGGCATCCCTGTATCCCCGGGCCCGTGGAACGGCCGCGGCGTCAGCTCCAGGCGGCGCCTCCAGCGAGCTGACGAATTCCGCGTCGCTCGCCGGACTTATTGGCCCGGCCGCTGCCGGCGCCGGGGAAGAGAGCGCCGGCAGCAGGACCGGGAGCGACAGGAACAGCGCGGCGGCCGTCTTAGCGGCGCCAGGGAACTTTTTTCCAAGCATCATGCCTCCAGTGGTGCTGTCTCCGGCGTCGCGGCCTGGTTACTTGGCCGCGGGCCGGTCGGCGCGCGCCTCGGCCTTCTCGGCGGCGGGAGATTCTATCCCGTCCTCCACGATCTTCCCGGTAAGCGCGCTCACCTGTATCTCTCTCGTCTTCCCGGCGTCCTCCAGGTCGAAGGACCAGACCAGCCTGCCCTTCTCCCTCTCGAGCTCCGCCTCTTTTACCACGGCGCCTTTGGCCCGCTCCAGAGCTGTCTTTGTGGCCTGCTCCTTGGTGATCCTGGGCGCTGGCTTCGCTTTCCCCGCTTTGGCTTTCCGCTCGGCCCTGTCCTTGGCGGCCTCGGCCTTCTCGTTGGCCGCGGATTCGGCCTTGTCCATTATGACCTCGCCCGTATGCGCGTCCACCCAGACCTCGCGTATCCCCCCGCCGGTTTCGATGTCGAAGGACCAGATCTCCTTGCCGGATTCCTTCTCGAGCTCTTCGCTCTTTATGACCCCGTTCTTCACGTGTTCCAGGACCGTCTTTTTCGCCCGGGCTTCGGGGACCGTCCCGCCGTTCTCGAGGCAGAAGGCTGAACCGCCGGCCAGTATGATCGACGCCGCAAGTATCAGGGTGCGCATTTTTCCTCCCATTCCTTGTCCTTGTTCCGGAGCGACAGCTCCGGGCTCGTCCTACAAGTATAGGGCGGGAGCATTGCTCACGTCTTTCAGCGGGATTACAGTTTTGTAATGAAGCGGGCTTTCTCCGGGAGCTCAGGCGGCGGGAGGGAATCTGAGCGTGAAGACGGACCCGCCGGCGGAAGAGGAGACCTCCGCGCTCCCGCCGTGGGCTTTCATGACGGCGCGGACCAGGCTCAGGCCCAGGCCCATGCCCTTTTCAGAGCGGCTGGAGTCGCCGCGGTAAAGGCGCTCCCAGATGCGCGGCAGCTCGGCCTCCGGTATGCCGGGACCGGTATCGGCAACCCTGACGAAGGGCCCCGCTCCGTCCAGGCCGGTCTCCAGCCGCACCTCTCCGCCTGGCGGGGTATATTTCACGGCGTTGTCCAGCAGATTGGCCACGGCCTGGCTGAAGCGGGCGCGGTCGCAGAGCAGGCTTATGCCGCCGGTCCCGGAGCTCGAGAACCTGATCTTCCTGGCTTCAGCCAGGTAGGAATAGACGCTGGTCACCTTTGCGGTCATGCCGGCCAGGTCATGCCGCTCCAGGCGCAGTTCCATCGTGCCTGTCTCCGCCTCGGAAATGTCTATCAGGGCGTTGAGCAGCTGCAGCACCCGCTCGGACTCCTCCAGGCAGTCCGAAAGAGCCTCCCCGCGCTCCTGCGGGGTCTTCTCCGGGCGCAGGCCGTCCTCGGCCACGGCCCGCAGGCGGGTCAACGGCGTGCGCAGGTCGTGCGCCACGTTGTCCAGAGCGTCGCGCATGCCCGACACCAGGAGCGAGATGCGCTCCAGCATCAGGTTGAAAAGGCGGCCCAGGTCGTCCAGTTCGTCGCCGGTGTCGCGCAGCCGCACGCGAGAGTCCAGCTTGCCGGACTCTATCTCCCGCACCGTGTCCGCCAGATGGCGCAGCGGGCTCAACGCCTCGCGCGTGAGGAAGACGCTGGCCAGCAGTCCCAGCAGGGCCGCGGGGAAAAGTATGGCGATAGCGGTATTGCTGAAACGCTCAAGGAAAGCCTCCCTGTCGGAGGTGTCCCGTCCGACGGAAAGGATGGAGCCGTCGTGCAGCTGCCTGGACGCCACCTCCAGGCGATCCTCTTCGCCGCTCGACGGCGGAAGGGAGTCCCAGCGGGTCGTCCCCGAGATGGCCGGCCGTCCGATCCTGGCGGTGTCGTAGGTCATCCCGCCTTTCAGCGGAGAGATCTCGACCGAGGCCCCCGCCGGGTCCGTGAAGCGGACAAAGAACCAGTCCCCCCCGCCGACGGCGTCCTGCCTGGCTTCGTCGCGCAGGCTGGGCATCCCGCCCTCCCTGTATTTGGAGCCCAGCTCGTGCAGCTCGTCCAGTATATCCGCCCTGTCCTTGCTCTGGAGGGAGGCTGAAAGCATGAAGTAGGCCAGCCCCAGCACGAAGAGGTTGCCGGCCAGGAAGACGGCCAGGTGCCAGGCCCCCAGCCGGAAGCCCGCCGTCCGCGCCGTCCGCTTCAGCCGTTCAAGGCTTTTTGAGAACATATCCCACGCCGCGTATGGTCTGCAGCAGGCCATCCTTGAATGGTTTGTCCAGCTTGTCGCGCAGGCGGCAGACCAGCACGTCCACCACGTTGGTCTGCGGGTCGAAATCGTAGCCCCAGATGTTCTCGAGGATCATAGTCTTAGAGACCGGGCGCCCGGAGTTGCGCAGCAGGTATTCCAGCAGCGAGAACTCCTTGGGCTGCAGGTCCAGCTTCCTGCCCTCGCGCCGCACTTCCCGCGTCAGCAGGTCCATGCGCACGCTGCCGCACTCCAGGCTGGCGTTCTCCGTCTGGCGCGAGGAGCGCCGGATGAGCGCTTCCACCCTGGCCAGCAGTTCCGAGAAGGAGAAGGGCTTGGTGAGGTAGTCGTCCCCCCCGGAGCGCAGGCCGCGCACGCGGTCGTCCACCGAGTTCCTGGCGCTCAGCATTATTACCGGCGTGGCCGCGCCGGCCGCCCTGAGACGCTCCACCACGGCGAAGCCGTCCAGCCTTGGGAGCATCAGGTCCAGGACCACCGCGGAATAGGGGGCGGCCAGGGCCGCGGCCAGGCCGCTCTCGCCGTCGAAAGCCCTGTCCGCCGCGAACCCCGCCTGCTTCAGGCCGTCGGCTATGAACGAGGAGATCTTCCTGTCGTCTTCGATTATGAGAACTCGCATAGGCCCGCTCTGATTATACCAAAGAAAAAAAAGTCCCCGCCGCGCGGCGGGGACTTCCCAGGGACGGCGGCCCCGGCTAGAACAGCAGGCCGAAGCTGGCGGAAACGCCGACCTTGGTCGGGATGCTGCTGTTGTCCAGCGTGGTCTTCTGGCTGCTGACCACGCCCGATACGTCGAAGTGCATGTACAGCAGGTTCAGACCCGTGCCGGCGGTATAGGCCAGCTTGGAACTGGAGTCAGCCAGGTTCTTCATGATCCCCGCGCGCAGCGGGATATTGAAGGCCCTGCGGTTGATGATGTTTATCTCCGTGCCCAGCGCGAGCTGGCGGGAGTTGTAGCCGCTCACCTCCGTCTTGTTCTTGGTGAGGTCCATGTCCGCCGCTATGGTCCAGAAGTGCGCGGGGTTGAGCGCAAGGCCTATGCGCGCCTGCCGGTCCAGCTTGTATTTGCCTCCTGGATCGCCGGGAGCGTCGGGCATGTCGAACTTGGGGCTGTTGACGTTGCGCACCACCAGGCCGAGCCTCGGATGCAGCGGCAGCTTGGGATATTTCCGGTTCACGTCCCACAGAGCGCCCACGTCCACGGCCGGGGCCCAGGTGGACTTGGAATCCTTGAGCACGTTCTTGAACGCGTCGCCGGTGTTGGAGTTGTTCATGAACTGGAAGGTGGTGGTGGCCATGCGGCCGTTGACGGCCTTGAGGTTGCCGCCTATGGACAGGCCCGAGAGCCACTTGTCCGCCGTCCAGGCGTAGCCCGCGGCTATCTCGGTGAAAGAGGCCGCGTCCAGCGTCAGTTTGGAGGTGTTGTTGGTGTAACTGCCGCCGGAAAGAGCGCCGTCCACCACGGGCGCCGCGCTGCCGGCGTATTGCGTGATAACGGCCGCGGCATCGGTTATCTGGCTGACGGGGATGGAGTTCTGTTGTGCGTAGTTGGCCAAGGCATTGGCCAGGTCGGCGTTGGTCGCAATCCCAATGCCGCAGCCCCCGGTACCGCAGAGCAACGTGGCGAGGTTGTTGGATGGATTGAGAGTGTCCATGGCTGTAGTGAGCGAATTTGCAGCCGTCGCGTAGGCACTATCAGTAGGAGTGGCCTTGCCGTTGGTATTTGCGCTGAAGCTGATGCTGGTGGAACTGGTGCCACCGTTGCCAAGGTTCAGATTTTGCGTATCTATGAACGGGTTCACGCCCACGGCGGTGAAGTTGTTCACCGAGAGGGCGACCTTGGAGAACTTGAAGTTCACTCCGCCGTCGGCCTCCACCAGCGCGCCCTTGCCGGGCTTGTTCATGTCCGCGAGGAGCGACATCGTCTTCACGAAGTCGCCGGCCTGCTGCGGAGTTATGGCCCCGCCGGTTTTCTGCGCGTCCTGAATGGCGGTCAGTTGCGTAGCCAGGTCGCCTATCTGGCTGGCGTTCTTTATTATGCCGCCGGTGAACTCGGCGTTGACCGCGGCGTGCAGGTCCATGCCGGAGACGTTGTCGCTGCTCTTAACCAGGCCGCCCGGGTTCCAGTACTGGGCCGCGGGGCCCTGGGCCACCGCCACGAAAGCGCCGCCCATGCCCATGGGCCTGGTGCCCAGCACCTGCCACTGTTCGGCCTGCAGCGCTCCCGGCGCCGCCGCCAGGATAACGGCTATAAGTAGCTTCTTCATATGCCTCCCTAAGAACCGCGCGTCAAAACGTTCCGCATATTTTATACTATCCTGGTCCGATTTACCATAGCGCAGCGGTTACATGTATCAACAGTCACATCGGGCTAAAGGCTGGCGGCGAAAAAGCCGGAAATCCTCCTTTCGTACTCCGAAAGGGCCTTGTAGTGGCATTCGCCGTGGCCGGCGCCTTTAACCACCCAAAGCTCGGCGGCCGGGTCGGCGGCCTTGATGGTCAGCGAATTGGAGAGCGGCACGGTAGTGTCCTCGTCGCCGTGTATCAGCAGCAGCGGGGCGCCGAAGGCTTCCGTGTTCTTAACCGGGCTCACGGAGTTTATGTCCACCCCGGCCAGCAGGCGGGCCCAGAACTTCATCAGCCCGACCAGCGGCCGCCGCAGCGGCCCCAGGAAGGCGAAGATATGGTCCAGTTCGCCGGAGAGGTCGGCGAACGGCGCCTCCAGCGCGCGGGCCTTTATGGCGGGATTGCGCGAGAGGAGCGCCGTGCCGCCGCCCATAGAGAAGCCGAAGACCCCTATCTCCCTGAAGCCGCGTCCCCGCAGGAAAGCCGCCGCCGCGTCCAGGTCCAGCACTTCCTTGGCCCCGCCGGTGGAGAAGAAGCCGCCGCTGCGGCCTGTCCCCCTGAAATCGAAATAGAGCAGATTGAAGCGGCGCGCCAGGAAGGCGGTGTTGCCCAGCACGTCGCTCTTGTCCATCGGGTAGCCGTGGCAGACTATCACGGCCTTTCTGCTGGCGGCGTTGGGAATGAACCAGGCGTCCAGCGTCACGCCGTCGGAGGTCTTCAGTTTCAAGGCCTCCGCCTTCAGGCCGAAGTCCGAAGGTACGTGTTCCCCGGTAAAACGCCGCGGGTGCGCGTAGGTCCAGAACATGGCGAACGACAGCGCGGCGCAAAGGAGCGCCGGGTACAGCGCCAGGCGCCAGCCTATCTTGAAAGCGAGCGTGTTCATCCCCCCCGTTCAGACCGCCTCAGGAACCCGCGCCGTCCCCGCCCAGCATCCGGGCGAAACTGACCGCGGGTCCCGTCTTTTCCTCGAAGCCGGAGCCGGTCCTGCGAAGCAGCAGCAGCTTCTGTCCCGTTCCCCCGGCCGGGAACAGCAGCCGGCCGCCGGGGGCCAACTGGGCTTTGAGCGCCGGCGGTATCCCCGGGGCCGCGCAAGTCGCTATTATCGCGTCGAAAGGACCTTCCTCCGGCCACCCCTGCGCGCCGTCGCCTGTCCTGCAGCCAACGCCGGCATAGCCCAGCCTCTCCAGCCTCGCTCTGGCCTCGCCGGCCAGGTCCGGGAAGATCTCCACCGTGAAGACCTCGGCCGCCAGCTCGGCCAGTACCGCCGTCTGGTAGCCGGAGCCGGTGCCTATCTCCAGCACCCTCTCGGTCCCTTTCAACTCCAGCATCCCGCACGTCAGCGCCACCATGTACGCCTGAGGGATCTGCTGGCCCCGGCCTATAGGCAGCGGATAATCCTCGTAGGCGCGCGTCACCAGGTCTTCCGGCACGAAGCTGTGGCGCCAGACCTTGTCCATGGCCGCCAGCACCCGCGGGTCGCCTACGCCGCGCGCCTCTATCTGCTCCTTTATCATCGCGCGGCGTATGAAGGCCAGGTAATCGCCGTATTTTTTGCCGAGTATCTCCGGGTACACGGCCTACCAGACCCCCTTCTGCACCATGAAGCAGGCCAGCGTGGTCCTTATGCCGTACTCCCTGGCCTTGTCCACGGCCTTCTGCGATTCGGAGCCGGGCTGCATCCAGATATGTTTTATGCCGAGCCGGTTGCATTCCTCCACTATCTTCTCCGTCGCCTGCGGCGGGACCACGGTTATAACCAGGTCAGGCTTTTTCTCCAGCTCGGAGACGCTGCCGTAGATCTGGCTGCCGAGCACGAAGCCGCCCTTCGGGTTCACGCCGCGCACCGGATAGCCGGCGTTGAGCAGGTCGCGGAAGATCCTGTGCCCGTACTTGGACGCGTCCTCGGACACGCCGACCACGGCTATCAGTTTGTATTCTTTCGGGTTCATGTCATTCTCTCCGTAAGGGCCGGTCCCGGCTCAGTACGCGTCGAACTTGGTGCCGTCGGGGGCGGCATGGGAGCAGTCCAGCAGCAGCAGCCCGTAGTTGGAGGAGGACGGGTCCGCGAAATAGAGCCAGCCGCCGGTGTCCTTCACGGCCTTTTCAAAATTCTTGTCGTATTTGCGGGACTTGACCAGCACTATCCTGTCCGTAGGGGCGTGGTCCGGCAGGTGGACCACCGGCACGGCCTGGATGATGCCCGGAGCCAGGTCGGCCGGGGTCTTCGGATACCTGCCGCCGGTCTCGCTGTAATAGATCTGCAGCGAGGCCCGGAAGGACTGCAGCAGGCCCACAGCCTCGCGCGAGAGCCGCCTGTCCTCCTCGGCCTTGTCACGCGCGGCTATCTCGGCCACTATCTTCTCGCCCAGCGCGTCCTTCACCTTTGCGGTAAGGGCCTGCAGTTCCGGCTGAAGGGCGCTCCACTTCTCCGGCGGCACCTCGGCCCTGCGCTCCTCCAGGATGGAGAGATACTTGACCGTCTCGTCCAGGACCGCCGGGGCCGGCCCCGGGTTCTGCGGCGCTGCCGGGGCAGTGGAGACTGCGGGCGGCAGTTCGCCCGGCGCCGGCAGTATCTGCGCGCGCGCGGCTCCTGCGCACAGAAGCAGCGTTATCGTCAGCATCTTCAGCATCGTTTCCTCCTTCGGGGGATCAGAGCTTTATGTCCCAGTTCTGCAGCTCGGTTATGAACTTGTAGTCCGTCAGGTCGAACTGTATGGGCGTCACGGAGACGTATCCTGCCCGCAGCGCGTTCAGGTCGCTGGCCTCGTCGGGGTCCTTCGGCTTGTAGTCCCCGGTCATCCAGTAATAGGTGTTGCCGTGCGGGTCCGTGCGTTTGTCGAACCAGTCGTTGAAGCTGGTGCGGCTCTGCGTGGTGACGCGCACCCCCCTGAGCTTTCCGGCCGGCAGGTTCGGCAGGTTGACGTTCAGCAGCGTCCCGGCGGGCAGCCCCTTCCTCTTTACGCGGCCGGCCAGCTTCAGGGCGAAGGCCGCCGCCGGGCGGAAGTCGGGTTTGACGAAGGTGTCCAGCGAGACCGCCATGGAAGGGATGCCCAGCAGCGCCCCTTCCGTGGCGCCCGAGACGGTGCCGGAATAGAGTATGTTGTAGGCCTGGTTGCCGCCCAGGTTTATGCCCGACACCACCAGGTCCGGCCGCTTTTTCATTATCGCCTTTATCCCCAGCTTCACGCAGTCGGCCGGAGTGCCGCTGGCCGCGTAGCCGAAGAATTTGCCGTCGCGGCAGGCCCTGGTGACGCGCAGCGGGTCGGTGAGCGTTATGGCGTGCCCCACCGCGCTGCGCTGCGTGTCCGGCGCGACCACGGTCACGTTGCCGGCTTTTCTGAGGGCGCAGGCAAGCCGGTAGATGCCCTCCGCGTAGATCCCGTCGTCGTTGGTCAGCAGTATTTCCATAATATGGTCCCGGGCGCCAGCCTGCGCGCCACCTACATTCTAACTTTATGCGCGGAAGCCCCGCCAGCCTAGTAGTTGAAGATCAGCGCCATCGAGGTGGTGGCGTCGGTCCTGCCGAAGCCGTCCGCCGGGCTGTTCACGTATTTCCAGACGTAGGAGGCTTTGAAGGAGAAATGGGAGTTTATCGTGGTGACCAGCGCGGTGTCGGCGTTCATGCGGTAGTCCGAGGCGCTCTGGAAACTGCCGAGGTATTCCAGGTCCTGCGAGAAACTGGCCGTAGGAGAGAAATCGTGCGTATACCTGGCGTAGGCGCGATAGGAGCCGTAGGACTGGTCCGGGGAATTGATGCGGTTCTCTATCACCCAGCCGCCGCCCAACTCGGTGAACAACTTGTTGATGGCGCCGTGCAGCAGGTCGCGCCCGAGGCCGAGAGCCAGCTCGTAATGGTCCCTCACGCCGGAAAAACGGTCCTTGCTCCAGGTGCCCTTCTCGAAGGCGTAGTCGTTCCCGGAAAGCTTGCGGCTGACCTTCTCGTGGGAGTCGTACTGCTCCGCCGTTACGACTCCGGCGCTCTGCGTGCCAAGCCCGGAGGCCTCCAGTTCGAGCGAAGCCTTGGACCAGTCGTAGTTGTAGGTGTTCTTGGCCGCGAGAGTGGAGACGCGGGTGTTGCCGGAGGTCTTCACGTAGGAAAGCTGCGCGGAGTCCCGCCATTTCCTGGGCGGAGGCGCGGTGGAGATGGAGACCTCCGGGACGGCTGCCGGCTGGGCCGTGGAAATGAAGGGCGCGGCTGCCGGCTGCGCCGTGGAGACGGCGGGGGGCGCGGCCGGCGAGGCGTAAACGGCCGGAGGCGCGGGCACGGGGCCGGTCTGCGCCGCGGGGGCCTGTGGAGCGGCCTGGCCGCCGGCGAGCTGGGCCGCAGCCGGAGAGACCGCGAGAAGCAGGATCACTGAAAGTTTCCTCATGCCGCGCTACAATTATAAGAAATTTCCCGCTTGCGGCGCCGCTGGCGCGCGGCCCGGTTCCCGGTTAGCCGAGCAGTTCCCCGCCGGCCGGCGTCAGATCGAAGGCTTTTGTTTCCCCGTTGTACTTCAGGAGCGGTTCTATTACGTAGCGGCCGTCCTCGTAGCCAGCTATCCGGGAAAGTTCCAGAAGCCGGCGCTTGCCGTCCCCCCCGCGCTCCTGGTGGCTGACGTACCTGAGGCCGGAGGCCAGCATCGCGCGTATCTCGTCCAGACCGAAGAAAGTCTTGGCGGAGAGGTACATCAGCTCGAGCCGTTTCAGCGCGTCCAGCACCCCGTCGGCGTGGCACGAGGCCAGCACCGGGATCCCCTCCCTCATCGCCTTCACTATCTCCGGCACGCCTATGACGTCCAGACTGTCGGTCACCAGGTAGTCCGGCAGGAACCTGGCCGCGTTCCTCAGGAGTCCCGCGAACTCCTCGTCTGAGGAGGCGCCCAGCCTCAGGCAGGAAGGGCGCTCCAGCCTGAGCTCGGGGGCCGTCTCCACTGCCACTATCCTCCTGCCGGCCGGGATGGAGCCCGCCGCGGCGCTCAGGGTGGTGGTCTTGCCGGAGGCGGCGCCGCCTGTCACCAGCAGGCTCTCGCCGCGCTCCGTTATGCGTTCGAAGAGCCTGCGGCCAGCTTCGGGCAGGCAGCCGAGCTTTACCAGCCCGTCCCAGCCGGGTTCTGAAACGGGGGCCTTCTTTATCGTCATAGCGCTGTAGGTCTCGCCCTCGGCGCGCGTTACCACGGTCCTGTCCGGCAGGTGTATGTCCAGGACTTCGCCGGAGCCGAAGGCGGAACTGCGGCAGGCGCTGCCCGGCAGTTCGCGCAGCGCCTTCGCCACGGCGTTCAGGGCCGCCCCGGAACCGAAGACGGAAGGCACGCTTTCCAGCTTGCCTTTCCGCTCCACGGACATACGGTCGAAGGCGTCTATCAGGATGTCGCTCACGTCCGGGGCCGAGTAGTATTTCCAGAGGGGGCCGAAAGCTTTCTGCAGGTCCCCGGCCTCAGCCTTTTTCCCTCCGCGTTTTTGGCTCTTCATATCGTCCTCCGTTTAGCCGCTTCCTGTATAGAGTCTACCGTAAACCGCCGCCCGGCGGTATCGGCATTTACCACAGGTACCCGCTGTCGCTGTTCAGGAGCCGCGCTGCCGGATGAGCCCTTTTCTGAGGCCCAGTATCGCGGCCTCGGTGCGCGAGCGCGCGCCGGTCTTTTCGAAGATGGAACGGACGTGAAACTGCACGGTGCGGTCCGAGATGGAGAGACGGTAGGCTATCTCCTTGTTGCCGAGCCCCGCCGCTATCAGCGATAGTATCTCCAGCTCCCTCGGCGTAAGCGAGTCCGCGTCTTTCGTCCCGGCCGGCAGGGCCTCCAGCTCGATGTCGGCCAGCTCGTTCCGCGCCTCTTTCGCCAGGCGGCGCAGCTCGTCCAGCGCCCGCAGCGCGGCCGCGTCCCCGCGGAACGCCCCCAGGTAGGCCTCTATCGCGGAATAGAGGCCGTCCAGCGCCTTCCTCAGGCCGTCGGTCTTTCCCATATAAACGGCGAGCGCGGGGGCTTCATAGTGGCGGCGAAGCGGCTATGCTGGGCTCGCCAGGAGTTACCAGCCGCATCCCGGAGAGTTTTTTCCCGAGGGCGATACCAGGCAGTTCGACGTACAGATAAGAGACCGTGTTCAGCAGGACCAGCAGAACCGTTAAAAACACGCTCTCCACAAAATATCCGCGGAGCGTGCGGGCTATGAGGAGATTCTCCATAAAGATGAACAGCAGCAAGCCATGCGACAGGTATGTGCTGTAGCTGATCTCCCCCATCCATCGTATCGCCCGTAGTTTAAGAAGACCGAATAAACTGTTCCCGGAAGCGATTACCGCAAAAAAGAGCGAGAGCAGGATGGCGGGGACCGCGGAATAGGGGTCATGGAAGAAGATCAGGCAGGAGGCCAGCGCCGCAGCGGAGAATACAGCGGAATAACCGGACATAAGGAATCCGCGGAGCCAGTCTTTCCTGGAAACAACCGCGGCCAACGCTCCGCCCAGGAACAGCATGAGCCGCGTATAAAGGAACAGCTGATATTTCAGGTTGAGGAGGAAGACAGCGCCCAGAAGGAAAAAAGAAACAACTCCCTCGGTGGTTATCCTCCTGGTGAACGGGATGCAGAAAAGGGGAAGCGACAGATAGAACAGCACTTCGTATCTCAACGTCCAGACCACCCCGGCGACTATTTGCCCGGACAGCTTATAGTTGTTCAGGTTCGCCGGCAAAAAAAAGAGCCAATGGACTATGCCCCTGGGAAGGCTCATGCCGGCCGCATCCAAATGAAAACCGGTCTTATATAAAGCGACGAGCATCACGCACCCGACAACCAGTATATAGAGCGGGTACAGTCTGAAGAACCGCCTTATATACAGATTCAAAAAATCGATATCCCCTTTTTTGTCGATTATTTGACCCACGAACAAAAATGCGGTGATCATGAAAAACAGTGAAACGGCCCCCTGCCCGTATTGATTTACGACATTAGAGGCGGGAGCCGTCCAGCTGCCGCTGTTGTTGTAGGAAGCCGTTATCATGCCGTGATGGAGAAAAACCGCGTAAGCCAGGAACCCCCGGAGCCCGTCTATCGTGACGTTGCGCTTCGCCCGGTCGTTTTTCAGCACCATCGAGGCCTGCGGGAAAACCCTCACGACGAGGTGTGAGGTCAGAAAAGCGAAGAGAAATAG
Organism: bacterium; assembly: GCA_021786295.1. Lineage (GTDB taxonomy): Bacteria > Elusimicrobiota > Elusimicrobia > Elusimicrobiales > UBA9959 > UBA9959. Next base: position 155,859 of record JAJYNO010000024.1, on the reverse strand, counting down.
AAATACCGTACTAAGAACGGCCATATGGCGGCATTTTTGTGGCTAGTTGATCCCGTGACTCCCATTCCGCAGGGTCTGCACTTCGGATAAATTGTAGCGATTGTATTCAGGCCGGTCAACGCCTGAAAATGGAAAATGCCCCGCTTTCAAGCGGGGCAATCCATCGGGCCATTATGGGCTGCAAAATTTTAACGCCGCGCGGGGCGCGGCGTCAGGGAATTTCCAATTTTTAAATCTTTGGGGTGCATTTCAGGCACAAGTTATGACCTTCTTTGCGCAACATCCCGAGGGAACATTATAAGTTCCGCTTTCTTCCCTGGTTAAGCGGTACGGGGAGCTTATCCGCGAGATGCCGCAAGGCCGGGCCTCCGCCCGCCCCTGCTTGCCGCTAAGTAGCGGGTCCGCAGGCTCAGGCCCATTGCGCCTTCGCTCTGCTCCCCCATAAGGTATCCCGCTCTTAAACAGCAAGAAAATCATCCCCCGCGCGCACTGCAAGAAGAGGTGTCCTGCGCTTATGGGTGGCAGCAGATATTAAGAAACACCGCCCCGGCGTCCGCTTCGCGGCCGCCCGGGCGGTCTTTCCTGTTCAATTATCGCCGCCACCGCAGAGGCCGAAACTGCAAAGACCAAAAGGAAAAGCCAGGGCGGTAGCTCCGGCCCCCGCTTGGCCTCCGCCCCCGCCCTGGCCCGGCTTATGTTGAGACAGCTAATTCTGTTCAGCGGCGGGTTGTCCCGTCTCATGGAAAATAGATTCCACTTGATTCATATCATCTTGAGTCCAGTTATGCTTCCTAAAATACAGCTGGGTCGGAGTGATAATTAAGGCGCAGAGCATTTCAAGTTTATACATCTTCGGTTTGCTTGGAAGCATGGTTAGGGTTACTACATAATCGCTATTAACCCACGTAAATCGTTGTGCTAGCCCTTCAGCGTGTGGACCAGGTACTAAAGTCTTTTCTGGATGGCCGCCATAAAAATCCAAGTACTTCTTCTGTAATTCAGCTTGAAGGTCTTTAAAATCTTTCTGCTCAATTGGCTCTCTTCTGAGCACGGCAGGGAAGAGGGTAATTCCTACTAGTTTTTCATCGAGGAAAACAGCTGTTCCTGGGTAAATTATATCCCCCTGTTTCGGAAGGATAGGAAGGGATGCAATACTGATCCGGGGATGACTCTGTTTAACTGTTGTCTTCGGATTATCGTGTAGGAAATCAGCCAAGGATAACCCTAATTTCAAATCATAGGGCGTTCCTGGCAATGGTACAGGAACGTTTTGAATAACTAGCGTTGAACTACAAGCACATAGGAATAGTGCGATTAGGCAGATTACGGTTCTTCGGCAATTTGTTATTAAGTTCATGTGCTTATATCCCGCCCCGGCCTTGTACGGTTCCTGTTCCCGATTTAATCCTTTTTAAGGTCTCGATATGGTTTTAACTTACGATTTAGCTCCTCGACGATATTGCGTTCAATTTCTTGGCGCTTTTCCTTTGGAAATTTAGCTAGAGGGTCCCCACAATATGGAGAACGCGGCTTGCAATACTTTTTGTACATTTTATGTGTAAACGACCCATCGACTTCAGGAGGATATGACCCATAATGGATGCGGCGTTCTTCCAGCGCATTCTCATCAAGAGATTTCCAATCTCTAACAATATTTCCCAAATCGGCCTTTAATATGGTGCCATCAACGAATTCTTGGTCCGCGCGAAGAAAGGGCGGAACAAGCCGTTTGTGTAAAATATCGGATGAGACGAAAATCCAGCAAAATGGCAAATACCAAATATACTCCAGGTCAATTACATTAGACGCTCGTGTCGAAATTGCTCCTGTGGAAATGCCTATTATGAAAGTTGTGTAAGCCCGGAAACAAAATGACGCATAAGGTGCGAAATCGGATAGCTTTGGCAATCCTAAATTTAACCAGCGCGTATGGACCAACTTTCTTATAGGTTCGCTAACATAAAACATCCCTAGGCAGTGATTTAGATTTGCAAGTTTTATGTCCGGGTTGTCGGAATCAAGGACTAGGTCGGCAATTTTAATGACATCTTCGATTGATTTTGCTTTTTTTATCTTCCCTGCCAGAAAACCCCGGCCTTTTAAGGCCGGGGATGAATGGCAGCCCGGAGCGAAGCGGAGGCCAATTTTGGCATAATCTGGCCTATGGCCAGATACTGGAGCGGAACTCATACAAGACACCGCCTGCAATTCCACCTCGTGTGGGTGCCAAAATATCGCAAGAGGGTATTGAGAGGCAAAATAGCCGTCCGCTTAAAGAATTTCATCTTTGAGGGCTGCCGGATGAATCGGTGGTGGACGAAGCAGATCAGCATCCAGCCGGACCACGTGCACCTGCTGATACAACTGAACCCGCGTAACAGCGTCGCCGAGGTCGTGCAGATTTTGAAAGGCGGGAGCAGTCGAGCGATACGCAAGGAGTTTCCTGAGCTCGAAGAGTTCCTGTGGGGCGACAGTTTCTGGGCGGACGGCTATTTTGCCGAGACGGTGGGCCAGGTTGATGAAGAAGTGGTGCGTAAGTATATAGAAAACCAGGACAAAGCGAAGTAACCTCCAGATTATGCCAGAGGCGGGAAACCCCGGCCTTTAGGCCGGGGAGTGAGTTCATTTCATCCTCTACCGGAGGGTGATTGTTTTTAAACCCTTCCAAATCGAAGGTTTGTATGGTTTCGCGTAGAATATTCGATGTTTCATGATCTTTGTCCGTAAAGGTCCCTGCGGCCCATTTGCGAAGCAGCTTGCGCGCATAGGGTTCTTCAAAGACTACCCCATAACCACCTTTTGAGTCTGGGACACGGACGCCAGTGTCTAGGGGAATCTGCCCTGTCATTGGAATTGGGTTCCCAAGCAGCGATGCTGTAAGCATCTTTCTGCAATTTACTGGAATTCCAGAATCGCTCCCTTCGACTTTTTGTGCTAGCCATTGGGCATCATTTAGTTTGAAATATTCCTCTCGTGGTGGCTTCGATATGTCCCCCATGATTTCTAAAATAAGCACAGGTGGAATACACACGGTATAATGCTTGAAAAGAAAGCCCACCTCATCGTGAGAAAGACTTTGAAATATTGACTTGTCGAGAAGTATTATTGGACCCATAAACAATCTAATTCGTGGTCAAGTTTTGAAGTGTGTGTTTGAGGGGACGGTCATTCCTTATTCCTAATTTTAAGACATTAACGCAAGGCTTTAGGAACGTCTCCTAGCCTCCACCTTGTTCCTACGCAAAATAAAGATAACCACACCAGATAGCACCGCAGCCAAAGAAAGGAAGGCTATTAGCAAAAATAGCACCACAAATTCCCCTGGGTTGCAGTATAGTAAAGGGAACTTACTGGTTGCGATAATAGATTCGGGGGCTCTGTCAGAAAAAAAGATCGGAAGAACTATCTTTAGCCCAAAACTCAGCGCTACAAAAAGGCAGAGTGCGCCCACGCCTACCATCAAGCATGGAAGCTTAAGTCCGAGAGTCTTTTTTACTGGAGTTGCATGCATTGCCATGAGTTGTCCCTGTGGACTATTTAAAGAGTGGATCACGATCTTTCCCGTGAAGCATAATGGACGAAACCTCAATATATCGATTTCCGTCGAAGACATAACACTTAAAGAAGCCACTGTCAGAGCTTTGGTGGCTAAAGCTCTGCACTACCGGCATGCCGTTAATTTTCTGTTTCATTAACCAAATTGGATCCCCGGAGAATTCGCCTATCAGTGAGTTGTGGGCACCGTCAAAAAGGGCATAGGCACAGCCGCCGGTTCCGCAAGAAGAGGGGTAGTCGGGAGCCACGAAATAATCTGGAATCCCATCTTTGTTCAAATCTATCTTGACTCCTGTGGCATCCAGACTCTTTGTCCAATCCTCCATTGAATCAGACATCACTTTCATTATTTTGCTGTTGATCTTGAATTTAGTCAATGAATGGCTGTCGATGGTGAAAGCCACGTTCTGTTTGAAAGAATTAGCGTGTTTTGCCTCGGTCTGAGTCGCCGGTTTGTTTGTCGTGGCCGCCAACACTGTCAAATCTGTGGCCCATGCTGAGGAAGATAGCACCAAGATAGCCATAGAACAGTATATCCGCTTCATAGTTTCTCCAATATATACCCCTCTGTTAATGTGCACTCACTTCAAGTTTCCAAGATTTATTTTTGCTTTATTTAGATAAAAGGAAATGCTCTTTGAATCGTCTTTTCCGTAGTGAAGGATGTATTTGCCCTTTAGCGGATAAGGTAACGTGAATTTAAATTCACCGGTGAATTTATTGAACAGAGAGATATAGGCTGCTCGTACTATGCGTGCGGGATTCTTCTTCGTGGTTAAATAAGGGCCACTCTTGGTGCTGTGAAAATCTTTTGGGGGCATGAATCCAGAAACAACCACATTTTGAAGAGACCATTTACCAGGCGCTAAATCGTAAAGTGTCTGATGAATGTTTTTTTCTATTTCTTCTGGTAATTCGGAGTCGGAATTGATAAGTGCTAGAAAGTGAGGGGCCGCATTTACTCCAAGTCTTGATTTTAAACTGCGGATAGCAGCTTTGCGGATCAAATCTGGATTCCTGGAATCGGCAAGTCCTATTGTTTTGTCTTTTGTTGCCTTGGCAAAAGGAACCTGCATTTTTATGATAGAAACCAAAAGATGATCGACCAATTGGCTCTTCCCATTTTCCATTCTTTGAACTATCCCAGCACTGGCACCGGTTTCTTTCACCAACTCTAAGAGCGTTTTTTGCGCTTTTGTCGTAGGATATTGAGAGAGAAATGCAGCAGCCCACAAGCGGTCGGGATTTGCTAACTTAAGAAATCTTTTCCATTTATCTTTCCTTGCCCATATGGTAAATTTCGCATCATAACCCCATATTTGTGCCGCTGAGGGCATATATCGAAAGCCTTGTTCCAGGAAATCCTCTACCGCGTTCCCAACTGGAGTATAAATACTCTTCCCCGTTCTGGCAATTCCGGCTAGAAAAGGACTGTATTTGTCGATGGGGCAGTGGCTAGTTTGAAATCTCCCGATTCCGCCGAGTGCAGCGCTACTGATTGTAACTGTGTCGAGCGTATAATTATTCCCATAAGCTAGTACTATATGGCCGGGGATTGTGGAGGGATAGATATCATATAAGATGCCATGTTTAGTGCTGTTCGAAAAAATCCCATTGGGATCTATTTTTTCGAAGTGCACCGCTTCGGCATCCCCCACATATAGTGCGCCTTTATACCCTTCAATTGGAGGGTTTCGGCAGTTATCATTGAGCTGCCTGGAGGATAGCATTGAAGATGATAATACCTTTGGTGGTTTATAAGCTCCGATTAGGATTTTATCTCCAATTTTATATATGGATCTTATCTCAAAGTTGTCGAAATATTTGTCTGTTGGGAGTGTGCGGAAAATACGTCCTGCACGATAAAGGGCTCTTCCGGGTTTGCTGTGCGTGAATTTTAGCGGTTCTCATTGGGAAAACGCTCTTTGAAAACTTGACACGTTTGCCGGCAGGCGCTAAAGTGGGATTATGACTGCTGGCATACACGTCAAAGATATCTATGGCTTCCCCGGCTTTCGCGCCAAGGCCATGGCCAGACTGCACCCCCTAGACCCGTGCGGGGTCATAATAACCCTGCAGCGCCGTCAAAAAAAACGGTCTGCGGCTGTTGCGGCAAGGTGGTCCGTAATTTCCGTGACCGCAGAACCCATCAGATCCGGGACGTGGACAGCGGCCTGCGGCACATCTACCTTGAATTCGAGTACCGCCGGGTCTTGTGCCCCGGGTGCAAGGCCGTGAAGCAGGAGCGCCTTATTTGGCTGGCAGATTCCGGCCGTTTCACCCTGCGGATGGAAGACAAAATCGGCCATCAGTGCCGGGAGATGTCCATCAAGCAGGTCGCCGATAATAATGGCCTGACATGGGACCAGACCAGGCGCATCGAGATGGACTACATGCGCCGCTTGCTGGCGGCCAATCCCCTGCCGGAGAAGGTCCGGGCCATCGGGGTGGACGAGGTGTCCATCCACAAGGGCCAGAGCTACGTGGTCGTGGTGGCCGACCTGGACCTGAAGAGGCCTATCTGGATGGGCGAGGAAGGGCGCAAGGAGAAGGATTTCAAGCCTTTCTTCAAGACGCTGGGGAAGAAGCGCTGCCGGAAGATAGAGCTGGCGGTGATGGACATGTGGAAGCCGTTCCGCAACGTGATTCGCGAGAAGGCGCCGAATGCGCGGATAGTCTTCGACAAGTTCCATATCCTGAGCCACCTGTCAAAGGCGCTCGACGAGGTGCGCCGGGCGGAGTACAAGCGCGTGGCTGGCGAGGAACGGACCTACATCAAGGGGCAGCGCTACACGCTGCTGTCGCACAAGACCAGCCTGGATGTGGATGGCCGCCGGGCGTTAAGGATGCTGTTGAAGGCCAACAAGCGGCTGAACAAGGCGTACCTGCTGAAAGAAGAGTTCGAGCAGTTGTGGGACTACAACACCCCCGGCTGGAGCCGGCGGTTCTTCGAGAACTGGAAGGAGCAGTTGAAATGGAGCCGGCTTGAGCCGTACCGGAAGTTCGCGCGGATGATAGAGCGGCACTGGGACGGAATCGAAAGTTACTGCCACCCCGAGAACAAGGTTTCGTTGGGCTTTATGGAAGGGCTGAACAACAAGATCCGGGTGATACAGCGGCGGGCTTACGGGATAAAAGACCTGGAATATCTGCGGCTGAAAGTGATTACTTCGTTCCTAAAAGAGCCCTAAGTTATGCACAGCAAACCCGGAAGACCCGTATGTTTCATCAGTCCCGTCTCTCCACGCGGTATCCGGCGCCGCGTTAAACGATGTTAGCGACTGCGCCGGGAACAATCAGCTCCGGCGCGGGGAATGCCTTCGGGCTTAGGCGGCGGGAGGGGCCCTGGCGAAGCCGGGAGCTGCCGGCAGGGAAGGTTCCGCCGGAGACTGCGGGGGCGGGACCTCCAGCACCACGGCCGGAGGCGGAGCCACCACCGGGGCAGCGGGAGCGGAGATGCCGGCCAGGTTCTGGCACAGACGGCAATGAACGAAATCCTCGGCGGAAGAGCCGCGTATATGGGTGAAAATATGGGCCGTCATGACGAACAAAGCCGCCGTCATCAGGCCGAACGCGGTCCTCGCGAGCCACTTACCCATCGGTCAATTATATCAAACCGGGAGCCGGCAGAAGGCGCCCCCCGGCGGCGCCGGCCGGCCTATAGGAGTTTTTCCGCGCCGGAGTAGAGTTCCTCCACCGTCAGGACGGCGGCGGCCACGCGCGGGTGCTTAGGGTCCACCGCCGCCTTCAGGCCCTCGTAGACCGGGCCTGCGGAAAGATATTCTATCGGCCCCTTGGCCTGATAGGGCTTCCGCGGCTTCGCGAGAAAAAGGAAGGAGCCGCGGCTGCCGTTCTTTATGTTCTCGCGCGTCTTGTGGAAATAGTTGTCCATCACGGCGATTCGCCCGTCGTCAAGCAGCTTCATGCTGAGCACGTAGACGGAGTTAGGGTTGCCTTCGGCGTCCACCGTGGCGAGAATGGCCGGGCCAGCTCGCAGGCCCCATGCCTCTTTCAGAGTCTCTATGGCTTTCATCTTTCCTCCATGCGCGGCCGAAGGCCGCTTCCCGGCTTTATTTTCTCTTTTTTCCGGTTCCCGCGCCGGCGTCCGGACGACGAGCGAAGTGCCAGCCTCGGGCAGGGTGTCACCTTTTGCGCAGCAGCACGGTCCGCCTGCCGGGCAGACCGCGGAAATTGACGCCGGACGTAAGCGCGTGCACCAGCGCGGGGATGTCCCTGACCACGGCGCCGCCCACCGCGTCCATGCCGTAGTCGAACAGCACCGGGCTCAGGGGAACTGAGGGTCCGAGCAGCACCTTGAAGGCGCCGGGACGGCAATGGGCGAGCACGTCGAGGAACGTGCCGTTCAGCAGCGTCAGACCGGTCACCGCCACGACGTCGGCGGAGGGCAGCAGCTCCGCCATCCTCTCCGCCGGCAGGTCCCGCTCGTCCTTCGGCTCCAGTTCGAAGACCATTGTTTCCCTGGCCGAAGCCCGCAGCCGCTCCGTGAAATGAAAATGGCCGATGACCGCCACCCTGGCGTCCCGGCCTTTCTCCTCTATGAGGTCGGCGGCGTTCAGTTCTTCCAGTTCCGGCCTCGGCAAAGAGGAGTTTATCGCCGCCATCCCCAGGGAGGTCTCGGGGCCGGAGCCGGCGGCCAGGCAGGCCAGGTCACGCGTGCGCATCCCCGTGGCGCAGCCGCCTTTCAGCTCGGTTTCGCAGCCTATCCCCTCCAGTCTGGAGGCCAGGCCGCAGCGCCAGCCGTCCGCCCCGGAGGAGACGACGGCCGTGGTGAACTCCCCCAGATGGGCGGAGACCACCGTCCTGTCCTCCGTCCTCTCTATCAGTCTTTCCACAAGAAGTTCCATAGGACCGCCGCGGGGCGACTTATTTCCCCGCCAGGTATTCCTCCAGCGCCTGCCGCACCGTCTTGGAACCCGATACGCCCGTTACGCCTTTTATGCCCGCCGCCTCGAGGGCGGTCTTAGCGTTGGGTCCCAGTTCTCCGGTAAGAACCGCCCCGGCTCCGGCCGCGGCTATCTGCCGCACGGCCTCCGGCCCAGCCCCGCCCTGCGCCCCGGCGGCGGAATTGCTGACCGCGGTGAACTTCATGTTCTCCGCATCGACTACGACGAAATACGGCGCGCGGCCGAACCGCTCGCTGACCTTCGCCTCCAGGGAACCGCCCATCGCGGACACGCAGATCTTCATATCCTCTCCTTAAGAACGCAGTTAGAGCAAAGATCCCGGCCGGCGTCCTACGGCCTCGCCAGGTATTCGCCGACGGCTTTGTAGAAAGCCGAGGCGGCCAGCACCGGGCAGTGCTTATGGTCCTCGGGCACGCCTCCGAGCGTCTTTATTATCAGCCCCGGAGACACGTACATGGCCTCCTCGAGCTCGCGCTGGTCCGCGTAGAAGGCCGCTATCGCCCCGCAGGCCTTCGTAACGCCGCAGCCGTCGGCGTGATAGCGTATCTCCTTTATCTTGTCGCCTTCGAAATTTATGTAGAACTCCATCGTGTCGCCGCAGGGCCCGGTAAGCGAGGCGGAGGCGTCCGGGTCGTTCAGCCTGCCCTCGTAATGCGTCAGCGCGTCTTCCAATGCCATCTTGCGGTCTTCCATATCAGTTCTCCAGCGCGGCCCTCAATTTCTTCCAGGCCGACTCCACGGCTTCGGCGGCCGGCGTCCGTCCGCGCTCGCCCAGCGTCTCCCGGGCCAGCAGGGTCTCCACCACTCCCCTGTCGAACGGCGCCCTGCCCAGCAGGCCGAAGCCGTACCCGGCGGCCGCTTTCTCCAGTTCCGCGGTCTCGCCCGGGTTCAGGTCCCACTTGTTCACCAGCAGAAAGCCGCGCACCTTCTGTTCTTTCAGCAGTCCGGCCAGCCGCAAAAAATCGTGCCTGCCCGAGACGGTGGGCTCGGCCACCACCACGGCGGCGGCCACGCCCCCCAGCGAGGCCAGCACCGGGCAGCCTATGCCCGGCGAGCCGTCCAGTATCAGCCACTCTGCGCCGGCGGCCTCCGCGGCTTTCACGGCCTCCGTCTTGAGGATAGCCACCAGTTTGCCGGAGTTCTCCTCGGCGGGCTCCAGCCGCGCGCCGGCGAAGACGCCGAAGCGGAATTTTGAAACGGCCCAGGTCCCGCTCAAAGACCCCGTAAGGCTTATGGCGCCCTCCGGGCAGTTCCAGGCGCAGACGCCGCAGCCCTCGCAGGAAAGCCTGTCCACGGAATACGGCTCCCGCCGCACGGCGTCGAAGCGGCACACCTCGGCGCAGCGGCCGCAGGAAGAGCATTTAGCCGGGTCTATGGCCGCCTTCTTGCCGCCGTAAAATTCGTTCCGCTCCGCGGGCTCCGGAGAAAGGATGAGATGCAGGTCGGCCGCGTCCACGTCGCAGTCGGCCGTGACGCAGGGCGCGGCCAGCCTGGCGAAGGCCCCGGCCACCGTGGTCTTGCCGGTCCCCCCTTTGCCGCTCAGGATCAGCACCTGCTTCACGCCGCCGCCTCCGCGCCCAGGGCCCCGAACATCTCCCTCAGCTTTTCGCCGTACTCCGGCCTGGACTCCAGCAGGGTGCCGCCGCGGGAATAGGCCTCGGCTATCTTCCTGTCGAAAGGGATCTTCAGCAGCACTTTCAGCCCCTTTTCCAAGCACCACCGCTCCATTTCCCCGTCGCCCAGGTCCGCGCGGTTGATGACGAGCGCGTGCGGCATCCCGGTCTTCTCCAGCGTCTGCACCGCCAGCCTCAGGTCGCTCAGGCCGAACGGCGTCGGCTCGCTCACGAGCAGGCAGAAGTCCGCGCCGCTCACGGCCGTCATCATCGGGCAGGAGGTGCCGGGCGGGCAGTCTATGATCACGTCCCCGTCCGGAGGGGCCGCTTTCTTCACGGCCTTTATCAGCCGCACCGGGCTGGCCTCGCCCACGTTGAGCAGGCCGTCGGCGAAGAAGCTCCCAGCGGCCGTGCCTATACGCACCAGGCCGGAGCCGTGCGGGACCTCCGTTATGGCCCCTTCCGGGCAGGCCAGCGCGCAGCCGCCGCAGGAATGGCACATATGCTCGAACAGGAACGGCTTGCCCTTGAACACTTTGACGGCGTTGTAGACGCACACCTCCTGGCAGCGGCCGTGTCCCACGCATTTCGCGGGGTCCACGGCCGGCACGGGCACGGTAAAAGTTATCTCCTGAGTTATCTCCGGCTTCAGGAAGAGCGCGCAGTCGGGCTCCTCCACGTCGCAGTCCAGCAGGGCGGCGCGGGGTCCCAGCGCCCGCGCCAGAGCGCAGGCCAGGCTGGTCTTCCCCGTGCCGCCTTTCCCGCTGGCTACGGCGACCTTCATCAATGCCCGCAGCCGCCGCCGTGGTCGTGGCCGGCGCACGGGTCTATGCCGCCGAGACTGCTCGCGAGCAGCGCCTTTACGGCGTCCTCCGCGGGGCCGGAGCAGCCGAATATCGGCACGCCGGCGGCCGCGAACTTGTTCTGGGCTCCCATGCCCATGCCGCCCGCTATCACGTGCGTCACGCCGTGCTTGAGGATCTCCCCCACGGCCTGGCAGCCCCCGCCGCCGTGCATGGCCCCGTTCGGGACCACTTTGGAGGAGGTGATGCTCTTGCCGTCCGTCTCCACTATCAGGAAATGGCTGCACTGGCCGAAGTGGGCGCAGACCTCGCTCTTCAGGCCGCCGTCGTCGTTAAGCGTGATACCTATTTTCATTTTATCTCCCGTTCTCGCTTTCCTAGTTCTTGTCGGCGAGCTTCCTTTCAAGTTCTTCGACGCGGGCGTTCAGGGCGTCCACGTCGTCCTGCGGGAGGGCGTCGCCACCCCGCCAGGCCGCGCCGGCGCGCCGGCCCATGCCGGGGCCGCGTCCGTACCCGGGCCCCTGTCCGCGGCCCCCGCCGCAGCGCCCCATTCCCCTGCCGCTCATCGGTCCCCGGCCCATAGGCCCCGTTCCGTTCCTGTAAGGCATAATTTCCTCCTTTCCGTCGGCGTCTCGCGCCTGCGCGCGGGGCGGCTTTACACGTTCCATCCGGCATTATTGAGAGATATTCTCAATAATGGCCAAAAAAATTATCGCGCACAATCACGGCACAGCCCGTAGAACTGGATGACGTGGCTGTCGATCCTGAAGCCGTACTTCTTCGCCAGCCCCTCTTCGGTGCGGCGGAGCAGCTCGGTCTCCTCCTTTATGAAATCCTTGTAGTCCACTATCCTGCGGCAGGAGGTGCAGACGAGGTGATGATGATGGCCCTTGGTGCCGGCGGGGTCGGCGAACTCGTAGCGCGCCCTGTCGTCGCCGGTGTCGAACTTGCTGACCAGTCCTATCCGGGTCAGCAGCTCCAGCGTCCTGTAGACGGTAGCCAGGCCCAGGTTGGGGTAGAGCCTGCGCGCCGCCTTGAACACTTCCTCCGCGGTAAGGTGCTCGCCCCTGGCGCTGAGCGCGTCCAGCACGGCGTGCCGGGCGGCGGTCATGCGGCGGCCGTAACCGCGTATCCTGCGGCAGCAGCAGTCCGGGTCGTGTCCTTTTCCGTGTCGCATATTGTTGAGAATTATTCTCAATTATACGTTTCGGGGCGCGGGCCTGTCAACAGCCGCCTTTCAGAACTCGTTCTTCATGAACTTGGCCTCGGCCAGGACCTTGGGGTTGCCGTCCTGCCTGAGCTCGGCCTTCATCACGTACAGCGGGGCCATGTCCGAGACCAGCCTGCCGGAAACCTCCGCCGCGCGGCCTATAAGGACAGGGGCCTTGTACTTTATGTTCAGTTCCGCAGTGAAAGCGGCTATCCCCAGGGAGAACAGGCAGTTGGTCATGGCGCTGTCCAGCATCAGGGCGGCCACGCCGCCGTGCAGCAGCCCGTCGTAACCCATGACCTCGCGGCGGCAGAAAACGGCGGCGGCGACGGAACCGTCCGGCTGCTTCCTGAACCTGAGCTTGAGGCCCGCCGGGTTGGCGTCGCCGCAGGCGACGCAGGCGGAGTGCGAGCGGTGGCTTATGCCGCGGTGTTTTTTATCGTGCGCTTCCATGTCATCCCCTTTGCCGCGCGCGGCGGATAATTCAGAGATTAACAACTTGGCGGCGCCGCGTCAATGCAGCCCAGCAGGGCCGCGAAAGCGTCCTCGGCGGCGGTCTCGCCGGCGCGCCAGGCGGGGGCCGGCCTGAGCCCCCAACGGGAGCACACCGCTTCCGCCAGTTCCTCGCGCACGGTAAGCACCAGCGGCGCCGCGCCGCCGCCGGCCAGGAAAGACCGCAGCGCGCGGGCCCAGCCTCCGCCCTCCAGCTCCAGCGGACCGACCTCGTCGATGAAGACGACGTCGGCCAAGGCCAGCCTCTCCGGAGACAGCGCCGCGGCGCCGGCCGCCAGCCCGGCCGGGAAGAAGCCGAACTCGCCGGCCATGACCTTTTCCCGGGCCCCCCTGCGGCAGAGCGGCGTGCGCGAGCCGTCGGAGAGGTCCACCAGGTCGAAACCGCCGCGCCTGCCGTTCTCCCAGAAGCCGTCGGCCCGTATGCCGCCCGGTCTCCTGCCAGAGCTCTTCAGCAGCTCCGCCAGTTCCCGGGCCAGGCCGGTCTTCCCGGCGCCGCGCCTGCCGGTTATGAGAAAGACCGGCCGCCCCGCGGCGTTCTCCAGCAGGTGGGGGGCCCGGCGCACGGCGGCGCCGAGGCAGGCCAGCGGCCTGCGGGCGAAGTCCCGCGCAGAAGGCAGGCCGGCTATGATGCCGGGCAGCGAAGCGAAGGAATATTCCAGCGTCTCGAAAAAGATCCCCCCGAAGAGCCGCTCCAGCAGGCGGCGCAGGGCCGGGTTGGCCAGCTCCTCGCCTATGGCGGAGAAGCCTATGGTCACCAGGAAGGCCCGCAGGGCCATGTAGACGCCGGCCTGGAGGCTGCCCAGCAGCAGCCCGGCGGCGGCCGAGGCGGCGGCGACGCCGACCCAGAGGCCGGCGCGGCCCAGCAGCCGGCGCGCGCGGGGGTAGAGGGCGGCGCAGAGCGCGCCGTAGCCGGCGGCGGTGAGGGCCAGGGCGTAGGGCGGCACGGCCTTGCCGGAGGCCAGAACGGCCGCCGTGAAGACGGCGTGCGCGGCCAGAACGGCCGGAGAATGATAGCGCGCGCGCGGCTTTTCGGACGAAGAGCGTTCGAATCCCGCGCCGGAGGCGGCCGGCGCCGCGACGGCGTCGCCTCCCGCTCCCAGGCCGGCCAGGGCGGCCGCGCCCCCGGCCAGGAAATATACCGCCGCCGCGGCCACCAGCGGCCCGGCGGCGCCGTGGACCGGGAGCCCCAGGCCGCGCAGCCATTGCACTCCCCTCAGATAGACCCGCACGGTGTCGGGGCCGTATACAATGAAGAGCTTCGCCAGCTTGTAGGCCAGCGTGCCCAGCATCGTAAGCCCGCCGGCCAGCGCGTAGCCTGCGGCGTTGCCGCCAAGCAGGTCCACCCCGGCCTCCATCAGGAAGCCCTCCATGGCTATGGAGACCATGGGGCCGAGGATGACGGCGCTGGGCGAGACCGACTTCATCGCGGCGCAGACCAGGCCAGAGCGCCATAGCAGGCCGCGTTCGGGCCAGAGCCTGTGCCCGGCCGCCAGCAAGGCTATGCCTATGCAGGTGAGCAGCTCGCCGGAAAAGGGCAGCCGCGCGTTGTGCAGAAAACTGCCCAGCACTATCTCCGAGGAGGCCCAGATCCCCCCCAGCACCGCCGCCTTGCGCCACAACAGGGCGTTCCGTCCGGCCGGCATCAGAATTCAGCCTCCACCGAGACGGTCACGGTCCTGCCAGGGGCCAGGTCGGGCACGGTCTTGGAGCCGGCCGGGGCCACGACGTAGCCGTCCAGGCGCCTGTTGTCGAAAATATTGTCCACCGCCAGCCTGGTCTTAAGGCCGCGCGCGAAGGCCCGCGAGGCGGCCGCCGAAACAACGTGGTACCCGCGCGTCCATTCGCTGTTATCGTCCTGCGTGTACTGCTTGGACTTGTAAAGCCAGCTCAGCGTAAACTCGGCGAGCGCCGTCTTCAGGCCGGCTGAAGCCGAGGCAGTCCGGCGCGGGGCGTAGGTAAGGGTCTTGCCCTGCAGCGCGCTGTTGCCTGGGTCGTCGGTCACCTCGCTGCGGGACAGGGTGTAGGAGGCCGAAAGCGAGAAGGGCCCGCTGTAATATCTAACCGGCAGCTCGGCGCCGTAGATCTCCACCTTCCCCACGTTCTTCATCTGCGCTTCAGAGGGACCGATCCTGGTATTGTAGATGAAGTCGCGCCCGACCGTGTAATAGGCCGCGGGGTCCGCATAAAGCCCGTCGGCCGGCTCCAGCCTGAAGCCGGTCTCGGCCGTGTCCACCGTCTCGGGCTTCAGGGCGGGGTTGGCGATGGTAAGGATGCCGTTCTTCCTCAGCAGGGTCAGGCACATGTCCTCGAGCGACGGCGCCCTGAAGCCGCGCCCCCAGGAGACGTACTGCTCCGCGGAGTCCGAGTACCGCCAGCTGGCGGCCAGTTTCGGAGAGAACTTGTCCCAGTAACGGTCCCGCTGGTCCCCGTTGGCCGGGCCGTACGAGGGGTTGGAGGGATTGTAAAAATAGCCGTCGGAATAAACGGCGTTGTCGTAGCGCAGGCCGGCCAGCAGTTTGAGGCGCCCCGAGAACAGCCTGGTGTCGGCCTGAGCGTACGGGGCGAACTGCGTGACCCGGCCGCGGTCCCTGTCGTCGTAGGCCGGGGTCGCCCCTACGGCCCGGTTGTGGTCAGTGCCGTCCGCCAGGCCGTCCCTCAAGTCCGCGCCGAAGGTGGCCGTAAGGCCCCACAGGGGCTTTGAGAGGGCGGCCTGCCAGCCCGCGTCCTGGCGCGCGACCGCGGTGTCCACTCTGGCGTAATTCGGGCCGCTGTAGAATTCGTTGAGCCTGGTGTAGTTTTCCAGCTGGTAATAGGCCTGGGTCTGCCAGGCCAGGGAACCGTCGTCCCCGTGCCAGGAGAGACGGGCGGCGTCGGTGCCGAAACCGCGGTGCGCCCCCTCCGCCGTAAGTATGCGCGTCCCTTCGCCGTAAAGCCCCTCGTCCCGCGAGTACTGCGCGTCCAGCGCGCCCGCCTCCTTCAGGTCCAGCGAAGCCTTCACCGAGGCGTTCTTCTCCCTGACGTAACTGTCGGAATTGTACTGCGCCGCCGTCCTGTAGGCGGACGGGACAGTGTTGTAGCCGTCGCTGGAGAGGTAGGCGCCGTCGGCCGAGAGCGTAAGGCCCTTTATCCTGGCGCCGGCGCCGGCGCGAGCCCCCAGGGTATTGTAGGTGCCGTAGGAAAGCCCGGCGCGGTAGCCCGGCGCGGCCTTTTTGGTGATGATGTTTATGACGCCGGCCGCGCCGTCCGGGCCGTAGAGGGACGAGACCGGCCCCTGGAACACCTCCACGCGCTCTATGTCCTCGGCGGCCAGCCTGTTCCAGTTCACGGAGCCGGTGGCCCCGGTGTTCACCGGAACGCCGTCGAGCAGCACCAGCGTGCGCCCCTGGTCGGAGGCCGGCAGCCCGCGCAGGCTGACTACCGAGGTGTAGGAGTAGATGCCGGAGGCCCTGTTGGAGACCGCGCCCGGCACGAGGCTGGCCAGCTTTTCATTCAATGTGTCCCCCGGAGTCTCACGGAGCTCCCGGGCGGTCACCACCTGCACGTCTCCGGGCACGTCGGCTATGGAGCGCGCCAGGCGGTAGGGGGTGACCACGCTTATGTTCACGTCGGCCGCGGAGAGCGGAGCGGCGCAGAAGAGGGGCAGGCAGGCGCAGAGAAGCTTTTTCATGGGCTACAGCGGCGCCACGATGGAGAACGCGCCGTGCTCCACGCCCTTGAGGGCGCGCAGCTCGTCGGCCAGGCGCTGCAGGGCCGCGGGGCGGCCGACGGCGGTTACGGTGCACAGCGTCCTGCCGCCTTTTAGCTGATGGGCCTGCGAGGACAGGACCCCGGCCGAATTGGCGCGCAGCAGTTCCTCCACGCCGCGGCCTGGGCGCGGATCGGAGGCGTCGTAGACCACGGAGATCGTAGCGGCGCAGACCGAGCCCTTCTTCCATTCCTTCCTGACGAGGGCGCGGCGGATGAAATCGGCCACGGCCTGCGAGCGGCTGTGGTAGCCGCGCTCGGCGGAGATCTCATCGAGGCGCGGCAGCAGCCCCTTCTCCAGGCAGACGGTGAAGCGGTCCAGATGTTCCTGTTTCATTCATACTATTCTATTAAAAATTATGAGTGAGGGCAAAAAAAGGGGCCCCGCCGCGGCGGGGCCCCCGCCCGGCTCAGAAAGAGAGCGTGACACCCAGCGAATAATAGTCGGACTTGGGCGCGCCGCCGCCGGGGTTGTAGTTCTCCCAGCCGGCGGACAGCTCAGCCGCGCCCAGCCGCCGCGAAAGGCCGGCGCTCACCGATTCCGAGTCCGGCTGGTCCAGTTTGTACCAGGTCTTGGCGTAGCCGGCCTCCGGGGAGAGCGGCAGCGAAGGGAACTTTATCCGGCAGCTCGCGGCCCTGGCCGGGAAGCCGGTAGTGCCGATGCCGCCTATGTCCACCGGCAGCTGGCGGTCCAGAGCGGTGAGGTTCTGGTCGTAGGAGGTCCAGGCATAGCGGCCGCTGAGACGGACGCCGTAAGCCAGGACCGAGGCCGTCAGACCGTAATCGGTCTGCGCCAGCCTGAAAACCGAGGTGCGCGCCACCGGGGAGGCCCCGCGCCTGCCGCCGGAGACGGTGGTGGTGGAGGCGGCGTAAGCGTCCTCGTGCCGGGTCAGGGCGGAGAAGGCACCGAGGTAGAGGTCCTGCACAGCCGCGCCCTCCCCGGGCTCGCCCAGCGGCAGCCAGAGGAGGTCGGCGTAAAAGCCGGAATTCTTGTAGCCCCCCGTCTCCGGGGTAGCCGAGAGTTCGGCCGACGCGCTCCAATAGGTCCGGTCCAGCCCGGCGCCCAGCGAATAGGTGCTAAAGCGGTCAGAGAGGCCGCTTTTATAAGTGCGGTAGGCCCCGCGCAGGTAATAGGCGCCGCCGCCGGCCTCTCCGAAGCCGGAGATCCCGGCATAGTTGTCGGGCCCAAAAGTATAACGGGCGCCGGCGTCGAAATAGCCGGCCGCGGCCGGCAGGGAAACGAAGAACAAAAGAGCGGCGAGCAGTCGTGAGATCATATTGCCTCCAGGGAATACCGGCGCCCCCTCCCGTGAGGAGGGGGCGGCCGGCCGCACCGTTACCTGCGCTTGCCCCCCATGCCCCTGTTCTCCGAGCGGGCGGCTTTGCGCTCCGCATTGATGGCGCGGCGGCGCTCGGCGGCCTTCTCGGAAGCAGAGGCTTTTTTTATGACCTTGCCGGCGGCGGTCTTCTCCTGGTTCTTCAGGGTCTGCTCCCCGCCGGCGTTGCGGGCGGCCTCGCGGACCGTCTCGCCTTTGCCGTTATCGGAACCGGTCATCTCGCGGGTGCGGGCCTGCTCCTTGACCTGAGCCTTCTCCCCGGTACCAGCCTTGTCCTGCTCCTTCAACTGCTCCCTGGCCCTCAGTTGGGACTGCTCCTGCAGCTGGTCCCGGGCCTTGAGCTGGTCGCGGGTCCCGAGCTGGTCCTGCTCCTGCAGCTGGTCCCGGGTCTTGAGCTGGTCGCGGGTCCCGAGCTGGTCCTGCTCCTTCAGCTGGTCCTGGGTCTTGAGCTGGTCGCGGGTCCTGAGCTGGTCCTTGGCGGCGTCCTGGGCGAAAGCCCCGGAGGCGGGAAGGACCGAGATAAGGCCCAGCACAGCCAGCATCTTCATCTTAGTCTTCATAACCCCTCCTCGTCCTGCGTCCTGTAAACATACTGACGCCGGCACCGCCGAAAAGGTTTAGTTGCGCCTGCCGGCGGCGCCGCCATGCCGCCTTTCGCCCTGCCTCTCCTGCCTGTACTCGCGGCGCAGTTCCTCGCGGCGCTCCCCGGAAAGCTTCTTCCACTTTTCGTACTTCTTCAGTATTTCCTCTTTCTTGGCCTCGGGCAGGGCCTTGAACCTGGCCCACCTGGCGCGCAGGAGCTGCTGCTGCTCCCTGGGCATGGCCAAAAAGCGTTTATACCGGGCCTTTATCTCCGCCTGTTCTTCGGGAGAAAGCGCCTTCCATTTGGCGTAATTGGCGAGCACGGCCTCTTTTTCCTTCTCCGGCATTTTTTCCCAGGCCGCTTTCCCGGCCGCCTCTTTAGCCGCGGCGGTCTTGGCCGGGGCCTTCCCGGCCTGAGCGGCCGGGGCATCTGCTGCCGGGGCCCAAGCGGCTGCGGCCAGCAGAGCGGCCGTCAGCAGCAATTTCATCGTCTTCATAACCCGCCTCCCGTTGCGGTGGAGATCCTGACCGTCCCGCTGGAGCTGGCCACCTCCGTTCCCTTAGCCGCGGCCGTGGACGCCTCGACCGCCTGGCCGCCGAAGCCGTTCTCCACCAGCTCCAGATTGGAGAACAGTTCCAGGTCCCTGAAGAACTCCAGGTTCGTCAGGACCTCGGCCGGGGCCGCCTGCTCGGCCAGGGCCGCCGGGACGAAGAGCCCGAGGACCAGCGGCCAGACAAGCCTCTTCCTCATAACTTCCCCTCCGGCACCGCCTCCAGCACGTCCATATCGGCCAGCATGTCCATGTGCTCTATAAAGGCCAGGCTTACGGCCTGCGGCTCCGGAGCGGACGGACGGCGCGTCCTTTCGGCCAGCACCGCCACCAGCAGCGCGGCGAGGCCGGCGGCGGGCAGCAGGAGCCAGGCGCGCGGGCGCCTGGCGGGCCCGGCGGCGGCCCTTATGGCCGCGCGCTGCCGCGCCCAGAAAGCCTCCGGCCGGCTCACGGCCAGCGCGGAAAGCAGCTTCTTCTCTTTCTCTTCGTCGTTCATAAATATTCCCCCAGCGCGGCCTCCAGCCTGCGCCGGGCCTCGAACCAATGGGCCTTCACCGTGCCCTCGGCCATGCCGAGTATCGCCGCGATCTCGGCCACGCTCAGTTCCTGCGCCCTCAGCGCCGCCACCTCCCGCTGGCGCGGCGGCAGGGCGCTTATGGCGGCCTGCACGCGCCGCTCCAGGTCGGCCGCCAGCGCTGCCTGCTCCGGGCGTCCGGCCGGGTCGTCCGGCAGCATTTCCTGCAGGGCCGGCCCCTCGCCGTCCGCGTCGCGCTGGTCCAGGCCCACCCACGTGCGCAGCTTCTTCCAGCGCCAGTAGGAGCGGCTTTTGTTGGCCGCTATGCGCAGCAGCCAGGTCTTCAAAGAGCTCTCGCCGCGGAAGCTTTTCAGATGGCGCCAGGCTGCTATGAAGGTCTCCTGCGTGATGTCCTCGGCCGCCGCGGCGTTGCCGGTGAGCCGGTACGCCGCCGCGTAGACGCGGCGCTGGTGCTCTTCCACCAGCAGCCCGAACGCCGTATCCGGGTCTATACCCGGGGCGCCAGCGGCTTTCTCGGCCTTTTCTTCCGCCATCATTTCTTCCACGTTAATATTGACGCGCGGGAGCGCGCCAAGGTTTAGCCCCCCGCATTATGATAACAAAAAAGGGCGGCCGGAGCCGCCCTTTTTCTTTGGCTTCAGGTCCTTTAGAACTTGAAGTTCAGGCCCAGGTCCAGGGACTGCTCGGACAGCTTGGACTTGAGGGTGATGGCGCCGCTGTTGTCGGTCTCGCTGATGGTCGTGGCCGGGGCCAGCATGTAGCCCAGGTTCAGCGCGAACTTGGGCGAGAACTCGTAGCCGGCGCCCAGGGTGAAGTGGTTCTCCACTATGCCGGGGAAACCAATCACGCGGAAGTACTCGTAGCCGAACCTGCTCATGGGCGTACCCTGCACGTCGGTGGCGTCGGAGGAGTTGAAGGCGGAGTGCTTCTTGACCGGGTTCTTGCCGTAGTTCCAGCCGGCGCGCAGCGTCAGCTTGTCGGTGGTCCTGTTCTGCACGCCCACCGCGAACACGGTCTGGCCCTGCCAGTCGAAGTCCTTATAGCCCTTGGCGTTGGCCCAGTCTATGTACTTCACGTCCGCCGTGAACAGCCATTTGTCGAGGCCCTTGTAGGCCACGCCGGCGCCGTACTGGGCGGGATTGGCCAGTTTGAGGTCGTCGTAGGTTTTGCTGTTCCAGGGCGCCGAAGCGTCGAAGTTGTAGATGCGCTTGTGGTCCACGGTCTGCGGGGTGACGTAGGTCAGGCCGAAGTTCCACTTCTTATACTCGTAGCCCGCGCCGAGACGCGCGCCGACGGCGTAGTTATGGGAGAGCCCCTCGCCGAAGTCGGCGGCCTGGTAGTCTATGTCCATGCCGAGGCCGTAGGAGAAGGCGCCCTGCTTGTAGGATACCGCCGGGACGAACTTCATGACCGACACCTTGGTGTTGGTGTTCATCGGGTCCTTGTTGCGGTAGTCCACGCCCATGCCGGACACGCCGTAGGCGGCTATGCCGAAGTTCATCTTGTCGTTTATCGGGGTGGCCACGCCTATGGCAGGAACCGCGTAGACCGCGTCCTGGCTGGTGGCTTTCCAGGGGCCGCCGTAACCGCCGGGCATTGTCACGTTCGCCTTCACCGTCGGGCTGAAGTCCGTGCCGGCGAAGTTGAACTGGGAACCGGGGAGCTGCGAGAGCGCGGCCGGGTTCGAGAAGATGGCGCTGATGGCGTCCTGCGACGCCGCAATGCCGGTGCCGCCCATCGCGCGCGAGGTAGGGCCCACGCCGATGAGGTTGTCGCCGTTGGTGGCGTAAACCATGCTGGTCCCGGTAAGAACGAGGACCGCTAACATCGCTATTTTTTTCACTTTTTCCTCCATAAGATGAACGCCGGTACCGGCGTTTGCTTCCTAAACAATCATATATAAATAAAAACGGGCATTATAATTAAAAATTATAATGCCCGTATAAGCGGAGCTAATACCGCTCAGATGAACAGCGTCGCCTTGCTGGTGCCGGCCTCGCCGAGGAACTTGGCGACGCCCGCGCTCTTCATGCCGGGATAGTCTATCATCTCTTCCATCTTGTAGCCCATCAGGTCCATGCTCATCTGGCAGACGTAGATCTCCACGCCGGAATCGGCCGCGGTCTTCATCAGCTCCGGCAGGCTCATCACGTGATGCTTCTTCATGATGGCCTTGATCATGGCCTTGCCCATGCCGCACATGTTCATCTTGCTGAGCTTGGTGCCGGCGGCGCCGTTGGGCAGCATCATCTCGAACATCTTGCCGACGGCGTCCTTGGAGACGGTCTTCTTTGGGTCCTTCAGGGCCGGGATGGACCAGAACGTGAAGAACATCACCACCTTCTCGTACATCGCCGCGGCGCCGGTGGCTATGATGAACGAGGCCAGCAGCTTGTCCATGTCGCCGCTCATCACCACCATGCTGAGCTTGTCGGCCGGGGCGTTGGCCTTCAGCGTGTCCACCTCGGCCCTGAGGGCCGCCACCTGCGCTTCCAGTTCCTTGATATCAGCCATAATTCTCCTTAGATCAGTACGACAGCACCGTCTTGGCGGAGGTGATCTCTTCTATCACCTTCGCCGCGCCGACTATTTTGGCGTTGGGGACCAGGTCCGCCTCCGTGTAGCCGCGCGCCTTCAGGCACGGGGAGCAGACCAGCAGCCGGCCGCCCTGCTCCGCGTAGGAGGCGAACAGTTTCTCCAGCGGGTCGAAGGGCGCGTGGTTTATTTCCGCAGCCTTGCCTTTGACCGCCAGGTTCACGCCCTCGCCCTGCACTATGATGAGGGGCTGCACGTCCATAGCGAAGCTGGCGTTGGACAGCACGAACGGGAGCATGGCCTTCTCCGGCGAATCCTTGAAATGCGTGGCGACGTAAACTATCTTGTCCATTTACAGACTGAAGGCCGTGCCGGCCTCCGCCTCCTTCCTGACGTGCTGGAAGTAGACCGCCAGCGGCCTGAAGAAGATGTGTATCCACTTGGTGAACGGCACCACCAGGAGTATCCACACCGTCTCGATGGCTATGTTCACGCGGTACACCTTGGCCAGCAGCGGGTCGGCCGGGCCGTGCAGCACGTTCAAGCCCAGGGTCGTCACGGTGGAAAGGCCTATCAGGAACAGCATGACGACGAACAGCCAGTCGCTCGGATGGGTGAACTTGGACGACTCGGCGCTCTTGAACAGGCGGCGCAGCGTCATGACGCCGCCGCCGGCGATTATCGCGAAGCCGGCGTACCACACCAGCAGGCTGACCGGGCTGAACGCGGAGTACTGCCTGTCCAGCGGCTCCAGCATGTGGAAGTTGGAGATGACCAGCGTCAGGGTGTAGCCGCTCATCACCAGCAGGTGGGAGCCCCAGCGCACCAGGTCCGTCTCCTCGCAGCCGTTGAAGTTCTTCTGCGTGAAGCCGTGCAGGAACGTCTCTATGATGTGCGCGGGCTTCAGCGAAGCCTTGATGCCGCCCAGCGGTTTGACTATCGCGTGCCGGTACATGTTTAACAGGTAGCCGGCTATGGCGATGGTCACGTACACCGGGAAGGCCATCTCTATTTTCCCGGCCAGCGCCCCGAAGTCCCCGGTGTAGCCGTTATAGAGCCACAGCACCGCGGCGAAGAGGCCGGCGGTCAGCCAGGTCTGCAGCCAGCCGGTCTTGTAGAAGATCTTGGACAGGCCGGTGATGTCGTACTTGGCTATCAGGTAGCGGCGCAGCGCCATCATGTACTCGCCGGGCTGGGCCTCGCGCGGACATGTCTGCGAGCACTCGCCGCAGTAGTAGCAGTGCCAGGGCTCTATCGCGGAGGTTATCTTCTCCTCCATGCCCACGTGGCCGGCGCGGATCAGCTTGCGCGGGAACGAGGCGTCCTCCTTGGAGAGCGGGCAGACCGCGGTGCAGTTGCCGCAGTTGAAGCACGCGGAGATGTCGAAGGCGCCGTACTTCTTTATCTCGTCGATCAGTTCCGGGTTGACCTTCATTATTTCGCCTCCGAGTTCTTCAGCTCGTACTTGGGCCAGTCCCCCTTGGCGGGAACGTCGGCGAGCCTGCCGTACTTGCGCAGGCCGGCGATGTACCAGATGGTCTTGTCGTGCGGCAGGCCGGCGGCGGCCGCTATCTCCTGCGGCGTCTTCGGCCCGTCCTTCAGCGCGTCGAGGATCGCCTTCTGCGCCTTGTTCTGGGCTGCCACGTAGTCGCGCAGCTCAACCGGCACCGGGCCGCGGAGCTCGTTGAGCTTCTTCAGCTGTTCGGCGAGTTTCTTAACGTCGGCCATATTATTCCTTTGCGATGGCTTCCACCATCGCGTCGAACTGGGCCAGCGTCCAGCCGGCCACGTCTATAGCGCGCGGCTCGCAGACCGCCACGCAGGCGCCGCAGCCCTTGCAGAGCGCGGGGTTCACGACGGCCACTTTTTTGCCGTTCTTCTCGGACATCGTCAGCGCGCCGTCATAGGAGCACTCCGCGGGGCAGAGCCCGCAGCCGGTGCACTTCTTCTCGTCGACGACCGCGACGAACGGCTCCAGCGGGATGTCCGGCTCGGCCAGCAGGATGCCGGCCTTGGAGGCGGCGGTGCCGGCCGAAGCCATCGCCTCGGTGGAGTCCATCGGGTACTGCGCGGCGCCGGCTATGAAAATGCCGGCGTTGGCCAGTTCCACCGGACGCAGCTTCAGGTGCACCTCCTGCAGGAAACGGTCGGCGCTCGACGGCATCTTCATCTGCGACTTTATCAGCGAGATGTCGGAGGGCACAAGGCCGGTGACCAGCACCACGAGGTCCGCCTTGAACTCCAGCTCCTCGCCCCAGGTCAGCACGTCCTTCACCTTTACATTGTGGCCGGTGCGGTCGGAGGTCACCACGGGCTGGTCGGTCTCGGTATGGCGGAAGAACAGCACGCCGTTCTTGGAGGCCTGCTCGTAATAGCTCTCGTGCATCATGCCGTAGGTGCGGATGTCGCGGTACACGTCGTAGATCCGCACGCCGGGGTACTTTTCCTTGATCTGGTTGGCGGTGTTGATGGCCGCCGTGCAGCAGACGCGCGAGCAGTAGTCGTTGATCTTGCCGTCCGCCTGCGGCTTGTGCACGCCTTCCACCTGACGGGAGCCCACGCAGTGTATCAGCGCCAGGCTCTTTATCTCCCTGCCGCCGTACTCCAGCCGCCCGGCGGGCAGCTTCTTCATCAGCGAGATGAACTCGGGCAGCGTGAGCACGTTGGCGGCCTCGCCGTAGCCGAACTCGCCCTTGTAGGGCTTGTAGTGCTCGTAGCCGGTGGCCATGACGATGGCGCCGGCCTTCACCTGCTGGGACTTGCCGCCGGGAAGCTTGAAGTTTATCTTGAAGTTGCCGACGAAGCCGCCGACGAAGTCTATGTCGGCGTCGGTGTGGACGGTTATCTTCTTGTCAGCGCGAACAAGGTCCTCGAGCTTCTTCACCACGGCGGAGGCCTCCTCCCCGGACGGGTAGAGGCGGCCAAGGTCCAGCAGCTTGCCGCCGAGACGCGGGCCCTTCTCGAGGATGACGGCCTCCAGGCCCTTGCCGGCCGCGGAGAGAGCCGCGCGCATGCCGGAGACGCCGCCGCCTATCACGGCCACGCGCTGCTCCGCCGCCACGCGTATCGCGTTCAGCGGGTCCTTGCGGCGCACCTTCTCCACGCCCGCCTGGGCGAGCTTTATCGCCTTCGCGGTGGCGCCGGCGTGGTCGAGCTTATGCACCCAGCTGTCCTGTTCGCGGATGTTGACGTGCTCGTGCAGGTACGGGTTCACGCCGGCGCGCTGCAGCACGCCGCGGAAGGTCAGGTCGTGCAGGCTGGGGGAGCACGCCGCGACTACGGTGCGGTTGATGCCGAGGTTCTTTATGTCCTCGGTGATCAGGTCCTGGCCGTTGGAGGAGCACATGAAGGGGTACTCGCGCGCCACGGTCACGCCGGGATACTTCGAGAGCTCCTCGGCCACCTTCTTGACGTCCACCACGTCGGAGATGTTGCCGCCGCAGTGGCAGATGTAGACGCCGACCTTCGGCTCCTGCCGGTAATTGTCCTTAGAGGCTTCTTCCTTTATTTTCTCGTCCATCACAGTTTCCTTATATAGCTGATGGCTTCCATCGCGGCAGAACCCGCGTCGACCACGGAGTCGGGGATGTCGCGGGGGCCCTTCGAGACTCCGGCGGCGAACACGCCGGCTCCGGCCGTGACCGCCGAAGAGACGGTCTCGTCGGACAGTTTGACGAAGCCGAAGTCGTTGAGCTCCGCGCCGAGGCCGTAGCGGGACACGTCGTCTCCGGGCCGCAGGCCCTGCGAGAGCACCACGAGCTCGTGCTTCACTTCCTCCGGGGCGGAGCTCCCCTCCTGCCGCTCTATGCGCAGGATCGGGTTATGCTTCTCGTCCTCGGTGATCCTGGCCACCTTGGCCTTGACGAAGTTGATGCCCATCGCCCTCGCGTTGTTGTAGAACTGTTCGTAGCCCTTGCCGAACGCGCGGATGTCCATGTAGTAGATCGTGATGTCCGCTATAGGCAGCGAGCCGGACAGGAGGATCGCCTGCTTTATAGCGTACATGCAGCAGACGCGGGAGCAGTAAGGCACCCCGATGCTCTTGTCGCGGGAGCCCGCGCACTGCACGTAGGCTATCGAGCCCGGCACCATGCCGTCCGACGGGCGCAGCACGCGGCCGTACGGGCCGTGCGGCGCCAGCAGGCGCTCGGCGGCCATCGGGGAGATCACGTTCGGGAGTTTGGCCATGCCGTACTGTTTCTTGGCGGTCATCGGCGTGGTCTCGTAGCCCGTGGCCAGGATCACGGCCTTGGCCTTGATCTCGACCGGGGCGGGCTGCTGCAGAAAATCTATGCAGTCCTTCGGACAGGCGCGGGCGCAGGCGCCGCAGCGGATGCAGTGTTCCGGGTCCATGACCGGCAGCTGCGGGATCGCGTTGGTGAACGGGATCGTGATGGCCTTCTTGGCGCCCATGCCCTCTTCGTACTCGTCGGGGAGATAGACGGGGCACACGTCCTCGCAGCGCTTGCAGGAGATGCACTCCTTCTCGTCGATGTAGCGCGGCTTGCGCGTGACGGCGGCGGTGAAGACGCCGTTCTCGCGCTTTATCGCGTCCACGGTGCTGTAGGTCAGCGTCGTGATGCGCGGATGGTGGGAGACAGAGGCCATGCGCGGAGTCGTGATGCAGCTCGCGCAGTCCAGCGTCGGGAACACCTTGCTCAGGCTGATCATCTTGCCGCCGATGCTCGGGCGCTTCTCCACGATGACCACCGAGAGGCCCTGGTCGGCCATGTCCAGCGCCGACTGCAGGCCGGCTATGCCGGAGCCCACTACCAGCGCGTCAACCTCTATTTTTTCCATGTCGCTCATGCCGCCGCCACCGCCTTTTCCATTTCGGAGATCTCTTTGAGGAAGGCCGCCCGGCACACCGTGCAGATGGTGGTGAGCTTCAGGCGGTCCGCCTTTATGCCCCTGGCCTTCATCTTCTCGTAGACCCGGGCCACGCGCTTGGAAAGGCGCTCGTAGGCGCCCTCGTACGGGCAGTCGGAGCCGGACGACATGATGATGATGCCGCCTATGCCTTTGTCGAAAGCCCCGAGGTAGAAGTCCTCGGGGAACATGACCGGGTCCGGAACGCGTATGATATAGGTATTGGCCTCATAGGCCAGGCGGGCCTGTCCCACGGCGTCCGCCCCGGGATAGGAACTGTGGTTGGTGGTGATTATCAGTATCTTTTTTTTGTTGGGTGGCATTTCTTTTGGCTCTCTCTGACGGGAACGGCGGGCATCCGGCGCCGGAAAAAGGAGGAACCGGCGCCGGATGCCGAGGATCTCAGCGGTTACTTCTTGCGGGTTACGAACAGGCTGTCGTAGCCGTCGCGCTCCAGCACGCCCATATACTCATGGCCGGACTTGGAGCACCACGCCGGAATGTCCTCGCGGCTGCCCTTGTCGCCGGACTGGATCTCCAGCACGCCGCCGACCGGCACGCCGGCTATCCCCTTCTTGGCCTCCAGGAGCGGGCCCGGGCAGGCCATCGAGCGGGCGTCAACGACTTTAGCTGCTTTCACGTCTTTCAGGTCCATGATTTCCTCCATTAAGCTAAATATCGAAATTCGGGCAATAGAGCTTCTTGACCCTTGCTATGAGGTCGGCGAGGTTCGGGTCCCTGATGCTGTAGAAGATCCGGTTGCCGTCGCGGCGCTTCTGGATCAGACCGCGGTCGGCCATCACGCGCAGATGCTGCGAGATGTTGCCCTTGGTAGTGCCGAGTTTTTTGACGAGTTCGTGCACGTACATCTCGCGCTTGAGCAGCATGCAGGTGATCATCAGACGCGCCGGGTGCGCGACGCAGGAGAGGGTGGCCGAGATCTCTTCCGCGCGGGCGAGCATGACCTTCCTCATGTATAGTAGTTTAGCAAATGCTAAACTAGTTGTCAAAAGCCCCGGAATGCCCGGCCGGCGCGTCCGCCGGGACGCGCGCGCCGGCGCCCGAGGCCCTCGGCCTCGGAACGTTCTCCGGAGGTTTTTTCCTGGTATCGCACGCGGCGAGCGCGGCCAGAACGGCCAGCGCCGCGGCCATAAGCTTTATCCGCATTCCCCCTCCCCCGCTCTTTTAAAGAGCCGCTATCCTTTCCGCTATCTGTACCGAATTCAGGGCGGCGCCCTTGTACAGATTGTCCGAAACTATCCAAATCTGGTATTCCCCGGGCGCCGTCCCCGCCCTGCGCAGCCGCCCGGCGTAGACGGTCTCCGTGCGGAGCCCGTTCTCCAGCGGCGTGGGATAATCCTCGGGCCTGGAGAAGAACTTGAGACCGGGCGTACGCCCCAGTTCCTTCTGCAGCGCGGCCAGGGAAGCCGGGCGCCGGGTCCGGAACCAGACGGCCAGCGAATGTCCGCGCAGCACCGGCACGCGCACGGCGGTGGAACTGATCCTCACGCTCCCGTCGTCCCAGATCTTCTTAAGCTCAGCCCTCACCTTGTTCTCTTCGCCGGAATTCCCCTCCCCGTCGAAGCCCCCCACCTGCGGGAACAGGTTGAAGGCTATCGGGCGCGGGAACCCGCTGGCGGCCCGGCGCCGGACCGAACCGGACCTGAAATAGCCCTTGAGTTCCTCCTCCAGAACGCCCATGGCCGATCTTCCGGCCCCTGAAACGGCCTGGTAGGTGGCTACGCGCAGTTCGGTGACGCGGAAACGACGGTGCACCCCGGCCAGCGCAACCGCGGCTCCGGTAATGGTGCAGTTGGGCCCGGCTATCAGCTTACGCGAGGGCTTTATTTCCGCCCCGTTGACCTCGGGGATGACGAGCGGAACGCCGCGCGAGAGGCGGAAACGGGAGGAATCGTCTATGCACCAGACGCCCGCGGCCGCCAGCCGCGGCGCGAAACGGTCAGCGACCTCCTCGTTGGAAACGAAAAAGACCAGGCCGGCCTTTTTAAGGGCGGCGAAGGTCGGGGCAGAACAGTCGTATTCCCTTCCGCGGAAGCGGACCTTGGCGTTTCTACGGCCGGAATTGAAGGCGTACAGCTCCCCTACGGGGAAATCCCTGCTCTCGAGCAGACCAAGCAGTTCCCCGCCCACCATACCCGAGGCTCCGACCACGGCCACGTCGAATTTTGCAGCGCCCTTGTCAGTCGCCATTGTCATACCCGCCGCCGGAATTATCCTGTTGCCCGCCGCCCTGTCCCTGCTCCTGCCCCTGGGCCTGGCCCTGGTCCTGCGCCTGCCCCTGGTCCTGGCCCTGGTCCTGCGCCTGCCCCTGGTCCTGGCCCTGGTCCTGCGCCTGCCCCTGGTCCTGGCCGCCGGGCTGGGCGGCGGCCGCCGGCATCGCCGGAATGGTTATAGGATTGGAATATCCGACGTTCTCCAGGCCGTCCGCGGCGGCGGCTCGCAGGTAGAACATGTCCCGGGAGATCGCGTCGCGCTTGAAGGTCCAGAAATATGGCGAGCGGAAGAAATAGCGCGTCACGCGCTGCCAGTCGAACTTGTCGTAGGAGACCTCCAGCCAGGCGGCGTGGATGTCCTCGCCTATGGCGGTGAAGAAGACGTTTATCTCGTCCGGGGTCAATTCCGCCGAAAAGCCCTTGATGAAGACCTTGTAGGGGTTGGAGGGCACCAGTTTGACCGCCATAGCCGGCTTTATGCCTTTTATCGGGGTCTCCAGGACGTCGCCGCCGGAAGGAGCGTTGCCCATTACGGAGCGGTTCAGCCAGACGTCCTGGTCCTTGTCGGAGCTGATGGCGGCCGCTATTATCGGGGAGCTGGACGAGGAGACGAAATACTGCGACGAGGACCACAGCGCCAGATAGTTGTCCTTGTCGGAGGAAACGCGCGAGAGCGGGACTTCCGCCCAGAACCAGCGGGAGGAGTCCACGCCGTCGAGAGAGTCGTTCGGCAGGGGCTCCCTCGGCAGATCGGCCGCGTCCACCAGGAAATAGGTATGGTCCGAGCTGAAATCCGGAGTCTGGTTGACGGCCATGTAGATCTTGCCGGGGATGGGGTCCGTGTCCCAGGGGGACGGCCACGACATGATCTTGGCGCGGCCCAGCTTGGCGCCGATGAAGGCCCGCGCGTAGCCGCCCGTCGGGATCGGCGGCAGCTTGACTATCCAGCAGTTGTTATAGCCCACGTACCAGTCGGCGCTGAAGCCGCCGTCGGCGTACATGTAATAGCGCCCGAGGTTCATCTCGGGCGCGAAATACGCCGGGACGAACGACGTGGCCCCGGCCGAGAAGGCCGGCCCGCCGCCCGCGGGAGCGGCCTGCGCCGGCGGAACGGCCGCCAAAAGGACCAGCAGCGCCGCCGCCAGCAGATTGCGTTCCATGCTCTGTTGTGTCACTTTTTTATAATTTGTGTCACCCTATCCAGATCGTCCAGCGAGAAATAGTGTATCACAATTTTACCGTTCTGCGGGCCCGGGCCGGGGACGACTTCGACCTTGGTACCCAGCGTCTTCTCCAGCACGGATTCCAGCTCCACCACCTCCGGCGTGCGGCGGGAACCGGCCCGGGGGGCCCTGGGGGCGCGCGGCCTGTCCGGATGGAAGCCGTGCGCCAGGGCTTCCACCTCGCGCACCGTCATCCGCTCCGCCACTATGCGCTGGTAGAGCTCGCGGCGCTTGGCCGAGTCGGGGACGGAGATCAGGGCGCGGGCGTGGCCCTCGTCTATCGTCCCGCTCTGAACCCCCTGGCGGATCTCCGCGTCCAGTTCCAGCAGACGCAGCGTGTTGGAAACGGCCGAACGGGACTTCCCCACCCGGCCGGCGATATCGGACTGCGAAACGCCGAATTTGTCCATCAGCTGACGGTAAGCCATCGCGGTATCCACGGCGTTCAGGTCCTCGCGCTGTATGTTCTCTATAAGGGAGAGGCCCAGTTTCTGCTCGTCGTCCAGGTTCTTTTTTACTATCGCGTCTATATCTTCCAGGCCGGCCAGCCTGCAGGCGCGCAGACGCCGCTCGCCGGCCAGCACCGTATACCCGTCATCTCCGCCGTTCTTCCAGACGGTGATGGGCTGCAGCAGACCCCCGGCCTTTATGGACTCCGCCAATTCGGCCAGCTTGGCCTCGTCGAAGATGCGGCGCGGCTGGTACGGGTTGGGGATTATCCTGTCGACCGGGATCTTCTGCACTATATCCCCGGAAATGTCGTTATTCTGAACCTTGGTTATCAGGGAGTCTATGCCTCTGCCAAGAGCTTTTCTCATATGTTGTCCTTCCTTAATGTTGAGGCCCGCTGAGCCGCCTAGCCGCCCAGGTCGTATTCCGGCTCAGCCTCCTCGTTGACGTACAGGTCCGAATTCTTGTATACGGAGACGTCCACGCCCCGGCGGGACAGGAATTCCAGAGTCAATTCTTTATAGGCCAGAGCGCCGCGCGAGCTGGGGTCATAGACGAAGATGGGTTGCCCGTAACTGGGCGCCTCCGCCAGGCGGACATTGCGCGGGATCACGGTCTTGTAGAGCTTCTCCCCGTAGTAGCGGCTTATCTCTTCCCGCACCTGGTTGGCCAGGTTTATGCGCGAATCGAACATTGTCACCACCCCGCCGTCTATCTTCAAGCCCGGGTTAAGGGCCTGCTTTATCTTCTCCACGGTGTTCATGAAATAGGCCAGACCTTCCATGGCATAATATTCGCACTGCACCGGAGTTACCACCGAATTCGCGGCATTGAGCGCGTTGACCGTCAGCAGCCCCAGCGACGGAGGACAGTCTATGACAACGAACTTATACATCCCCCCCACCTTCTCAAGGGAGCGCTTAAGGACCGATTCGCGCGAGAACTCGCTTACCAGCTCTATTTCCGCCCCGGCCAGATTATGGCTGGTAGGGATTATGTCCAGCCATTCCACCGAAGTCTGATGTATGGCCGCCTCCACGGAGGAGCGGCCGCTCAGAACGTCATAGATGTTCTTGTTGTTCTTGGTGATGTCCACCCCGAGGCCGGAGGTCGCGTTGCTCTGCGGATCGAAATCTATAAGCAGCGTCTCGTAATCGAAGGCGGCCAGAGCCACGGCCAGGTTTATGGCCGTAGTGGTCTTCCCCACGCCGCCCTTCTGATTAGCTATAGCCACTATCTCTGCCATATGTTCTCCTTAAGTATGAAGCGCAACCGTTGTTTTCACATGAAACACCGGCTCCGCCACTAAGAACAGACAAATTGTATAGTTTTGAGGAAGCGAAGTCAATCCAAACGCGGCGGCACCTTCCATGGCCGCTATTGCGCGGCAGGGCCCGCTCCCGATGTTTCACGTGAAACCCTCTTTTCTGGCGGCCAGCGACCCTTAGCCGCCGCAGCGCCGCACCAGCTGCCGCCGCAACTCTCGTCCCGGCGAGGCCATGCCCCCTCAGCCTCCCCGCGACGACGCCGATATCATGTTTTCACATGAAACATCCGAACGCGCATAAAACACCACCGGCAGCGCGGGGCCATGTTTTACATGAAAACAAGACCGGCTTATCGCCAGCCGGAAGATATGAAGTATTTTGTCCCCCCGCCGGCCCGGACAGCGGCAGGATCAATCCCAGCCCATTGAATCCAAGGCGGAGTCGTTCGATTCCGCCCTCCCGGTCTGCTCCTGCGCCGCCGGAGCCTGGACGGCGGCAGGACCGCCCGCCCCAGCCCCCCCCGTCGCCGGGAGGAGCGAGGCCGGGATAGCCCAGTTGCGCCCAACGCGCAAAGCCGCAAGCCGCCCGGATTTCACCCGCTTGAAGACAGCGATACGGCTAAGCCCGAGCATGGCGGCGGCCTCAGGAATAGAGTAATATTCCCTTGCCATAGCAATATATTAACACATGTTAACCAATTTTTCAAGCACATCCGCACATTTTTAATATTTTCCCATAAAATATTAAAAAACTTTTCATGGAGAATAAAATAGTTAACACCTGTTAACCATTTTCTACGCAGCGCGCAAAACCAAGACCGCGGGCCGGGACAAGCCCGGCAAAACCGCCCAAAAACGCACCCCGGACAAAAGCGTATTGCGCTGTTTCGGCCGGAACGACGGAAAAGCGGGGAAAATTTATATACTATATACTTGACAATGCGCATCCTGATACTTGGCGGCACCAGCTTCTTCGGCAGGGAAGCCGCGCTGAGACTGCAGAAGGCCGGCAACGAAGTAACGGTCTTCTCGCGGCGCGCGCCCATAGACGGCCTCCCGCTGGACATAAAACAATCCCGCGGGGACAGAACGGTGGAGATAGATCTGAACCGCATGGCCGTGGAACCCTGGGACGCCGTGATAGACAACATCTGTTACTCGCCCGAGGACGCGCGGAAGGCCATAAAAGTCTTCAACGGCCGCACCGGTCTCTACCTTTTCACCTCGACGGCCGCTGTATACCCGGTCCTGGAGGGAGCGGCCTCGCCGTTCCGGGAAAACCTGACCGAACTGCTGCCCCCCAAGGCGGAACTAAAGGAAAAGTACGCCTACGGCCTGGGTAAATATCTGGCCGAGAAGGAATTCCTGCGGGCTTTCGCGGAAAAGAAGTTCCCGGCCGTCATAATACGCCCGCCCGTGGTGATCGGCCCCGGCGACCCTACGCTGCGGGCTTACTCGTACTGGCTGC
Source organism: bacterium (assembly GCA_021786295.1). Classification (GTDB taxonomy): domain Bacteria; phylum Elusimicrobiota; class Elusimicrobia; order Elusimicrobiales; family UBA9959; genus UBA9959. The sequence continues at coordinate 122,445 of JAJYNO010000024.1, read as the reverse complement.
GGCTGGCCGACGGCGGGCCCCTCTTCCTGCCCGGGGCGCATTTCAGGAACCGCTACGTCTTCTCGAAAGATCTGGCCCGGGCCATGGAAACGCTGGTTTACGCCGTGGAGCCGCACGGCAGGACGTACAACGTCGGAGACTCGCAGACCATGACGCTGGAGGACCTCGTAAAACTTTCGGCGCGCATAATGCACAAGGAAGCCGGGATCATATACCCTGACTACGCCAGGCTCAAAGAGAGCGGGTTCGACATGGCGGCCTCGCCGTTCTCCATGGGCTCTGATTTCGTGCTGGACATAGCGAAGGCCGAAAAAGAGCTGGGCTGGGCCTCCACCCCGGCGGCGGCCTGGCTGGAGGAGACCATACACTGGTACCTCTTCAGCTACACGGGGCCGGCGCCGAAGAACTACGCCTCGCGCAAGCGGGAGCTGGAGCTGGCCGAAAAATGGAAGGCGGAAAGATGACACTAGCGCAGAGAGCCGGAAAAATAAAGATCTTTTTGATGGACGTGGACGGCGTCCTGACCGACGGCAAGATGTACTTCGTGCCGGCGGGCCGGGGCCTGGCCGAGGTGCGCTCCTTCCATTCCCTCGACGGGATAGGCCTGCGCCTGCTCAACCAGTTCGGCGTGACGACAGGGGTCATCACCGGCAGGGAATCGCCTGGCACCGTGGCCCGCGCGCGGGGACTGGGCATGTCCTACGCCTACCAGGGCTTCCTGTCCAAACTGGAGCCGCTGGAGCGCATCCTGGCCGAAACCGGGCTCAAACCGGAGAACGCGGCCTACATGGGCGACGACTGGACGGACATCCCGGTGCTGAAGAAGGCCGGGCTGGCCTGCGCTCCGGCCAACGCCATGCCAGAGGCCAGGAAGGCCGCCCATTTCGTGACCGCCAAGGACGGCGGGACCGGCGCGGTGCGCGAGGTCTGCGACCTGATACTGAAAAGCCAGGGGCGCTGGGAGACCGTAATGAGGTACGTCGAAAGCGCGCACTGGCCGGAGATAAAAAAGGGCCCGCTGAAGATAGTCAGGCAGCCTGGACCGCGGGGGGGGAAATGAGATACGCCGTCTGCGCGCTGCTGGCGCTCGCCTGCGCGGCCCCGGCCGCGGCCAACCCCGACGAGAACGCGACGGAGACCTCCGTTTCCCAGGCGGCGGACGTCCAGGCCGGCGCGGGGGAGGACGAGGACTCCCAGCCGCTGATCCAGGAGAGCTCGGAAGACCTGACCGATTTCGTGACCGACTACATCCGCAGGGACATCCGGCTCAAGGGCGCTTTCTTCTTCGAGGACAAGGCCTCCGGGAAAGTCCTGAAGCTGCAGCTCTCCGCCGTGGAGAAGGACACCCGCACCGACGATAACGGCGCCACCGCCGTGACCGCCCGCTTCAAGGACCCGTCCGGAGCCAAATACACGCTGGTCTTCTGGGTGCAGGACGGGGCCTGGGGCGGGCTGGACATTTCCAAGATAGAGGAACGGTCCCCGGGGAAGCCCGGGGCGAAGGACTGAACTCCATGGGACAATTTCTGACCGCTTTCGGCGCCGGCGCCGCCTCGTTCTTTTCGCCGTGCATCCTGCCGCTGCTGCCCGCATACCTCTCCATGCTCTCCGGGTTCTCGGCCGGGGAGATCGTGAAGGGAGACGCCAAAGTGGTGACGCGCAAGGTGGTGGGCAGCGCGCTGATCTTCGTGGTGGGCTTCACCACGGCCTTCGTCGGGATGGGAGCGGCGGCTTCCAGCATAGGCGGCCTGCTCTTCGACTACAAGCAGCTGCTTCTCCGGGTGCTCGGCCTAGTGATGGCGCTGTTAGGGGTGCACATGACGGGACTGGTCAACCTGAAGTTCCTCAACTACGAGAAGCGCTTCTCCACGCGCGGCATGGCGCGGGGCCCGCTGGGCGCCTTCCTGATGGGCTTCGCTTTCGCGCTGGGCTGGTCGCCCTGCATAGGCCCCATCCTCGCGGCCATCCTGGGAATGGCCGCCGTCGCCGGCACGGCGGTCAAGGGAATGTCCCTGCTGCTGGCTTATTCAGCCGGCATGGCGGTGCCGCTGCTGGCGGCGGCCGCGCTGACGGCTAAATTCTTCGGGTTCATGGCGCGCTTCCGGAAGGCCATGCGCTGGGTGGAGATAATAGCCGGCTCGCTGCTGGTGATCGCCGGGGCGCTGCTCTTCTTCGACAGGCTGATGTTCCTGCGCTGACGGCGCCGGGGGCGGGCGCGGCTCAGCCGAACTTGCGGGAGCCAGGCTTCACCAGCGGGACGCCGGCGGCGCAGAGGGGGCATTTCTCCGGCTGGTAGGTGGTCAGGCCCAGCCTCAGCAGGCTGAGCGCCGGGAACGGCAGCGTCCTCTCTCCCATCCGGTTTATAACGGACATGGCCCCCAGGGTCACGGCGCCGGCCGCCGCGGCCACGGCGGCGGTCTCCAGCGTGGACTTGCCCGTAGTAAAAACGTCCTCCACTATGACCAGCCTGGCGCCCCTGGGCAGGACGAAGCCGCGCCGCAGGGTCATCGCGTTGTTCTCCCGCTCCGTGAAAAGAAAATCCACGCCGAAGGCGCGGGCCGCCTCGTGCCCGATAATGAGCCCGCCCATGGCGGGGGAGAGGACCAGGTCGGGTTTCGGCCCGCTCCAGCCCTCGGCCAGCGCCGAGCCCATCCTGCCGGCCCAGGCCGGGGCTTTCAGCGCCAGCGCGCATTGCACGTAGTTGGGGCTGTGAAGCCCGGACGAAAGCAGGAAATGACCTTCCAGGAAAGCCCCGGAAGAGGCCAGGTAGGAACGGAGTTCTTCCTCTTCTATCATTCCAGCTCCTTAAGTATGGCCGCGGCGGCCGCGGCGGGGTCGGCGGCCGCTATGATGGGCCTTCCCACTACTATGAAATCGGAGCCCGCCGCCCTGGCGGCCGCCGGGCTCACCGCGCGCTTCTGGTCGTCGCCCAGAACCGCCGGCCTTATGCCCGGAGTTATCAGTTTTATTCTGCCGCCGTGCAGCTTCCTGAGCCCGGCGGCCTCCAGCGGGGAGCAGACCACCCCGTCCGCCCCGTTTTCCAGCCCAAGCGCGGCCAGCTGCCTGACCGTCTTGGCTATGCCGCAGCGGAAGCCGGCGCGGAACAGGCCGTGCTCGTCGAAGCTGGTCAGCACCGTTATGCCCCAGAGCCTGGGGCGCTTCTCCAGTTCGGAGCAGGCCCTCAGCATGTCGGCGCCGCCGGAAAGGTGCAGCGATACGGAGTAGACGCCCAGAGCGGCCGCGTGCTTCACGGCGCCCTTGACCGTGTTGGGGATGTCGTGGAACTTGAGGTCCAGGAACACCTTGCCGCCGCGCCTGTGCACCAGGTCCACGGCCGCCGGACCGGCGGCCGTAAAGAGGACTGACCCTATCTTGAAATACTTCACCTGCCCCTCCAGCCTTTCAAGGAGGCTTTCGGCCGACTTCAACGTGTCGGCGTCCAGGGCGGCTATGAGCTCGGTCTTTTGCATAGGAAGCGCGGCTGCGCCGGGTAAATTATATAAAAATCCCCGGCCCGAACGGTCCGGCGGGGAGTCAGCCGCGGCGGCCGGCTGAACCGCGGAAGCCCTGGCGGTGCAGGTGCTCGAGGATCTCCCTGACCAGGAAAGGGCCTTCGTAGATGAGCCCGGAATAGACCTGTACCAGGTCGGCCCCAAGCCTCAGTTTCTCCAGCGCGCTGGGACCGTCCGTGACCCCTCCGGAGCCTATCAGAGGGACCCTGCCCTTCACCAGGGCCGCGGTCCTGGCCAGCACCGAGTTGGAGAGCTCGCGCAGGGGCCTGCCGCTCAGACCTCCTTCGTAGGAGCGCCAGTAAGCCGGCACGGACTCGCGGCTGACCGTAGTGTTGGTCGCTATCAGGCCGAAGCCCTTCTCCACGGCCAGGGAGGCGGCGGCCTCCAGGTCGGCCTCCTCCAGGTCCGGCGCTATCTTGACGAAGAAAGGCCTGGCCTTCTTCGTGCCGGCGGCGAAGTCCAGCATCGGCTCCACCAGGCGGCGCAGCCTGTCGCGCCCGTGCAGCGAGCGCAGCTGCAGCGTATTGGGGGAGCTGATGTTCACGGCGAAGTAATCGCCGAACTCGTACATGACCTTCAGCGCCTCCAGGTAGTTCCGAGGCGCCTCCTCCAGCGAGCAGTCCGCGTTCTTGCCCACGCTTATGCCCACCGGCACCGGCAGCGGCAGCAGCTTCTCCAGCGAGCGGGCGGCCTGCCAGGCCCCGACGTTGTTGAAACCCATGCGGTTGATGATGCCCCTGTCCTCGCGCAGCCGGAAAAGCCGCGGCTTCGGGTTGCCGGGCTGCGGGCGCAGCGTCACCGTGCCCAGTTCCAGGAAGCCGAAGCCGAGCCCGGCCAGAAAGCGCGCGGCCTCGCAGTTCTTGTCGAAGCCCGCCGCCAGCCCGACCGGGTTGCGGAACCTGAGGCCGGCGGCCTCCACCGGGATGTCCTTAGAGCGCGTCAGCAGGCGCGCCAGCGAGGCGGCCGGCGGCAGGCGCTGGGCGGCCCGCGCCGTCCTTATGACCGCGTCGTGGGCGGTTTCCGGATTCAGCCTGAAGAGCAGCTGCCTTACGAGCTTGCGGTATAGAAATCCCATAGAAGTGGTACGATTCTACCAAAAACGCGGCTCAGCCCGCGCGGAAGACTATCTTCCCTGCCAGCACGGCGGCGGCGGGCCAGCCCCGGAGCCTCCGCCCGACGAAAGGCGAATTGGAGGAGCCGGAGACGAACCGCTCCGGCACCCGCCAGGCGCGGCGCGGGTCCAGCAGCGCCACGTCGGCGTCGAAGCCGGGCGCCAGCCTGCCCTTTTTCCGCAGGCCCAGCAGCCTGGCCGGGTTCAGGCTGAGCAGCGCCGCCAGGCGGACTTTCGTCACCACGCCCTTGAGCGCGAGCTCGGTAACGCAAAGCGGGGCCAGCGTCTCCAGTCCTATGACCCCGAACGGCGCGCGCCGCAGGCCCAGCGTCTTCAGCCGCCGCTCGTGCGGGGCGTGGTCGGTGGCTATCATGTCTATGGTGCCGTCGGCCAGGCCGCGCAGCACGGCGCGCCTGTCGGCCTCCGAGCGGAGCGGCGGCTTCATCTTGAAGTCCGCGTCGTCCGCCACTATGTCCGCGTCGGAAAGCGTGAAATAGTGAGGGCAGGTCTCCCCGGTGACGGGCCACCCGGAAGCCTTGGCCGCCCGGAGCGCTGCCACTGAGGAGGCGAGGCTCAGGTGCTGCAGATGCAGCGGGCCGTTGTCGGCCGCGGCCAGGAGACCGCTTATCACGGCCCGCAGTTCTGCCATGGGCGGGATGCCGGGCAGGCCCAGCCTGCGGGCGGCCGGCCCCGCGTTCACCACCCCGTCCCCGGTCAGGCGGAAATCCTCCGGGTGGTCCAGCAGCGGAAGCCCCAGGGAGGCCGCTTTCCGGATCAGCCCCGGCAGCAGCAGGCGGGGCAGGCAGGAGCCGTCGTCGGTGAAGGCGCGGGCGCCGGCCCGCTTCAGGGCGGCCAGCGGCGCCGCGGCCCCGCCGGCCCGGCCCCTGGTGGCGGCGGCCGAGAAAAGGAGAGAGGCCGGCAGGTTTTTCGCCCTGCGGCGCAGGCGGCGCAGCAGGGAGGGGGAATCCAGCGGAGGGGCGGTGTTCGGCATCAGCAGCGCGGTGGTAACGCCGCCGGCCGCGGCCGCGCGGGCCGCGCTCTCCAGCGTTTCGGCGCCCTCGGCGCCGGGCTCGCGGGCGTGCACGTGGGCGTCCACGAAGCCCGGGAAGACCCACAGCCCGGAAGCGTCCAGCACCTCGCAGGAAGGCGGCGCCTTTATGCGCCCGCCGGCCAGCCTTATGCGCCCGCCGGCCAGCAGCAGGTCCCCGGGCCTCTCCCCGGAAACCGGGTCTATCAGAAGACCGTTCTTTATCAGCAGCATCAGCGGCCGGCCCGGCCCGTAGAGCTCTCCACGGTTATCAGCCTGGGCGCGAAAGCCGAGGGGGTTTCGCGGTAGAGCGCCAGCTGGAACCCTGTCAGCAGCAGCAGCGCGGCCCAGGCCAGCCTCAGCGGCCGGCGCGGGCGCAGGACGTCAGCGGCGCGGGCTGCGACGGCCAGCAGCAGCGTGCTCCCTATGGCGGCGTGCCAGACCAGCACGCGGCGCCGGGCCTCCTCGTTGACGCGCCAGGCCAGGACGAAGTAAAGGACGCCGGCGAAGGCGAGCAGGCCCAGGAACGTGGCCAGCCAGCCCCCGCCGCGGCGGCCGACGGCCTCCTTGGTCAGCAGGCTCAGGCCGGCGGCGGAATAGACGCAGGCGAAGGAGATGAAGATGTAGAAACCGCGGCGGACCGAAAGGGCCAGGGCCAGTTGGGCCGGGCTCCAGCGCCCCGGCAGCGCCAGTATGGCGGCGAACATCAACGCTCCGGAAATCGCCAGGGCCGCCGCGGCCGTCAGCGTGAAACGGCGTCCGCCGTTGTCCAGCGCGTAGGCCTCGGCCGCGCCCAGCAGCAGCAGGGCCGCCCCCTGTATGGGATGTATCAGGTTGGAGGCGCGGGTGAAGTCCGCGTAGTCTATTATCACTTCTTCCTGCCCCTGGCGCGGCGCGGCAGGCCCGCGAGGTAGAAATAGAGCGCGGCCAGGCCGGCGCCTATGAAGCCGAGCCACAGCGGGCTGGAGAGCTTATCGCCGGGGGAAGCCGGGGAGGAAGCTGCGGGAGCCTGCCGGGCGAGCGGCGCTCCGGCGGCCGCCCCGGCCACGGCGGCGGGCTTAGCCGCCGGCGCCGCAGCTTTCGTGGACCTGGCGGCCGAAGCACTCCCGCCTGCGGCGGCGCGCTTGCGCGCCGCGGACGGGGAACTCATATCGCGCAGCATCGCGGCCTCCAGAAAGGGGGAAAGTTTCCTGTTCCCGGCGGAGCAGGCGTCCGTGCTCTTGGCGCAATCGGCCCAGCAGGGGGCGGAGGCCAGGAGCAAAGCGGCCGGCAGAAGATATCTTTTCATGGCTTGTTGTAGGAGCAGAATTCCTCTTTGGTCTTGCGGGGCCGCGGCGGCGGCACGGTTTCCGGGTAACCGACCGCTATCAGCACCTGTATCTTCTTGCCGCGCGGCAGGCCCAGGGCCTTCGCGCCGGCGCGCTGGCCGAACCAGCCTATCCAGCAGGTGCCCAGGCCCTGGTCGGCGGCGGCCAGGACGAAATGCTCGGCCGCTATACCGACGTCTATCAGCCGGAAGTTGGTGTCCTGTACCTGGTTGCCCAGCCAGGCCGTCAGCTTGCCGGTATCGGAGATAACGGCGACGATGACGGGCGCCGCGGCGGCGAACTTGCAGGCGGAATACACCCCGCTGAAAACGGCCTCGCAGAACTTGTTCTTGAGCGCGGGCTCGTCCAGCACGACGAAGCGGCAGGGCTGGGCGTTGCAGGCCGAAGGCGCCAGGCGCGCGGCCTCGAGACAGACGTCCAGCTTCTCCCTTTCCACCGGGTCGGGCCTGTACTTGCGCACGCTGCGGCGCGCGGCGGCCAGCTGCAGAAAGCGGGATTCCGGCATAGGCATATTTTATAATATCAGGGAGCGCCATTTGCGGAATGGCAACGGAGGCTTATGAACAACTGGAAGGACGGCGTCAACTTCGCCATAACCGTTTGCGACGCGGAAGGGAAGGTACTCGAGATGAACGACAAGTCCGCGGCCACGTTCGCCAAAAGAGGCGGCAGGGAACTGGTCGGCAAAAGCCTGCTGGACTGCCACCCGGGGGAATCCAACGCCAAGCTCCGCAAGATGCTGGCGGAACCTTTTACCAACGCCTACACCATAGAAAAGAACGGCGTGAAGAAGCTCATCTACCAGGCCCCGTGGTACGAGGAAGGGAAGTTCTCGGGGCTCGTGGAGCTGTCCCTGGAGATCCCCGCCGAAATGCCCCACTTCGTCCGCAAACCGTAAGACAGGCGGGGGGTCAGCGGGCCTTGTACCCCGCGACAATATCCTTCATAAGACCGAGCACACGGGCCTTTCTTTTTGTGTCCAGGCCCTTCAACAAATTCCCAATGGCCGCCTCGTAAAGCCCTTCTTTTCCCTCCGTCCTTGAGGAGAGAAGCTCCGACGGGCCCACCTTCAGCGCCGCGGCTATAGCCGTGAACGTCTTCAGGCTGGGCACATTGACCCCGCGCTCTATCTGCCCGTAAAAGGAAGTGTCTATCCCGGCCTTTTCGGCCACCTGCGCCTGCGTAAGCCCGAGCGCCGCGCGGACCACCCGCATGCGCCCGCCCATCTCCGCGTAAAATCTGTCCATAGCCCTTTATTGAAAGACATTTTTCGCGGGGCAGGAAGATATCATAGACACTATTGACAGTGCTTATAGCACTATTGCAGAATAAAACAGTTAAAGGCAAAACAGATTTCTCTCCGATCAGGCCCCCGCCTCGCGCAATAAATTCACTTACACGAGGTCTTCATTATGAAAAGATCCTTAGCAATATCGGCTTTCGTCCTGTTGGCGTGGGGCTGTTCTTCCGCACCGGATAAAAGCATGATTTCAAAGAACGGAGAACTGAACCGGGAATGGACCGAGGAAGGTATTACAAAGAATTATATTTTTGCCCGCGGGATAGGCGCCGCCGATCAGACGCTTACGAACAAGACGCAGCGCATGGCCACCGCGCGCAACGCGGCCATCGTAAACGGCCAGTATAACATACTGTCTTTCGTCAAAGGCGTCCAACTGGAAGGCGGAGTGAGCGTTGCGAAAGCCATAGAAACGGATTCCATCCTGGCCACCAAGATAAACAACGTCATAAAAGGCGCCGAGATCGTCAGGAGTTCCTGGAGCAACGACGACGGCTGCGTGGTCGTCCTGCGCCTCTCCAAGACATCGCTCAGAGCGGCCGGCCTTAAGATAGCGGAATAACTCAATGGGCCCGGCAAACAAGACAGAAGCGCCGCGCCGCCATCGTCGCCGTCCTCCCCCACCCCAACAGACGGCATAATAATGACGAACCCCATTTTACCTCCGAGTTCAGATATTTTTTCTGTTATAGCCGCACAGGTTGCACAACAAACAGAAGCGAAGCCTTAGGTTTGCAGAGGTGTTATTAATGTATGAATAAGCTGATTATAAATTTACGAAAAACAATTTACCCCGTTCTTTGTACGCCGGCCCTAATCTCCCTATTTGCCGCTATGGTATCCGCAACTATTTCTAACGGCGACGCGGACATTGTTCTGGGACAGCAGGATCTGCAGAGTTCTTATATCAATGTTATTGAAAACAACCGGTTTAACGGACCGGCCGGGATATACATTAGTGACGGTTTATGGGTAGTGGATCGGAGCAACAACAGGGTGGTTTTCTTAAACGAAAGCTACGCCACTTCGAATGGAGAATCCATGGAGGGGGTAATCGGCCAGACGGACTTTAATTCCGGAAAACCGAACAGAGGCGGCGCCGCCGCGAACAACACGCTCAACCAGCCCTGCGGCGTAGCGGAAGACACGATCGGGGGGCATAAGTACGTATGGATCGCCGATTGCGGCAATAACCGCGTTCTTCGCTTTACTGATCCCCCTAATATAGGCGCGACCGCCGATATGGTCCTAGGGCAAACTAACTTTACCTCCACTATGACAAACCGTGGAGGAAGCGTCGCCGCGAACACATTGAACCTTCCTGTTGGAGTTGATGTCAATAGGGTAACTGGCGATGTGTGGGTAGCAGACGAAGGGAACGCGCGCGTTCTTAAATATAGCGGGGGAGCTCTTTCTTCCGGCATGGATGCCAGCTTGGAGCTGGGACAACCAGCCATGACCTCAGACCATAACTGCATAGGACCCACCGCGACGTGCCTGGCGGACCCTACCGGTGTAAGGGTAAACCCGGACAACGGGGATGTATGGGTTCTGGAGCCTTACTTTAACAGAGCCTTGCGATTCCCCTCCCCATCCTCTGACTATGCCGCCGCGGATATTGTCCTTGGCCAGCAGAATTTTACTTCCGGCTCAGGTGGCACCACTGCAAACACGCTCAATCTCTTTGGCCGCGGCGGGCCAAGAGGACCCGGGGCGGGATTTAACGGGATATCGTTAGTGCACGATGCCACAGATTATCTTCTGATCTCAGATGCGGGCAATAACAGGGTTTTAAAATATACCTCGCCATATACCTCCGGGCAGAACGCATCCGTAGTTTTTGGACAAAACGACTTTACGTCAAACAGTTTCAACTTCAGCTATTCAACAGGGAACATATATTTACCCGTAGGAGTTTATGGGGGAACTAACGGCTATGGGGGAAATATCTGGACCATTGATTACAATTCCAGAATATTAAGTTTTGCCAATACAAATATAAGCGGAAGCAGCGCCTCCCTGGTGCTGGGTGCTCCAAACTTCAGTTACACTTATATCAACTCCGTAGAAGGTAAAGGTTTTTATTACCCGAATAGCATAGTATATGATCCGAAATATAAACGGATATTTGTATCTGACCTTGATAATAATCGCGTGTTATGGTGGAATAACGCTTCCCCTCTTTTCACGCAAAGGCCTGCGGATGGCGTAATAGGCCAGACGGACTTCTATTCCAACCAATGCAGTGCAGCCGCTGACAACAAAATCTGCAATCCTGGAGGAGTTGCCGTAGATGCAGAAGGCAATCTATATGTAGCCGATGAAATGCATAACCGGGTGTTGCGCTTTTCCGGGGCCGGTCTTGCTACCGGGATGAGCGCCAACCTGGTGCTGGGCCAGTCCGACTTCGTTTCCGGCCAGGCAAATAGGGGGGGCGCGGTATCTGCCGGCGGGATGTATCAGCCTGTCGGGGTACATGTTGACAGTTCCGGCAATGTCTGGGTTGCCGATGAGTTTAATCATCGGGTGTTGGGATTTTCTGCCGCATCGTTAACCAACGGAGCGGATGCGTCCTTTGTGCTGGGACAAGCCGATTTTGCTTCCAACTCATGTAATCGGGGTAATTCAAACCCGAGCGACAATTCTCTTTGCCAGCCGACTGGGGTGTTCCAGGATTCTTCCAACAATGTCTGGGTGGCAGACATGGCAAATTCGCGTATCTTAAAATTTAATGGGCCTATTTCTAACGGCCAATCTGCTTCCTTAGTGCTCGGCCAAGGAGGATTTAATTCTTCATCAATTAGCGGCGCCAACCAGAATAGTCTTAATAATCCGTATGCCGCCACTCTTGATATGTTCGGCAATGTATGGGTGCCAGACTACCGTAATAACAGAATTATGGAGTATGCCCCGCCATTTTCGAACGGAATGACTGCCACCAATGTTATCGGACAGCCGAACTTTACCTCTGGCTCCACCAACAGAGGAGGCTATGCAGACGCAGATACGCTGAACTGGCCCACTTTTTTAACGTTCGACGATCAGGACAATTTATACGCAGCGGATTCCGGGAACAACCGCGTAACGATCTACAGCTCCGGCCTTTCTGCCACGGGGTTAAATCCCCTGTTTATCTCTCGCAGCAGCAGCAGCCTTACTGCTTCATGGGATAATGTTCCCGGGGCGGATTATGTTGTTGTTTTATCCAGCGTCAGCTCTTTTTCACCGGCAAAATCATCTTCGACCATAACTTCAAATTCAAAAGATTTTTCGGCGTTGGACAGTTCTACAACCTATTACTTTAAAGTTAAACTTGCCACGGAGACGGATATCTCGTTCAGCCTGAACGAGATATCTACAGCAACGCTGGCGCCGGCTCCTTCGGTATCATCCATTGCCCCCAGTTCCGGCACCGTTAATACGTCAGTGGATATAACGGACCTTACCGGGACGGGCTTCCAGAATGGCGCGGCCGTAAAACTGACCAGGACTGGGCAGACCGCCATCGCCGCGACGATCGTGGGCTTTGTAAATTCTACCGAACTTACATGCACACTGCCTCTTGCCGGCGCCGCTACAGGGCAGTGGAATATACTGGTCGTCAATCCGGATGGCCAATCAGGAGAACTTACTGACGGCTTCGCGGTAAACGATCCTCCGCCGGTGCCCACCGCCATCGCTCCTAATACGGGAAGCAATGGTGCCCCGGTAAGCATAACGGACCTTGCTGGAACCGGCTTCCAGAACGGTGCCACGGTCAAACTGGTCAAAACGGGAGAGTTCGACATCAACGCGACCAATGTCACCGTGGAGAGCACCCTTAAGATAACCTGCGTCCTCCCTATTTCCGGGAAAACAACGGGCGCATGGGACGTGGTAGTGACAAACCCGGATGGGCAGAGCGGCGTCCTCTCCGGAGGATTCACGATAACCCCTCCGGCACCGACGATCTTAAACATTGCTCCGTCATCCGGAATGGGGTCCGCCGTCCATATCGTCATTGACGGCGCCAATTTTACAGCCGGCACAACCGTAAAATTATCCAAAACCGGCCAGACGGATATCCAAGGGACCAACGTGGTCTTTGTAAGTGCCGCGCAGGTAGCCTGCGACCTGGACCTGAGCGGAGCGGCGGGGGGACAATGGGACGTAGCACTGACCGTTCCCGGCCTGCCGGCTGCCGTTTCCGCGAACGCCTTTCTGGTGCTCGCTCCCCAGACCGAGCCAGCGAAAGTTTACGGCGGGGTTTTTGATCCAGCAAGCGGAGGAAAATCCTACGTGGTCACACATATATCAACTCCCGGTAGGGCCACGGTAAAGATATACGACTCTCTTGGCCGCTTGATCCGCACGCTGTTCGACGGAGACAGGAACGCCGGCAGTTATTCGGATGAGTGGGACGGGAAAAATACCGACGGCTCCACGGTCGCCAGCGGTGTCTATCTTATAAGGATAGAAGGTCCGGGAGTAAAAACCACGAAGCGCGTGCTGGTGGTGAAATAATATGAGGCAGAATAAATACCTGGCGCTATTTTCGACGCTGCTCTTGTTCCCGGCACTTTCCTTCGCCTCGGGGGCCGGCACTACCTCCGCTCCGTTCCTGCGGGAGCAGCCTACCGCGCGCGGCTTTTCCATGGGCGGCGTATATCTGCCGCTGATCAACGATCCCGGGGCTGCATACATAAACCCGGCCGCGCTGGGCGACATGACCGGCGACCATATCGAACTTTCTGCCTGGAAAGGACTTGACGCTATCAGCCAGTACAGCTTCGCCGGGATCGTGCTGAACGCCGGACGCGCAGGGTCTTTCGGCATAAATTACCTCGGTTACGACAGCGGTTCGGAAGAGATCTACGATCTCAACGGCAACCCTTCGGACATAACTCTTGAAAAAGATTATGCCGTGTCGGCCGGCTGGGGAAGGAACCTGGGGGAGGAGCTGTTCTTCGGCGGACAGGCGAAAAGCGTGAACAGCAAACTAGCCGAGACCTACAGCGCCAACGCGGTAACGTTCGACGCGGGGATAATGTACAAAAGCCTTGACGATAACTTTACCCTGGGCGCGGGCGTACAGAACATTAACGGAAGCTTGAAGTACAAGACTGCGGCCGATCCGCTGCCGCGGGTTATCAGGGGAGAAGCGGGGTACAGGTTCCAGGTAGGCCAGGACCGGTTCACTATAGGGATGACCGCTGAAAAGCCATCCGATGCCGCTTCTTTGAACGGAGGAGCCGGGGCGGAATACGCCTTTACCGCCCTTCCGCTGGCTGTGCGGGCCGGCATAACCCGGTTCAACGATGCGACGAGTTTGACGACCGGTATCGGGGTGAACATTAAAGGTATCTCGCTCGATTACGGCTTTCAGCCCGCCGGGGACCTTGGCGAAGCTATACAAAGGTTCAGCCTGTGCGTTAACTTTGGCAGTTCTGATGACGCGTCCCGAGCTCTCATATTCAAACAGCGCGGGCTGAAAAGAAAAGCTCTCGCCATGGGCTATAAGTATAAAGGTCCAAGGATACCCGTTTCCGTATTGCAGCCGGAAACCGGAGGAGGGGTAACCGCGGAGCAGGGCGCGGCCATAGCAGACGCGATACGTTCCGGACTGGGGAAAAGCCCCAGATTACAACTGATAGCGCGAGAGGAAACGGAACAGGTGCTTAAGGAACAGAGGTTCCAGTATTCGGTTTGCGCCTCCAGCGATTGCGCTGTGGAGGCCGGTAAATTACTGGGGGCAAGAAAGATATTCAGTATATCAGCGCTTAAAGTCGGAAATGAGTACTCGCTGACCATAAAAGCCGTAGATGTGGAAACCGGCGCCCAGGATTATGCCTTTACGGGAACCGCTTCAACCGTTGACGGCCTTTACAAACTGGCAGTAAAGTTCGCCGACAGGGTCGCTCTGGGCGAGTGATGCTCGCCGCCAATTGACCGCGAAGTAAAAAGCATCTTCCCGCTACACCGCGGAACCGCGCTGGAAGCGGCGGGCGATGTCGCCGCCGGAGAGGAAGAAGAGAGTCGGGCGGCCGTGGGGGCAGTGGTAGCTGTCCTTGGTGCGCTTGAGGTCTTCCATGAGCCGCAGGGCCTCCTGCGGCTTCACGAAATCGTGGGCCTTGATGGATTTCTTGCACGCCATAGTGGCGATGACGCTGCGCTTCATGTCCTCGGCGGCCTTTTCCGGCTCGCCCAGCACCTCGGAGAGGTAGCCGAGGAACTCGGCGAAGGCGGCCTGCGTGAAATAGAACAGCGCCGGGGCCGCGCGCAGGACCGCCGTGGCGGGGCCGCGCTGGTCTATCTCGAAACCGGCGGTCTTGAGCCAGTCCCGCCACTTCAGCACAGTCTCCATCTGGGAGCGCGAAAGCTCCGCCTCCAGCGGCACCAGCAGCGGCTGAACCTTCACGCCGCCCTTGTCGAATTCGTCCAGGTACTTCTCGAACAGCACGCGCTCCTGGGCCGCGTGCTGGTCCACCACCAACAGGCCGGCGTCGGACTCGAAAAGGAGGTAGCTCCTGGCCAGCTGGCCCAGGTAGGAAAGCTCGCGCGAGCGCCAGTCGGGAGAGGCCGCGGCGGGCGAGGGGACTTCCTGCGGGGCCGGAGCGGCGCCGAACAGGCTGCCGGTCTCCGCCGCGGCCGGCGGGGGGGAGGGCGGCGCCTCGCGGTAGGCGGGGACGTCGGGGGCGGAGAACCCGGCGGCGGCGCCGGGAGAAGGCAGGGTAACCTCAGCCGTCTGCTTGGAGAGCAGCTCCTCGTACACGGCGTTGGAAACGGTCTTGAAGATCTCGTTCTCTGACGAGAACTTGACGTCGCGCTTCTGCGGGTGGATGTTGGCGTCGAAGGAGCCGGGGTCCAGCTCCACGAACAGCGCGCACGCCGGGTGGCGGCCGGTCAGCATGTGCCCGTAGCCGCGGTAAAGCGCCTGGCGCAGCAGCGCGGAGGAGACGGGGCGGCGGTTGACGAAATAGTGCTGGTTGGCGCGCGTGGCGGCCAGCGCGTCGGGGCGGGAGACCAGCCCGTAGACGGCCATCCCCTCCGTCCTGCCCTCCACGCGCGCCAGCCCGCCGTAGACGCTTTTGCCGAAGACGGCGGCGGCGCGGTTCTTGAGGTTCTCCCACGGGCCGCCCGGCAGCGCCGGCAGCTCCAGCACGGAGGCGCCGTCTACGACCAGCCGGAACGAGACGCCGAGGTTGGCCAGCGCGGCCTCCTCCACGGTCCGTATCAGCTGCGCGCGCTCGGCGGCGTCGCTCTTCATGAACTTGGCGCGGGCGGGAGTGTTGAAAAAAAGGTCGGCGGCCTCAACCGTAGTCCCCTTCACCGGCGGGGCCGGCAGCTCGGCCGTAACGCGGCCGCCCTCGCCCTCGATGGAGAAACCGGAATCGGAGCCGGCTTTGAAGGAGGTAAGCTTCAGGCGGGAAACCGCGAAAATGGAATATAACGCCTCGCCGCGGAAACCGAACGTGGCCAGCGAGTAGATGTCCTCGAAGACGCCCAGCTTGCTGGTGGCGTGGCGCCCGAGCGCCAGCCGCAGGTCCTCGCGGTCCATGCCGCGCCCGTCGTCGTGCACGCGGATCAGGCCGCGGCCGGCCTTCTTTATCTCTATCCCGATCCTGGAGGCCCCGGCGTCCAGCGAGTTCTCTATCAGCTCCTTCAGCACGGAGGCCGGGCGCTCTATCACCTCGCCCGCGGCTATCTTGGACACGACCTCTTCGGGCAGGACCTTTATCTCGGGCATAAGACGATTCTACTTTATTAGCACTTTCAGCGACATCATGCTGACGTTGATCAGCGCGTGCAGCAGGATGTTGAGGGACAGGCGGCGCTCCCGCTCGTAGACCCAGGCCAGGTAGACGCCCACCGGGAAGATGATGGGGGCGCCCTCGCCGTGGAACAGCGCGAACAGCAGGCCGGACCAGAAGGCGCTGGCCCAGAAGCCGTTCTTCAGCCTTATCGTGGTGTAGACGATGCGCCGGAAGAAGGTCTCCTCCACCGCGGGCGCGACGACGCAGGCGCTCAGCAGCGCCAGCAGAAAGCTGGGGCGGGCGGAGACGGCCGCCTTGTAGAGGGCCATGTTCTCGGCCGTGTTGCGGACGTCCAGCGGGTGCATGGCGGCCGCCAGTCTGTCGCCCAGGAAATAGTAACCGGCGTAAAGGGCCGCGGCTATGCCGGCCAGCAGGACGGCGTAGCCGGCGAAATAAAGCAGCGCCAGGGCGAGGTCGCGCCCGGCCCGGGCGCGCCAGTCGGCCAGGGCGCCGCGCCAGGAAACCCCCATACCGGCCAGCACGGCCCAGGAGATGTAGCCGGTGACCAGCAGGGCCGGCAGGAAGCCGCCGAAGGTCCCGAGGCTGACGCCGAAATGCCGCTCCAGCAGCGTTACGCCGGCGGACACCGCTATCTGCAGCAGTATCACCAGCGCCGTAAGCAGCCAGAGGTGCCTGTAGTCGGTATAGGTCTTTATCCCGGAGAACGGGTTGGGTCCTTGCATAGAAAGGGCCCGGGAACGCCCCGGGCCCGGAACGGCGTCGGGCGGCTCAGCGCGCGGGGGCGCTCTGCCCGGCCTTGGCCACGTAGTCCAGCGAGTAGGAGAAGCTGCCGAGCTGGCCGGTGACGGCCGAGCCCACCACCGTAAGGCCGGCCGCGTCGAAAGCGGAGGTCTTGTCGGCCAGGGCCTTTTTAGCGTCCTGTTCGAAGGTGAAGGTCTCCTGGGCCTGGTAGGTCTCCACGGCGGCCGACGGGACCACGGCGCCATGCTGGTAGAAGTTCTGCACCAGGAAGTCCACGCTATAGGAATAGTCGTTCCCGGCGGGCCTGGAGACGGCGGAAAGCGGCGGCACGCCGGCCCTGGCGAAGAGCGGCAGGGCGGCCTTGCCGGCTGCCAGCGCGTCCTTCTCGAACGGGAACGTCGCGCGGCCATCGTAGCGGACCACCGAGTACTGCGGCCGCGGACCTTCCTTGCCGGCCTTGACGGCGTACTCCACCCGCACGGCGTAGTTGCCGTCCGGGCGAGGCACGGCCTCGCCGCGGATGGCGGGCACGCCGGCCTGCCGGAACAGGGCCAGGTAGGCGGGGATGTTGTTCTTCGCTTCGTTCTCGAACGTGAACTTGCCGCCGGTGTAGGTCCGGAACTTCACGTCGTACTGGGGCGCGCGCGGCAGCGCGTCGCCGACCAGGTAATCCACGGAGAAGGTGCCGTTGGCGCCGGAGTCCTCGGTGCGGGAGCCGACCACGGACAGGCGGGCGGCCCGGAAGTCGGCCGCGCAGTCGTTCATCGCCGCCGCCGCGCTCTGGGAGGGCCAGTAGGAGGCCCCGTTGCTGTAGGTCTCCACCAGCACGGCGGGGGGCAGGGCCGCGCCGTCCTTCACCGTCGGGACGTAGTCTATCGCGAAGCTGTAGTCGTTGCCTGCCGGCACCACGCGGCCGCCCAGCGTGGTTATTCCCGCGGCCTGCAGCGCCGCTATGCGGGCGTCCATGGCCGGCTTGGCCTGGCTTTCGAAAGTGAACGTCTCGTCCGTGGTGTAAGTGGCTATCGCGGCCCCGGGCGGGGTCACCGGCGCCGGGCCGTGCGGCCTTGCGGCCGGGGTCCCGGGGATGGCGGCGGCGTCATAGGAGTTGAGCGCGAAAGTCTGGGCGAAAGCCGGGACCGTGAACAGAAAGAACGAAAGCGCGGCGGCTGTATTCTTCAGCATTTGTGCCTCCATGTACCCTGAAATTATAATAATTAAACTTCCGGAAGGTATGGGCCCATGGTCCGCTTCTTTTATAGGCCTTATGGACGACTAAAGAAGCGTCCGGCGCCGCCCGGGCGGAGAGCTCAGTCCCCGAGCCGCTTCTTCCAGTCGGTTATGGCGGCGAGCGCCTGCATGGGCGTCATGTTGTCGGCGTCGCACATCTTCAGCTCGTCGAGCACGGGGTGGCCGGAGAAGATGGGCAGCAGCGGGGTCTGGTTCTCGTCCTTCGACTCCACCTTTATGTTGCCCTTGGTCTCCAGCGTCAGCAGGATCTCCCTGGCGCGGGCTATGGCGCTCTCCGGAAGGCCGGCCAGCTGGGCGACATGGATGCCGTAGGACTTGTCGGCGGGCCCTCCGGAGATCTTGTGCAGGAAGACCACCTCGGTCCTGCCGAGGGCGTTGGTCCATTCCTTCACGGCGATATTGCAGTTCTTGATGCCGGCGAACTTTTCCGCGAGCTCTGTCAGTTCGAAATAGTGAGTGGCGAACAGCACCTTCGGGCCGCCCTCCGGCCTGTAGAGGTGCTCCACCACGGCCCAGGCGATGGAGATGCCGTCGAAAGTGGACGTGCCGCGGCCGACCTCGTCCAGCAGGATCAGGCTCCTCGGCGTGGCCAGGCGCATGATGGCGGAGGTTTCGCGCATCTCCACCATGAACGTCGACTCGCCGCGGGCCATGCGGTCCTGCGCGCCGATGCGCGTCATGATGCGGTCCACGACGCCGATCTCAGCCGCGCGGGCCGGCACGAACGAGCCTATCTGCGCCAGTATGACGATGACCGCTGCCTGGCGCAGGTAAACGCTCTTGCCGCTCATGTTGGGGCCGGTGAGTATGATCACGCGGGCCTCCGAATCGCCTATCTCCAGGTCGTTCGGCACGAACGCGCCGGCCGGCAGGAAGCGCTCGACGGCGGGGTGCCTGCCCTCCTCCACCTTCAGCAGGTCGCCCGACGTCACCTTCGGGCGCGAGAACTCGTAGCGCACCGCGCACTCGGAGAGAGCGTAGAAGACGTCCAGCTCGGCCGCGCCGGAAGCGAAGGTCTTTATCTCCGCTACAGAGCCCTTCACCTTCTCCCTCAGTCCGGCGAAGAGCTGCGACTCCAGCCGCGACATCTTCTCCTCGGCTCCCAGGATCCGGTTCTCCAGCGCCTTGAGGTCCTCGGTGATGTAGCGCTCGGCGTTCACCAGCGTCTGCTTGCGCACGAAATAGTGCGGCACCTTCTGGGACTGCGCCTTGGAGACCTCTACGTAGTAGCCGAATACGCTGTTGTAGCCGACCTTCAGCGTCGGGATGCCGGTCTTCTCCTTTTCTTTCAGCTCTATGTCGGTCAGAAGCTTCTGGCTGTCGCGCCGGACGAGCCTGAGTTCGTCCAGCTCCGGGCTGTAGCCCTCGCGTATAACGCCGCCGTCGGCCAGGCGGGCGGGCGGGGTCTCGGAAAGGGCGCGCTCCAGCTCGCCCCGAAGGCTGTTGAGCGCGTGCGAGGCGGCGTCCAGGCGGGCGGCCAGCTCGGGCGCGCGTTCGAAGAAGCCGGCGGAGCTGATCAGCAGCTTAAGGCGCGGCAGCTGGGTCAGCGCCTTGCGCAGGGCCCCGAGATCGCGCGGCGAAGCGGAAAGATTTATCACGCGGCCCAGCAGCCGCTCGATGTCCGGCACCTGGGCCAGGACCTCGCCCAGCTGTTCGCGGGCTTCGCGGTTCTCGGCGAGGAAGGCCGTGAAGTCCTGACGGGAGTTTATCTCGCGCAGGTCCGTCAGCGGCTCCAGCAGCCAGCGGCGCAGCAGGCGCGAGCCCATCGAGGTGCGGCACAGGTCCAGCACGCCCCACAGCGTCCTGGAATCGTCGCCGTCGGGAGAGGAGACGAGCTCGAGCGTCTTGATGGCCGACTCGTCGAGCTGCAGACGGTCGGCTGGTTCGTGATAGGAGGGAGAGAAGACCTCCTTCAGGCCGGGCTGGGTCTGGCGCACGTACGAAGTGACCTTAAGCGCGGTCTTCATGGCCAGCTTATGGTTCTGCCAGACGGCCTGCGAGGTCCACGGCGGCAGGTCCGAATCGGAGCGGACGTGCTCGGTGGGCTCCGGGCCCAGAGCCAGGCCCCGCTTCCGGATCTCCTTGATGGTGCGGGGATCGGCTATGAGCTCCGCCGGGGAAAGGCGCGAGAGCAGGGCCGAGAGCTGGTAAAGGTCCGGGTCGTTGAGGTTCTGCGTGGCCAGGAAGTCGCCGGTGGACGCGTCGAAGGAGGCCAGCCCCCAGCCGACTATGTCCAGTTCCAGCGCCGCCAGGTAGCGGGAAGAGCGCGGCTGCAGCAGCTCGTCCTCCACTACGGTGCCGGGCGTTATCAGGCGCACCACCTCGCGCCTGAAGAGCTTGGCCTTCTTGGCGTCCCCGGAGGGGGCGACCTGCTCGCAGATGGCGACCTTGTGGCCCGCGGCCAGCAGCCGGGCTATATAATTGGTGGCGGAATGGTGCGGCACGCCGCACATCGGCACGCCCTGGCGGGCCGTCAGCGTCAGCCCCAGCGCGGAACTAGCGGTCTTCGCGTCGTCGAAGAACAGCTCGTAGAAGTCCCCCAGCCTGAAGAAGAGCAGGGCGTGCGGATACGCCTTCTTCAGCGCCTGATACTGCTGCATCAACGGTGTTTCGGGAGTTTCCACTTGTTGGGTCATAATTGTCGGGTCCGTTCCGCGGCGCCTCGGCATCCGCGCCCGCCGGGCGGCTTACGGACCGGGTTAGCGGAACCGTCACGGAGGGCGAGGCTTGCGTAAGCGACGAGCCCGAGTGACGAGCGGCGCCCGGCACTTTCAGGCTACTTTTTCCGCGTATATTGTATCAAAAGCCCTTCCGCTTCTTTAAGTGTCTTGAGGCCCATGAAGGCCCCGCGCACCCCGGCGGACCCGGGCAGGCCCTTCAGCCAGTAGCCCACCAGCTTGCGGGCGCGGGCCAGGCCGTGTTCCTCTCCGTAGATGCCGGCGTTCAGCTCCAGGTAGCGCAGGAAGAGCCTGACGCGGTCGGCGTCTGACGGACGGGGAACGCTCTCTCCGGAAAGCCCGGCCGCTATCTCGGCGAATACCGCCGGGTTGTAAACGGCGGCCCTGCCTACGGCGACCCCGGAGCAGCCGCCCTCCAGCATCGCCCTGGCCTGTTCCGCGTTTCCCACCCCGCCGTTGCCGAAGACCGGGACCTTGACGGCCGCGGCCGCGGCGGCCAGGTGCTCCAGGTTCACAGGCCCCGAATGGAACTGGGAAGCCGGCCTGCCGTGAACGGTCAGCGCCGCGGCGCCGGCCTCCTCGCAGACGCGCGCCAGCAGCGGGGCCAGGTTCTCGCCGGCCTCCAGCCCCGTGCGGAACTTCACCGTCACAGGGACCCTGACGCTCCTGACCATGCGCGAGACTATGTCGGCCAGCAGCTGCGGGGAGCGCATCAGTTCCGCTCCCGCCCCCGAGCGGCGCACCTTCTTCACCGGGCAGCCGGCGTTGACGTCCACGATGTCCGCGCCGGCCCGCTCGGCCGCCTGCGCGGCCAGCGCCATGGACTGCGGGTCGGCCCCGAATAGCTGTATCGCCGCCGGACGCTCTCCGGGCAGCAGCTCGAGCATCCTGAACGATTTCCTGTTGCCGTACTTAAGGCTTTCCGCCGAGACCATCTCGGTCACCACCAGCCCGGCGCCTCCGCCGGCGGCCAGCACGCGGAAGGCCGCGTTGGTGATGCCGGCCATCGGGGCCAGGGCGAGATTGTTCCTGAGTTCCAGCCCGCCTAAGCGCAGCGGGCGCAGCAGCGGGGCGGTCACGGGTTGATGTTGTAGTCGCCGTCGTGGGCGAGACTGAAATCCTCCGGCTGGCGGCGCAGCAGCGGGCGCGTCTCCGAGCGCGGAGCCCCCACCTTCCTCAGCACGTCCAGCTGGAAAGCGAACGCCCTGGCCTCGATGTCGAGCAGCGAGTCCATGCCGTGGTAGTCCACGCGCACCGGGTTCGCGTCCACCCGCAGGTCCGCCTTCTGGCCCGGAGGAGGGGGAGGAGGAAGCGCCTTGTTCTTGTTCTTGGACAAGGAATAGGCCGCGTGCCAGGCCTGGTGGGCGATGATGCCCGCGCACCAGGTGACGGAGCGGAAGGCGTTGGCGTCGGAGATGGCGGCAACGGTCTGCCCGTGGTCCATGTAGAAGCCGGTCATGTTCTGGCTGCGGATGACGGAGAGATTGTTCTTGACGAACAGGAAGGTGCCGCGGTCCGCCGCCCAGATAAGCTTAAGGGCGCTCAGCACCTGCCCCTTGAACGCAGGGGAGCCCTGTATGTCCATGGCGACGCGCGGATCGTAGGCGGGCGGCAGCCTGGCCGCGGCCACTCCCGGCGCCACCGGGACAGGGGCCTGCGGCGCCGGGGTGGAGGCACCGGGAGCCGCGGCGCCCGGGCGGCCGGACAAGGCCTTCAGCCAGGCGGCCGGACCGCCGCCCTCGTCCCCGCCCATGCGGACCTGGACGAAGTACCAGACGCCCGCGCCCATCAGGACCAGCGGCAGCAGGGCTAAGACCTTGGACAGGTGCTTCTTCATGAGGTCGGGGCTTCGGCACGGAGCCGGTCCCCGGAAAACACGGACCGGCGTTCAAAAATAAAGCCGGCCGGAGGCTAAGGTCTGAACTAAGACCCGCCCACGGCCGGCGGGAAGGCTACTTCAGCGCCTTGAGATAGGATTTATAGAAGGCCTGCAGCTCGCTGTCGGCGTCCTGGAACTCCAGCACGTGCTTCTTGCAGCCGCGCCGCGAGCAGATCTGCACCTGCCCGCCGTCCTTCAGGTCGAAGGCCACCATCTGGGAACCGCACGCGTCGCACTTGCGGGTGCTCTTCAGGTCGGCCTTGCAGTGCGGACAGCGGAAGCCGGCCACCTTGCCCGAGGGAACGGGCAGCTCGGTCTCGGCCAGGTAGCTGCCGTAAAGGGCGCTCAGGTAGAGCGGGGCGTGTTTGCCCGCGTAGGTCAGGTTCACCTCGATGGCCTTGGCGCCGTCCAGCTTCTTTCCGGCGCTCATCAGCGACTTGCCGCAATGCGGGCATTTTACGGATACGCTTACCATGACACGACCTCCAGAGAATCGGCTGTCCGGCGGGATCGGCGCCTGCCGCCCGTCCGGCTTCCGCCTATGATATCAAATTATTCGTACCGAAGCGCGTCTATCGGCGACAGGTCGGAAGCCTTCCTGGCGGGCCAGAAGCCGAACACCACGCCCACTCCGGCCGAGAAACCGAAGGCCAGGCCCACCGAGGCCGGAGAGATATAGATGGCCCACCCGGACAGCTTGGACAGCAGCAGCGAGGCCCCGGCGCCGGTCAGTATGCCCAGCAGGCCGCCTATCACCGAGATGATCACCGCCTCTATCAGGAACTGCAGCAGCACCGCGCGCCGGGTGGCGCCGATGGCCTTCCGGAGGCCTATTTCCTTGGTCCGCTCGCTGACGCTGACCAGCATGATGTTCATGATGCCTATGCCGCCCACGATCAGCGAGATGCCCGCTATGATGCCCAGCAGCGTGCTGAACGTCCTTATCGTGCCGGTGAGCATGTTCTGGATATCGGCCATGTTCATCAGCGAGACGTCGTCGTCCTTGTAAGGCGGGATGTTGTGGCGCTTGCGCATCAGCGCTATGATGTCGTCCTGCACCTTGGGCATCAGCTTGTAATTGGAGACCTCCACCCAGATGGAGTCCACGTACTGCTTGCCCAGCAGCACCTTCATGGCCGTGTGCAGCGGCACCACGACCACGTCGTCCTGGTCGCGGAAACCGGAGGCGCCCTTCATCGGCAGGACCCCTATCACGCTGAAGTTCTTGCCGTTGATCTTCATCGTCTTGCCCACCGGGTCCGAGGCGCCGAAGAGCTGCGTGGCCACGGTCTGCCCGATTACGGCGACCTTCTTCAGCGCCTTGTCCTCGTCCTCGGAGAAGAAGCGGCCGAAATACGGCTCGGCCGCGCGCATCGACGGGTAGTTGGCGGTCACGCCCATCAGCTGCGTGCGGTAGTTGGTCGGGCCGTAGACCACCTGCACGGAGCCCTGCACCTCGGCGTCGGTCTTGGTGACGTCCGGGACGAACTTGGGCAGCGCGTCGGCGTCGGCCAGCGTGATGCGGCTGGTGGCGCCGCGGCCGAACGACATGCCGCCGTGCGAGATGTTGCCGGGTATGACGGCCAGCAGATTGGTGCCCAGCGAGGACATCTGCTTCTCTATGGCTTTCTGCGCGCCGGTGCCCACGGCCATCATGGCTATAAGCGCGCCGACGCCGATGATGATGCCGAGCATCGTCAGCAGCGAGCGGGTCTTGTTGCTCACGATCGAGCTGATGGAGGAGGCCATGTTCTCCACGACCTCGCGCCAGGAGAGGAAGAAGGACTTGGGGATGCGCAGATGGCCGCCCTCCTCCTTCTTCTGGGGGGGCTTCTTGGTCACGTCCTCTATGATCATCCCGTCCCGGATCTTTATCACGCGGTCCGCCCACGCGGCTATGTCCGGCTCGTGGGTCACGATGACCACGGTTATGCCCTGGTCGTTGAGCTTGCGGAAGATGCCCATGATCTCGTTGGACTGGTCGCTGGCCAGGTTGCCGGTGGGCTCGTCGGCGAAGATCAGCTTCGGGTTGTTGACCAGCGAGCGGGCTATCGCCACGCGCTGCTGCTGGCCGCCGGAGAGCTGGTTGGGCCGGTGGTCCATGCGGTCGGCCAGCCCCACCTGCGCCAGGTGCTTGCCGGCCTCGGCGGGGCGGGCCTTCTCTCCCAGGTAGATCTGCGGCAGGGCCACGTTCTCGGCCGCGGTGATGCGCGGCAGCAGGTTGAACTGCTGGAACACGAAGCCCAGGATGCGGGCGCGCAGGTAGGAGAGCTCCACGTCGTCGAGCTCGGAGACCTCCCTGCCGAACAGCTTATAAGAGCCGGAGGTGGGGCGGTCCAGCAGGCCCAGGATGTGCATCAGCGTGGACTTGCCCGAGCCGGAAGGGCCCATGATGGCGACGAACTCGCCCTCCTTGACGGACAGGTCCACGCCCTTCAGGATGCGCAGCGGCTCGCCGCCCATCTGGTATACCTTGGTTATGCCCTTGAGTTCTATCATAAAGCGCCTCCCCGCCCGCCGGGCGGGACCGGCCTTCTTAGTGCATGGCCCGGTGCGCGTTGCGCGACATCTGCGGCCGCTTGGGCATAAGCGGGTTGGTGCCCTGGGACTGCTGCGGCACGTAACCCTTGTCCGCGTACATGACGGTGTCCCCCTCTTCCAGGCCTTTGGTGACCTCCACCATGTCGCCCTGGTCCAGGCCGGTCTCTATCCGCTGGTATGCGGGCTTGCCGTCCTTAATGGAGGTTATCACGGCGGTGTGCCCGGAGGGATCGATGGTGACCGCCTCGGTCGGGATCAGCAGGGCGTGCTGCTTCCTGGAGACCTCGATCTTTATATTGGCCGTCATCTGGGACCTGAAGAAGGACGGCACCTGGTCCGGCTGTATCTTGACCGTGTAGGTTATGACGTTGCTCTGGTTGGTGCCCTCGTCCAGGATCTGGAAAACGCGGCCCCTGACCGGCCTGTCGGGATAGGAGTCCAGCACTATGGTCGCCTTCTGCCCCGGCTTGACCTTTCCGATGTCCGACTCGTCCACGTTGGCCTCGACTATCAGCCTGTCGGACAGCGCGAAGAGCACGGTGGACTGGCTGACGGTCTGGCCCTCGACCACGTTCTTCAGGATGATGGTGCCGTCCAGCGGGGAGACCACTTTCATCGGCTTATAGGTGTCCTGCCAGTACTTGTACTGCGCCGCGCCCATCGCGCGGGCCGCGTCGAGTATGGCCACCCGGTCGGAGGAGCTCATCAGCGCCAGCACCTGTCCGGCCTTTACCTTATCGCCCTCGTTCACCAGGATCTGCTCCACGCGGCCGGCCGAGGAAGGATCTATCTCCACCCGGTTGAGCGGGGCCACGGAACCGGTGGTCTCCACGAACTCGGAAATGGTCTTGGACACCACCTGCGCGGAGACGTAACGGACCTCCTCCTTGTGGCGGGCCCGGTACCAGTAATATCCGCCGCCGCCCAGCAGGACGAGGACGATTACCGCGGAAAGGATCTTCTTCATAGTTTCTCCTGAGTCGGATGATTCAAAACTTCGCCGCAGCTCCCCCGGAAAGGCCGCCCGTTACCTGTCCTCCAGGCCCACTCCCAACAGCCCCTGCAGGGAGATCAGGCTGTTGTTGGCGCGCTGGTAGTAGGAAAGCTGGTTCAGCTGGGCGTCCACAAGGGTCTGCTCCACGGTCTCCAGGTCGATGAAGCTCATCTGGCCGGCCTGGTACTGTATCTGCGACTCCTTGTAGCGCGTCTCGTCGGCGGCCAGCACCGCCACGTTGACCAGCGCGTTGTCCCTGGCGTTCAGGAAGCTGTTGTAACCGTCGCGTATGCTGTTGAGCAGGGAGTTCTTGGCGTCCTGCAGGGAGGCCTCTCCGCTCCTGTAGGCCTGCCCGGCCGCCTTTATATTGTTGGGGGCATAGGTCAGGCCGTTAGAGAAGAGCGGCAGGTTGAGGCTAAGCCCCATGGACCAGCTCCGGCCGCCGGCGAACTCCCGGTCCCCGGCCCAGCCGACGGAGCCGTTGGCCATAAGGGTCGGATAAAGGTCGTACTTGGCGCTGAGCATCTTTTCCTTCAGGCTTTCAAGGCTCTTCTCCTGGGATTCTATCTGCGGGACCTTCTCCACCAGGTCTTTCAGGCCGGAGGTGTCCAGCGTGTAGTCGGGGGCCGTCAGGTCGGCCTTGGCGACTATAGGCCGGTAATCGGAGTAGCCCATGGCGCTGAGCAGGTCCAGGCGCGCGCTGTCCAGGCTGCGCCCCGCCTGCCTGACGCTGGAGCTGGAGAGCTGGGTCAGCGCCTGGGAATAGAGCATGTTGCCCTTGGACTCGGTGCCGCTCTCGTAGTCCAGCGCGACCAGCTGGGAATTGTTCTGCCTTATGACCAGGATCTTCTTCTGGGTGGCCAGATTGTCCTGCGCGTAGACCAGGTTGATGAACGCGGTGTAGAGGGTCTGGCGGAGACTGGCGGACTCCGCCCGGTAGTCCGCGTCGGCCTTCTCGTAAGCCAGCTTGGCGCTCCTTATAGAGGAGAGGGACTTCAGGTTAAGCAGGTCCTGGCTGGCCGACAGGGACGTGCTGACCCTGTCGTAAGGAGAGGAGAGCTGCGCCCCGCTCCTGGTGACGGAATGCGAGATGTCGACCGAGGGCAGATAGGCGTTGAAGCCGGCCTGGTAGAGATACTTGTACTGTTCCACCGTGGCTTTCTGCGCCTTCAGGGCGGGATTGTTCTGCACGGCCGCCGCCACGCAGTCCTGCCAGGTGAGCTCCAGCGGCGGCTCCGGCGCGGCGGCCGCCAGCGACGCCGTCGCCAGCAGCGCCAACGCGGTAAGTGGTAGTTTTTTCATCATCAGTATAACGCCCGGGCAGGTGGTTTTATTGCGCCCGCCCCTCCTGTTTTTTACCTAGCGGTAAGTATACACCATACTGACCGCAGGGTCAATATACCTTGATACGCGGGGGCCGGGGCCAGAAGGGCGCCGGCGCGGCCGGCGGGGCTATTTCAGCTTTTCCTGGCCGGAGAAGCTGCGCGCGAGGCCGAAGCCCGCCAGGATCTCGCGGTCCTCCGCGGAAGGGGAGCCGGCTATATGGGCCGCCAGCGCCTCGCCAAGGCCCGGCCCCAGCATGAAGCCCTGCCCGCACATGCCCACGGCCAGCACGTAGCCCTTCACTGCGGGCGGGAAATCCACTACCGGGAAGCCGTCGGGGGTCATCGGATACAGTCCGCGCCAGGTGCGCCGCACCCGCAGGTTGGAAAGGCCGGGCAGCAGGTTGATCATGCGGCGGGAAATCTCCGGCAGGAACTCCGAGGTGGAGCGGCGGTCGCGGCCCCAGAGGGGGGGCTGCGGCGTCATGCAGAACACTATCTGCCCCTCCCAGTTCTGGTAGAAATAGTAGTTCTTGGACTTGTCTCCCGGGCGGATGTCCACCACCATCGGCTCGAAGAAGCGCTCCGCGGGCTCCGTTATGCCAGCCTCGTGGCAATCCGGGTTGACCGGCGCCTTCACTCCGGCCAGCTCCGACACCTCGGCGGCCTCCGCGCCGGCCGCGTTGACCACGAAACGCGCCCGGTAGCGGGCCCGGGCCGTGAGCACGCCCCTGACCTCCCCGTTCTCTGTCGTTATCTCCTTTACGGGCTCCTTGAAGCGGAACTCCGCGCCGAGCTTTACGGCGCGGCGGTAGAAGGCGTTGACGGACAGCAGCGGCGAGGCCGACCCGTCGTCCGGGGAATACGTGCCGCCGCGCAGGTCCTTCTCCGCTATTCCCGGCACCAGCTTCCTCACCCGCTCCGGGTCTACCCAGTCTATGTTCAGGCCGAAGCCCTTCTGCACCTTCAGCAGCTCCTTCAGGACCGCCTCGTCGCCCTCGGTGTATACCGGGAAGAGGTAGCCCCCCCTGATCCAGCCGATATCGTCGCCGTGCTTCTCTTTCCAAGTGGAGAAGACCTTGAGGCTGCGCAGGCAGGCCTTTATCTTGGAGCCGTCGGAATGCGTGGCGCGCACGCCGCCTATGGCGCACTTGTTCTGGCCCTGGCCCGGGGAGGCTTCCTTTTCCAGCACCAGCGTCCTGAGCTTCCTCTCCGCCAGCGCCATGGCCAGCGGCGTACCTATGCTGCCGGCCCCTATGATGACGACGTCGTAATCCTTCTCGGTCATAGATATCCCTTTAAAAGTCGCTCCAACCGGCCTTATCCTCGGCCTCGGTCCGGCATTTCACGCCGGAGAAGACTCCGAGCGGCGCCTCCACGAACAGCGGCCGCCGGGTGAACGGCGTGACCTCCCTGGGGTCCACGCCCTCGCTGCGGAAGACGTTCGTCAGCATGACCGAGCAGGTCTTGGAGCCGCAGGCGCCCATGCCGGCGCGCGTGACGGCCTTGAGCTGGTTGAGGTCGCGCACTCCCGAGCGTATGGCCCGGCGTATCTCGCCCAGGCTGACGCGCTCGCAGCGGCAGACAACGGTCTCGTCGTCGGCCTTCGCCAGGTCCGCGGCGGCCTTCACGCCGGCCTCCTCCGGGTACAGCCTCAGCGAGACCGCGCGGTCCGCGGTCTCCGGCCCCGCCTTCACTACGACTATCATCGTGTTCTCGGCCTTGAAGTCCTTGACGTCCAGCACCTCGGCCTCGCCCAGGTCCCCGCCTTCGCGGGCGGTCAGGCGCACCCTGTCGCCCTTCTTCACCAGGCCGCGGCCTATCTCGAACGGGATGGCCACCGACGGGTTGGCCGGGTCCCGGCGGCGGTCCACTATCGTGATGGCCAGCCCTGGGCAGATCAGCAGGCACTTGTAGCAGCCTATGCACTCCCCGTCGAACTTCGGCACGCTCATGATGCTCTCTCCGGAGAGCTTGATGGACTTCTTGGGGCAGACGGTCACGCACGGGTTGCAGGGGATCTCCTGCCGGCAATGCAGCACCGGGTAGACCGGCTTGTCGTGGGTTTTATTTTCCACGGGCCAGGTGTTCCCGGGGCGGGACTTCAGCACTTCGAGCCGTTCGAACCAGAACTCGGGCACCGGCGCGGCCATCACGCCGAGGGCCTTCAGCACCTTGTGCGCGGTGATCTTGCCGCTGAACATCGCGGCCGAGGCCTCGGCTATCTCCTCGGCGTCGCCGCAGACGAAGGCCTGCATGCCGGCCTCCTTCGCCTGAGCGTGGAACTCGTCCACGGAGGAGAGCCCCACCGCTATCAACAGCGTGTCGGCCCTGAAGGTCTTCCCGGTGCCGGGCTTCACCTCGAACTTCTCGTCCACCTCGGCTATTGTGACGCTTTCGAGCTGCTCTTTGCCATCGGCGCGCACTATGGTGTGGCGCGTGAGCACCGGCACGCCGAGGCGGCGTATCTTGTCCTCGTGCACCTTGTAGCCGCCGCATTTCGGCATGGCCTCTATGAGGCCGACCACCTGTATGCCGGCCTGCAGCGCGTGGTAGGCCGCTATCAGGCCCACGTTGCCGCCTCCGACGATGAAAAGCCGTTCCGCGGGCCGCACCAGGTCCCGGTTGACCAGCGTCTGGAAGGCGCCCGCGCCGTAGACCCCGGGCAGCGTGTTGCCGGGGAAGGCCAGGGATTTCTCGCGCGCGCCGGTGGCGCTTATGACGGCCTGGGGGCGCACCAGGCAGTACCGGTCGCCGCGCAGCACGCCTACCTTCTTATCCGAGAATATCGCCAGGCAGGTGGCGTTCTCCCAGGCCTTCACCGACGGGTATTCCTTAAGCTGTTCCTCCAGCTTCCCGGCGATGTCCACGCCGCGCGTGCCGGCGAAGCAGTCCTCCACCGAGCCGAAGAACTTGTGCGTCTGAAGCACCAGCTTGCCGCCGAAGCGGTCCTTGTCGTCTATGATCAGCGTGCTGACGCCCAGCTTGCCCAGCTCGGCCGCGGCGGCCAGCCCCGACGGGCCGCCGCCTATGATCAGCGCGTCAACGTCAAGTTCCTCCACGCGGCCGAACTCCTGCACGCAGGCCGTGCGCGGCAGGCGCGCCTCGCCCCTGAGCGTCTCCACGGCCATGCCTTCGCGCACCGCGGTCACGCAGGACTTCACGGTAAGCCCGTCGGCGATCACGGAGCATTGCGCGCACTGCCCGTTGGCGCAGAAGATGCCCTGCGGCGCTCCGTCCTTCTTGTGGCGGCTGAAGATCTTTATGCCGTTGGCGAACAGCGCGCTGGAGATCATCTCTCCCTCCAGCGCCTCGCAGGGCCGTCCGTCGAAAGTGAATTTCACTGTTTTCCGTTCCTCCGGCTGGAGAACGGGATGTGCGGTTATCCTTTCCATGTTGTCCTCTCCGCGGGCCAGGCGCCCGCCTTCCTGATACTATATCAAAAGTGCCGCGGGCCAGGTAAAACCCGGCCGCCGGTTTTGTATAATCCGTATTATGGAGGGTACCATGAAAAAGATATTCCTGACCGCGCTCTGCTCTTTCCTGACGGCCGGTCTTTACGCCGCGGAACCCGCTTTCCCCGGCGCGTCGTTCGCCAAGCAGCTGGCCGCCCGCGGGGAAACTCCGGCGCCAGTCCCGGCCCCCACCCGCCCGGCCAAGGCCAGGGGCGGCCAGTACGTGCAGGTCTCGGCCTACGTCACGCTGAACGGCAGCGGCTGGATGCCCGGCAGCGACGGCGGCTTCACGACGGTGAACCTCACCGGCTGGGCCACGTTCCGCGACGCCACGGGACAGATAACCAGCAACAGCACCTACATCAACACCTCGGTCTCCGCCTGGGTGAAGCCCAACCAGTACGTCTTCCAGACCGTCAACCCCAGCGTCTTCGTGACGCTCTACCGTGACGGGAAGCCGGTTGGCTCCGTCAACGTCACCGGCAGCGTTTCGGTGAGCGGGTGGCCGACCTCGGGCTACTTCAGCCTCAGCGGCTCCGGCACGCTCAGCGGCTCGCTTTACGCGGAGGACGCGAACTGACCAGGCGGCTCCGGCCGGACCGGGAGGGCGGCTTTAAAAAGCCGCCCTTTTTTATTATCATTTCGCTATGCGCATACTTGAAGGAAAGACTCTTTCTGCCGGGATCCTCGGGGCTCTGCCTCCGCGTATAGAGGCCGTCAGGGCCCGCCTGGGAAGGCCCCCCTCGCTGGCCATCGTGAACTACTTCGAGGACTCCCCTTCGGCCGTCTACGTGAAGCGCAAGATAGCCGCCTGCGAGAAGCTGGGCATCCAGGTCAAACTCTTCGCTCCGAAGCCCGAGGAGGGCTACCCGGCCTTCAAGACGCTGCTGGCCAGGATCGGCGCCGACCCGGCGTACGACGCGCTGATGATAGAGCGCCCGCTGCCGGACGGTTTCGAGACGCTGGAAACCTGGGACGCGGTCCCCGCCGCCAAGGACGTGGACGGCCTCTCCACGATGAACATGGGCAGGCTCTTCATCTCCAAGAGGTTCTCCGAGATAGAGAACGGCGGCTTCTTCGTGCCCTGCACCGCGCTGGCCGTGATCCGGCTGATGCGCTTCCACAATATCGACCCGGCCGGAATGAACATAGCCGTGGCCGGCCGCTCGGCGGTGGTGGGCAGGCCGCTGGCGCACATGCTGACCGCGCTGGACGCCACCGTTACGGTCTGCCACACCCGCACCGGGAACATCGCCGGGGTCTTCCGCTCGGCGGACCTGGTCATAACGGCGGCCGGCAAGGCGAGGTGGCTCAAGAGGGAACTGCTGCCGGCCGGGGCCGCCGTGATAGACGTCGGCACCAATTTCGACGAGAACGGAAGGATGTGCGGCGACGCCGACTTCGAGGACCTGAAGGGGACGGCGGCGGCCGTTTCCCCCGTGCCCGGCGGGGTGGGCCCGGTCACGCTGGCCTGCCTGCTGGAGGCCACGGTCAGGGCCGCCGAACTGGCCCCGAAGGCCGGAAAAGGCGGTATAATACTGACATGAGGAACGCCTTTCCCCTGCTGCTGACCCTGTCGCTGGCCGCCGCGCTATGCCCGCGGGCGGGGGCCGTACTGACCATGGGAACGCTTTCGGACGACGGAACCGGCGGCGCGGCGGCCTCGCAGCGGGCGCCGGGCGGGACCAAGGACAGTAAGCCCCAACCCCAGAAAGCGGCGCCCGAGAAAAAACCGGCCCCGAAGAAAGCCGTTAAAAAGACCTGGAAAAGAGCCGGCAAGAAGGCCTTCCGGAAAAAAAAGAAAAAGGCCGGCGGGCCCGCCTCCGCGTACAAGTTCTCCGACGTGGACGGCGCCGCCGTCTACAAGCTCGACCGCAACGGGAACCCGATAACAGGTCCTTCCGCGCACAAAAGGAAACCGTCCGCCAAGAAGAAGGAGCGGCCCAGCCACAAAAAGACCCGGGGGAAGCCGTGGACCCGGAAGAAGACGGCCGGAAAGGCCGCCCGCAAGAAGGCCTCCGCGTACAAGTTCTCCGACGTGGACGGCGCCGCCGTCTACAAGCTCGACCGCAACGCGAACCCCATAGTCAGGAAGACCAGGAAGCAGAAAAAAGGCCGCTACGGGAAAAAGGGCGGGGCCGCAAGCGGAGCTCGCGCCCCCGCGGGCGCGGCGGCGAAGCTGGAGCCGGCCAAGCCGCTGGACTACCAGGAGCCCCCTGCCGGCCAGGCCGGGCAGCAGCCCAACGGAGGCCAGTGATGTCCGACCTGCTTGTAAAGCTCTATGAGCTCCCCTCTTCGGCCCCGCACCTGGAGAAGCTGCGGGCAGCGGGCGTGGAGATACGCCGCGCGATAGGCCCGGAAAAGCACGCGGTCGTGGAATGGGCGGAGAAGGAGTTCTCCCGCTCCTGGGCCTCGGAGTGCGACGTGGCCATGTCCTCCCAGCCGGTCTCCTGCTTCGTGGCGGTCAAGGACAAGAAGCTGCTGGGCTTCGCCTGCTACGACGCCACCCTGAAGGGCTTTTTCGGGCCCATCGGAGTGGACAAAAGCGCGCACAAGACCGGCCTGGGCACGGCGCTGCTGCTGCGCGCCCTGGAGGCCATGCGGGACGCCGGCTACGGCTACGCGGTCATCGGCTGGGCGGGCCCGGTGGATTTCTTCAGGAAAACGGCCGGCGCCGTGGTCATAGACGGCTCAGAACCCGGCGTCTACAGGAACCTGGTCAAGGCCGGGCCGCGCCGGGAATGAGGGCGCGGGCGGACTGGCACAAGTCTTTCTTCAGGAATTCCTTCTACAATCCCGCTTCCGGAGAGGCCTTGCGAAGGGCCGCCGCCGAGGCCGCTTTCATAATGCGGCGGCTGAAACTAAAAAAAGGCGCCTCGCTGCTGGACCTCTGCTGCGGGCCCGGCAGGCACGCCGTCGAGTTCGCCAAAAAAGGCCTGGCCGTGACCGGCTACGATTACTCCGGCGAATACCTGCGCGAAGCGGCCGCGCGGGCGAAGAAGGCGCGCGTGGCGCTGCGGCTGGCGCGCGGGGACATGCGCGAACTGAAGTTCAGCGGAGAGTTCGACGCCGCCGTCAATCTCTTCACCAGTTTCGGCTATTTCCTGAAGTTCTCCGACGACCTGAGGACCCTGAAAGGCGTCGCAAGGGCCCTGAAGCCGGGCGGCCTTTTCCTCATAGAGCTGGTGAACGCCGAGTACGTGCGGAAGTCCTTCCGGCCGCGCTGGTGGGAAGACATGGGCGACCATTTCCTGCTGACCGGCTCGGAGCTGACCGCCGACGGCGCGCACGACACCTGGATACGGCTGCCGAAGAAGGGGGGACCGGCGCGGACACGGACCTTCTTCTGCCGGCTCTACGACAGAAAACGCCTTTCCGGAGCGCTCGCGCGGGCCGGTCTTAAGCCGCTGAAATTCTGGAGCGGCTACGGCGGCGCCCCGCCCCGGGAGAAGCACAGCCGCCTGATCTGCCTGGCGGTCAAAGGATAACGTGTCAGTCCCCGGCAGGCTGCCTGGAGGCCTCGGCGGCGGCCAGCTGGCCGCAGGCCGCGGCTATGTCGGAGCCTTTCTCCAGCCTCAGGTAGGTGCGCACCCCCGCCGCCATCATCGTCTTCTGGAACAGCTTGGCGCGCGGAGTTACCCCGGCCCCGCCTCCGGGCGGATTGTAGGGGATCAGGTTCAGGCGGCAGTCCGCGCCTTTCATCAGCGCCAGCAGCTTCCGCGCGTCCTCCGGGGAGTCGTTTACCCCGTCGAAGACTATGTATTCGAGGAAGACCTGCGCGCCCCTGGCCCGGCAGTAGCGCCGGACCGCCTCCATGACCTTCGCCGCCGGGTAGCGGGTCTCCATCGGCACAAGGCGGGCCCTGAGATCCGGGTCGGCCGTGACCAGGGAGACCGCCAGCTTTACCTTGAGCGGCGACGAGGCCAGCTCCTCTATAACGGGAATGACGCCCACTGTGGAGACCGTCATCTTCCCCTGCGAAAAATGGTGGCCGCGGCCGTCGGAAAGTATAAGTATCGCCTTCTTCACGTTCTCCCAGTTCAGGAACGGCTCGCCCATGCCCATGAAGACCAGGCTGTCCAGCCGCCCGCCGGCCTCGGCCAGGCAGGCGGCGAACTGGGCGGTTATCTCCGACGGCGCCAGGCTGCGCGCGAGCCCCAGGCGGCCTGTGGCGCAGAAGGCGCAGCCGCAGGCGCACCCGGACTGCGACGAGAGGCAGGCGGAGAGGCGCCCCTTGCCGGGCAGCACCACCGCCTCGGCCGGATCGCCGCCGAAGGCGAAAAGCAGCCGGGCCGTGCCGTCCCGGGAGACGAGCCTTCTGAGCGGCGCCTTGAACGGGGACAGGAAGAAGGCGCCGGCCAGCGCCGCCGGCACCCTGGGCGGCAGTTCTCCCATCTCCCCGAAGGAAGCCGCCCCTTTCCGGTACAGCAGGGAGAACACGGCGGCGGCGTGCGACGGCTTCTCCCCCAGCGCGGCGAGCCGCGCCTCCAGTTCGGGGCGGGTGAAGTCCCGTATATCGGGCTTCAGGGAAGAAGAGGCCATCACGCTATTCTATTAAATCCGGCAGGGCCCCGATCCGGCCGACATTGCCTTTAGTCAAATGCCGGCGCGGGTTTTTTTGACAGAATATATATGCGAGGCCCGCGGTTCCGCCGCGGCGCCGCCCAAGGAGCCCCTCATGCGACAGAACATCGTGGAAAAGATCCTTACCGCCCACCTCAAAGAAGGCGACTTCGTAAAAGGCAGCGAGATCGGCATCCGCATAGACCAGACCCTCACGCAGGACGCCACCGGCACGATGGCCTACCTGCAGTTCGAGGCGATGGGCCTCAAGGAGATAAAGACCGACCTCTCCGTCTCCTACGTCGACCACAACACGGTGCAGGTCGGCTTCGAGAACGCCGACGACCACCGCTACCTGCGCACCGTGGCCGCGCGTTACGGCGTGGTCTTCTCCAGGCCCGGCAACGGCATCTGCCACCAGGTGCACCTGGAGCGCTTCGGCAAGCCCGGGACCACGCTGCTCGGCTCCGACTCCCACACCCCGACGGGCGGCGGCATCGGCCAGATAGCCATCGGCGCCGGCGGCCTGGACGTGGCCGTGGCGATGGGCGGCGGCAACTTCTACACCGTCTGCCCGAAGGTCTACCAGGTGAACCTCACCGGCGAGCTGAAGCCCTGGGTGACCGCCAAGGACGTGGTCCTGAAGATGCTGGAAACACTCACCACGAAAGGCAACGTCGGCGTGATGCTGGAGTACGGCGGCCCCGGCGTCAGGACCCTCTCCGTCCCCCAGCGCGCCACTATCGCCAACATGGGCGCGGAGATGGGCGTGACCTGCTCCATCTTCCCCTCAGACTCCGTCACCAAGAAGTTCCTGAAGGCGCAGGACCGCGAGGCCGACTGGATAGAGCTGAAGGCCGACGAGGGCGCGGAGTACGACCGCGTCATAGATATAGACCTCTCCTCGCTGGAACCGCTGGCCGCGGCGCCGCACAGCCCCGGCAACATAAAGCAGGTCTCCGAGCTGGCCGGCATGCCGGTGGACCAGGTGTGCATCGGCTCCTGCACCAACTCCTCGTTCCGCGACATGATGACCGTGGCCGCTATTCTTAAGGGCAGGACCGTCATCCCCGGCCTGACGCTGGCCATAGCGCCCGGCTCGCGCCAGGTACTGCAGATGCTCGCCCGCAACGGGGCCCTCGCCGACATGATAGGCGCCGGCGCCCGCATCATGGAGAGCGCCTGCGGCTTCTGCATAGGCAACCACTTCTCCCCGAAGAGCGGCGGCGTCAGCCTGCGCACCTCCAACCGCAACTTCGAGGCCCGCAGCGGCACGAAGGACGCGCAGGTCTACCTGGTGAGCCCCGAGGTGGCCGCGCTCGCCGCCGTGAACGGAAAGTTCACCGACCCACGCAAGGCCGCCATGGACTACCCGGAAGTTAAGGAACCGTCCGAGTTCCTCGCGGACGACACGATGTTCGTCAAGCCGACCGCCGCGCTGAAGAAGACCGAGGTTTTCCGCGGCCCCAACATCGGCGAACCCCCGAGGAACGGGAAGATGCCCGAGGCCCTGGGCGGCGAGGTAATGATAAAGGTCGGCGACAAGATCACCACCGACCACATCATGCCGGCCGGCGCGCGCCTCAAGTACCGCTCCAACGTGCCGAAGTACGCGGAGTTCGTCTTCGAGCATGTGGACAGCACCTTCCCCGAGCGCTGCCTGCGGAGCAAGTCGCACAACATCATAGTGGCCGGCGAGTCTTACGGGCAGGGCTCGAGCCGCGAGCACGCGGCGATGTGCCCGATGTACCTCGGCGTGAAGGCCGTGATCGCCAAGTCTTTCGAGCGCATCCACGCCGCCAACCTGGTCAACTTCGGCATAGCCCCGCTGACCTTCAAGGACCCGGCTGACTACGACAGGATAGAGAAGGGCGACAGGCTCTCCTGCCGGAACTGGCGGGAGGATTACCTGGCCGGCAAGCCGATATTTGTTACGAATGAGCGCACCGGAGACAGGATAGAGTGCGGCTGCGGCTGCTCCGACCGCCAGCGGGCCATACTGGCCGCGGGCGGCCTCCTGAACCACACCACCTCCGGCAACAAGGGGAAATAACATGGCACAGAAAGGCATCAGGGAATACGAAGGCAAGAAGATACTTTTCGACGGGCTGGCCAGGAGCCTGCCGTCCTTCAGGGGAAGGGCCGCGAAGCTCGCGCTGGTGCGCCGCGACACCGACCCGAAGAAGCTCGTGAAGGACCACCCGTGGCTGCTCAAGGAAAAGCTGGTGGCCAAACCCGACCAGCTCTTCGGCAAACGCGGCAAGCACGGCCTGCTCAGCCTCAACAAGGACTGGCAGGACACGTGGAAGTGGATAAGCGAGCGCATGGGCAAGACCGTGACCGTGGGCAAGACCGCCGGCGAGCTGCACACCTTCCTGATCGAGCCGTTCACGCCCCACTCCGAGGACGCCGAGGAATGCTACGTGGCCATAAAGGCCTTCCGCGACTTCGACACGATATACCTCTCCGGGAAAGGCGGCATCCACGTCGAGGAGAACTGGGACAAGGTCAAGGAGACCAATGTCCCGATACTGGCCTCGATAGACGAGGTGGAACTGAACCTGCCGGACTTCGGCAAGCGCAAGGCGCAGATAGAGGAGTTCGTCCGCGCCCTCTACAAGGTATACGCGGAAGGGCACTTCACCTACCTGGAGATCAACCCGTTCACCTTCAACGGCGACGACATCGTGCCGCTGGACCTCGTGGCCCGCGTGGACGACACCGCGGCCTTCGAGTGCACGAAGGTCTGGGGCGACCTCGAGTTCCCGTCCTCCTTCGGCCAGAAGCACACGAAGGAGGAGATGTTCATCCGCTCCATAGACGAGAAGACGGGTGCCAGCCTCAAGCTCACGATCCTCAACCCCGAGGGCCGCGTCTGGAACATGGTGGCCGGCGGCGGCGCCTCCGTGATCTACGCGGACACCGTCTGCGACCTCGGCTTCTCCAGGGAGCTGGCCAACTACGGCGAGTACTCCGGCGACCCCTCCGAGGAGGACACCTACCAGTACGCGAAGACCGTCCTCGACCTGATGACCCGCAAGAAGGACGCCCGCGGCAAGGTGCTCATCATCGGCGGCGGCATAGCCAACTTCACCGACGTGGCCAAGACCTTCAAGGGCATCATCAAGGCCCTGACCGAGTACAAGAAGCAGCTCGTGGACAACAAAGTGAAGATCTACGTGCGGCGCGGCGGCCCCAACTACAAGGAGGGCCTCTCCAACATGCGCAGGCTCGGCGAGACGCTGGGCGTGCCGATAGAGGTCTACGGCCCCGAGACGCATATGACCGCCGTGGTCTCCATGGCGCTCAAACCGGCCCCGGCCAAAAAACAGCCGGCCAAGGCGGGAGGGAGGAAATAATGAAACCCGAGCTTTTCACCAAGGATACCACCGCGATAGTCTACGGCTACCACGTCAACGCGATCCAGCGCATGCTGGATTTCGACTACGCCTGCGGGCGCAAGGTCCCGTCGGTGGCCGCGATAGTGAACCCCGGCAGCGAAGGCTACCACAAGGTCTTCTTCGGCAAGGGCGAGGTGCTGCTGCCGATGTACGGCGACTTCGCCACGGCCGCCGCCAAGCACCCCAAGGCCGACGTGGTAGTGAACTTCGCCTCGTTCCGCTCCGCTTTCGACAGCTCGATGGAAGCGCTGAACCACCCGAACATCCGCACCGTGGCCGTCATCGCCGAAGGCGTGCCGGAACGCCGCGCGCGCCAGCTCGCCGCCACCGCGAGGAAGCTCGACAAGATGGTCATCGGCCCCGCCACCGTCGGCGGCATCAAGGCCGGCTGCTTCAAGATAGCCAATACCGCCGGCACCTACGACAATATCGTGGAGTCGAAGCTGCACAGGCCCGGCTCCGTGGGTTTCGTCTCCAAGTCCGGCGGCCTGTCCAACGAGTGCTACAACATCATCGCCCGCAACACGGACGGCCTTTACGAGGGCATAGCGATAGGCGGCGACGCCTACCCCGGCTCGACGCTGCTCGACCATATCCTGCGCTACGAGGCCATCCCGGCCGTAAAGATGATAGTGGCGCTGGGCGAGATAGGCGGCACCGAGGAGCTGCGCATCGTCGAGGCCCTGAAGGCGGGTAAGATAACTAAGCCTCTCGTCATCTGGGTGACCGGCACCTGCTCCACCATGTTCCCCGCGGGCGTGCAGTTCGGCCACGCGGGCGCCAAGGCCGGCTCCGCGCTGGAGACCGCGCAGGCCAAGAACCAGGCCCTGAAAGAGGCCGGCGCGCTGGTGCCGGACTCCTTCAACGACTACGGCGTGCTGGTCAACGAGACCTACAACAAGCTGGTGAAGAAGGGCGTCATAAAGCCCGCCGCCGAGGTGGAGGCCCCCGCCCTGCCGATGGACTTCGCCCAGGCGCTGAAAGAAGGCAAGATCCGCAAGGCCACCACCTTCATCAACACCATCTCCAACGAGAAGAAGGAAGAGCTCGAGTACCTGAACATCCCGATCTCCAAGGTGCTTTCCAGCAACATGGGCATCGGCGGCGTGATAGGCCTGCTGTGGTTCAAGCGCGAGCTGCCCGAATACGGCAGGAAGTTCCTCGAGACCGCGCTGATGCTGACGGCGGACCACGGCCCGGCCGTGAGCGGCGCGCACAACGCGATTGTGACCGCCCGCGCCGGCAAGGACATCATCTCCAGCCTGGTCTCGGGCCTGCTGACCATAGGGCCGCGCTTCGGCGGAGCCATAGACGGCGCGGCGCAGGAGTTCAAGCGCGCCTATGACGCCGGGCTGACGCCCGAGCAGTTCATTAAGGACATGAAGAAGAAGGGCATCCCGGTCCCCGGCATCGGCCACAGGGTGAAGAGCGTGACCAACCCCGACATGCGCGTCACGCAGCTTAAAGGCTTCTGCAGGAAGAACTTCAAGAAGACGACGCTGCTGGACTACGCGCTGGAGGTGGAGAAGCTGACCACCGCCAAGAAGGGCAATCTGATACTCAACGTGGACGGCTGCATCGGCATCTCCTTCGTGGACATGCTGTCGAGCACCGGCTCGTTCACGGCGCAGGAGATAGACGACATCGTTAAGATGGGCTGCCTCAACGCGCTGTTCGTGGTGGGCCGCAGCATCGGCCTCTTCGGGCATATCTTCGACCAGAAGCGCCTGAAGCAGCCCATGTACCGCAC
The DNA here is from genome assembly GCA_021786295.1 of bacterium. GTDB lineage: Bacteria > Elusimicrobiota > Elusimicrobia > Elusimicrobiales > UBA9959 > UBA9959. The sequence continues at coordinate 81,841 of JAJYNO010000024.1, read as the reverse complement.
CCCGTACGACGAGATAGCCTACATGACGGACCTCTGAGCCTTAGGAAAAAGACTTAAGGAGACAACATGAACGGACAGAAGATCTACTGGACCCTGACCGACGAAGCCCCGGCCCTGGCCACGTACTCGCTGCTGCCCATAGTCAGCGCCTTCACCAAGGGCACGGGCGTGGAGCTCGAGACCAGCGACATCTCGCTGGCCGGCCGCATCCTGGCCAACTTCCCGGAGAACCTCACCCCGGAGCAGCGCATCCCGGACAACCTTTCGCTGCTGGGCGAGCTGACCCTCAAGCCGGAAGCCAATATCATCAAGCTGCCCAACATCAGCGCGTCCGTGCCGCAGCTCAAGGCCGCCATCAAGGAGCTGCAGGCCCAGGGCTACAAGGTGCCGGACTACCCGGAGAACCCGGCCACGGACCCCGAGAAGGAGATAAAGGAGCGCTACGCCAAGGTGCTGGGCTCCGCCGTGAACCCGGTGCTGCGCGAGGGCAACTCCGACCGCCGCGCGCCGATGGCCGTCAAGAACTACGCCAAAAAGCACCCACACAAGATGTCTCCGTGGAGCAAGGACAACAAGGCCCACGTGGCCCACATGACGGCGGGGGACTTCTACGGCAACGAGAAGTCCGTCTGCCTCGACAAAGACGGAGAGCTCAAGATAGAGCTGGTCGGCGCCGACGGCAAAACGACGCTGCTGAAGAGCGTCAAGGGCAAGGCCGGCGAGATCGTGGACGGCACGTTCATGAACGTGAAGGCCCTGCGCAAGTTCTACGCCGACCAGATAGAAGAGGCGAAGGAGCAGGGCCTGCTGCTGTCGCTGCACGTGAAGGCCACGATGATGAAGGTCTCCGACCCCATCCTGTTCGGCCACGCGGTCTCCGTCTTCTTCTCCGACGTCTTCAAAAAGCACGCCGAGACCTTCCGGGCCCTCGGGGTCAACCCCAATATGGGCCTGGGCGACCTGTACAAGAAGCTCGAGTCCCTGCCGGCCGAGAAAAAGGCGGAGATAGAAGCCGACATCAAGGCCCAGTACGCCTCCCGCCCGGCGCTCGCGATGGTGAACTCCGACAAGGGCATCACCAACCTGCATGTCTCGAGCGACGTCATCATAGACGCTTCCATGCCGGTCGTCGTGCGCGAAGGCGGCAGGATGTGGAACGCGCAGGGCAAACTGCAGGAGACCAAGGCGCTGATCCCGGACCGCTGCTACGCCGGCGTTTACAAGGCCATGCTGGAAGACTGCCGCGAGCACGGCGCCTTCGACCCCGCCACGATGGGCAGCGTGCCCAACGTCGGCCTGATGGCGCAGAAGGCCGAGGAATACGGCTCCCACCCGACCACTTTCGAGATCCCGGCCGACGGCACGGTCCGCGTCGCCGGCCCCGGCGGAACGCTGCTCGAGCACAAGGTGGAGAAAGGCGACATCTGGCGCATGAGCCGCGTGAAGGACATCCCCGTGCGGGACTGGGTGAAGCTCGCGGTGAAGCGCGGCCGCGCCACCGGCGCGCACGTGGTGTTCTGGCTGGACAAAGCCCGCGCCCACGACGCGCAGGTCATAGACAAGGTGGAGAAGTACCTCAAGGAGCACGACATTTCCGGCCTGACGATAAAGATCCTCCCGCCCGTGGAGGCGCTGCAGTACTCCAACGGGCGCATCCGCAAGGGGCTGGACACCATCTCGGCCACCGGCAACGTGCTGCGCGACTACCTGACCGACCTCTACCCGATACTCGAGGTGGGCACCAGCGCCAAGATGCTGTCCGTGGTCCCGCTGCTGGCCGGCGGCGGTCTCTTCGAGACCGGCGCGGGCGGCTCGGCCCCCAAGCACGCGCAGCAGTTCCAGGCGGAAGGCTACCTGCGCTGGGACTCGCTCGGCGAGTTCTCCGCGCTGGGCGCGTCGCTGGAGCACCTGGGCAACGCCTTCGGCAACAAGAAGGCGCTGGTGCTGGCGGAGACGCTGGACCAGGCCATCGCCAAGTTCCTCGACAACGACAAGTCCCCGGCCCGCAAGGTCGGCCAGATAGACAACCGCGGCAGCCACTTCTACCTGGCCCTTTACTGGGCGCAGGCGCTGGCGGCCCAGGCCAAGGACGCGGCGCTGAAGGAGAGGTTCGCGGCCGTCGCGGCCGGCCTGCAGGCGGACGAGGGTAAGATAAACGCGGAGCTGATAGCCGCGCAGGGCAGGCCGGTGGACACCGGCGGCTACTATCACCCGGACCCGGCGAAGACCGGCGCCGCCATGCGCCCCAGCCCTTCGCTCAACCGCGTCATAGACGCCCTCCTGAAGTCCCCCGCACCCGCCGCCTGACGCGCGACCAGCCCGCAAACAAGAACCCCAGGACAGCCGCCGACTTCGCATCCTGCGGAACGACAACCCGAAGCTGGGAACGGAAGTAAAAAAGCCCCGTAGGCGCGGGGCTCATTGTTTTAGTAACAGGGGTGCTACTTCGGGCGGGTCCAGACGGCGTAGTTGGGGCCGCTGGCCGCCATGGACCAGCCGGCGCCCGGCGGGTTCCAGGCCCAGGAGGAGCCAAGCTTCACCGCCACCTCCTGCCTGTCGCCAGTAGTCAGCGCCGCGTAAAGCCCTTTACCGGCGGCCACCACGCTCACCGGGCTCACGGAATTAATGCCGGCCGCCTTGCGGATGGAGATCAGTTTTACGATCTGGTCCTGGTAGCTTTGCCCCCAGTCGAAGAAATGCGGCCAGAACACGCACGGGATGCCCGGGTGTGTCATGATGTAGGCGTAGGCCGTCATCCGCTGGTCCTTGTAGTCTTCGGTAAAGACGAAGTTCGGGTCGCGCGGGGCGGTGTCGTGGTTCTCCACGAACGTGACCGCCTTCATCGGCCACCAGCCGATGATGCCCGACGGCTTGCCGTTGTCGTCCAGACCCGCGTAGTCGTCGGAGGCTATCGCGTCCTGCAAATTGAAGTGCGTCGGGTAGTCGAAGGCGGAGGACGCGTCCGCCTTGCCGGCAGAGCCGTCCGTCCCGTCCATCCAGTTCACTATCGTCTGCCGGTCGCGCTGCCAGTACTCGCCGACGCTGAACACCGGCTGCGTGGCCTCGTTGAACTCCCCCACGTGAGCCGGCGCGTAGCCGTTGACGAAATCGTAGCGCCAGCCGTCGTAGCCCAGCGTATAGCGCAGCCAGCGCAGGAAGACTATCTGGTCGCGCATCACCTGCGGGTTCCTGTGGTCGAGATTGCGCGAGCCGGGGTCGAGCATCCCCTCCGAGTAGTTCGGGCTTTTGCCGTTGTCGGGTTCCCCTGGAATTCCCGGCCAGGAATCGTTCTGCACCACCACGGTGGTCGGCCAGTCGGGGCTGTAGAAGTCCGCCCAGCCGTCGCGGCCGCTCCTGTGGTTGAGCACCGCGTCCGCCAGCACTTTTATGCCGTCCCTGTGCATGGCGGCTATCGCCTTCTCCAGCCCCCCTCGCGTGCCCCACTGCGAATGCAGGTTGTAATACGAACGCTGGTAATAGCTCCCTATGCCGGCGGGGGGGAACCAGACCATCGTGACGCCGGCCTTCTTCAGGTCGTCGGCGTGCGCGGCTATCACGCCCCACCAGCCGCCGTCCTCGTGCAGCCAGTAATTGTCCGCGAACCAGTGGAAGCACTGGAACATCACGTCGTAGCTGGGGGCCGAGTCTATGCGCTTCTGCGACGGCGGCGTGAAGGTCCCCGGGGCGTAGAGCTTGTCCGCCTTCAGCCACTCGTCATGGGCCAGCGCGGCCTCGGCGGCCTCCCCCGCGCAGGGCGGGGTCTGGCCCAGGCGGCAGGCGGAATCGTCCGGGGACGGCCGCGAAGGGCCGGAGACGGCGCGCAACTGCTCCAGCGGGGAGGCGTTCCCCCCGGCGGCTAGGGCCGGCGCTGCGGCCAGCAGCAGGGCCAGCAGCGTTCTGGCGGCGTTGATACCCACGGGGATATTATAGCCCCGGCCGCTGGAGACGGCAAGGGCCCGGAGGCCGGTTATTGAGCCAGCTCGAACATCCTGTCTATGGCCTTCTTCGCGCGGGCGGCTATGTCCGCCGGGACCGCGACCTCTTTGGGGGAAGGGTCCTTGAGCAGCGAGAGGACGCTGTTCAGCGTGATCGACTTCATGTACGGGCAGAGCCGGCACATCGCTATAAAGTTCTTCTCCGGGAAGCGCAGCTTGGCCAGCTCGCCGAAACCGCACTCGGTCACCAGCAGGTAGGCGGAGGCGTTGGTGCTCTCGACGTAGCGCATCATGTCCCCGGTGCCGCCCATGAAGTCCACCGCCGCTATCAGCTCTTCCGGGCATTCCGCGTGAGCCAGCACCGCCAGGCCCGGGTATTTCCCGCGGTACATCCTTATCAGTTCCGGGCTGAAGCGCTCGTGCACTATGCAGGTCCCGTTCCAGAGGACGATGTCCTTGCCAGGCGTCCTGCCCAGCGCCTTGGCCAGGTTCCTGCCCATGAACTGGTCGGGGATGAAGATGACCTTCTCGTGCTCCGCGTAGATCTTCTTCAGTATCTTCTCCGCGTTGGCGCTGGTGACGATGCAGTCGGATTCGGCCTTCACCTCGGCGGAGGTATTGATGTAGGTGACGACGGGCACCCCCGGGTGCTGCGCCTTCAGCCCGCGCACGTCCTCGCCCGTGATGGACTCGGAGAGCGAGCAGCCCGCCCTCTCCGAGGGGACATAGACCTTCTTGGAGGGGTTCAGGATCTTTGCGGTCTCCGCCATGAAGTGCACGCCGCAGAAGATTATCTCGTCCGCGTCCGTCTTCCGGCAGTCGTCGGCAAGTTTGTAGGAGTCGCCCACGAAGTCCCCGACACCGAGAATGATGTCCGGGGTCTGGTAGACGTGGGCGCAGATCACGGCGTTGCGCTCCTTCTTGAGCCGGTTTATCTCCAGCGTCAGCGCGGCTACGGAGTTCAGCGCGCCTTCGGCGCAGCGGCGGTGCAGCCCGAGCGACATAAGCCTGGCGATCTCTTCGGAAAGCGTCTTTTCCATGGTCATTTTTCCATTATATCCGGGTAATTGGTGAAGATGCCGTCCACCCCGAACTCGCGCATGCGCAGCGCGTCCTCCCTCCCGTTGACCGTATAGACGAAGACGTTGAAGCCCGCCTTCCGGATCAGGGCCACGTTGGCCCTGAACGCTATACGCAGCGCCATGTGGAAATTGACGGCCTTGACGGCCCTGGCCCAGCCCAGCGCCGGCGCCAGCAGCACGGTGCTGAGGCCGTGGCCCAGATAGCCCAGCCGCAGGTCCGGGGAAAGGGCCCTGAAGCGCCTCAGCGTGCCGTGGTCGAAGCTGGAGATCAGCGACTTTTGCCTCAGACCGGCGCGCTCTTCGAGGAAGGCCAGCAGCTGCTCCTCTATGCCCGGGTAGACGTTGCCGTCGTTCTTTACCTCCAGGTTCAGCAGCCCCGCAGCCGGGCCTATCTCGTCCAGGACCGCCTCCAGGGAGGGCGCGGCCTGGAAGGACGGATCTGGCGCGAAATGGGCCGCGACGTTTAACTTCCGCAGTTCGGAGTAAGCGAGATCGGCTATCCTGGCCTCGCTGCCGGCCGTGCGCTTCAGGTCGTAGTCGTGGTGGACCACCAGCACGCCGTCCTTAGTGCGGTGCACGTCGAACTCGAAATCCGAGGCCCCCATCCCGACTGCAAGACTGAAAGCTTTAAGCGTGTTCTCCGGGGCGTAGCCGGAGGCGCCGCGGTGGGCTATTATCCTCATACGAAGGCCTTCTTCACCTCGGAAAAATATTCGTCGGAGTACTCGAAGCCTGTCATCTTGTCGCGCTCAGAGCCGGGGCCGTGGTAGTCTATCCCCGCGGTGACGAACAGGCCGTGGCGCGCGGCCAGCGAGAGGAACTCGCGCGTGGCCGCCCCGGTATGGGCCGGGTAGAAGGCCTCTATGCCCCCCAGCCCGGCCTCCTTCCAGGCGGGCAGGTCCAGCACCTTCGCCACCACGCCCGGGTGGGCCAGCACGGCCCTGCCACCGGCCTCCCTGACAGCGCGGATGGCCTCCTCCACCGAGGGGCCGTTGGGCTCCACGTAGGCCGGCGCTCCGGGGGCCAGATAGCGCCTGAAGGCCTGCGAGCGGCTGTTGACCAGGCCGCGCCTGCGCAGCAGGTCGGCTATATGCGGGCGGCCGACGGTCCTCCCCTCCGGCACCGGAAGCTCTTCGAAAGCTATACCGATGCCCAGACCGCGCAGCAGGTCCAGTATCTTCTTTATGCGGGCGGCGCGGCGGCCGCGGAACTCCGCCAGCCTGGCGGCCAGGACGGGGTCTTCCGGATCGATGCCGTAGCCCAGTATATGCAGGTTCTCGTGCAGGCTGGTGCTGATCTCCACGCCGTAGCAGTAGGCGATCCCTTCGCGCTTCAGGGCGGGGCCCATCTCGGCCCAGCCGCCGGTGGCGTCGTGGTCCGTCAGGGAAAAGTAGGCGAGCCCGGCGCGGGCCGCCTCTCGCGCCAGCGCGCCGGGGTCCAGCGTACCGTCGGAGTAGCTGGAATGGTTGTGGAGGTTTATCAGCGCCATAGCGCCGCTCCCCCGCGGAAGGTCAGCCTACCGCCACTTCCTTTACTTCGGGGACCTCTTCGCGTATCATGCGCTCCACGACGTTCTTCAGCGTCATCGTGGAGTACGGGCAGCTGCCGCAGGCGCCGGTCAGGCGCACGGTGACTATGCCCTTTGCCTCGTCGACCTTGACCAGTTCCACGGAGCCCCCGTCGGCCGCCAGCATGGGCCTGATCTTGGAGATAGCTTTTTCAACCTTGTCTTTCATGATAGTCTCCTTAGGGAACCAGTCTAAATTATAGCACGCCGGCTTCAAGCCCCGTTCAAGGGGCGGCAGCCGCGCCTGGCTTGAAAGTGGTAGAATCTGGATTATGCTTCGCGAAGCAGAAAACGTCAGGCAGATAGCCGGCGAACCGAAGCGGCGCTGGTTCACGGACGACTACTTCGACCTGATAATCTGGCTGGAGCCTGACGACTCGGTCTGGGGCTTCCAGCTCTGCTACGATCTGCAATACTACCAGCGCGCCCTCACCTGGACGAAGAAGAACGGCTACCGCCACTCCGGGGTGGACGACGGAGAGAACTCCGGGACCCACAAGGCTTCACCCGTGCTGGTGGCAGACGGACTCTTCGACCCGGCCCCCACCGCGAGGAGGTTCGAGGAGGCCGCCGCCGGGATGCCGCGCAGGCTGGCCGATTTCGTGCTGGAAAAGATAAAGAAGTTCAAACCCTGATGCCGGCGCATTTCAAACCGTCCATCGGAACCGGCGACCTCGGCTTTACCGACCTGCTGGGCGGGCGCCGCGTCCCGAAGACGCACCGCCGCGTCAAGCTCAACGCACTGCTGGACGAACTGTCGGCCATGATCGGCCTGCTGAGGACCGGTCTGCGGGCCAGGCGGCTGCGCGCCGGGCTCGCCTCGGCGCAGGCCGGTCTGGTGAAGGCCTCAGGAGCGATAGCCGGCTCCGGGGCCTGCCTCTCCGCGGAGACGAAGGCCCTGGAGCGGCTGATAGAGGAACTTTCCGAAGCGGTAAAACCCCCGAAAAAGTTCGTCCTGCCCGGGGCGAACGAGACGGAAGCCCTGGCCCACCTGGCCCGCTCGCGGACCAGGACCTGCGAGATCCTGGCCTGGGAACTGAAGGAAAAGAACGCAGCCGTCTACCTGAACCGCCTTTCAGACTACCTGTTCCTGGCCGCCCTCACCGCCGCGAAGAAATAACTCCCCGGACCGCTACCGGCTGACGGCGCCGCTTACGGTCTTTATCGTGGGATTCCTTATGCTGCTGCCGGAGCAGTCTATGTCGCCGCTGACGGTCTTTATCACGGCGTTCTCGGCGGAGGAACCCTCCACGGTCACGTCGCCGCTGATGCTCTGGGCCAGCAGCGAGGCGAACTGCGAGTCCCTCACCTCCACGTCTCCGCTGACGGTCTTCACCCCGACCTCGCTGCCGTTCTTGAGCGCGGTGACCGAGATGTCCCCGTTCACGCCCTTGAAGAAGGACGGGGCCTCGGTGAGGAAGCCGCTTATCGCTATGTCGCCGTTCACGCTCTCGGCGGAGAGGCTCGCCAGCCTGGCCGGCAGCAGCACCGTGGCGTCGCCTATCAGCGCCTTCCTGCCGCTCTTCGTCCTCAGCTTTATCTCGCCGTCCTCGAAACAGGCCTCGGCGTCGCCCTCCTCCTTCTCCAGTATCTCCACCGTCGCCTTCGCGCCGGGCTCCTCGTGCCCGGTCAGGATCAGGTCGCCGCTCATCGTCTTTATCCTGAAGCCGGGGAAGGCGTAGTTCTCGAGCGAGAGCTCCACCTTGCGCGGGGAGGAAGGCGAATAGGCCTCTCCCGCCGCGCCGGCGGCGCCGCGGATCGCCCCGCCCACGATATCCGCCACGAAAGCCCCGCCGCGCCCGGAACGCTCCTTGCGCCTGGCCGACCAGCCGCCCACGCCCTTGGCGAAGGAGAGCCCCATCACTATCGCGGTCAGGGCTATCGCGGTCAGCGAGATCATGCCCAGCGCGGCCAGGCCCAGCGAACCCAGACCCAGGTATTTGAGCATCACGCGGGTATCCGGGCTGAGCGGCCCCACGCGCTGCATCAGCAGGATCAAGCCGACCACGAGGGCCGTCAGAAGCGAAAGTTTTATCAGACCTTTGATCATATTTTCTCCCTTGTTCTCCCGGGCCCTTCCAGGGCCCGTCACTCCATATGACACGCGGACCGGGAAAATGTTTCACCCGTTCTCAGAAATCCAGTTTTTTCCTCACCAGTCCCCTGGCGCGCAGCAGCTGTATCTTCACGGTGTTCAGCGGTATCCCCAGCGTGTCCGCTATCTCCTGGTAGGAGCGGTCCTCGAAGTAATAGAGCTTGAGCACCACGCTGTACTTGCCCGGCAGCTCCGCTATCACCTCCTTTATCCGCGAGAGAACCAACGCCCGGTCGAACTGCTCGTCCGCGGACCCGGCGTCGTCCGGAACGGTGTCGGCGAAGGAATCGTCCAGCTGCGTCTCGCGCCCGCGCCGCCTCTCCGACCAGTTGACGCTCAGGTTGTAGGCTATGCGGTAGAGCCAGGAAGAGAACTTGGACTCGCCGCGGAACTTGTCCATGTTCTCGTAAGCCTTCAGGAAGACGTCCTGCGTAATGTCGCGCGCCTCCTCCTCCAGCCTGACGAAGTTCCGCACGGCGTTGAAGATGAAGTCCTGGTGGCGCAGCACCAGTTCGCCGAAGAACTCCTTCTCCCCGGCGGCTATGCGACGCAGCAGTCCCTTTTCGTCCATTCCTGTTTCCCGCTTCAGCTCCTCCGTAATTCTACTTCTTTATGCCCTGGCGGGCCGCGCCCGCCGCGGAATATGACCCGCTTCGCGCGCAAAGACCGCACCGCAGCCCGGGAACCGGCCCTAATATTGACAAAAACCCTCCAATTTTGAGAAAATATTTATCCGCTCCCGGCGCTTCCCGGTCAGGAACGCCCGGGCGGGCGGGGCCGGCGCGCCGCGGTTTTTGAGCCTTGTCATACATGGAATACGGAACACTGCTGGTCTTCCTCGCCTTCGCCCACATCTTCGTGATAGGCGGAGTGGCGTCCAATTATCTGCTCATGCCGCGCGGCAAGAGCGCCGAGAGACTGACCACTTACGAGTGCGGCCTGGACCCGATAGGCGAGGCCCGCGTGCGCTACAGTCTGCGCTTCTACGTCTTCGCCGTCATGTACGTGGTCTTCGCCGTAGAGGCCGCTTTCCTGCTGCCGTGGGCGGTGGTCTACGGGTCCCTCGAGGGGCTCGCACCGTTCATAGAGGTGCTAATTTTTATAGCCATACTGCTGCTGGGCCTGGCTTACGCCTGGAAGAAGGGGGAACTGAAATGGGACTGACGGACGGCCTGGACGAAAGGCTGGTCAGGAAAGTCCCGGGAGCGCCGGTGGTTCTGGCCGCGGCCGAGTGGGCTATCAACGCCGGCCGCGCCAACGCATTGTGGACCCTGACCTTCGGCCTGCGCTGCTGCGCGATGGAAATGATGGCCGCGGGCGCGGCCCGCTACGACTGGGCGCGCTTCGGCTTCGAGGTGCCGGCGGCCTCCCCGCGCCGCGCGGACCTGATGATAGTAGCCGGCACGGTCACGACGAAGATGGTCCCGCTCGTCAGGCGCCTCTACGCGCAGATGGCGGAACCCAAGTACGTGATAGCCATGGGCTCCTGCGCCATCTCCGGAGGTCCGTTCGCCTACGACACCTATTCGGTGGTCAAGGGCGCGGACAAGATAGTTCCCGTGGACATCTACGTCCCCGGCTGTCCGCCGAGGCCCGAGGCCCTGCTGGACGGCATGCTGAAACTGCAGAAAAAGATAAAACAATCCAAATTCACCGCGGAGGCAGCGTGAACACTTCAGAGATACTCGGCGACATGAACAGGGTGCCCGGCGCCTCCGGGTCCGTGGGGCCGGATTCGGTGCTGGACGTCCTCGCGCCCGCCAAAGAGGTCCCCGGCATCCTGGCCGCCCTCAAGAAGTCCGGCTTCGGCCACCTCAGCTTCGTCACGGCGAAGGACCTTCCGTCGGAGAACCTGATAGAGCTGGTCTACCGCCTCTTCTCCTACGTCTCCAGGACCGACGCTTCCGTTAGGACGCGCCTGGACCGCGCCAACCCTTCCGCGCCCTCCGTCAGCGGCATCTTCAGGACGGCCGAATGGCACGAGCGCGAGACGGCGGAGATGTTCGGCGTGGAGTTCTCCGGCCACCCCTGCCCCGGGAAGCTGCTGCTGCCAGACGGCGTGGAAGCGCCGCTGCGCAAGGATTTCAAGCACGAGGAGATGACGCCGCTGCCCGCGGTCTGAGCCGGCCGATGCCCGTACAAGCCCCCTTTGAGCTGGAAAAGCTCTCCAACAAGGAATACATCCTGAACATGGGCCCCCAGCACCCGTCGACCCACGGCGTGCTGCGGGTCGTGCTCAAGCTTGAGGGGGAACTGGTCAAGGACGTGTTCCCGGACGTGGGCTACATCCACTCCGGCGTGGAGAAGCTCTGCGAGAACAGGACCTACCCGGCGATAGTGCCCTACCTGGACCGGCTGGACTACCTGGGCGCCGTGAACCTGGAATGGGCCTACGTGCTGGCCGTGGAAAAGCTCTGCGGCATACAGGTGCCGGAGCGGGCCGAATACATCCGAGTGATCCTGGCCGAACTCAACCGCGTCATGAGCCACCTGCTGTGGTACTCCGCCTTCGGCATGGACGTGGGCGCGCTGACGCCCATCTTCTACGCCTTCCGCGAGCGCGAGGAGATCATCGCGCTGGTGGAGGCGGCCACCGGCGGCCGCCTGACGCACAACGCGCTGCGCATAGGCGGCTTCAGGAACGACCTGCCGAAGGATTTCCTGCCGGGGCTCTCCCGCTTCCTCTCGTCGTTCGAGAAGAAGGTGGACGAGTACGAGGCGCTGCTGATAGACAACGTCATACTGACGGCCAGGACCAGGGGCGTGGGCGTGCTCGACCCGGAACTCGCCGTGAACTACGGCGTGACCGGCCCCTCGCTGCGCGGCTCCGGCCCCGCCTGGGACCTGCGCAGGACCGCGCCCTACTCGGTCTACGGCAAGTTCGATTTCCGCGTCCCAGTTTCCGAGGGGCGCGACACCTGGTCCCGCCTGAAGGTGCGCATGGACGAGATGCGCGAATCCGCGAAGATACTGCGCCAGGCCGCCGCGGCGCTGCCCGCCGGCGAAGTCTCGGCCAAGGTGCCGCGCGTCCTGAAGCCCGCCCCAGGCGAGGCCTACGCCCGCGTGGAGTCGCCGCGCGGCGAGTTCGGCGCCTGGGTGGTCAGCGACGGCACGGAGAGGCCGTACCGCGTAAAGTTCAGGAGCCCGTCGTTTTCCAACCTCAGCGTGCTCAGGGAGATAGCCGTCGGCTGCAACATCGCCGATATCATTGCGATCATGGGCAGCCTGGACCTCGTGATACCGGAGATAGACAGGTGACGCTCCCGCTGAAGGAACTGCTTTACGCCCCAGCCGCGCCGCTGGCGGCGTTCGCCGCGAAGGCGCACGCCCTGTGGGCCGCGCGCGGCCTGCCGTCCTCCGTCCTGGACCTGCTCTTCCAGCTGGCCATAGCGGCCGCGGTCTCGGGCTTCATCACGGTCAACGCGCTCTTCATCATCTGGTTCGACCGCAAGATAGCCGCGCTGATGCAGCTCAGGAAAGGCCCAAACCGCGTGGGCCCGTTCGGCCTGCTGCAGACGCTGGCCGACACGCTGAAGCTGCTTTCCAAGGAGGACCTAAACCCGCGCGGCATAGACCCGCTGGCCTTCTGGCTGGCGCCGCTGCTGGTCTTCATCCCGGCCTTCGCCGTGTTCCTGGTCATCCCGTTCGGCGACGGGCTGATAGCCGGAGACCTGAACATCGGCATCCTCTACATCCTGGCCATCAGCGGCCTGTCCGTCATCGGCATCCTGTCGGCGGGCTGGGGCTCCAACAACAAGTACTCGCTGATCGGCGGCCTGCGCTCGGCGGCGCAGATGGTGAGTTACGAGGTCCCCATGATGCTGGCGATCCTGCCGGTCGTCATGCTGACCGGCTCGATGCGCATGGGGGCTATCGTGGACGCGCAGGCCGGCTACGGCTGGTTCGCGTTCATGCAGCCGGTCGCGTTCGTCATCTTCCTGATAGCCGGCAACGCCGAGGTCAACCGCGCCCCGTTCGACCTGCCGGAGGCGGAGTCCGAGCTGGTGGCCGGCTTCAACACCGAGTACTCGGCGATGAAGTTCTCGCTCTTCTTCCTGGCCGAATACACCAACCTGTTCCTGACCTCGGCTATAGCGGTCAGCCTGTTCCTGGGCGGCTGGGAAGGCCCGTTCCTGCCGCCCGTGGTCTGGTTCCTTTTGAAGACCTATTTCGTGATAACGCTGCTCTGCTGGGCGCGCTGGACGTTCCCGCGCATCCGCGTGGACCAGCTGATGCAGTTCTCGTGGAAATATCTGCTGCCGATAGCGCTGGCCAACCTGCTGCTTTCGGCGGCGGCGATGAAGCTGCTTTAAGATGACCGGATACCTCTCTGAGATCTACGACGGCATAAAAAGCCTCTGCGCCGGGCTCGGCGTGACGCTGAAGCACTGCTTCAGGAAGCCGATAACCCTCCAGTACCCGGAGGAGAAGCCGGCGCTGCCGCTGCGCGCGCGCGGCCGGCTGGTCATGCCCGTCGACCCGGCCACGGGGGCCAACCGCTGCACCGCCTGCCTGCTCTGCGCGAAGGCCTGCCCCAACGGCTCGCTAGAGATAACGAAGGCCGTCGGCGAGGACGGCAAGCCGAAACCGCGCGCGGCGAAATACCTCTACAGGTCCGGGAACTGCATGTACTGCAACCTCTGCGTGGAGGCCTGCCCTTTCGCCGCCATCATCATGTCCGACGAGTACGAGACGGGGACGCGTGACAGGGAAAGCCTGGACGCCGACCTGGCCGCGGAGAACCACGAACTGAAGGGCAGTAAGCTCTCCTGGTGGCTCTCCAAGTTCAAAGGGGAGGAGCCCTCCTGATGCAGCAGTTCCTTTTTTACACCTTCGCAGCCTCCATACTCATAGCCGCCGTGCTGACGGTGACCGTGAAGAACGTCTTCCACAGCGCGCTGTACCTGGCGTTCTCGCTGTTCGGCGTGGCCGCCGTGTTCGCGCTGCTGGGCTCCTATTTCCTGGCCGGCCTGCAGATCCTGCTCTACGTCGGCGCGGTAGTGGTCCTCTCCATCTTCGTCATCAGCATGACCAAGCACATCACCGGCGCCGGAGCGGCCGGGACCGGCCGCAGGACGCTGCCGGCCCTGCTGACCGTGCTGGCTTCCGGCGGGCTGCTGACCAACGCGATACTGAGGACCGACTGGGGCGCGCCGTTCGCGCATTCCTACGGCGCGGGCACTGACGCCGCGGCCATCGGCAGCCACATCCTTTCCGATTTCGTGATACCGTTCGAGGCCGTCTCGGTGCTGCTGCTGGCCGCGCTGATAGGCGCCATAGCCATAATAGCCAAGGACGAGAAATGATAACTCTCACCCATTATCTCGTGCTCGGCGCCGCGCTGTTCTGCGTGGGGCTCTACGGCGTAATGACGCGCCGCAACGCGATAGCGCTGCTGATGTCCACCGAGCTGATCTTCAACGCCGTCAACATCAACATGGTGGCCTTCTCCCGCTTCCAGGAGCCGGGGTTCGCGCACGGGGAGATGTTCGCCATCTTCATAATAGCCGTGGCCGCCGCCGAGAGCGTGCTGGGCCTGGCGATAATCCTGGCGATCTACCGCAGCCGTCAGACGGTGAACTCGGAAGAGATGAAACTGATGAAATGGTAAGGACATGGACAAGATAAGCCTGCTGGCCGCGCTGATACCCGCCCTGCCGTTCGCGGCCTTCCTGGCCGTAACGGCCTTCGCCCGCCGCCGCCCCATGGGCGCCGCCCTGACGTCCATAGCCGGCACGGCCGCCGCCTTCGCCCTTTCCTGCGCCGTCCTGTACGCGGAGCTGACCGCGCCCGCCGTCCACGCGGTCCGCGCGGAGTGGCTGCAGCTGGCCTTCGTCAACCTGCACATGGGCGTGCTGGTGAACCAGCTCACCGCGCTGATGCTGTTCATTGTCACTTTCATCTCGCTGCTGGTGCAGGTCTACTCCATAGGCTACATGCGCGGCGACTCCGGCTTCTCCAAGTTCTTCTCGTTCCTGTCGCTGTTCACGTTCTCCATGCTGGGCATCGTGGTGGCCGACAACCTGATGCAGCTCTACATCTTCTGGGAGCTGGTGGGCCTCTCGTCGTACCTGCTGATAGGCTTCTGGTACGACAAGCCCTCCGCGGCCGCCGCGGCCAAGAAGGCCTTCGTGGTGAACCGCGTGGGGGACTTCGGCTTCCTGCTGGGCATCCTGCTGCTGGCCTACGCGGCCGGGACCTTCGATTTCTCCGGAGTCATAGCCTTCGTTAGCTCCGGCGCCGTGCCGCCCGCCAGGATGACGCTGATAGCGCTCTTGCTCTTCTGCGGCGCGCTGGGCAAGTCCGCGCAGTTCCCGCTGCACGTCTGGCTGCCTGACGCCATGGAGGGCCCCACCCCGGTCTCCGCGCTGATCCACGCGGCCACCATGGTGGCGGCCGGCGTGTTCATGGTGGCCAGGCTCTTCGCCGTCTTCTCCGCCTCGCCCGAGGCCATGACCGTCATAGCCTACATCGGCGGCTTCACGGCGGTGTTCGCCGCCTCCATAGCGCTGGTGCAGGACGACATCAAGCGCATCCTCGCCTATTCCACGCTCTCCCAGCTGGGGTACATGATACTGGCCCTCGGCGCCGGCGGCTACACGGCCGGCCTGTTCCACCTGGCCACGCACGCCTTCTTCAAGGCGCTGCTGTTCCTCGGCGCGGGCTCCGTGATCCACGCCGTGCACACCAACGACATCTGGCAGACCGGCGGGCTGCACAAGAAGATGCCGGTGACGTCGATAACCATGCTGATAGCCTCGCTGGCGATCTCGGGCATCTTCCCGTTCTCCGGCTTCTGGTCCAAGGACGAGATCTTCTCCGTGCTGAAGGCTGGCGGGCACACCGGGCTCTACCTCGCCGCCGTGGCCGCCGCTTTCATGACCGCCTTCTACATGTTCCGCCTCTACTTCGTCACCTTCGCCGGCGCGCCGGGCGAGAAGTCGGAGCACGCGCACGAATCCCCCGCCGTGATGACCGTGCCGCTCATGGTGCTGGCCTTCTTCTCCGTCTTCTCCGGCCTCGCCGCGCTGCCGCACGCGCATAACATCGCCTCCTTCCTCTACTTCGGCGAGCCCGAGCGCGCCGGTCTGAACACGGGCATAGCGCTCACCTCCTCCGCCGTGGCCGTCTCAGGCATACTGCTGGCCTGGCTGGTCTACTCCCGCAAGGCCCTCTCGGCCGCTTCGCTCAAGGCCGCGGCCGGCCCGCTCTACTCCCTGCTGAGGAACAAGTACTACGTGGACGAGATCTATATGTTCTTCATCCGCAACGTCTTCTTCGTCCTCACCGCCGCCGTCAAGTGGTTCGACAGGCGCGCGGTGGACGGGCTCGTCATGGCGACCGGCCTGGGCGTGCGCCGCGGCGGCGACGGGCTGCGCCGCACGGTGCCCGGCACGGTGCAGTCCTACGCGCTGGCGGTCTTCGGCGGCATGGCCGTGATACTGCTGGCCTCAGCCTGGTTCCACCCGGACCTCTTCGGCTTCGGAGGGCTGCTGAAATGACCGCGATACGCGCCCTCTTCAACTCGCTGCCGATACTCACCATCATCTACCTGCTGCCGCTGGCCGCCGTAGCCGTCATAGCCCTCATCCCCGGCGAGAACAAGAAGGCCATAAAGACCGTGTCGCTGCTCTTCTCGGCCGCGGCCTTCGTGCTGTCCCTGCTGCTCTTCTTCGCCTACGACTACCACGCCGGCGGCTTCCAGTTCGTGGAGCGGGCGGCGTGGATCCCCGCGCTGGGCGTGAGCTACTTCATGGCCGTCACCGGCATCAACGTCACGCTGGTGCTGCTGACAGGCGTGATCATCCTCGCCGGCGTGCTGGCCTCCTGGGGGGTGGAGGAGCGCACCAAGGAGTTCTTCATCCTGCTCTTGACGCTGACCACCGGAGTGTTCGGCGTGTTCATGGCCTACAACCTGTTCCTGTTCTTCCTGTTCTACGAGATCGCCGTGCTGCCGATGTACCTGCTGATAGGCATCTGGGGCACCGGCCCGAAGGAGAGCTCGGCGATGAAGCTGACGCTCTACCTGATGGCCGGCAGCGCGCTGATAGTGGCGGGCCTGCTGGGCCTCTACTTCGCCTCCGGCCTGCGCACGTTCGACATGGACCTGCTCCTGAACGCCACGTTCTCGCGCTCGTTCCAGATAACGTTCTTCCCGGTCTTCTTCGTCGGCTTCGGCATACTGGCGGCGCTCTGGCCTTTCCATACCTGGTCCCCGGACGGCCACGCCTCCGCGCCGACCGCGGTCTCCATGCTGCACGCGGGCGTGCTGATGAAGCTGGGCGCCTACGGCTGCCTGGTCGTGGCGGTCTGGCTGCTGCCCGCCGGCGCCAAGTTCTGGCTGCCGGTGGTGGCGCTGCTGACGCTCGTGAACATAGTCTACGGCTCGCTCGGCGCGGTGGCCCAGCGCGACCTCAAGTTCATCGTGGCCTATTCCTCGGTCTCGCACATGGGCATAGTGCTGCTGGGCATAGCTGCCATGAACTCCGTGGCCTTCTCCGGCGCGGTGCTGCAGATGTTCTCGCACGGCGTGATGACGGGGCTCTTCTTCGGCCTTGTGGGCATGGTCTACGGCCGCGCGCACACGCGCATCGTCACCGAGATGGGGGGGTTGGCCAAGGTGATGCCCGCGCTGGCGGCGTTCTTCGTGCTGACCGGCCTGACCTCGCTGGGGCTGCCTGGCACGTCGGGCTTCGTGGCCGAGATAACCGTTTTTCTGGGGGCCTTCAAGACCTACCCGGTCCTCACGGTGATAGCGATAACCGGCATAGTGATAACGGCCTTCTACGTGCTCAAGCTGGTGCAGACGGCCTTCTTCGGCCCGCTGAACCCGCACCTGGCGCTGCTCAAGGACGCCAACGCCGCCGAACTGGCCGCGCTCTCGCTGCTGATGCTGTTCATCCTCGCCGTGGGCTTCTACCCCTACTATATCATGAACGTCATCCATTCCTCCGTGCTGCCGATAGCGCTCAAACTGGGGGCCGCCTGATATGTGGTCCTCCTTCCACCTGATGTCGACGGAGCTGCTCCTGGCGGGCGGCATAACGCTGCTCCTGCTGATGGACATCCTGGGCGCGGGCAAGAAGGCCACCGGCTGGACTTTCACGCTGCTGATGGCCGGCCTGCTGGCCTGGACCCTCGCCGACACCTCCACCGGCGCGCTGATGATAGGCACCTACATCGCCGACGGGCTCTCGCGCTTCTCCAAGATCGTGATCTTCGTCTCCGCCGTCCTCACCGGCCTGATCTCCCTGGGCTCGCTGAAGACGGAGGGGAAGTTCGCCGGGGCCTACTACACGCTGCTGGCCTCGTCCGTGCTGGGCCTGTGCCTCCTGGTGTCCTCCAAGGAGCTGATAACGCTCTACGTCGGGCTGGAGCTGGCGACAACCAGCCTCTTCGCGCTGGCGGCCTTCTACAAGAACGACGACCTCTCCACCGAGGCGGGCCTGAAGTACCTGATACTGGGCGCGTCCTCGTCGGGGATACTGCTCTACGGCCTCAGCCTGATCTACGGCCTGGCCGGCACCACGTACGTTGACGTCATAAAGATCGCGGCCGCCGGCAACCACGCCCCGGCCCTCATGACCGGCATGATACTTACGCTGCTGGGCGTGGCCTTCAAGCTCTCGGTGGTGCCGATGCACGTCTGGACGCCGGACGTCTACCAGGGCGCGCCGACACCCGTGGCGGCCTTCATTTCGGTGGCCTCCAAGGCGGCCGGCTTCGTGTTCGCGATACGGCTGTTCCCGGTGATGCTGGCGGCGCTCTCGGGCATCTGGGTGCCGCTGCTCTCCGTCCTGGCTCTGGTGACGATGACGGCGGGCAACCTGATGGCCATACCGCAGAAGAACGTCAAGCGTTTCCTGGCCTATTCAACTATCTCGCAGGCGGGCTACATCCTGGTGGGTTTCGTCGGCGCGTCCGAGGCGGGCATCAGCTCGGTGGTTTTCTACCTGCTGGTCTACGCGGTCTCCAACATGGCGGCCTTCGGCGTGGCGGCGGCCTTCGCGCATTCCGCGGGTTCGGACGATCTCGAGGACTACAACGGGCTGGCGCGCAGGGAGCCGGTGCTGGCGCTGGTGTTCCTGACGGCGCTGCTGTCGCTGGCGGGTATTCCGCCGCTGGCGGGTTTTATCGGGAAGTTCTACCTGTTCTACGCCTCCATGCAGCAGGGCTACGCCTGGCTGGTGATAGCGGCGGCGCTCAACAGCACCGTTTCGCTGTACTATTATCTGGCGATACTGAAGCGCATGTACATCTTCGAGGGCAAGAAGGACGCGCGCGAGGTCCGCGTCCCGGCGACGATAAAGGCGGCCCTGGCGATCTCGGTGGCGGCCATGCTGGTCCTGGGCCTCTTCCCCGGCCCCGTCATCGCCGTCACCACCAACATCGGCCGCGCCTTCTTCCCCCACTAGGGACGCTGCTTCCTATCTTCCTAACTTCCGGAAGGCGGAAGGGGACGTTGATTCCTGATATGAACGTCCCCTAACCACTATGGGCACCACTCTTATCGTCACGCTTATCGTAATAGCTATAAACGTACTGGTGATAGGTTTTGTGTGGATCATGCATTCCGGAGAGCTCGCCGACTACCGGGCGGTCCTGGAGGCCCTGCCTACCTTCCTGTCGGGGGAGTTGGCCAGGGGGGGACTGCTGTCTTACCCGTCTTTCCGCGGCAGCTATAAAGACTGCCCTCTGACCATAACCCCCTATTCGACCAGCAGATACAACACCGGCCCCGATATGGTGGGTATATGCCTTGAGTCTCCCGCGCTCAGGGCGGCCCTGCGCGTTGTCCGGAAAGATTCTCTCAGAAGCGGCGTGGCGCTGGGCCTCTGGCCTTTCGGGACTTTTACGGCCGGCGACCCGGACATCGACAAGTTAGTGCGCCTTTCTTCTTCCGACGAAGAGCTGGCGCGCGCCTGGCTCTCCGCGCCGGAAGTGAAGGAGCAGCTGCGCCGTCTTTTCTCCCTCCCCGACGACGGTTTTCTGCTGCTGGAACTGAAGCCCGGCTCCCCCGGAAGGGCCCGGCTGGTGATGCCCCGGCATTCCATGCCCGGCGGGATCTCCAGGGAACGGCTGCTGCCGGCTCTTCAGGCGCTTTACGCCCTCATTCATGCTGGCAGTTAACGGAGAAATTAAGTACTGCATCCCCGGAATAGAGCGAAGGCGAAGTTGGAGGGGAGACCGCGGGGGACAGGTTAGCAAAACCGTCGTCGAGCCCCCCGCTTGCATAAGCGCGGGGGGCGAGTACCGAGCGAGGGCACGGTGTGCCTGAGCGTGTTTTGCGTTCTGTCCCGCGCGGTAAGCCCCGACTGGGCTTCTCGCGGATACTGCTATATTGTGTCGCTTCGCTCCACCCGCGGAACTGAAGTTTTAGGTTGAGAACCGAATAAAGAAAAACCGCCTCTTTGGGAGGCGGTTTCCTTTTTCCGCTGTTGGGCCCTTACATGCGCTGGGGGGCGGAAACTCCCAGGAGGTCGAGGCCCTTGGCGATGACGGCCTGGACGTGCTTGAGCAGGAACAGGCGGTAGGCGCTGGTCTCCTTGTTGTCCGGGTCCAGCACCTTGTGCTGGTCGTAGAAGGAGTGGAACAGGGCCGCCAGCTCCGTCAGGTACGTGGTCAGGTGGTGGGGGGAGTTGTCGCGCACGGAGTCCGCCAGGGCCTTCTCCAGCCACAGCAGCTTCAGCATCAGCGCGCGCTCCTGGTCGTTGATCACGACCTTGCCCTCGTCGAAAGCCGCCGCCGGGTCCACGCCCTTCTCCCTGGCGTTGTCGAAGATGGACGCGATGCGCGCGTGCACGTACTGCACGTAGTAGACCGGGTTCTCGTTGGACTGCTTCTTGGCCAGTTCCACGTCGAAGTTCAGATGCGTGTTGGGGCCGCGCGAGGCGAAGAAGAAGCGGCAGGCGTCCGGGCCCACGTCGTCCACCAGGCCGCGCAGCGGGATGAAGTCGCCGGCGCGCTTGGACATCTTGATGATCTCCTCGCCGCGCAGCAGGAACACCTGCTGGTGTATGATCACCTTGAAGGCAGCCTTGGGCATGCCGAGGGCCTCCACGGCGGCCTCCATGCGCGGAACGTGGCCGTGATGGTCCGCGCCCCAGATGTCTATCACCTTGGTGAAGCCGCGGGCGAACTTGTCCTGGTGGTAAGCGATATCGTTGAGGAAATATGAGGGCTTGCCGTCGGACTTCACCAGCACGCGGTCCTTGTCGTCAGATTCCATCACGGAGGAGGTGCCCAGCCAGACGGCGCCCTCCTTCTCGTAAGTCATGCCGCGCTCTTTCAGCGCGGCCAGCGCCTTCTCCGATGCGTTAGCCGCGTGCAGCTCGCTCTCGCGGAACCAGCGGTCGAAATTCACCCCGAAGGCCTTCATGTCGGCCTTGTGCAGCTTCAGCATCTCAGCGACGGCGTATTCGGAGAACTGCTTGTCCGTCCAGCCGGAGGCTTCCTTCGGCATGGCGGCGGCCATGTCCTTAAGATATTCGCCCTGGTAGCCGCCCTCCGGGGGCTCCTTGCCCTCCAGGCGCGCCTTCAGCGACAGGCCCAGCATAACCACCTGCCGGCCGGCGTCGTTTATGTAGTATTCCTCCGAGACCTCGGCGCCCAAAGCGCGCCAGATGCGGGCGAGGCTGTCTCCCATAGTAGCTGCCCGGCCGCTGGCCAGGTGCAGCGGCCCCGTAGGGTTGGCGGATACGAACTCCAGATTAATCTTTTCCCCGGCGTAGTCCGGCCGCTTGAAGCAGTCCGGATCGCCCAGCTTCTTCAGCGCCTCGAACAGCATGGCGTTGGAAAGCTTGATGTTCACGAAGCCGGGCGCCACGGCCTGCGGGTCCAGCTCAGCGCCGAAAGCGGCCTTCAGTTCCTCGGCGATCTTGAGCGGCGCCTTCTTCAGCAGCTTAGCGGCCGAGATGGGCCAGGCTATGGACGCGTCGGCCTTGATATGCGGCGGCGGGGCGGACAGCGCGAAAGCGGCCAGCGCGGCGTCGTCCAGGGAAAAGGCCGCCTTGGCCCGGCTCTTGAGGTCGGCTTCGAGGGTGGAGAGCTTCATTACTTTTTCTTGGAGGTCTTCTTGGCCGCGGGTTTCTTCGCGGCGGTTTTCCTGGCCGCGGGCTTTTTAGCGGCCGGCTTGCGCGCGGCCTTCTTAACGGCAGGTTCCTTGGGCGCGGGAGCGGGCTTCTCTTCCCACTGCACCTGCTTGCAGCCCGCGTAGACCTTGTCTATCGCGTAGAATTCGGCGGCCTTGGTGTCGTAGATGTGCACCAGCGTGCCGCCGTAGTCCAGCACCTTCCAGCTGCGCGAGCGCATGCCGTCCTTGTGCAGGCAGAAGACCCCTTCCTGCTTGAGCTTGTGGACGATGTCCTCTTCCACGGCCTCCAGCTGAGGGGCGGACTCCACCATCATCAGCACGGCGTAGTCCGCCAGCGGGGAGGTACCGGCCAGGTCGTAGACGGCCACCGGTTCGGCCTTCTTGGCGTCGCCTATGCGCGCCGCGGCCACGGCTATTTTCCTGAACTTGTTCCTGTTATCGGTCATATGGTGTTCTTGCTCTTCCTGAGCTTCTCGAGCATGGCGGCCTCCGCCTGGTGCCCGATGTTGATCATCGCCGAGCCGGCGATGGAGGATATTGTAGTAAATATGGTGGACAGGTTATTCTTCTCCACCGGCGGGAGCTTCTCCTTCCTCTCCAGCACGGCGCAGGCCAGGTTCTTGCCTTCCGCGGCGCAGAGCATCACGTAGGTGCTGTCGTCCTTCCACCCGCCCTCGGGCTTCACCGGCACGGCGGCCTCCGCCTGCCTGGGGAAGGCGTCGCGCGAGTAGACCTCTTCGTACTCCTCGTTGAAAACGTTGTAGACGTAGCCCTTCACGTTCCAGTCGCCCTCCAGGTAGATGCGGGCCTCGTCCATGACCTTGGCGAAGAACTCGCCCGGCGACTTGTGCAGCAGCATCAGCAGCCGGCTGAGGTCGTAGAGCATCGTCAGCTCGCTGGAGGTATGCTGCAGGCGGCGCATCAGCGTGCGCATGATGCCGCTGAAGATGCCGATGCCGGTCTCCGGATGCTCCTTTATGAAGGCGAAGAACTGGGTCCGCTCCACCTCGTAGAGGGCGGCGTCGGCCGAGGCGCGGGCCTGCGCGAAGCGCGGCTGTCCCTCTATCACGGCCATCTCGCCGAAAAAATCCCCTGGGGAAAGTATGGCCAGGGTCTTGAAACTGGCCCCCTCGGCGTCCAGCGCCTTCTCTATCACCACCTCGCCGGACACGATGATGAAGAGCGAGCCGCCCCGCTCCTTTTCCCTGAAGATCACGTCCCCGGCCGCGTAGGAGCTCTGCTTGAAGTAGCCGGAGAACTCCCCCAGCATCGCGTCGGAGAGGCCGCGGAACAGCGGCATTTCCCTCAGTTCGTCTATCTCGGACATGGCCCCCCCTTAAACGCCCGCGGGACTGCAGAGCTTCTGGAAGCCCTCCGGGTCGTGCGCCTTGGCGGCGGCCACGCCGTAGTCCACCAGGTTCTGCTTTACCAGCATCGCCAGCGCGCGGTCCATCGGGATCATGCCGAACTTGGCGCCGGTCTCGATCGCGCTGTAGATCATGTGCGTCTTGCCCTCGCGGATCAGGTTGGCTATGGCCGGCGTCATGATCATGACCTCGCGCGCGGCCACGCGGCCGCGGCCGTCCTTGCGCGGCAGCAGGATCTGCGACACGACGCCCTGCAGCGACGAGGCCAGCTGCACGCGCACCTGCTCCTGCTGGTGCGGCGGGAACACGTCTATGATGCGGTCCACCGTGGAGGCCGCGTCCTGCGTGTGCAGCGTCGCGAACGTCAGGTGGCCGGTCTCGGCCGCGGTGATCGTCAGCTGTATGGTCTCCAGGTCGCGCATCTCGCCGACCAGGATCACGTTGGGGTCCTCGCGCAGCGCGGCGCGCAGGGCGTTGTTGAAGCTGCGCGTGTGCTGGCCCACCTCGCGCTGGCGCACTACGCAGGCGCTGGCCTCGTACGTGAACTCTATCGGGTCCTCTATCGTCAGGATGTGCTTTTTCTTCTTCTGGTTGACCAAATTGATCAGCGCCGCCAGCGTGGTGGACTTGCCGGAGCCCGTCGGGCCCGTGACCAGCACCATGCCCTTGGGCAGCTCGGAGAAGTTGACGATGGAGGGCATCAGGCCGAGCTGTTCCGGGGTGGGGATGACCGAAGGGATCACGCGCATCACGGCCTCCACGCCGTTGCGCGCGGCCAGCACGTTCAGGCGGAACCGGGACACGCCGGTGACGGCGAAGGAACTGTCCAGCTCCCAGTCCTTCTCGAACCTGGCCCTCTGCTCGTCGTAAAGCGCGGAGTAGATCAGCGCCTTGGTCTGCTCCGCCGTCAGAGGCGGAATGCCCTCGGCGACCGGGACTATTTCGCCGCTGCGGCGCATCAGCGGAGGCTTGCCGACGCTGATGTGTATGTCGCTGGCGCCCTGTTGAACGGCCGTCTTAAGGATCGTGACCATGTCCATAGGAAACCCTCCCCTTATTTCTTGAGCCTGCCCGCGTCGAAATCTTCGCCCAGCACCGCCTCCGCCGCCGCCACGCTGCTGTGCGTCGGCCTGAGGCGTATCTCCAGCTCGTCCAGGCCGAGCGCGGCGCGCAGGGCGAGCGCCGCCGAGGCGTCCTCGGAAAAGCCGAAGACCGCCGTCCGCTTCTGCTTGGCAGTGTTGCCGACCGAGATAACGTCGAAACCGTTCTCCCTCAGATATTTGGCGGCCAGGCCCGCCAGGCCGTCCTTCCCGGAGGCGTTCAGGACCTCCACCATCGGCAGGCGAGAATCGTCCACCGCCTCTCCGTCCTGCTCCGTTCCGCGCCGCAGGTCGGTCAGTATGAAATCCGAGGAGCCCAGTCCGGAAAATTCCGAAAAAACGGAAAAAAGGTCGAAAGAGGAGAGGTCCGTCCTCCCGGAGGCTTTGAGCCCGCGGGCCCACGCCGCGGCCGAGAGCAGCAGCCTGGGGTCCCGCCTCCAGCCGTTGAGCGCGCTCCAGAGGACGTTCAGGTCGGGGGCCGTGGAAAGTTCCACGTAAAAGACCCCGCCCCCGCCTGCTCCGGCGGCGCCGGCCAGTTCAGAGGCCCTGTCGGCGGGCTTGGCCTTGCGGCGCGGGCGGCGCCTGTCGGTAAAGGCGTTCACCGTACCGGAAAACGGATGGTAGACCAGAAGCGCCGATGACTCCGGCCCCAGCAGGGCCAGCCGCACGTCGCGGCCGGACATGATCTCCCCGGAGGCCGGCGAAAGATACTGCCAGGCCGCCGCCGCCAGGGCGAGCGCCAGACCGGCCGCCAGCATCAGCCTTTCTTTTCTTCCCGGAGACTGTTCCATAGCGCCACGCTCAGCGGGTGGACCCAGCCGCCCGCGGAGAACGCATAGACAAGTTTAACATAATTGGCCGCCCGGAAAGCCGCCTCCGGGTCCAGCAAGGCCAGCCTGCGGACCAGCCGGGCCTCCGGGAAGGAGCGGCCGCGGTTAGCCAGGTCGCTTATGTAGACCAGCCGCGCCAGCGCGCCCATCCCGGGCGCGCCCGTGGCGTGGAGCCTTACGGCCTCCAGCACCTCCGGGTCCCTCACCGAGAACCTCTTCCTGGCCAGCTCCGCGCCCGCCCACACGTGGGCGAGCAGCGGCGCTTCCCTGAAGACCTCCCCGCGCAGCGGGACGCCCTTTGGACAGAGGCGCCGCTGCGCCGGGAGAGGCAGGTCCCTGGCGCAGTCGTGCAGCAGCGCGGCCAGCGCCGCCTGGCGCTGCGGCACGCCGGCGCGTCCGGCCAGTTCCAGAGCCAGTTCGGCGGTCAGCAGAGAGTGCTCGTAGCGCCGGGGGGAGAGCAACTCCCTCAGGAGCTCCCTTTCCCGGGACAGATAAAAGGACCTTTTTTCCAGCAGTTCCAGCACGGAGCGCCGCAGCTGCGCCGGGCGCCCGCCCAGGAAAAGCCGCGCCCGGATCCCGGTGGAATCGGCCTCGGGAAAGCTCCCCGCCAGGCGCGCGAAGGGGACCCCGCCCGGCACGGCCTCATGCCCGGGCCTCGGGCCCACCAGCAGGCGCGCGCTCCTGAGTATCAGGCCCGGCCTGCGCCAGCGGGGAAAACCCTCCAGGCAGTCGGAACCCATAAGGAAGAAGATCTTCGAGCGCGGGTGCAGCCGCCTGAAATGCGAGAGCGTCTCCCAGGTGTAGACCACGCGCCGCCGCTGCGCCTCGAAGGGACTGATCCTTATCCTCGCGTCGCCGCCGAAGCCCTCCTCTTCCATCGCGGCCCCGAGCATGGCGGCCCTGGCGCCGTAGGGCACGGGCAGGAAATCCTTGAAGGGCGTGCGGAAGCCGGGGACGAAATAGAAGAAGGCGGGGTCGAGCTGCCGGAGCGCGGCGGCGGCCAGCGCTGCGTGACCCCTGTGCGGAGGATCGAAGCTCCCGCCGTAGACGATGACCGGCTTTTTCTCTTCGGGCATAGGCGCCCGCCAGGTTATTTAGGCGGACCCATTTAGTATAATATACTTCCGTATCCGGCTCAAAGCACGGCGACTATGGCAAAGAACAGAGACAACAGCATCATCCTGCTAGTGGACCCGCCCGAGGCCGACAGGATAAGCAGCGAGCTCAAGACCGCCTTCGGTCCAGAACGCGCGGCCCACGTCAACAGCGACCTGCTGGCGGCCGCCTACAAACTGGCCAAGGGCTTCAGCGAAGCCATACTGATCATCTCCTACGCCAAGTCGCTGCGCCACCCGGACCTCACCTGGCTGGACCCCGAGGACCCCGGCTTCCTCGAGGTGAAGAGGCACAATTTCGAGGAACGCCTGCAGGACGCCGTGAAGCTGGCCTTCTTCACCGGGGCCAAGAAGGCCGTGCTGATGAACCATCTGTCGCCGGAGCTCAAGAGCGAGTGGATCTACCAGGCCTTCGATTCGGTCAACGACAAGACCGTGGCCATTGGCGCGAACACCGACGGGACCTACTACCTGGTGGGACTGACCCAGCCCAACCTGAAGATCTTCGAGGCGCCCGGTTTCTCGCACGGCAAGAGCGCCGAGACGCTGGCCGAGAGGGCGCGCCGCAACAAGCTTAACGTGGTGAACACCCCGGAGACCTATTCCGTGACCGGGGAGGACTCGCTGCTCAAATGGATGGAGTCGAAGGAGACGCTGCCTCCGATCTTCCAGGAACAGCGCGCCCAGCCGCAAGCCGAGGCCCCGGCCCAGGAGCAGAAGAAACATCACCGCCGCCAGAAACACGCCGAGACCGGCGAGCTGCCGCAGACCGACAAACCGCAGAGTTGAGGAGCGCTCCGCTTCTTTTACGGCGCCCCGGGAGGGTCCTTTCCGTTTATGAACAAACCAGACTCCGCCATAGAGAAGATCTTCCGCCTGGCCGGGAGGGTCCAGTGCGAGGTGACCGTCGGGAGCCGGGATTCGGCCCTGACCCGCTTCGCCGACAACGTCATCTCGCAGAACGTCTCCTCGTCGTCACGGGACTTCTCCGTGCGCCTTCTGGACGGGGGGCGCTCCGCCAAGGTCAGCTTCAACCAGGCCGACGACGCCTCCCTGAAAAGGGCGATAAGCTCCGGCTTGGAGATACTTAAAAAACAGAAAAAGGACCCGGAGCTGCTGCCGCTGGCGAAGCCCAGGCCGCTGCAAGCCGGCAAGGACCTCTACGACAGGGCCACGGCGGAGCTGACGCCGGTCTTCCGCGCAGAAAAGGCCGCCGAGCTGGCCCGCGCGTGCGTAAAAGCCGGCCAGACGGCCTGCGGGACCGTGGACAACGGCTGCTCCGAGCTGCTGATAGCCAACAACCTGGGGCTCTTCGCCCGCTGGCGGGAAAGTTTCGTTACGCACAGCGTCACGGTCACCGACCACGACGGCTCCGGCTGGGCCGAACAGACCTCTCACGACGCGGAGGGCATAGACTTCGGGCGCCTCAACGAGACCGCGCGCGCCAAGGCCGCCGCCAGCCGCAGGCCGCGCGACCCGAAGCCCGGCAGATACACCGTGGTCCTGGAGCCGCAGGCCGCCGCGGACCTGCTCTCCTACATGAACGCCTATAGTTTCGGCGGACAGTTCTACAACGAGGGCCGCTCCTTCGTCTGCGGCAAGCTGGGAAAGCGGGTCCTGAGCCCGCTGCTGACCCTGGAGGACGACTTCCTGGGAGCGGCCCCTGGCATGCCGTTCGACTTCGAAGGCCAGCCGCGCTCCAAGGTTACGCTTGTCGAGAACGGCGTGCTCAAGGCCGTGGTGCACGACCGCAGGACCGCAAAAAAAGCGAAGACGCCCCCCACCGGCCACGCGCTGCCCCAGCCGAGTTATTTCGGCCCGCTGGCGATAAACCTCGCCGTGAAGCCGGGCAAGGACTCCCTTCAGGACCTGATAAAGGGCACCGAGCGAGGCATACTGGTGACGCAGTTCCACTACACCAACCTGCTCAAACCGGAGACCATGGAGATGACCGGCATGACGCGCAACGGCACGTTCATGATAGAGAACGGCAGGGTGGCCTTCCCGATAAAGAACATGCGCTTCACGCAGAGCATGGTGGAAGCTTTCGCCAGCATAGAGGCCATAGGCTCCGAGGCCGAACTGGTGCCCGTCTGGGGGAACGTCTCCTGCCCGCCCATGCGCCTGTCAGGCTTCAACTTCTCTTCGGTCACTAGATTCTAAGGTAAATAACATGTTCAAACTAGCCTCTAAAGCGATAGAAGTGGCGGACAAGTACAAGGTAGACTTCGGCGACATCCGCGTGGTGGAGCAGCGCGCCCAGGCCCTGGCCGTGAAGACGGGGGAGATAAGCGCCCTCACCGACGAGACCACGATCGGCTACGGCGTGCGCGTGCTTTACAAGGGCGCCTGGGGCTTCGCCTCCGGCAGCGAAATGACGGAGCGCGCCGTTAAGGAAACGACCCTGAAAGCCATAGCCATCGCGAAGGCCAGCGGCCTGCTGATGCGCGGAAAAGTGCGCCTGGCGCATGAGCCCGCCTACACCGACATCTGGCAGACGCCTTTCCAGAAGGACCCTTTCGCGGTTCCGGTGCAGGAAAAGCTGGACCTGCTGCTCTCCCTGGACAGGACGCTGCGCGCGGACAGGAAGATAAAGGTCTCCGAGGCGGAGATGGAGTTCATCCGCGAGCACCAGTGGCACCTGACCACCGAAGGGTCGCGCATAGAGCAGGTGCTGCTGAACTCCGGCGCCTCGATCTCGGCCACCGCGGTGGAGAACGGCGAGTCGCAGCTGCGCGGCTATCCCTCCTCGCACAGCGGCCAGATGCTGGGCGGGGGCTGGGAGATCATAGAGGCCATGCACCTGGCCGACCACGCTGAGCGCGTGCGCGACGAGGCCGTGGCGCTGCTGAAGGCCCCCGTCTGTCCCTCCGGCGTGAAGGACCTGATCATTTCCGGCAACCAGCTGGCGCTGCAGATTCACGAGAGCGTGGGCCACGCCTCGGAGCTGGACCGCGTGCTCGGCTACGAGGAGTCGTACGCCGGGTCCAGCTTCGCCACTACGGAGAAGCTGGGGAAGTTCCGCTACGGCTCTCCACTCGTCAACCTGGTGGCGGACGCCACGCTGCCCGGCGGCCTGGCCACGGCCGGCTACGACGACGACGGCGTGAAGGCGCAGCGCTGGTATATAGTTAAGGACGGCGTCCTTTCCGGTTACATGACCAACCGCGAGTTCTGCGGCCGCGTAGGACAGGAGCGCTCCCGGGGCTGCAGCCGCGCCGACGGCTATTCAAACATCCCTATAACCCGCATCTGCAACCTGAGCCTGATGCCGGGAAATTCCTCCACCGAAGAGCTCGTCTCCGGAATAAAGGACGGGATAATGATGGAGAACAACACCTCCTGGAGCATAGACCAGAAACGCCTTAACTTCCAGTTCGGCTGCGAGATAGGCTGGGAGATCAAGAACGGCAAAAAAGGCCGCATGGTAAAGAACCCCAGGTATCAGGGCATCACCCCGGAGTTCTGGGGCTCCTGCGACGGCATCGCAGGCCCTCAGGAATGGCGCCTGTGGGGCGTTTCCAACTGCGGCAAAGGGCAGCCCGGCCAGCGGGCCATGATGTGCCACGCCTCAAGTCCGGCGCGCTTCCGCAAGGTCAGAGTGGGAGTAAAGGGCTAAGAACTTCCAGTCTCCTCCGCATAAAAAAGCGCCTTCGGGCGCTTTTTTATCTTTCCAGGCGTTGACTTAAGGCTTGGAAATATATAATATTATAGATATCCTTGTAGAAAAGGCCTTTTTTAAACGGACAAAAAGGTCTCTTTGTTCATCTTTTAGCAACGTTTTTTGATCATAACCGCTGGAAATTGCGGTTCTGAAAAAAGTTATCAACACAAAAAAAGCATATAAAACAAGAGTTTTTAAGGTGGCACAAAAATCTATTAACAGTTGTGGATAACTTGTGGATAACTTAACCGATATCAAGGATACCTGGCAGAAAGTGCTTCAGAAACTGGACGCCGAGATAGGCTCCGGGACCGTGGACCTCTGGGTGCGCCCAATAAAGCCTCTTTTTATAGAAGGGGACACTCTCAAGCTGGAGGTTCCGGACTCCATAATCTACAACACGGTAAAGCAGCGCTACGAGGAAAAGATCGTTTCGCTGCTGGCGGAATTCACCGGCAGGAACCTCAAGATAACCTATTCCATGTCGCTGGCTCCCACGGAGCCGCCCCCGCAGTCCAAGGCCGCGCCTGCCGCCATAGCCCTGCCGGCCAACTACTATTCCTTCAATCCGAACTACACCTTCGAAACCTTCATCATGGGCACCTCCAACCGCTTCGCTTTCGCCTCCGCGGAGGGAGTGGCCAAGACCCCGGGCCAGGCCAACCCGTACTTCATCTACAGCCCCCCGGGCCTCGGCAAGACCCATCTGCTGCACGCCATAGCCCACGGCATACTGAAGAAGAACGCTTCGGCCCGCATCCTCTACACGGCCAGCGAGAACTTCGTCAACGAGTACATCGACGCGGTGCGCGGCGGGGCCACCGAGCAGTTCCGCAGCAAGTACCGCAGGCTGGACTGCCTGCTGCTCGACGACATCCAGTTCCTCGTGGACAAGGAGCGCAGCGAAGAGGAGTTCTTCTACACGTTCAACTCTCTGTTCGAATCGAAGAAGCAGATCGTGGTAACGTCGGACCGCCCGCCGCGCGAACTCGCCCTGGGCCAGCGCCTGATCTCCCGCTTCCTTTCCGGGGTGGTGGCGGACATCAAGATCCCCGATTTCGAGACGCGAGTGGCGATACTGCGCCAGAAGAGGGAACACCACAAGTACGATATCCCCGACGACGTCATAACCTTCATCGCGGAGAACGTCAAAAAGAACATCAGGGAGCTGGAGGGCTGCCTGATCACGGTGGGGAACTTCTGCACCAACATGCGGATACAGCCCTCCATAGACGCGGTCAAGGAAATAATAAAGGACCACATCAGCGACCACGACCTGGAAGACCGGAAAGTGACGATAGAACAGATAAAGAACGTGGTCGCGGAGAAGTACAGCGTAGAGCTCAGGGAAATGAACTCGAAGAAGCGCAGCGAGAACATCGCTTTCCCGCGGCAGGTGGCGATGTACCTGGCCGGCACCATGACCGATCTTTCCCTGACGGACATAGGGGAGGCCTTCGGCAAGGACCACGCCACCGTCATGTACGCCAAGAACAAGATCGGCCAGATGGTGCAGACGGACCCCTATTTCAACGAAACGCTGAACCAGATAATAACGAAGATAAAGGCTGTTAATAACAAGAGCTGAAAGGCGCAAAACGCCTGCCGTTGTCAGGACTGTCAGTAAAATCGGATAAGCTGTTAATAACTTTCCCCTATGATCTTCACAGCTCTGACACTATGAACAGCTATCTTATAGAGGACTATAAAGATGAAAATCAACAGTAATCGCGAAACCCTGATAAAAGGGATCCAGACCATCCAGGCTGGCGTCTCTTCCAAGACCGGAACGATCCCCATACTCCAGAACTTCCTGATGGAGACAGAGGACAAGGGCGTGAAGGTGGTCTTCACGGACCTGGAGATGGCTATAAAACACCATATCCCTGTCGAGATAAAGGGTGAAGGCAGCATAACGGTCCCGATAAAGAAGTTCATGGAAATAGTGCAGAACCTGGGGGAGGATTCCTCCGTCAACATCGCCGTTGACGAGAACAACAGGATCTCCATTCTCAGCGGCAAGTCCCGCTTCAAGCTGGGCGGCGCCCCGAAGAACGATTACCCGGTAATCCCGGACCTGGACGAGAGCAACTCGTTCAAGGTGCCGGCGAAATTGCTGGCCGACATGATAAACGGCACGATCTTCTCAGCCTCCACCGAGGACGACAGGCACTTCCTGAACGGCCTGCTGTGGAAGTTCGAAAAGGACACTTTCTTCCTGGTGGCCACGGACGGCCGCCGCCTGGCCGTCTCCTCTACCAGGAAGGTCAAGGCCAAGAAGGAGTTCAAGGTCATAGTTCCCTCCAAGATACTGGGAGAGCTGTCCCGCTTCATAAAGGCCTCCGGGGTTAAGGACGAAGAGGAGGTGACGGTCGGGCTTTCCTCCAACCAGATAGGCTTCAGGCTGGGCAGGACGGTTTTCATCTCCCGGCTGGTGGAGGGGAACTTTCCCGCCTACGAGCAGATCATCCCGAAGAGCCACGAGATGGAAGCTGCGCTGAGCGCGGAGAAACTGACGGCCGTCACCAAGCGCGCGGCAATCTGTTCCAGCGAGCGCTCGGGCGCCGTGAAATACACCTTCAGGAAGGGCGCGCTGGTGGTTAACTCCGCCTCGCAGAGCATGGATTTCGAGGACGAGATAGAGGCGGATTACGACGGAAAGGAATTCCAGATAAGCTTCAATCCGAAGTTCATTCTGGATATCCTGAAGGCCGCGGGGTCGGGCGAGGTTTTGGCCGAGTTCACTTCCCCGTCCACGCCGGCGCTGCTGAGGCTGAAGGGGCAGGAGGGGCTGCTGTACATCGTGATGCCCCTGCGCACCCAGGCCTAGAGCCTGACCAGGCGGCCGGATGTTCCTTTCCAGGAAAAGCCAGAACTGGCGCAAGGCCGACGCCATCTGCTCCTCCCGGAGGCTGCTGGGCGGAGCGGACCTGGACAGGCTTGGCGTGCTGGACGCGGTCTGGAAGAAGGAACTGGGCCGGCTCGGAGAGCACTGCGTGCTGCTCGGGGTGGACAAGGGCGCGCTGGTAGTGAAACCCTCCTCCGCGGCCGCGGCCAGCGAGCTGTCCCTGCGCAGTTCGGTGCTGGTGAAAGGGTTGAACAAGTACTTCAAGCGGCCGTGGATAAGGGCTATAAGGCCGGCCGCTAAGATCTGAAAAAGGAGCCGCGCCCCCGGGGGACGCGGGTTAAAACAACAGGAGCATGACGGAAATGACAAAGACAGTGAACCCTAAAGAGGGCGGATACGATTCCTCCAAGATACAGGTCATGGAAGGCCTGGAGGCGGTGCGCAAGCGCCCCGCCATGTACATAGGCTCCACAGGGGTGCAGGGACTGCATCACCTGGTCTACGAGGTCGTGGATAACTCCATCGACGAGATCCTCGCGGGCGGGTGCAACAAGATAGACGTCACGATCAAGGAAGACAATATCTGCTCCGTCACCGACAACGGCCGCGGCATCCCCGTGGACCCGATGAAGGAGGTGCGGGACCCGAAGCTCAAGGGCAAATCCGCCCTCGAGGTCGTGCTGACCGTGCTGCACGCGGGCGGCAAGTTCGACGCGGGAGCCTACAAGGTCTCCGGCGGCCTGCACGGCGTGGGCGTCAGCTGCGTCAACGCGCTGTCCGAGTGGCTCGAGGTCGAGGTACATCTCAACGGCAAGATCTGGAAGCAGGAGTACAGGCGAGGCAAGCCGCAGTACGACGTGAAATCCGTCGGCGCCACCGAAGGCCACGGTACGACCGTGACCTGGAAGGCCGATAAGGAGATCTTCGGCGACGTGACCCTGTCCTTCGACGTTATCTCCAACCGCCTGCGCGAGCTAGCCTTCCTGAACCCCGGCGCCCGCATCACCATCATCGACGAGCGCGAGGAGAACAAGAAGCACACCTTCTTCTTCGAGGGCGGCATCAAGCAGTTCGTTAAGTTCCTCAACACCAACAAGCAGGTCATCAACGAGGAGCCTATCTTTATCTCCAAGGCCGAGGGCGATATCATGCTCGACCTCGCCATCCAGTACAACACCGACTATTCGGAGACGCTGTTCTCTTTCGTCAACAACATCAAGACCACCGAGGGAGGAACGCACGTCAGCGGCTTCCGCTCGTCGCTGACCCGTGTGATCAACGACTACATCAAGAAGTACGACCTGCTGAAGGACAAGAACTACAACGTCACCGGCGACGACTGCCGCGAGGGCCTCACCGTCGTCATAAGCGTCAAGGTGCCGCACCCGCAGTTCGAGGGCCAGACCAAGACCAAGCTCGGCAACGGCGAGGTGGAGGGCATAGTGAAGACGCTCTCCGGAGAGGCTCTTTCCGTGTTCTTCGAGGAGCATCCTTCGGTGGCCAAGGCGATCTGCCAGAAGTGCCTCGGCGCCGCCGAGGCCCGCGAGGCCGCCCGCCGCGCCAAGGACCTGGCGCGCCGCAAAGGCTCGCTGACCGACTCCGGCCTGCCGGGCAAGCTCGCCGACTGCCAGGAGCGGGACCCGAAGAAGTCGGAGCTGTTCATCGTAGAGGGAGACTCGGCCGGCGGCTCCGCCAAGCAGGGCCGCGACCGCGTGTTCCAGGCCATCCTGCCGATCCGCGGCAAGATCCTGAACGTCGAAAAGGCCCAGCTCGTCAAGATCATCTCGTCGGACGCCGTGCGCACGCTGATCAGCGCGATCGGCACCGGCATCGGCGAGGGCGAGGACGGCTTCAACCTGGAGAAGCTGCGCTACCACAAGATAGTCATCATGGCCGACGCCGACGTGGACGGCCAGCACATCCGCACGCTGCTGCTGACGTTCTTCTACCGCCAGATGCGGCAGCTCGTGGAGCAGGGCCACGTCTACATAGCGCAGCCGCCGCTCTACAAGGTCAAGAAGGGCAAGTTCGAGGCCTACTTCGAGAACGAGGAGAAGCTGCAGAAGTGGCAGATGAAGGAGGCCGTCAGCGGCATCACCGTGAAGGCCAAGGGCAGGAAGCTGGAGGGAAAGGACCTCGCCGAGCTGCTCGACCTGGTGATAGCCGTGGACAATACCCTGCGCAAACTCGAGACCAAGAACCTGGCGCTGAAGGACTATCTCCAGTTCGCCTCCGAGGGCAAGGTCCCGCTGTACCGCGTGGAGACAGGGCCCGAGACCTACCGTTACTTCTACAGCGAGGCGGAGTGGCTCGAATACGAGACCGAGTATGTCCGGCAGCACAAAGAGCGCCTTGCCAAGGAGGGTGTGCCGGAGGCCGAAATGGACGACGAGGAGCTCGGACCCGAGTTCCAGCCGCTGGGAGAGTTCGCCAGGCTCGGCAATATATCGGCCAAGCTGAGATCCCTGGGCTATTCGATGGCCGACTTCCATAACGAGGACCAGAAGAAGGCGGACATCTTCGAAATAGTCAGCGACAAGACGCTGACCGGGGCCAAGGACCTGAAGGGCCTGCTGGATACCGCGATGAGGATAGGCGCCTCCGGCGCGCACATTCAGCGCTACAAGGGTCTGGGCGAAATGAACCCTGAGCAGCTCTGGGAGACCACGATGGACCCGATGCGGCGCAAGCTCCTGAAGGTGCAGCTCGAGGACCCGGCCGAGGCCGAGAAGATGTTCACCACCCTGATGGGCGACAAGGTGGAGCCGCGCCGCGTGTTCATAGAGCAGAACGCGCTGGCCGCCCGCAACCTGGACATTTGATAACGGAGCACGGAAAAAATGACAGAGCACAAAGAACCTACACCGAAGCAGGACAGCATGTTCCTCAACATCGTTGACCGCGACATCAGCGAGGAGATGAAGTCCTCGTACATAGACTACTCGATGAGCGTCATCGTGGGCCGCGCGCTGCCCGACGTGCGCGACGGCCTCAAGCCCGTGCACCGCCGCGTGCTCTACACGATGGACGACATGGGCCTGCAGCACAACAAGCCCTTCAAGAAGTCGGCCCGCATCGTCGGCGACGTGATGGGCAAGTACCACCCGCACGGCGACGCCGCGATCTACGACACGCTGGTGCGCATGGCGCAGGAGTTCTCGCTGCGCTACACGCTGGTGGACGGGCAGGGCAACTTCGGCTCGGTCGACGGCGACCCCGCCGCGGCCATGCGCTACACCGAGGCCCGCCTGTCGGGCATAGCCGGCGAGCTGCTGGCCGACATCGAGAAGGAGACGGTGAAGTGGGTGCCCAACTACGACGGCTCGCTGACCGAGCCCTCCGTGCTGCCGGCGAAGCTGCCGAACCTGCTCGTCAACGGCTCCTCAGGCATCGCCGTCGGCATGGCCACCAACATCCCCACGCACAACCTCGCCGAGGTCTGCGACGCGACGATCGCCGTCATCGACAACCCGGACCTCGCGACCAAGGAACTGGTCAAGATACTGAAGGGTCCCGACTTCCCGACCGGCGGCATCATCCGCGGCCGCAAGGGCATCCTGGACTACTTCGAGACCGGCCGGGGCTCGATCAAGATCCAGGCCCGCACCGAGATCGAGGAGATCAAGGGCAACCGCGAGGCGATCATCGTCACCGAGATCCCCTACCAGGTCAATAAGTCGGCGCTGATAGAGACCATCGCCGAGCTCGTCAAGGAAAAGAAGATCCCGGACATCTCCGACATCCGCGACGAGTCGGACCGCCGCGGCATGCGCATCGTCATCGAGGTCAAGCGCGACGGCAACGCGCAGGTGGTGCTGAACCAGCTCTTCAAGCACACGCAGATGGAGACCACGTTCGGCGTCATCATGCTCGCCATCGTGGACGGCCGCCCGCGCGTGCTGCCCGTCAAGGAGGTCATGCAGCAGTACGTGCGCCACCGCCGCCTGATGGTGGTGAACCGCACCAAGTACGACCTGAAGAAGGCCCTCGCCCGCGCCCACATCCTGGAAGGCTACCTGATAGCCCTGCAGAACATCGACGCGGTCGTCGAGATCATAAAGAAATCCAAGGACGCGCTGGAGGCCAAGGGCAAGCTGATGGCGAAGTTCGCGCTGTCGGACATCCAGGCCCAGGCCATCCTCGACATGCGCCTGCACCAGCTCACCCGCCTGGAGGTCGGCGACATAGAGGAGGAGCACCGCGCGCTGATGAAGCTGATCGCGGAGCTCAAGGCCATCCTGGCCGACCCGAAGAAGGTGCTGAAGATCATCGTCGACGAGCTCAAGGAGATGAAGGAGAAGTACGGCGACAAGCGCTCTACCGACATCACCGGCGAGGCCGCGGAGCTCGACATCGAGGACCTGATCCCGGAGGAGAAGGTCGTCATCACGATGAGCCACGGCGGCTACATCAAGCGCATCCCGGCCGACACCTACAAGGTGCAGGGCAGGGGCGGCAAGGGCATCATCGGCTCCGAGGTCAAGGAAGAGGACTTCATCGAGAAGCTCTTCGTGACGTCGAGCCACGCGACGATCCTGATGTTCACCACGCGCGGCAAGGTGTACGCGCTGAAGGGCTACGAGATCCCCGAGGGCAACCGCACGTCCCGCGGCAAGGCGATAGTGAACCTGCTGCAGGTGAAGGACGAGAAGGTCACCTCGGTGCTCGCGGTCGAATCCTTCGAGGAGGCCAAGGGCAAGGAGAGCTTCATAGTGATGTGCACCCGCAAGGGCAACATCAAGAAGACCCCTATCTCCGACTTCGCCAACATCCGCCGCAGCGGCATCATCGCGATCGGCCTCGAGGACGGCGACATCCTGACCAGCGTGGCCCAGACCGCGGGCAACCACGAGATCATCATCGGCACCCGCGACGGCATGAGCATCCGCTTCAACGAGGGCGACGTGCGCAGCATGGGCCGCGGCGCGATGGGCGTGCGCGGCATCCGGCTGGACGACGACGACCAGGTCATCGGCATGGAAGTGGCGGAGCCGAAGACCAGGAAGACGCTGCTGACGGTCTGCGTCAACGGCTACGGCAAGCGCACCGACCTCGACGAGTACCGCCACCAGCACCGCGGCGGCTCCGGCGTCATCACCATCAAGGCGACGGACCGCAACGGCGCTGTGGTGGGCATCTACCTCGTCGAGAACAAGGACGACCTGATGGTCATGACCGAGAAGGGCAAGATCATCCGCATGCCCTGCAAGGACCTGCGCGTGATCAGCCGCAACACCCAGGGCGTGCGCCTGGTGCGCCTGGAAGAGGGAGACCGCATCGCCAGCGTCGAACCCGTGGTCGACGACGGTGACGAGGCCAAGCCCGCCGAAGAGAAGAAATAGCGGCGGTGCGCGGGGAAAAGCGGCCGGGGAGAGCCTCCCCGGCCGCTTTCTTTTGCTAGAATTTAGACATGGACCTGACGCTTTTCGTGACGGCCGTTTTTACGCTGACGCTGGTGATGGACCCGCTCGGCAACATGCCGCTGTTCATGAGCGCGCTGAAGAACGTCTCCGAAGACCGCCGCCGGGCGGTGATACTGCGAGAGTTGTCCATAGCGCTGGGCATCATGGCGTTCTTCCTGCTGTTCGGCAAGTACCTGGTGTCGGCGCTGGCGCTGGACCTCACGGCGATGGCGGTGGCCGGGGGCATCGTGCTTTTTCTTATAGCGATGCAGATGATCTTCCCGAATCCGGGCCACAACCTGGCCGAGAGCCCGGAGGGAGAGCCTTTCATCGTGCCGCTGGCCATCCCGCTGGTGGCAGGGCCCTCCACCCTGACCATGGTGCTGCTCTTCTCGATGCGCGACCCCGGCCGCCTCTGGTTCTGGGCGGGAGTGGTGGGCGCGGCCTGGCTTATCAACGCCGTCATCCTGGCCGGCTTTTCCGGCTGGCTTTCTCGCCTGCTGGGCCAGCGCGGCCTGCTGGCGATGGAGAAACTGATGGGCATGATCCTCGTGACCATCTCCGTGCAGATGGTCATGACCGGCATAAAAAAGTTCCTGGTTTCCTGATATTCCCGCCCCGGCTTTCCTTTCGGTCGCGGTCTGGGTCTTTGGGCCTATTGACCGGGGGGCCAGACGCCCTTGCGCATTCCGGGCCCATGCGCAATAATATAGGCATGAAGAGGATGGAAGCCGCCCTGCTCGCCCTGCTGCTGGCCGCCCCGACGCTGGCCTCGGCCCAGGCTTTCGGCGACCTGCTGGACCAGGCCGGCTCCGGAAACGGCGTCTCCGCGCCTCTTCCCCCGGCGGCCACGCCCCCGGCGGCCGTCGGCTTCACGGAGGCCAGGCAGTACCTTCCGCCCGATAACGACAACCCGGGCTTCAAATGGCCGGACGGGAACATCAGCAGGGGCGCGGTTCCCGCCGGAGATTTTTTCAGGACCGGCAAAGAGCAGGCTTATCTTGCGGCGGCCGCCGGCGCGGCCGGAGGCTGCGCCCTGGCCGCAAATACCGTTTACAGGACCGCCGGCAGGCCCGGTTTCGAGGGGGACTATGTGATAGTCCGTTTGGCCGATCCGCTCCCTGGCTGCGGACTTCGGAAAGGCTACGTGAACATGGCCGACGTCTCGGCCAGCTCCGCGGGGGGCGCCTGGGAGCTGCCCAGGAACGTCCGGGCCTTCCTGGACACGCTCGCCTACGCGGAAGGGGTCAACGAGCACTACGACTACATCTTCACCTTCGTGACCTTCAGCAGCTACGCCGATCATCCGCGCAAGAGGATCTGCTCCGGGCACCTGTGCTCGGACGCGGCCGGCCGCTACCAGTTCCTTTCTTCTACCTGGGATTCGCTGGCCCGCAGCCTCGGCCTGGCGGACTTCACGCCGCCCAGCCAGGAGAAGGCCGTGATGGAGATAATCCGCCGCGCCGGCGCCTACAAGGCCGTAGAGAAGTCGGACGTGTACGCCAATTTCACGGCGGCGCTCAAGAGGCTGAACGGGACCTGGGCTTCCCTGCCTGGCAGCCCGTACGGCCAGCCCACCCATTCCTCCGCCGCGCTCTGGAAATACTACAAGACGGCCCTGGCCAGATATTGAGCCGCCCTCCTCCGACGTAAAAGATCCGCCGCTGAAAAAATATCGCCATAGGCCCTTTATGGGTCTTGACAAGTCAAAGGGCGTCTGTTATATTAGATTTGCAGTCCGATCTTTTTACAGCGCCGGTTCGTCGAGGGTCCCGCGGTGCGGTCTGGTCTGGCAGCGGTGCGGGGCCCGGTGCAGTGTGCTTGTTCGGTCGGTTCGGGGGTTGCCCCGGCCCCGGCGCTTTCCCCGGCCCGCTGGCAGTGCGTAGGCATGCGGTCCCCCGGGTCCCCGTCCCGCGGCGAGGTCGCCACGGCCCGGGCGGGCGTTCCGGCCCTTCGGCGGCGTTTTGAGCCCCGTCGGTCCCCCGGCCGCCCCCAATGCGGTGTCCGGCCTGCGCCGGAGTGAAGAGCCCCCGTGTTTCGGGGGCTCTCGCTTTTTGCCCAATTTTGTATCATTGTCGCGATGGCCCTATTCTTCAAACCGTATTTCGACGCCATGGCCGACGTGAAAAGCGGCGTTTACGGAGTCACCAGCATGTCGGAATGGCGGCCTTCGCTGGGCACAGGCTTCTCCGGCTTCTGGAAGCGCGCCAAGTTCAGCGTCAAACTCGCCTTTCTGGAAAAGGAAATACTGACCTTCGCTCTGCTGCAGTGGGCCTGCATAGCCGCCGGCTATTTCCTGTGGGTGAGGATGATAGGATGGATCCCCCCTTCGGTCTGGCACGACGCCGGCAGCCAGCACGGCTCCCCGATAGCGGACCTGATACTCTTCGCCTGGTCTTTCATCGTGGTGGGCGCGGTCGCCTTCCCGCTGGGTCTGCTGAACGGCTGCATGGGCGCGGTGCACTTCCTCAACCGGCAGGGCCAGGGATCCACCATCCTCAAATGCCTGAGGATAGTGCTGCCGGAGGCCTGGCCCATCTGGATCTTCCAGTGGATAGACGGCTGGTGGACCGTGAACCGCATCCTGGACCGCCTGCCCAAAAAGAACGGCAGCGGCACGATAGAGAGGGTCATGGCCGAGCCGCTCTACTACGCCTGGAAGCTCGCCACCATAGGCATACTGCCCGCGCTGGTGACCGGCCGCGGCCTTTTGGACGCCGGCAAGCGCTCCGTCGGGCTTGTGCACGACAGGTTCGCCGACGTGGCCATCCTGCGGGCGGGCTATTCGGCGTTGTGCTGGATCATCGGCGTGGGGACCTACATAGGCACCATCTGCTTCTTCATCGCCTTCCCGCGTCTGGTCAATTTCCATGCCCCGGTGGAGCAGGGCATCTTCAAGTTCTATTTCTGGGCAGGGGTGCCCCTGGTCGCGGCCGTCGGAGCCATAATGCTCTTCCTTCACCCGGTCTACGTCATCTCCGCCTGCGACATCTACGCCGATTACGTGGCCAGTCACGAGGAGAACCTGATGCTGCCTCCGCCGCCAGGCGGGACCAGCTACAGGAGCGCCGTGGCGGCCGCGCTGCTGCTGGTCCTGCTGCTCGCGGCCGTGGCGCTCTTCCGCGGCCACCTGGGGATAGCCGGGCTGCTGTCCCGCTGATATGCGGGTAAGCTTCGCCGCAAACTCCAGGCTCCGGGAGTTTATACGAGGAAGCTGAGGTAGTAGAAGATCTTAGAGGAACGTTCTCTTATTTCCCATTCCGACCTGCTCGGGATGTAGTAGTAGCCGTAATAATTGGTCCTGTCCTCCAGAACCTTGCCGTTTTTCGTCAGCAGGAAGCTTACCTCCAGGACCCCGCTGCGGGT
Source organism: bacterium (assembly GCA_021786295.1). Classification (GTDB taxonomy): domain Bacteria; phylum Elusimicrobiota; class Elusimicrobia; order Elusimicrobiales; family UBA9959; genus UBA9959. The sequence goes on along the minus strand of JAJYNO010000024.1, from coordinate 40,377 downwards.
GTACCTGCCCGAGCCGCCGAAGACCGGCTGGCCGGCCTTAAGTTCACGTATATCCAAAGAAACCCCGGCGGAGGCGGCCGCCATATTGAAGGCGTCCTCTCCGGCTCCTGTGGCGAGGAGGTTCTTGAGAGGCCCGCCTCCGTCAGGCAGATAGTCGCTGAGCAGCCTTATCCGAAGCTCCCTCATGAGGTCCGGGTCTGTACGCAGGTCTCCGATCAGGCCGGCCTGTATCGCCGTTATGCCTATCAGCGCCGCTATGGCGAGGGCCAGCCCCCAGACGCCGAATTTATTCTTTCTTGCCATACTGACTCCTTTTGAGGTGCGGACAGCCGCTGGGCGCGCTTATGCCGCCCGCAGTTCAGGGGCGGCGGGCCGGAACAGCCCGCCTCGCCCGCCGTCAGTCCGCCTGGAACACCGTTACCGCTATCCGCCCGGACGGGCCGTCCGTCAGCACGACCTGTTTGCCGGGCGTGACCGCCACCGTGCCGTGGAAACTCAGTTCTTCTTCCAGGGTCCCGGGGCCGGAAGCCGAAACCGGTCCCTTGAGCGACAGCCTGCACTCCAGGACCAGGTCCCCTTCCCGTCCCGAGTTCCCGTAGACCCGGAAACTGGCGGAGCTGGCGAAATCCTTCAATTCGAAGAAAGGCTTCCCGTTCGCCTCGCCGTTGCGCAGGGCCGTGCTGCCTCCGGCGGCGAATTCGCCTTCCCCGTTCTGGGCCGTCAGGACCGTCCCGGAGCTCTCCAGCACCCCTGCGGTCATAGTGAAGACCACCCTGTAGTTCGCCACCGTCCTGCATTCGCCGAGGGGTTCCCTCCCGCGGTCTTTCGCCGCGGCCGGCAGGGCCAGCGCCAGCCCCGCGGCGGCAGCCAGTAAACACGCAGTCAGTCCTTTTATCATAATGCTCTCCTTACTTTCACGGTTCCCCTGATGAAAAGCCGGAACATTTTTAGTGCCGGGCTTAACCCATTCTAAAATATAATCCCGCGCATATCCAACCCGGCCGCGGCAGTGGCGCGGCCCGGCCTACGCCGGGGGATTTTGCCGGCGCGGCCAAAAAGTGTAGTATAAGGGAAATCGCGGAGCCCGGAGTCCAAAATGTCCCATACCAGAAAGCGTCCATACAAGATCTCCCTCATCTCGACCCACGGCACAGGCAAGACCACGCTCTGCTACGAGGTGGCGGCCGAACTGAAGAAGAGGGGGCTCAAGGTCAAGGTCTTTTCCGAGATAGCGGCCGCCGCCTTCGAGCAGGGCATCCCGATAAACGAAACCACGACGCTGCCGGCGCAGATGTACATCATGATGCAGCACATCACCGAGGAGCTCCGCGGCACGCTGCGCCACTACCAGGTGGTGGTCTGCGACCGCAGCGTCTTCGATAACCTGGTCTACCTGGAGCGCCGCTGCGGGGAGAACAGGATGCTGCGCGAGTTCCTGAAGGGCTACGCCGAGGCCTTTCCGTACGACGTGATCTACAAGCTGCCGATGGTCGGGGAGCTGGTGGACGACGGCATCCGGGACGCGCAGAGCCGCGAGTTCCAGCAGGACATCTACGACAGGCTGAACGCCCTGCTCGGGGAGTTCGGCATAGAGCACCGCACTCTGCCGGCCCCGACCACCGAGCTGCGGCGGGAGTGGGCCGACCTGATAGTGCGCGAGACCATGGAAGCGCTTCGCAGGCCCGCGCAGGAGAACCGGGAAAAGGCGGCTGTCTGAACATGCCCTACGATTTCAGGGGAAAGACGGCGCTGGTGACCGGGGCTTCGGAGGGCATAGGCCTGGCCGTCGCCCGCGGGCTGGGCGCGGCCGGGGCCCTGGTTACGCTGGCCGCCCGTTCGGAAGAGAAGCTGCGGAAGGCCGCCGCCGGGATCCCCGGAGCCACCGCCCGGCGCGCGGACCTGCGCAGCCCTGGCGAGATAAAGGCCCTCGTGGACGCGGTCCTGGGCCAGTACGGCCGGCTGGACATCCTGGTCAACAACGCCGGGCAGGGGATCTACGGCCCGCTGGAGAGAGTGCCCTTGAAGGCCTACCGCGAGGTCATGGAGCTCAACCTCTTCGCGGTGGTGGACCTGATGCAGCGGGTCATCCCGGCTATGCGCGCAGCCGGCGGGGGGCGCATAGTGAACGTCAGCTCCATGGTCTCCAAGAACTATTTCCCGGGCCTTTCCGCCTACGCTTCCACCAAGTACGCGCTGAACGCCGTCTCGCTCACCTCGCGCAGGGAGCTGGAAAAGGACGGCATAGTCGTAAGCGTGATGCACCCCAGGATGACGGCCACGCGCTTCGGCGTGAACGCCGTCGGCGGCGACGCGGCCGACAGCCGCGCCGACGGCAAGGCCGCTCCGGGAGTGGACACGGCGGACCAGGTGGCCGCCAGGGTGCTGGAACTCATAGAGAGCGGGGAAGCGGAAGCCTCCATGTAGGGCCCCCGGTATTCCCCGCCGCCCCATCGCCGCCGTAATTTTTGTATCATAGCCTGAAGCTCCCGGCGGGGCTTTAATCTCTTTTAAAGCGGTGCCTCTTATGAAGAACACCATCCTGGTAGTGGGCTCGGTGGCCCTGGATTCGGTCAGCACGATACACGGCAGCACCAAACGGGCCTTGGGCGGCTCGGCCGTCCATTTCTCCATTTCCGCCTCCCGGTTCTCCCCGGTAAAGGTCGTGGGCGTGGTAGGGGAGGACTTCCCGGTCCCCTTCAAGCGCTTCCTCAAGCGGCGCAACATCTGCCTGGACGGCCTGGAGGTAATGCCTGGCAGGACCTTCCATTGGAAGGGGCGCTATGACCGGGACTTCAAGAACGCCCGGACCATAGCCACCGAGCTGAACGTCTTCCGGCATTTCAATCCGAAGCTCAACGGGGACCATGCCCGCTGCGGCGTCCTGTTCCTGGCCAACATAGACCCTGACCTGCAGCGCGGGGTGCTTTCCCAGATGGCCGGTCCCAGGCTGGTGGCCTGCGACACGATGAACTACTGGATCAGCCTCAAAAGAGCCTCGCTGGTGAAGCTGCTCAGGGACGTGGACCTGCTCTTCGTCAACGAGGAGGAGGCCCGCCAGCTCACGCGCGAATACAACCTGATGACGGCCGCCAGGAAGATACTGAAGATGGGGCCCAGCGGAATAGTGGTCAAGCGCGGCGACAGCGGCGCCATGCTCTTCTACGGCAGACAGGTCCTTTCCATCCCGGCCCATCCCATAGAGAAGGTGGTGGACCCCACCGGCGCGGGCGACACTTTCGCCGGCGGCTTTATGGGCTACTTGGCAAGCGCCGGCGACTGGCGCGATTTCGACGCGCTGCGCAGGGCCATGTCCTACGGGACCGTCATGTCCTCCTTCAGCGTGGAGGATTTCAGCGTCAAGCGCGTGGGCTCGCTTTCCTCCTCCGAGATAAGAGCTCGCTACGACAAGTACGTGGACGCCCTTTCCATAAAATAAAGCGGCTTGACTTTCGTCATAGGTCCTATGGCCCAGAACGGAATGGGCCCTTCAGCCTTGTGCGGAGGTTGAATTGCCTGCCATAATTAAGGTATATTGACCATAGTCAATACACGCCCGTCCCGGACTTTGCGACGCTGTTTCTCTCAACAAAGATCCCTCAGGCGGCTAAGACAGCAGGAGGATAGATGGTAAAAATGAAGAGCTTGATCGCGATCGCGGCCCTGTTGGCCGCCGGGCCTTCTTTTGGTCAGCAGGCCCTCAGGGGGAACGTAAAGGACCAGATCAGCCAGGTGCAGGAAGCCATACAGCGCACCGGCGCCAAGTGGGTAGCCGGCGAGACCAGTGTTTCCGCCAACCCGGCCAACTGGAAGTACTACGTCGGCCTGAACTTCCAGCCTATAAAGGCTCCCCCGATATCCCTGTCCCGGTCGGGCAGGCTCCCGGCGTCCCTCGACTGGCGCAATCACGGCGGCGACTTCGTCACCCCGGCCAGGGACCAGGGCCAGTGCGGCTCCTGCTGGGCCTTCGCGATGACCGGCGGCCTTGAGGCCTACGTGCTTCGCACTCAGAACATGCCCGGCCAGGACCTGGACCTCTCCGAGCAGGTCATGATCTCCTGCAGCGGCGCGGGCTCCTGCCAGGGCGGCCAGCTGGACGCCAGCTTCATAAAGAGCACCGGTCTGCCTCCGGAGTCGGACTATCCCTACACGGCTACCGACGGGACCTGCTCCGATGCCGCCCAGGGTTGGCAGAGCGAGGCCTACAAAGTGGCCGACTGGGGTTCCATAAACCAGAGCGTCAACGACCTTAAAGCCGCTCTGAACCAGTACGGCCCCCTGCCCACCGCGATGATGGTGTATGAGGACTTCATGCACTACAAGTCCGGCGTGTACTCCTACACCTCCGGCAAGAAGCTGGGCGGTCACGGTATACTGCTGGTCGGCTACAACGACAAGGGCCAGTACTTCATCGTGAAGAACAGCTGGGGTCCCAACTGGGGCGAGAACGGCTTCTTCCGCATCTCGTATTCCGAGGTCGGAAGCTCCCAGACCGACTTCGGCCTGAGCACCATCGCCTACAGCGACGGCGGCATGAAGGCCCCCTCCGCCCTGGCCCAGAGCGAGAAGACCTGGCAGCGCGTCGCCCCGATGTTCGACGGCACGAAGGCCTGGAACTAAGTTCAAGCCTTAAACGGCAAAAAAAGAACGGCGCGGCTCACCCCGCGCCGTTCTTTATTGTCAAAAAAGGGGGACAGGCTACTTTTTTCGCTTCTTTGGACTCAAAATTGTTCTTGTGATTCAAAGACTTTTTTGAGGTAAAAAAGTAGCCTGTCCCCCTTTTTACCTTTTTAGAGAGAGGGGAGGACGGCGGAGAGGAAGAAACTGAAGAAGGAGTCCCTGTGCTTCCGGATGCCGCGCACGATGTCCTCGCCCGAGGAATGGCCGGGTGCGTCCGTTACGAACTTGAAGGCGAAACAGCTTCGGCCGAACCTGCGGCAGGCCTGGATGAAGGCGGAGGTCTCCATGTCGGCCAGGTCCGCCAGCCGGAGCAGGCGGCGCCTGTCGGCGGCTGACAGGATCGGCCGGTCCTGAGTGGCTATTACCGCGTTCCTGAATCCTTTTAGCGCTTCCGGGAAATGCTCGCGGGGGGCCCCTGTCCTGAGGCCGGGTCTGTCCGGCTCTACCGCGCGCGAGATCTGAAGGCAGTCCCCGGGATCCAGCTTCTTTCCGACAGCGCCGGCCGCGCCGAGATTGACCAGCACGCGGGGGGAGAGCCTTTCGCAGGTCCAGGCCGCCGCCATGGCGGCGTCGGCCTTGCCTATGCCGGAAAGGACCAGGGCCAGGCCGCGGCCTTTGTATACCGGGAACGGAGCGGAGACGGTCCTTTTGAGTTTGAGGCCTTTTATGAAAGGCTCAGCCTCCGGCAGCGTGGCGAAAAGCAGGGCTACAGGGCCGCGGCGCATTTTTTCTCCAGCAGGCGGAAGGCCTCGCGGCCTTTCTCGCCCATCGAGACCGAGAAATCGTTGACGTAGAGCTTGATGTGCGCGTCCGTGACGGCGTCGCTCATGCCAGGGGCGTTGGCGCGGATGAACTCGCGCGGTTTTTCCGGGTGGGCGAAAGCGTGCTTCACCGATTCCCGGATCAGTTTGTCTATGGCCGGCGCGTGCTTTATCGTGCCGGCGTCCTTCCTTACCGCTATGCAGCCCAGCGGCACCGGGCAGCCGGTCTCTTTCTCCCACCACTCGCCCAGGTCGGCCAGCTTCTCGCAGCCGAAGTCCTTGTAGATGAAGCGGCCCTCGTGGATGACCAGCCCGGCGTCGTACTTTCCGTCGCGTATCCCCGGCATGATCCGGTCGAAGCGCTCCTCGGCGAGGTTCTTAAGCGCCGGGTTCCAGCCTTTGAAGAGCATCAGGGCCGTGGTGTTGAGGCCCGGCACCGCTATGCGCGACTCCGGGGTCAGCTTTTTGCCGGCGGCGGCCACTACGAGCGGCCCGCAGCCGAAGCCGAGCGCTCCGCCGGAGTCCAGCAGTTCGTAGTCGTCCTTGAGCCGCAGCCACGCGCCGGCGGAGAGCTTGGTCACCTGGAAGCGCTTCTCGAAAGCGGCGGTGTTCAGCGTCTCCACGTCGTCTATGAAGGGCTTGAAGCCGTAGCTGCCGTCGCCGACCAGACCGTGCAGCAGGGCGTGGAAGATGAAGGTGTCGTTGGGGCAGGGCGAGAAGGCGAGGGAAAGCTCCGTCATTTTTTCCTCCATGGGCGGCGGTCTATGACGCGGTAGGCGGAATCGCGCAGCACCGGCGCGCGGCCGGCGTTCTTTATCAGGTCTATGAACTCTTCGGCGCAGGCCCTGGCGCCGGAGCCGGTGGCCTTCACCACTCTCTCCTCGGTCAGCACGCCGCCCATGTCGTTGGCTCCCATGGCCAGAGCGACCTGTGCCAGCTTCAGCCCTTCCGTGAGCCAGCCGGCCTGTATGTAGCGCACGTTGTCCAGGAAGATGCGCGAGACGGCCACTATCTTCAGGTAATCCACTCCGGTGGCGGGGACGATGTCCGGAAGTCTAGTGTTGCCCGGAGAGAAGGACCAAGGGATGAAGGCGCGGATGATGCCGGTGGCGTCCTGCGTGCGGCGCACCACTTCCAGGTGTTTCACGCGCTCGCGCAGGGTCTCTCCCATGCCGTAGGTCATCGTGGCGGAAGAAGGCAGCCCGTGGCGGGCAAGCGCGCGCATGACCTCCTCCCACTGCGCCGTGGTTATCTTGCGGGGGCTCACTTTGGAGCGGATCCGGTCCACCAGCAGGTCGGAAGCGCCGGGCATGGAGGCCAGCCCCGCCGCCTTCAGCCGAATTAAAGCCTCGTCCAGCGGCAGGCGGCTCTTCTTAGCCGCGTGCACGAGCTCGCTGGGAGAAAAGGAATGTAAAGCGATACCAGGGTACTTCTTCTTAACGGCCTTCAGCAGGCCGGCATAATGTTCTATGCCGTGGTCCGGATGCAGGCCGCCCTGCAGCATTACCTGGCTGCCGCCCATGGCGGCCAGCTCGCCGGTCTTGTGCAGGATCTCTTTTACGCTCAGCTCGTACGGCGGCAGGGCCGCGCGCGAGTGGAAGGCGCAGAAAGAACAGCAGGCCTCGCAGATATTGGTGAAATTTATAATGCGGTCCAGGATGAAACCGACGGTGTTCTGCGGGTGTACCAGCCTGCGGCGGAAGTCGGCGGCCCCGCCCAGCTCCAGCAGGTCCCACGAGAACAGCGACAGGGCCTCCGCGGGGGTTATTCGCTTTCCGGCGAAGATCTTCTTTTTGAGGGCGGCGGTCATAGTTCCAGGAACTCCAGTTCCTTCACTTCCTTCAGCAGGCCCAGCTCCGCGCCGGCCGCGAGGTAGAAACTGAGCGCGTCCTTCATCTCGTCAGTGAAATCGTAGCGCAGGCCGGAGAAATAGGCGTCCACGTCGCAGGTGACGGAGGGGTAGGCGCGCTCTGCGGCGGCCACCAGCGCCCGGCGTTCTTCGGCCAGGCAGCGCAGCGAGGCCTTATAGGAGGCGACAGCCGCCCTGAAAGCCTCCGGGGCCGCCGCCGCGGCCGTTTTCCCGGCGGCGAAGACCGCGAAGACCACCGGTCGCCCCGTCTTCGCGAGCCACAGCTCTCCCAGGTCGTAGCGGTAAGGCGCGTTGTCGGCCTCCGGAGTCATGGCGTGGTCGCCTATCACCGCCGCGGCGTCGTATTCTCGCAGGCTCGGGGCCGGGCCCGACCGCGCGTATTCCGGCTCGACGCCGTAGAACTTCTTCAGGATTATCTTCAGCAGCGTCACGGAGGTGCGCGAGGCCGAGGTCAGGGCCAGCTTCCTGCCGGAAAGCTCCTCTATCGGGACATTGCCGATGAGCGCGACGGAACCCACCGGTCCCTTGGAGCCTATGCAGAACTCCGGCAGCAGCGCGGCGGAGTCCGCCAGGTCCGCGTAGGCCGCGGCCGAGACCGGGCTCAGGTCCAGCTTGCGCTCGGCCATCAGGCGGTTGAGCTCGGAAGGCAGGCGGGGGAACATTTCCACGCCTGGCAGCGGGTTTCGCTCCAGCATATGGTAATAGAACGGGTAGCAGTTGAGATAGGCTATCTGTCCCAGCTTCATGCGCGCCTCCCGGTGCGCTCGTAGGAGGCGTTAACGCGCACCGGCCTGAAACCGGCGTTCTTTATGAGCGCGCGCAGGTAGGCCTCGGAACCGCGGTCCGCGGTGGGGGCGCCGGCCGCGTGCACCACGCGCTCGCCCGAGTAAGTGCCGGAAAAATCGTCCACTCCGAAGTTCAGCAGCAGCTGAGCCATCTTCTCCCCTACGTACATCCACAGGGCCTTTATGTGCGGGATGTTGTGCAGGAAGACGCGGGCCGTCGCGTAGAGCCGTATTTCGTCGAAGCCGGTGGGAACCCGGCGGCGGGCCCTGACGGCGGTGTTCCCGTCGTGGTAGGCCAGCGGCACGAAGGTCTTGAAGCCGCCGGTCTCCGCCTGGAGGGAGCGCAGGCGCGACATGTGGTCTACGATGTCGGCAGGCTTCTCTATATGGTTATAGAGCATCGTGGCGTTGGTCCTGAGCCCCGCCTCGTGCGCCAAACGCATGATGTGGAGCCAGCGCGTTCCGGAGGCCTTCTTCGGGGCTATCACCTTGCGCACGCGCGGCGCGAAGATCTCCGCGCCGCCGCCGGGCATGGCGCCCAGGCCGGCCTTTATCAGCCGCGCAAGCACCTCTTCCGGGGAAACGCCTTCCCTGCGGGAGAAATAGTCTATCTCCACGGCGGTGAAGGCCGTGATGAACATGCGCGGGGCGATGCGTTTTACCGAGCGCAGCAGCTCCTCGAAGTAGGATAACGGCAGCGCCGGGTGCAGGCCGCCGACTATGTGTACCTCGTCCACTCCGGCCGCGGCGGCCTTCTCCACGCGCCTTTCCATGTCCGCCTGCGTCAGCAGGTAGGCGCCGGGCTGGCCTTCGTCCCGCGAAAAGGCGCAGAGCGGGCAGCGCAGCTCGCAGATATTGGTGAAATTCAGGTTCATGCTGACGCCGTAATAGGCGGCATCGCCGTGCAGTTCCCCGCGCACGTGGGAGGCCAGGCGGCCGAGGTCCAGCACGCTGTTCGTGGACAGCAGGGAGAGCGCGTCGGCGCCGCTCACGGGTTTTCCCTCGTAAACCTTGCGCGCTATCGGGCGCAGCTTAGCGTCCGTAATTGTGTCCGGCAGCTTCTTCATTTCTTTTTGCGCTTCTTCAGTTCGGCCGACTGTTTGTCCCAGCTTTTGAAAAGGGAATGCTCCACGCCTATGACGTTGAGGACCTTGCCGACCACGAAGTCGGTCATGTCGGAGAGGGTCCTGGGATGGGTGTAGAAGGCCATGGCGGGCGGCAGCACCACCGCGCCGGCGCGCGCGAGCTTCAGCATGTTCTCAAGATGTATCGCGGAGAGCGGCGTCTCGCGGGCCACCAGCACCAGCCGCTTTCTCTCCTTGAGGGCCACGTCGCAGGCGCGCGTTATGAGCGAGTCGGAATAGCCGTTGGCCGCGGCGGAAAGAGTCTTCATGGAACACGGGGCCACTACCAGGGCCGCGAGCGGCGTGGTGCCGCTCGCGAGCGGGGAGAAGAAATCCCTGTCGTCGGACTCAGCCAGCAGTTTCGCCGGCGCTATGCCGCGCTTCCCGATGATGGCTGCTAGCGGGGACGCACCTGCCCTTTTGAAGCCCAGTTCGTGGCCTATCACGCGCCAGGCGCCTTCGGAGGCTACGGCGTGCACGGGCCTGCCGGCCTTGAGCAGTTCTTCTACGAGTCGTATGCCGAGTATAGGGCCGCTGGCCCCGGTTATGGCTACAGCTATCATCCTCTACCTCAGGAACTTGTCCAGCACGGCCCCGGCCAGCAGGGCGGGGGAGATGTACATGTTGGCGCCCAGTATGCGCTTTACGGCCGAATTTACGTCCGGTCCGCGCGCCGCGCGCTGCTGGTAAACGAAGACCGCCGCCACGAAAATCAGCGAGGCCCAGTAGGCGCGGTCCATGCCGCGCATCGCCCCGGCGGCGGCCATAGCGGAGAGTGCCAGAACGTAGCAGGCGGCGGAGGCGGCCAGGGCCGTCCGGTTCCCGAATTTAACCGGCACCGAGTGCAGTCCCTCGCGCCTGTCGAAATCGGTATCCTGCATCGCGTAAACTATGTCCATGCCGCCTATCCAGAAAAGAATGGCCGAACCGAGAACCAGCGAGAGCAGGTCGAAACGGCCCGTGACGGCGAGATAGCCGCCTATGGGCGCCGCGGCCTCGGTCATCCCAAGGCAAAGGTGCGAAGTCGCGGAGAAGCGTTTGAAGTAAGAGTAGCCGGCCAGCAGCCCGACGGCTGGGAATGACAGCCAGAAACAGAGCTGGTTGAGCAGATAGGACGAACCGATAAGTACCAGGCTGGAGACGACCCCGAGCGCGGCGGCTTCGGAGACCTTCACCTCGCCGCGAGGTATGGCGCGGTCCTTCGTGCGCGGGTTGGCGGCGTCTATGCGGGCGTCTATGGCGCGGTTGAAGGCCATGCCCGCCGTGCGCGCCGCGGCCAGCGCCAGCGTGACCAGCAGCCAGGTCCGCAGGCTGCCGCCTCCGGCGAAGACCACGCCCAGCCAGGCGAAGGGCAGGGCGAACAGGGTCTGCTCCGGCAGCAGCAGGTCCGCTATTTTCTTAAAGACCATACTCCTTCCAGCGGCGCGCGACCAGCTCCTTCATCTCCGGGGACATCTTTATCTCTTCCGGCCAGTCGCGGCCCATGCCTTCCTCGCGCGTCTTGCGCGTGGCGTCTATGCCCATCTTGCCGCCGAAGTTGGCGTGCGGGGCGCTGTGGTCCAGCGCGTCCAGCGGGCCCTCCGACAACAGCAGGTCGCGCTTGGGGTCCGTGTTGTTCAGGAGCTTCCACAGCACGGCGCTCCCGTCGCGCAGGTCCACGTCCTTGTCGAAAACGGCTATGAACTTGGTGGAGGCCATCTGGCCGAGGCCCCACAGCGCGTTCATCACCTTCTTGGCCTGGCCCGGGTACTTCTTATCTATCGAGACCAGCGCGCAGTTGTGGAAGACGCCTTCAATCGGCAGCTCCAGGTCCGTTATTTCCGGCACCATCAGCTTTATCAGCGGCAGGAAGAGGCGCTCCGTGGCCTTGGCCATGTAGCAGTCCTCCATCGGCGGCTTGCCCACTACGGTGGCGGGGTAGACCGCGCCGTTCCTGTGCGTCACTGCCGTGACGTGGAAGACGGGGTACTTGTCCGCCGCGGAATAAAAACCGGTATGGTCTCCGAACGGGCCTTCCACGCGCTCTTCCGCCGGGTCCACGTAGCCCTCCAGGATAAAATCGGCCTCGGCCGGGACATAGAGGTCCACGGTCTTCGCCTTCACTATTTCCACGGCGCGCGAATCGAGAAAACCGGCGAAAGCCAGTTCGTCCATGTCGGGCGGCAGCGGCGCGGTGGCCGCGTAAGTGACTGAAGGCGGCCCGCCCAGGGCCACGGCCACCTCCATGCGGCGGCCCAGGTCCCTGTACTTGTCGAAATGGCGCGTGCCGTCCTTGTTGTACTGCCAGTGCATCCCGGTGGTCCTGCCGTCGTACTTGTGCATGCGGTACATGCCCGCGTTCTGTACGCCGGTCTCAGGGTCCTTCGTGATCACCACCGGCAGCGTCACGAAAGGCCCGCCGTCGGAGGGCCAGCACTTGAGTATCGGCAGCCCGTCCAGCAGCGGCCCTTCGGTCAGGACGTTCTGCTGGCAGGGGGCGGAGCTCACCTTCTTCGGCAGGAAACCCGCCAGCTCCTTGAGCGTGAAAAGCATCTTTATCTTGCCGGCCAGCCCCTCCGGCGGGCGCATCTTCACCGAGGCCTCTATGCGCGCGGCCGCTTCGTCGAAAGAACCGCAGGAGAGGACCAGCTGCATGCGCCTGTAGCTGCCGTAGGCGTTCATCAGCACGGGGAACCGCGAGCCCTTCACGTTCTCGAAGAGCAGCGCGGGGCCGCCGGCCTTGGAGACGCGGTCCGTGATCTCCGTTATCTCCAGTTCGGGGTCCGTTTCCGCTTTCACGCGGCGCAGCTCGCCGGCGGACTCAAGGGCTTTTATGAATTCGTTCAGGTTCTTGTAAGCCATACTTTTCAGAAGGGGGAACTGGCGCAGAGGAATGACGGGCTGATATATAACATTGTACCAATTTAAGGCGGACAAAAGCCCTCCGCAAAACGCGCCGAGGGCCCTCTTTTTGTTATCATACGTTACTGGATGATATCCGAGGAAAGACTGCTCAGTTTCTGCCGCGGGCTCACGGCCTCCGTGAAGAGCGGCCTGCCGCTCAGCGACGCTTTCGCCACGCTGGCCAGGACCGGGAAATACGGCCGCCACATAGCGCGCGCGGCGCGCATGACGGCGGAAGGCGCCTTCATGCACGAGGCCTTCGCGGCGCAGGGGGTCTTCCCGAAGGTCTTCATAGCCCTTTTGCGCGCGGGCGAAGAGGGCGGCAAGACGGACGAGTTCCTGGACATCTACGCCGACTGCCTGCAGGTGCGCATAGAGTTCCGCCGCCGCATAGAGCGCCTGCTGCTCTACCCCGCCTTCGCCCTGGTGTTCGCGCTGGCCCTGCTGCTTTTCTTCTCGTTCAAAGTGATCCCGCTGCTGCTGGAGCCGCTGATAAAGGCCGGCGCCGCCGTGCCGAAGCGGATGCTGCTGGTGAATTCCGCGGCGGAGAAGCTCTGGGCCAACTGGCCGCCGGTGGTGCTGGCCCTCATCGCGTTTATCCTGCTCGGGCGGTGGTTCGTGCGCTCCGGCGTCGGGCGCAAGCTTTTCGGGCTGGCCGGGCATCTGCTGCCTCTGTTCCGCTTCGCCTCTTCGGAGGCCAGGCTCTACTACCAGTACACCATCATGGGACTGCTGTTCAAGGCCGGCGTGAGCCTGGGCGCGATGATGGACATCCTGCGGCAGTTCTCCATGGACGACCTTATCAGCCGCCGCCGCTTCGCGAAGGCCGAGGAGAAGGTGGCCGGCGGCGCCGGTTTCGCCGAGAGCGTAGCGCCGCTGGTCCCGGAGGAGGACAGGCACAGCCTGGAGGTGGCCGAGAAGGCCGGCCGCCTCGACGACACGCTGATGGCGCGCGGCAAATCGCATTACGACAGGCATATCCACCGCATGAAGATGCTGGTGACGGCTTTCAACATAGCCACGCTGGGCGGTCTCGCGCTGGCCACTTTCGCGCTGATGGCGGCGCTGGTCTGGCCGGTGCTTTCCGTGCTGGGCGCCTCCGGCGGCGCGCTCAGGAACGTACTGCCGTCGTCGGAGCAGGGCACTTCGCCTTCCGGCTCCAACGCGGCGCCCGAAACCCCGACCGGCCGCTTCAACCGCCTGCAGGGCGGCAGGGTCTCCGGCCTCATGCTGCAGGGTAAAAGAAGCGGTTCATCCTCCGGAAGGAAAAAGCTCGTTCCGGTGGGCTCCGGCTTCGGCGGGTTCAATGCCAACGGCATCCACCCGACCGACATTCGTCCCACCGACGTCGGCGATTAGGGGCGCCGCTCCCCGGCTTCCTAGCTGCGCGGGCGGCGGTATCGTATGCTCAAATTCCTCAAGGATCTCGAGAACAGGCACCACAGGCGCATACAGGGCGGGCTGGAACTGCTCAAGTACATCGGCCCCGGCCTCATCGTCACCGTCGGTTTCATAGACCCCGGCAACTGGGCTTCCAACCTGGCCGCCGGCGCCTCTTTCGGTTATTCCCTGCTGTGGATGGTGACGCTGTCCACGCTGATGCTGATAATACTGCAGCACAACGTGGCGCACCTGGGCATAGCGAGCGGTCTGTGCCTGAGCGAAGCCGCGGAGAAATACGTGAAGCCTTCGCTGGTAAAGCCTCTCCTGTGGTCGGCCATGGCGGCCTCCGTGGCCACGTCGCTGGCCGAGATACTGGGCGGCGCCATCGCCCTGCAGATGCTCTTCGGACTGCCGCCTAAAATAGGCTCAGTGCTTGTGACGGCCCTCGTCATCTACCTGCTGTTCTCCAACAACTACCGCCGGCTGGAGAAATGGATCATCGGCTTCGTCTCGCTTATCGGCCTGTCGTTCATCTACGAGCTAAGCCTCGCGCAGGTGAGCTGGGGGCAGGCCGCGGCCGGCTGGGTGGCGCCGGCCACGCCGGCGGGCTCCATGGTGGTGGTGATGAGCGTGCTGGGCGCGGTGGTGATGCCGCACAACCTGTTCCTGCATTCCGAGATCATCCAGAGCCGCCAGTGGAACCTGGAGGACGAGAAGGTCATAAACCGCCAGCTCAAGTTCGAGTTCACGGACACGCTGCTGTCCATGCTGGTCGGCTGGGCCATAAACAGCGCGATGATCATCATGGCCGCGGCCACGTTCTTCAAGCTCGGCAAGCCGGTCTCCGAGCTGCAGCAGGCGGAGCAGATGCTTTCGCCGCTCCTGGGCGGGCACTCCGCGCTGGTGTTCGCGCTGGCGCTGCTGTTCGCGGGTGTTTCCTCCAGCGTGACGTCCGGCATGGCCGGAGCTTCCATCTACGCCGGGCTCTACGGGGAGCCGCTGAACCTCAAGGACAACCACAGCCGCATGGGCGTGTATATCTCCTTCTTCGGCGCGCTCGCGATGATACTTTTCATCAGCGACCCGTTCCAGGGCCTCATCTATTCGCAGATGGCCTTAAGCGTACAACTGCCGTTCACCATCTTCCTGCAGGTCTACCTCACCTCGTCCAAAAAAGTGATGGGCCGCCACGCGAACCCGCGCTGGATGGTCGTTCTGCTCTCCGCCATCGGCCTCGTCGTCGCCTGGCTCAACGTCAAACTGCTTATGAGCCTCTTCGCCGGATAACCGCTATCCGGCAAAAGTCCAGAATTGATAAAATCTATCCGCCATGAACACCCTGCTTGACCGCTGGCGGAAGGCGGACCCCGTCTTCAAGGCTTTCCTTCTGGGCGTCTTCTTCCTCGGCATCAACGCCGGGGTGCTGGGCGCCGCTTTCAACAATTATCTCAACGACACCTTCCGCCTGACCTCGCAGCAGCGCGGCTTCCTGGAGTTCCCGCGCGAGCTGCCGGGCTTCCTGGTGGTCTTCATGACCGGCCTGCTGGCGGCGCTGCCGGTGCGCAGATGGGCGGTCATAACCGGCCTGCTGACCGCGGTGGGCGTGGCAGGGCTCGGCTTCCTGTCGCCCGGGTATTACACGATGATACTCTGGATGCTGCTGTGGAGCGCCGGCAGCCACCTGTACATGACGGTTGAGGCCGTGATGGGCCTGCGCTTCTCCAGGGGCGGCGGCCACGGCAAGCGGCTGGGCCAGCTCAGCGCGATGACCAACTTCGCCGGCATAGCCGGCGCGGGGCTGGTCTGGGTGCTGGCCAAGAGCACCGGGCCGCAGCTATACCACTGGGCCTTCGCCCTCGGGGCCTCCGCCTCGCTGGCCTCCGCCTGGCTCTTCTCGCGCGTAGGCGGGGACGAGGATTCGGTCCCCGGCCGCAAGCGTTTCGTGTTCCGCCGCAAGTATAAGTGGTACTACCTGCTCAATATCCTCTTCGGCGCGCGGAAGCAGATCTTCCTGACGTTCGCGCCGTGGGTGCTGGTGACGGTATACGGCGTGACCCCGGCCACTATGGCCGCGCTGCTGCTGACGGCCTCCGCCGTGGGAGTGGCCTTCAGGCAGGTGCTGGGCGGGATAGTGGACCGTTTCGGCGAGCGAAAGGTGATGCTGGCGGACTCCCTGGTGCTGCTGGTCATCTGCGCGGGCTTCGGTCTCAGCAGTCTGAAGCCGGTGCTCTACGCGCTGTTCATCATGGACAACCTTATGTTCGCCGTGCGCATAGCGCGCACAACCTACCTCAACCGCATAGCCGAGCGCAGGGAGGACATCGCCCCTTCGCTCTCGCTCGGAGTGACGATGGACCACGCTGTGTCCATGGCCGTGCCGGCCGCCGGCGGGCTGCTGTGGGCGGCCTACGGCTACAGGTCGGTCTTCTTCGCGGCCTCCTTCCTGGCTGTCGGCATTTTCGCGGCGGCGTTGGCCGTGGATGAAAAGCATAAGGATCACATGACCGCTCCGCGGCTCCTGGTGCCGGAGGACTGAGCCCGCGGTCGCGCGGCGGTTCCCGGCGGAAATGGATTTAGGTATACTATGGCCACGCGCTGATAACCAGAGGAAAATAGATCTTCAGGGCAAAGGACCTCATATGGCTGAAACCAAGGACGACAAGAAAATCATCTACTCGATGGTGGGCGTAAGCAAGCATTACGACAAGAAGGCGGTGCTGAAGGATATCTACCTTTCCTATTTCTACGGCGCCAAGATCGGCGTGCTGGGCCTCAACGGCAGCGGCAAGAGCTCGCTGCTCAAGATCCTGGCCGGCAAGGACACGGACTTCAAAGGGGAGACCGTGCTGTCGCCGGGCTACACCGTGGGCCTGCTGGAGCAGGAGCCGCAGCTCGACGAGGGGAAGACCGTGCGGCAGATAGCCGAGGAGGGGCTGCCGGAGGCGATGGCCGCGCTGAAGGAGTACAACGAGATCAGCGAGAAGCTCGCCGAGCCTATGAGCGACGACGCGATGAACAAGCTGATCGACCGCCAGAGCAGGGCGCAGGAGAAGATAGACGCTCTGAACGCGTGGGATATAGACAGCCGCCTGGAACTCGCGATGGACGCGCTCGGCTGCCCGCCCCCGGACACCCTGGTCAAGAACATCTCCGGCGGCGAGAAGCGGCGCGTCGCGCTGTGCCGGCTGCTGCTGCAGAAGCCGGACATCCTGCTGCTGGACGAGCCCACCAACCACCTCGACGCCGAGGCCGTGGCCTGGCTGGAGCACCACCTGAAGGAGTACGAGGGCACCATCATCGCCGTCACGCACGACCGCTACTTCCTCGACAACGTGGCCGGCTGGATACTGGAACTCGACCGCGGGCAGGGCATCCCCTGGAAGGGAAACTATTCTTCGTGGCTGGAGCAGAAGGGCGAGCGGCTGCGCCAGGAGGAGAAGGCCGAGAGCGACCGCCAGAAAACGCTGAAGCGCGAACTCGAGTGGATCCGCATGAGTCCGAAGGCCCGCCAGGCCAAGGGCAAGGCCCGCATCAACGCCTACGAGGAGCTGATGAGCCAGGACTCGGAGAAGGTGGCCAGGGACCTCGAGATCTACATCCCGCCTGGGCCGCGCCTCGGCAACCTCGTGATAGAGGCCAAGAACGTCACGAAAGCCTTCGGCGACAAGGTGCTGCTGGACAACGTCTCCTTCTCTCTGCCGCCGGGCGGCATAGTCGGCATCATCGGCCCGAACGGCGCCGGCAAAACCACGCTGTTCAGGATGATCACCGGCGAGGAGAAGCCGGACTCCGGCGAGTTCAAGGTGGGCGAAAGCGTCAAGCTCTGCTACTCCGACCAGCACCGCTCCACGCTGACCCCGGGCAAGAACGTCTGGGAGGTCATTTCCGGCGGGCTCGACCTGGTGAAGCTGGGCAGGCTGGAGGTCAACTCCCGCGCTTACGTGGCCCGGTTCAACTTCACCGGCCAGGACCAGCAGAAGAAGGTGGACGTGCTCTCCGGCGGCGAGCGGAACCGCGTGCATCTGGCGGTAATGCTGAAGGAGGGGGGCAACGTGCTGCTCTTGGACGAGCCCACGAACGACCTTGACGTCAACACGATGCGCGCGCTGGAGGAGGCGCTCGAGAGCTTCGGCGGCTGCGCGGTCATCATCAGCCACGACCGCTGGTTCCTCGACCGCGTGGCCACGCACATCATGGCCTTCGAGGGGGACAGCAAGATAGCCTGGTTCGAAGGCAACTTCAGCGAGTACGAGGAGGACCGCCGCAAGCGCCTGGGCGCGGCGGCCGAGACCCCTCACCGCATAAAGTACAAGAAACTGACGCGCCCGTAAGAGCGCTCAGGCTAAAAAAAGGACCCCGCCGAGGCGGGGTCCTTTTTTTGTGATAGGAACCTCAGTACGACTTGGACATCAGCACGCGCTGCTTGGACGGCTTGCCGGTGAGGACGCACTTGCCCCCGCCCCTGGCCTCCGGCGGGATCTGGTCCTCGAACGGGATGTTGCGGATGCTGGTCTCGTAGCGCCTGGCCATCTCGTCCTCGTCCTTGGAGTCGCCGGCCCAGTGCACCCAGGCGAAGCCGCCGCCCTCTCCCTTGAAGAACTTCTCGTACTCGTCCAGCGTGTCTATCACGCGCGTACGCGCCGCGCGCAGCTTCAGCGCCCGCTCGAAAAGCTCCTTCTGCATCGCGTCCAGCGTCGGGACTATGGAGGCTATGGCCTCGGCCCTCGGCAGGAAGGCCTTGCGGCGCTTGCGCTGGGCCTCCGGCGTCTCGCCCTCTATTTCGGCCACGAACCTGCGCGCTATGCACAGCGAGCCCTTCTCCAGGTCCTTCGGGCCTATCTCTATGCGCAGCGGCACGCCCTTGCCCTCCCACTCGTAGTACTTCGCGCCGGGCATGATCCCGTCGCGGTCGTCCAGTTTCACGGCGACGCCCTTGGCCTTGAGCTCGGCGAAGACCTTCTTCGCCTCCTCCACGGTCTTAGCGCGCTCCTCGTCGCTCTTGTAGATCGGCACTATGACCGCCTGCACCGGCGCGAGCCTGGGCGGCAGCACCAGGCCGGCGTCGTCGGAGTGCGTCATGATGAGCGCGCCTATCAGCCGCGTGCTGACGCCCCAGCTGGTGGCGTACACGTACTCCAGCTGGCCGTCCTTGTTCTGGAACTTCACGTCCGCGCCCTTGGAGAAGTTCTGGCCCAGGTAGTGGCTGGTGCCCATCTGCAGGGCCTTGCCGTCCTGCATCATGCCCTCTATCGAGAGCGTCTCTATCGCGCCGGCGAAGCGCTCGCCCTCGGTCTTGCGGCCCTTGATAACCGGCACGGCCATCACGTTCTCGGCGAAGTCGGCGTAGACGTCCAGCATGCGCCAGACCTCTTCCAGCGCCTCCTTCTCGGTGGCGTGGGCGGTGTGGCCCTCCTGCCAGAGGAACTCGGCCGTGCGCAGGAACAGGCGCGTGCGCATCTCCCAGCGCACGACGTTGGCCCACTGGTTTATCAGCAGCGGCAGGTCGCGGTAGCTCTGGATCCAGCTCTTGTACTGCGCCCAGATGATGGTCTCGCTGGTCGGGCGCACTACGAGCGGCTCGTCGAGCTTGGACTCGGGGTCCGGCACCACCTCGCCGTCCACCGACTTCAGGCGGTGATGCGTGATGACCGCGCACTCCTTGGCGAAACCGCTGGCGTGTTTCTCCTCCTTGGTCAGGAAGGAGAGCGGGATGAACAGCGGGAAATAGGCGTTCTCGTGGCCGGTGGCCTTGAAGCGGTCGTCGAGCTCTCGCTGCATCTTCTCCCAGATGGCGTAGCCGTGCGGCCGGATCACCATGCAGCCGCGCACCGGGGAATGTTCCGCCAGCGAACCCTGCCTGATGACGTCCAGGTACCACTGCGCGTAATCCTTGGAGCGCGGGGTCACCGCCGCCGCTTCGCCAGTTCTCTGCCCGTCCTGTTTGCCCATATAAGCTCCTCTTTCGGTGTAAAGTCCGGCGCGCGGCCCGGCCCTACTTTGCGCCCAGCTCTTTCTTGAGCACCTCTACGGCCCTCTCCGGGTCGGAGGCGTTCATCAGCAGGCGGCCGGTCTGCCCGGCGTCGGCGGTGCCGTAGACAGTGGTGATGTTTATGCCGTGCTCGCCCAGCAGCCTGGTTATGCGCAGCAGCTGGCCGGGCTTGTCCGGCAGTTCGATCGAGATCATCTGCGTCTCGATGGTCGTGAAGCCGGCCCCGGTGAGGATGTGGCTCACCCTGCGGTCCGCCTCCACCGCCACCCGGACCACCCCTGAATCGTCCCTTATCTCCGAGGCTATGCCGACGATGTTTATCCCCTCGCTGGCGAACAGTTCCACGAACTTGGAGAGCGCCCCCGGCACGTTGGGAAGGAAGACCGTGTACTGCCTGGCTAGTTTTACCGACATAGAAGCTCCGGTTGTCATCGATCGGGGCGAAAGCCCGTCACAATTAAATAAATTTTGGGCGGCGCGGGCAATAGTATAAAGTTATATAATCAGACTGCATGAGGTTTTTTCCGGAGGGGAAGTCCAGGACTCTTTCCGCCCTTTCGCTGGCTTCGGCGGCTTTTTGCGCCGTCATGACCTTTTCGGCCGCGCGCGACCTGCTGACGATGCTGGTGATATACCATACCCCGGCCTTCTACCTCGGCATGGCCAAGGCCACGGTGCCGGTTCAGATGCCGCCGCTGGCCGGCTTCATGGTGCGGCATATGCGCCTCTTTTTCGCTTTCTTCTTTTTCCTGTGGCTGTCCGGCCTTGTGCTTTCACTCGGAGTCTGGGCGCGCCGGGAATGGGCCCGGAGCGGGGCCTGTCTGACGCTTTATCTGCTGGCGGGGGCAGCGCTGCTGATGCTGGCCTACCCGTGGCTGGCGGTGCCGAGGCCGCTGGTCTACGGCGGCATCTCGCTGGCCCCGCGGTTCAACGACGCCGTGGCCTCGGCGGCTTTCTTTACCAGGCTGACCTCCTTTCTGGGCGGCGGCCTGTGCCTGTGGTGGGCGCTCGCGCTGGACAGGGGCGGGCTGCGCGGGGAGTTCAGATAACGGTTCCATGCAAGGGACTACCATGAAAATGAAAAAACTCCTGCTGGCTGCGGCGCTGCTGGCCGCCCTGCGCGGCGCCGCCGCGGCCGCGGGCTTCAGGATGAACTGGGTGGAGACCGAGGTGGTGCTGGACAGGGACGGCAAGGCGCAGGTCTCCTACGCCGTGCGCTGGACCGGCGAAGGCGGCGCGCTGCACGGCTTCTACTTCGAGGGCATCCAGGAAAACCCAGTCTTCGACGCGCAGCACGCCTACGCGCTGGACTCCGCGGGCAGGAAATACGCCCTCTCCATCAGCAGGCTTTCCGACAAGAAGTACGACATCGTGCTGGCCGACGGCCAGACCTTCTCCAGCGGCCAGATAACCTATTTCTTCCGCTACGCCGCCGACCTGCAGGCCTCAGGCAACGTGACGCAGACGATGGCCGGCGGCAAGCGGCTCATGGTCTTCAACTGGTCGCCGGTGCAGTGGGACGACCCGCTGGAGCACGAGGCGCTGACCGTGCGCTTCCCCATAGAGCTGGCCTCGCCCGCGGTGGACGACAAGGTGCTCGCCGGCCTGGACTTCATGACGGAAAAGTACGTCAACGAGCGCTACATGATAGATTACCCGACGGTGCGGAACGCCGAGGGCAAGAACGTCTTCAGCGTGCGCTTCTTCCGCCGCGGCCTGGGGAGCAGGTACCATTTTCAGGTGCAGGTATACATGGACGCCGCGCCTTACGCGCTGAAGACTATGGCCTACGGCAGCCTCGCCAAAGGCCTGCCGAAGAAGATGAAGTACATGCCGGCGCGCGAGAAGTACTATCTGAACCGCTATTTCCCCGGCAGCATGCTGGCTTCCGTGCCCATAACGCGCGGCGAGACCGTCTTCCTGCTGCTGGTCATGGCCGTGGTCTTCGTCTTCATGCCGTTCTTCATCATGACGGTCAAGCATAACTCCATGCTGACCGCGCAGGCCGGCATCTCCGGCATCAATTGGGACAGCACCAGCTGGGAGCCGCCGAAGGCGCAGGTCAGCTCCTTCCGCACGCAGGGCAAGGTGAACAAGAACCTGAGCCCGCTGGAGGCCGGCGTCGTGCTGGGTCTGCCGCTGACCGAGATGCTGGGCCTGATGGTCGCCAACATGGAGCGCAAAGGCCTGCTGAAAATAAAGAGCTCCTCGCCTCTTGTCGTGGAGCGCACGCCGGGTATGAACTCCGGCAACGACCCCTACGAGAACACGCTGCTGGCCGCCGTGAAGCCCGACGGCACCATAGACCAGGCCGCGGCGGACTCGGCCGTGAAGGCGCTGGGCGCCGGCGTGAACCAGAAGCTCTGGGACTGCGACATGGAGGCCACCAGTGACTATTACCGCAAGCAGGTGGACCGGAACTCCGGCCTGAAGCCCGAAGACGACATGGGCTACTACTGGGGCGCGTACCGCTGGCACTACTACAACTACAACAGCCAGTACTACAGCAACGCTTCCCAGGCCGGCGCCGGGCTCAAGTCCTCGCTTCCGGCCGACTTCAGCGCCGGCTTCAGCTCTTTCCGCGGCTCGGCCATGTGCTACCAGGGGGCCTACGCCGGCAGCGCGTGCCATGACGCGTGCCACTCGGCCTGCCACGACGCGTGCCACTCGGCGTGCCATTCGGCCTGCCACAGCGCCTGCCACGGCGCGTGCCACGGAGCCTGCGTCAGCAGCGGTCATTGAGGCGCCATGGACTGGAAGAAAAGGGTGGACTGGGTGGACGACTACGTCGCGCGCGTAAAACCTTACGTGCGCGTGCGCGAGGCCGATAGCCTGCTGATAAAGATCCCCAACCAGACGCACAAGCTCAACGCGCAGGGAGTGAAGCTGCTCAAGTTCGTCATGAACGGCGGCAGCGCCGTCTCCGTGGTGGAGTCCTATCCTGAAGAGAGGCGCGAGCAGGTCTCGCTGGACGTCTATTATTTCTTCCGCGACCTGATGGCCCTGCTGAAGGGCTGCGGCGAGGAGGACCCGGGCCGCAAGGCCGTAGAGATAAAGAATTTCGAACTCGGCCACAACGCGCTGCCGGTGCTGAGCGAGATAGCCGTCACCTACCGCTGCAACCTGGCCTGCCGCTTCTGCTACGCCGGCTGCGGCTGCAGGAAGGACGAGGAGCACCCGGACCTGCCGCTCTCGGCGCTCAGGGAGGTGCTGGACGTCATAAAGAACGAGGCCGAGGTCCCGTCGGTCAGCTTCACCGGCGGAGAGCCGCTGCTCCGCCCGGAGATCCCGGAACTGGTGCGGCACGCCAAAGGCCTGGAGATGTGGACCAACCTTATCACCAACGGCACGCTGGCCACGGCCGACACGGTTAAAAAGCTGAAGGACTCCGGCCTGGATTCCGCGCAGGTCAGCGTGGAGGCCGGCACGGCGGAGCTGCACGACGCCATAGCGGCCCGTCCCGGCGCCTTCGCGCGTACGCGCCGCGGCATAGAGAACTTCATGAAGGCCGGCATCCGCGTGCACACCAACACCACGGTCTCCGCGCTGAACAAGGACCATCTTGAGGGCGTTCTGGACCTGGTAAAGGACCTGGGTTTGAACAAGTTCTCCATGAACCTGTTGATGCCGGTGGGTTCGGCGGGGAAGAACTTCGACGAGACCTTCGTCTCCTATACCGAGGCCGGCGGCATCATAGAGCGCGTCAAGGATCTGGCCGACGCGAGGGGACTGGAGTTCATGTGGTACTCGCCTACGCCGATGTGCATCTTCAACCCGATAGCCCACGGCCTGGGCAACAAGGGCTGCGCCGCCTGCGACGGCCTCCTCTCGGTGGCGCCCGACGGCGACATCCTGCCCTGCTCCAGCTACCCTAAGCCTATGGGGAACATCCTTAAGGAGAAGGGGCGCTTCAGGGAACTCTGGGGCGGCCCGGGGTTCAGGTGGTTCCGGGACAAGGCCTTCGCTCACGAGAAATGCCGGGGCTGCCGGCACCTGGCCGCCTGCAACGGCGGCTGTCCGCTTTACTGGGAAAAGACCGGCTATAGCGAGCTGCTGCCGGCCGCCGAGGCCTGCGCCGCCGAAGAGAGGGAACCATGAGCGTACTGCCGCCGCCTCAGAAGGACGGGGAGATAAAGTTCTATTTCGCCAGGAGCCTGCCGTACAGGAAGCGCATGGCGGCTGTGTTCGGCCTGCTGGCCGCCGGCCTGGCCCTTCAGGTGACTATCGGTTTCTGGCCCGGCTTCGCGTTGATGGTGGCGGCCCAGCTGCTGGGTATGAACTCCGGCTACAACTCCGCGCCGAGGGAGACCGGTCGGGAATCCTGGGAAAGGGTGACTCCCGACGAGTACACCAAGATAAAGCAGAAGGCCGCTGAGCTCAGCAGGTGGGACCAGGACTTCTTCGACGGCACCAACACCACCGGGGCCATCGGTTTCTTCGCGGTGGCCCTGTTGAGCGCGATCGCCTACGCTGTGCTGGCGCAGGTGTTCGCCTTCCCGGACGGCTACTGGCTTTATTTCGGTCTGGACGCGGCGGTGCTGCTGCTGCCGCTGTGGTTCATAGGCACGCGCGAGTACCTGAAGAAGGACGGGCTTGTCATAAAGGTGGAGATGCTGCAGAAGGTGATGGCTGAGCTGAGCGACCCCAGCGACGTGCAGGTGTATCCCATGCTGGACCTGGCCGCCACCGAGAGCGGCGGCAAGGAGCCAGATGACGCGCGCCTTATGGTGCGTATGGTAGGGGCTCCGCAGGAGTTCTACGGAGTTCAGGTGCAGCTCTCCATCAACAGCGTGCAGGGTAAGGACTACCCGTACCTCTACTGCGTGCTGATCGCCAAGAAGGGGTCCGGCCTGCTGGACGGCTGGGAAGGGCTGGTCCCGCGCCAGGACACGTCCGTGCTGGCCGGCGTGGCCTCCGCCCTGTTCGGCGGGGTGTTCGCGGTGCAGGAACTGGTCTACGAGCCCAGCGAATCGGGGGAGGTGGACATAATAGTGGTGCGCCAGCGGACCTCGCAGAACACCGGCTACTACACCTCCCCTGCCGCGGCCATGAAACTGGTCGGCAGTTCGCTGGACCTGGCGCGCTCCTTGCTGAAGAAGAACGGCCCGCCGCCGCTGCCGCCCCAGGCCCGTTAATTTGAGCGAAACCCTCTAATTTAATAAAATATGTACAGGGCCTCTCTCCCACTCCTGCCGCAGCGCCGTTACCCGAGGTGACTTATGTGGAACTATACCGAAAAAGTCTACGAACACTTTAAGAACCCCAAGAACGTGGGTGAAATAGAGAACCCCGACGCCGTGGGCGAGGTGGGCAGCATAGTCTGCGGCGACGCGCTCAAGCTCACGCTCAAGATAGACAAGGCCACCGACAAGATCACCGACGCCAAGTTCAAGACCTTCGGCTGCGCCAGCGCCATCGCCTCCTCCTCCGCCCTGACCGAGCTGGTGAAGGGCATGACGCTGGAGGACGCGGCCAAGATAACCAACCAGCAGATAGCCGACTACCTGGGGGGCCTCCCCAGCGAGAAGATGCACTGCTCCGTGATGGGCATGGAGGCGCTCGAGGCCGCCATCAAGAACTACCGCGGCGGCAAGGCCGAGAAGGTCATCATCGGCGCGGGCGAGCGCGTGGTCTGCAAGTGCTTCAGCGTCACCGAGAGCCATATCCTCAAGGCCATAAAGCTCAACAACCTCAAGACCGTGGAAGAGGTCACCAATTTCACCAAGGCCGGCGGCGGCTGCGGCCAGTGCAAGGGCGAGATAGAGAAGATCCTCAAGGACTACTGGGCCGAGGCCGAGCATAAGCGCTTCGCGCAGATGACCGTGGTGGAAAAGATCAAGATGATAGAGAAGGTCCTGGCCGAAGAGGTCAACCCCAAGCTCAAGGCCGACGGCGGCTGGATAGAGCTGGTGGACATAGAGGGCCAGAAAGTGAAGCTGCGCTTCCTCGGCATGTGCGCCGGCTGCCCGTCGTCCAGCGCCACGCTGAAGAACATAGTGGAGAAGGAGTTGAAGGAGCGCATCGACCCCGCGCTGGAAGTAGTGGCGGAGTAAGTATTTAGCCGGAGGGGAGACCGCGGGAGCAGGATAAGAAAAACCGTCGTTGAGCCCGCCGCTTGCATAAGCGCGGCGGGCGAATACCGAGCGAGGGAACGGTGTTCCCGAGCGTGTTTTTCGTTCCTGCCCCCGCGGTAGGCCCCGACTGGGCTTCTCGCGGTGCAGTATACCGGAAGGATCGGGTAATTTTATGGACAAGGTCTACTATTTCGACAATAACGCGACCAGCAGGGTGGCCCCCGAGGTCGCCAGGGAGATGGAGCCGTTCTTCAACGAACTCTACGGCAACCCCTCCAGCATGCACTTCTTCGGCGGCGGCAACCAGAAATACCTGGACCTCGGCCGCGAGCGCGTAGCCAAGCTGCTCGGCTGCGAACCCTCCGAAATAGTCTTCACCAGCTGCGGCACCGAGTCCGACTCCACCGCCATCTGGAGCGCCGTCCGCGCCTTCCCCGAGAAGAAGCACCTCATCACCACCGCCGTGGAGCACCCCGCCGTGCTCAACCTCTGCAAATTCCTGGAGACGCAGGGCTACCGCGTCACCTACCTGCCCGTGGACAAGACCGGCCAGATAAACCTCGAGGACCTAAAGGTCGCCCTCACCCCGGAAACCGCCATAGTCTCCATCATGTGGGCCAACAACGAGACCGGCGTCATCTACCCCGTGGAGGAAGCCGCCCGCATCACGCACGCCAAGGGCGCGCTGTTCCACACCGACGCCGTGCAGGCCGCCGGCAAGGTGGCCATCAACCTCAGGGACGCCAAGATAGACATGCTCTCCATCTCCGGCCACAAGCTGCACGCGCCCAAGGGCATCGGCGTGCTGTACGTGAAGAAGGGCACGCGCTTCTCGCCGTTCATGATGGGCGGCCACCAGGAGCACGGCCGCCGCGCCGGCACCGAGAACGTCCCGTACATCGCCGGCCTCGGCAAGGCCGCCGAGCTCGCGCTCGCCAATATCGAAAAGGAGAACACCTACGTTAAAGGCCTGCGCGACCGCCTGGAGGAAGGCCTGCTCAAGATCCCCAACACCCGCGTCAACGGCGGCGGCGCCGACCGCCTGCCCAACACCGCCAACATCAGCTTCGAATACATAGAGGGCGAGTCCATCCTGCTGATGCTGAGCGAAAAAGGCATCTGCGCCAGCTCCGGCTCCGCCTGCACGTCCGGCTCGCTGGAGCCGTCCCACGTGCTGATGGCCATGCAGGTCCCGCAGACCTACGCCCACGGCTCCGTGCGCTTCTCGCTGAGCGTCTACAACACGGCTGATGAGGTGGACTACATCATCCGGGAATTCCCCGCCATAGTGGAGCGCCTGCGCGCCATCTCCCCCTTCGCCGACGGCAAGCCCTTATTCGGCATGGACGCCTGCGAGCCTCACACCCACAAGCACTGAACTGTCTCCTCTGGCAGCTATGAGAACCTTCAGGAAAAGGTCGGGCGCTGTATGGCGCAGACAGAGCCGGAAACATGCCCCATGCCGGCCTCCACCTTCAGGTCACCGGTAAGCCCTTTTACATTCACGCCGCCCATGCTGCTGTGAAGTTCCAGCGGTATGGCCCGCGGCGCCGTAACAGTGAAGGACGCCTTGTAATTTGTCCTTGAGGAGCCGTGCTGTATAAGTCCGAAGAGGTTACCCCACGTCTTCTTGACCTTCCTTGGCAGGTTCTCCGCGGTCAGCCGGAGCGTGTCGCCTTCCACTTTCGTGGTCACTACACACTTTGCCGGGTCGTTATCCGATATTTCCAGTGTTATCGAATTCTTTGACGCTCCGGAGACGCGCAAAGCGCCGGTGTCCGTGACCGCATACAGACGTTTAAGGCCGGCCGTGGGGAAATCCATGTTTTCATTAGCGGAGGCTAAACCTGCCGCCGAGATCATGAGAAAACAAGCTGCTATGATTTTCATAAAAAACTCCTTAAACTGTTTTCAAGCTATGAAAAGGAACGGGGCATCTCGGTGAACGCGATGCTCCACTCCCTGATGAACGCTGTGGCGATCCTCGTGAAGCTCCGCGGAATGCCGCATTGAGAGGGATATCGGGGATTTTTCTGTTATTTGAGGCAGATAAGCAAAGTCACAGATAGATTGATCAGTCCATGAACCAGCATGTTGACCTGGAGATTCTCCCTCTTTTCATATATCCATCCGAGAAAGATGCCGGCGGCAAAAGCCGGGACCGCTCCGGACAAGTGCACCGCACTGAAGATAAGAGAAGAAACTATGAGCGCAGGAGTAAAAGCGAAGCGCTGCCTGAAAGAAACATAGATCAGACGTCTGAAAATGATCTCCTCTTCGGCTGGGATCAGGATACTGGTAGAGAACAGATATATAGCCAACCTTGCCGGAGAATGCCGGAATATTTCCAGCAAATAAGTATGCTCCTTGCTAATCTCTTTGGGCTTGTTAAAAAAGGACAAGAATTGGGAAGGGGCGATCGTTCCTGTTTTGATCAATAGAAAACAAACCAGGGAGATAGCCAACAATATCCCCGCTATAATCCCCGTATAAACAAGGAAATATTTCAATGCCAGCCTGAAATCCGCAGGAAAATTTCCGGCGTAATACCGTATTGCGGCACGGATATCGACGCCTATTCCGGACAGCACACACAGCATCGCCAGCAAAAGGAGGCTTCCCTGGAGAAAGTATGAGACCTCTGTAACGTTGGAAAGCGACACGGGCTTGTTCGTGAAAAGAGAGTATAACACGATGCACAGTCCCTGTGCTACCGCGGCCGTCAGCCATACCCCGAAACATTCCAGGAGCGATATCGTTCGTTTTTCAGCGATCATTGCTGGCCTCTATTGATGCCGTAACTTATCCCCGGGCTCCGGCCGGAACCAGCCGGCGGGAGCCCGGGACGATGGTTATTTTATGCTTTTGTTCACATCGAACTCGGAGTTCCCGCCCTGGCCGGAGTGGTAAGTAGAACCGGACCCCCCCTGCTCCGGATCAGGACCCGCCTCATCGTGACAGACCTTTTCCTGTTTTATAATGTCCTCAGCGACCTTCTTGTATACTCCGTCGATAAGCTTCCATAGGTAATGCGTTACCACAACATCCACGACTTCGCATACCGGAACAGCCTGCCGGGTAAGCGTGTGAGGCGCGCTGGTGGCCGGCAGGAGCGCGAGAAGTTTGCGATCGCCGCTTTCGAATACGGTTTTGTACAAGTCCGCGTTTACGGCTTTCGCAAAGATCACCTGCCCGCTATTATACAAGATGTCCGTCTTTTCATCCGCGATCAGGGAGCAGATGTTCGCATTGAACGTTATCTGCGTCTTTTCAAGCGCTATTTCCAGCTTTTGCCGTCCACGCTTACTCAGTTTATAGAGAATATCTCCTTTTAGTGACGCAGTGGTGCGTTCTTCCGGAACGGGGACGGCCCGGACCTCTGGTAATGCCGGGAGGTCCGTTTTAAAGTCCTCAAGCGCTATCGCCCGCCTGTTACCACCGTCAAAGTTGATATTCGGCTCGTCGGCGCTTAAAATCTGTGTGCCGGAGAGAATCACCACGACCGCTGCCACGATAATCCCGCTGTTTTTCATATTTGTCCCCTTTTTTCAGAATCTTGTCCGTCGAATTTATACGGAGCAATTATTGTGCCAGCTGTGTCCATCAGCTTTTCTACTATTTCTTTCCTATGCGCTCATTGTTTTCAGTCCAACGACACTGGTTTAAGGAGATCCTTTAAATGCGCCGGCCTGAAAATTCAGCAATATTCTCGTTTGAAAATTTCAAACGAAAAAGTTTTACGTAGAGTGTTGCGGGAGTCATTAGCTCCACTTGTTACGCGGAACTGGCATAAAAATTGCTTTGTAGGGCGCGTATGCGGCCGGAGCGGCCGGGGCCCAGAACGGACTGGGCCCAAGGGCCCTTCCGCCGGCCCGGGTTCTCTGCCAGAATAGAGTCGTAGTATTCCTTGGCCGTTCGATGCGCATAGCGCTCGATGCGGCACAGGCAAAAGCCTTGTAATTTGGGGGATTGGCCCCAGAGTATCCACGATCCGGCCGTAACCGGATGTATCCAGGGAAAGCAAAAGTAGTATTTTGCTTTCCTTATTTTTTGCGAAATTGAGTCAAAATCACAAAAGTGGTAAAATATAAGGGTTAAGAGGGGAGATAATAATGACGACCAAAGATAAAATAATAATCGCTTTCCTGGTTTCACTGGTGCTTTTCTCTCTCGGCAATGCCGCGGAGTATGTAAAAGGGCTTACTGAGGGGCAGAAAACCGATATTTGCCTCATGGCTAACACCCCGTCTGTGGTTGTGTTGGCTTCCACGGATGACTCTCCCATAAGAATCAAGGCCTAACAACAGTTCCTTGTTGATGGCCAAATCTTCCAAGCTAACCCTTGGGATTACTGTCGGCACCCGCTGTAATTTCGGGTGCCGACATTGTATTGTGGATGAAAAGTTGTGTTCACCGGCGATCTCAGCGGAAGAGATTCAAGCTGTAATTTCGGAGATAAATGCGTGGCTCCCTGGGGCGATAGTTTTTACTGGAGGAGAACCGACGCTGTTCGTAAATGAAATAAATTCCATAGTTGAGGGAATAGATGGGCTCAAAGAGGTTCGTGTAACGCTAATAACTAACGGGCACTTCTCGACAACGGCAGAAGAAGCGGCAAAGATGCTGAGGTCGTTCCGCCGTTTGACAGGAGTGCAGTTGTCCTACGATAAATTCCACGCCGAATTTCTTCCGGAGGACAGAGGGGCCAAGCTCTTGAATGCTTGTCGCGAGATGGGCCTCTCGTTCGGGATCCTTTGTGCGATAGAGGAACCGGCCGATCTGCTGATCTTGAATAAGCCGGAATTTATAGGTGTCCCTGTTACGGTGCAAAAAGTGCTTCCGGGGGGCGCCGCAGGCGATGCTGGAGTAAGTTATCGCTATTCTGTTTTTGATGAAAATGTTCTGGATAAGAAATGCCCGAATAAGGGAAATATTGTCTATAACTGCGGAGCCGGGTTTACGACCTGCTGCGGATTACTCGCTTCCGCAGGGGACAGGAAAAAATATGTCCATCCGGGGATAAAAGAGCATCGATCTAGCGCATTTTATAAATTGGTGTCAGAGAATAATTTTGGGGATTTGCTGAAGAGGGCAGGAGTAAGGAAACAGGATTTGCTTCCGGAACATTCCGCTCCTTGTGTCCTCTGCTCGTATCTTGTTCCGCGCGTGCTTTCTGGCGGATTTGCGGGATAGATCATGGAAGTCGAAACGGGGAATTTTATAATGAATAAAACTCTCAATTCTGAAATAGACGGGATATTTTCTCGATGGGATAAGTCGACTTCTCCTGGTTTCGCGCTGGCGGTAGTGAGTCATGGAAAAGTGGTATATAAGCGCGGGTATGGTATGGCCAGCCTTGAGCATGGTGTTCCAATCTCGACGCGCTCGGTTTTTGATATTGGCTCCACCTCCAAGCAGTTCGTGGCTTTCTGCGTCACAATACTCGAAGAGAAAGGGCTGTTGTCACTTTCGGATCCGGTGCAAAAGTATATACCCGAGATGGCCGGTTTCCGGTGGCCTGTTACTGTGGGGCATTTGATCCACCATACCAGCGGTATCCGTGACTATCTTACCTTGATGGAGCTTGCCGGTATGCGGTTCGAGAACGAGTATCCCGATAAGGAGATCTTGGGATTAATAACGAAGCAGAAAGCGTTGAATTTCAAACCCGGGGAAGAATTCTTATACAGTAATTCGGGGTATTTGCTCCTTGGTGAAATCATCAAGCGGATATCTGGAAAACCACTGCGCGAATTTGCGGAGCGGAATATCTTTCACCCCCTGGGGATGCGAAGCACCCATTTTCACGACGATTTTAAGCGGGTGGTCCCCCATAAAGCCGCCGGGTACTCCCTGGGGGCGGATGGCGTTAAGGTGGATATCTCTATCTTTGACGTGGTCGGTGACGGAGGGGTGAATACCACCGTGGAGGATTTGGCGCTGTGGGACAATAATTTTTATAAGAACAGGCTTGTGGGAGGGGACCGGGTAATGGAGCGGATGACCACTCCAGGACGGTTTAACAGCGGAAAACAACAGGATTATGCGCGCGGTCTTTTTCTTGGCGAGTACCGGGGTGAAAGGACGGTCTGTCATGGCGGCGCCTGGATAGGTTACAGGTCGGAAATTTTCCGGGTCCCTGAGCGGAGCTTTTCTGTCATTTGTCTGGCGAACTTCAGTGAGGCCAGCCCGACTCTGATATGTAAGCAAGTGGCTGATATCTATCTTAAAAAGGTCTTGTCCGGCGCTCCGACCCTGACGCAAGCGGGGGAAAAAAAGAGGGGCGGTCGGAAGTTCCGTGTCTCAGCCAGCCTGGCGGGATTTTACGAAGATCGGAAAACAGGTGATATTCTGGAAATAGTCGTTGATAATGGCGAGGTGGTTTTAAAAGAGAATGGCTCCGACTATCCGCTTGTAGTGGCGGGCGCGGATTGGTTTTTTATCCCGGAGAGTTCCTGCGAAGTGAAATTTCGTAGGGGGAAAGACGGGACGTGCAGCGGAATAGTGAAATCACATCCGACACAAAAAAGTTTTCATGATAGGATCGTTATTCGGAGGCCATCGCGAGGTAGCTTAAAAAGCCTGGAAGGAGACTATTACTCATCGGAGCTCGGTGTCGTTTATACTATCCAGTGTGGTCCTAATGGTCTTGTCCTGTCGAGGGAATGGGCTGAAAAAGAAGGGTTGAGGCATGTAAAAGGACTTCTGTTCAAGGGTGACTATTCCTCGTTCAGGTTCGTGAATGGGCGTAACGGAAGCTGCAATGGATTCATGCTTGGGGCTGGGCGGGTACAGGATCTCTTTTTTCGGCGGCAAAAGCGTGGCCGGAATTAAACATGGGGGGTATCTGAAAAAAACGGCAAAAGCGGTCCTCTTGATCCTTGCCGCCGCGATAGCGGCGGGGATGCTCGTATCAAAACGCAGAAATGATGTTTGGGGCGCGTATTTTTCCGGGCTTCCGAAGCAGGTGGGGACCGGACTTGCCGACGAAGATGTCGTTTACTACATACTGAGGCAGACTCACGAGCCGCTGTTTAGATGTGACGACGGGGAGAATTACACTTCCCGTGTGCTGAAGAGCTGGAAACGCAGCATCGATTCTTCCCGGTACGAGTTCTGTCCCGACGAAAATAAAAAATTCGACTCGGACAACGCGTTCTCGGCTGGGCTGCTGGCGCAAGAACTTGAAAAGACCACAAGGCGCTATGCGCCGTCATTTTCGATCGGGACCAAGAACGGGTGCGTTACGGTGACGTTCAATGAAAGTCGCCGGGGATATCTGGATTTTTTGAGCAGATACAGGAACGCTCCCACAAGGAGACGGAACGGTGTTGTAGAGGACGGGCTGGGGGAGTATTATGTGAAGAGCCTGGGAGACCAGGAAATTGTTCTTATGCGTAAATCCCCTGTGAAGAGGGGGTATAATAAGATAATCATATATGAATCTCCGGATTCCAAGAAGGACTTCCGGATCGGGGAGATTTCCGACGTGAATCGTATTTCAAGCCAGCTTGTCCCCGGGGCGGCTTTAAAAAAGTCTATTTCTTTCGAAAATATCCCACTTCAGTCCGCCTTTCTTGTCATTACCTCTAGCGACGCCGCCCTGCGTAATATTCTGTACAACTGCATGGATATCTCCGGGTTTAGGCAAACCTTTTCTCCGGGATCGGGGAAGTTTTACGATATACGGACAATACTTCCTATAGGTGTTCCTGGCGGTAATCCCGGCCATCCGCCACAGTCATGCGACAGGAGAGTGCTGGGGGCGAAATTTCCTCACAGGACCGTGGTTCTTGCTAATTTAAAGAAGGACGGACAAACGGGGGTAAAGGATTTCGCAGAGGCGTTCTTCCGTAAGACCGGAATACGGCTGCAAGTGCGCGACTATGATGCGCCGGAACTTGTTGATACCCTGTTCTCGCATCCGCATCCCTATGATATGGTAATGATCTGGGCCAGCGTCGTTCAGCCCGAGTATGACACTTTTTTTGAGGATATCCTGAAGAAGGGCGGGCTTGTCGACTACGATATGCCAAAGCTTGATGCGATTTATCGCGCGATGCGCAAACAGGACGAAGAACAGACCAGGACTGTCATGGCTGTCAGGATAGCGGAAGGGCTGGAAGATGAGCATGCCGTGCTCCCCTTGTACCAGGAGGTGGAACACTTCTATTACCCTGCGAAAATAAAGAACTTGTCAGTAGGTAGAGGGTTTACCGAGTACCCTGAGGTGGCGGATTTCCGATGGTAAAGATATTGAGACGCATCCTGACCTATAACTGGCGGCATTA
Organism: bacterium; assembly: GCA_021786295.1. Taxonomy (GTDB): domain Bacteria; phylum Elusimicrobiota; class Elusimicrobia; order Elusimicrobiales; family UBA9959; genus UBA9959. Next base: position 6,540 of record JAJYNO010000024.1, on the reverse strand, counting down.
TCTGCTGGCGGTGGTGGCGTTCATGGTTTTCTGGCAGGTGTTCTCGGTGTTCTCCGCGGTGCGGGAGGCGGACGACAAGCTGAAGACCGCGATGCGGCAGAACGCGGCGTACTTCGAGAAGGCGTTCCTCGACGGCGACGTGTTCGAGACGCAACGCATCATGTGGCGCATCAAGAACGACAACATCAAGCGCATCACGTTCCATCCGGTGGAGTTCAAGGGCAGCAAGTGGATCTTCAAGGAGGCCATTGTCGGCAACCTTTACGACCGGCCGCGCGAGCAGCTCACGCGCACGGTGCCTTTCGTCTCCAACGGGGCCACGCTCGGCACGCTAGAGTACGTGATAGACCTGGTGGACGTCAACGCGGCCGTGTTCGACCAGAACTACGTGCTGTTCATCACGGTCGTGTTCTTCTTCCTGGGGCTGCTCGCGTTCTCCAATATGGGGGCCATACGGACGCTGCTGGCCATTGAGCGCTCCGTGAACGAGATAAACGCGGTTTCCGAGGCCGGCAGCGGGGAGACTATCCGCGAGTCGATAAAGAAGAACATAACGGCCATGCCGGCGGGCATCATCGGCACGCCTTTCGCGCGGATGACGGAGCGCATGAGCGGGGCGCTGGAGCGCGCCGCCAAGCTGGAGAGCGAGCTGGCCGTGAGCAAGGCCGTTTCCGACATGGCCGCGCAGGTGGCGCACGATATACGGTCGCCGCTGGCGGCGCTGGGGGCGGCCACGAAGGGGATGAATATTTCCGAAGAGCAGCGCACGCTGGTGGACGGAGCCCTCGGGCGCATTCACGCCATCGCCGACGATCTGCTGACCCGCTACCGCGCGCCCGGGGCGGAGGTTAAGCCCAAAGTGGAGACCTGCGCGCTGGCCGGGCTCGTGGAGCAGGTGCTGGCCGAAAAGCGCATACAGCATAAGGACAGGGCCGGCGTTAAGATAGAGTTCTCCGGCGGCGACGGGCAAAAGGCCGCAGTGGACCAGCGCGAGTTCCAGCGCATAATTTCCAACCTGGTCAACAACGCCGTAGAGGCGTTCGAAAAGGACGGCACGGTATCCGTGGGCCTGTCGCGGCCGGACGGCAAGGTGCTGGTGGAGGTGAAGGATAACGGTAAAGGTATCCCGCCCGAGTTCCTTGCCAAGCTGGGGCAGAAGGGGGAAACCCACGGCAAATCCGGCGGCACGGGCCTCGGCCTCTACCATGCCCGCACCAGCGTGGAAAGCTGGGGCGGCAGCCTGAAGATAGCTTCCGAGCCCGGCAAAGGCACCACCGTGACTATAGCCCTTCCCGCCGCGGCCAAGCCGGCGGCCGGCCTGCGCGCGGTGCTGCTGGACGACGACGCTCTGGTGCGCATGAACTGGAAGATGGCGGCCAGGGCGGCCGGGGCGGAGCTGGAGTCCTATAAGACCAGAGAGGAATTCCTCGCCGCGGCCGGGACCCTGCCGCGCGACATTCCTATTTATATAGATTCCGAGCTCGGCGGCGGCGTCAAAGGCGAGGACATCGCCAGGGACCTGCACGAAAAAGGCTTCGCCGACCTCACCATGGCTACCGGCCACGACGCGTCGAAGTTCTCCCGCCTCCCCTGGCTCAAGGTCTCCGGCAAAGAGCCGCCCTGGGCCTGAAATCGGCCGTATTTTCATTTGAAAATCAGTATTTTCAAATGAACAGAGTTTTTCCTCCTTTCCGTTAAATAGTGGTCCGCCACCCAGCTAAAAGCTCCCGAAGAGCGTTTGGTGGGTATTGGCATAAAAAATGCTTCGTATGAGGCGTACGACGTAACTACAAAATCTAAAGATAACCCCAGGAGGATAGTAAAATGGATAAGAAAATAATCTACCAGGCCCCGGACTTCGAGGTCATAGATGTGAGCGGTTGTATGAGCACCATGAGGGACCTCGAGAACTAATAGCTGCGGGACCCGGCCGGACAGGCGGGCTCTAATAAGGCCCGCCTGTCCTCTCTTGCGCAACTGGTCCGTATCGCGGTTTGTTTTATAGACTATCCCGGTTAGAGCTTTGTTATCTGAATGGAAAACGGTTTTTTTCTCGATTTTCCGCTTTTTATAAAGTGGAATATTACCGGAAGATGCAATCTGCGCTGCCGGCATTGCTTTCTTTCCTCGTATTCAGCGGAGCCGGACCTCAACGTGGTCGGGGATCTTATCTCCCTGTTCCGGGAGAGAAAGGTCGTATCGGTGATCCTAACCGGCGGGGAGCCGTTGCTGCGGCCGGATATAGCGGATATCGTGGGGATGCTTTCACGGGCGTCTATCCGGGCTATTCTCGCGACCAACGGCACTCTGCTTACTGACGGTTTGGTGAGATCCCTGGCCGATAACGGACTGAAGCAATGCCAGGTGAGCCTGGACGGCCATGACGAGGCGTCGCACGAGAGAATACGCGGCGCTGGTACGTTCAAGAAAGCGTTGGACGGTCTTGCTTCCCTGAAAAAGGCCGGCATCCGCGCGATTTTAGGGCATACGCTGAACTCTCAGAACGCGGCGCACGCGTTGGACGTGGCGCGATTGGCGGCGGCCGCGGGAGCCGACACCTTGAGGTACGAGCTGTTCCTTCCTATTAGGGACGGCGGGGACTCCGGGCTGAACTTCAACGTCGCCGATGTCGTGCGGCTTAAAAAGGACCTCCTCGGTCTGCGGAAGAAGGCCGGCGGGCTATCGATAGTCCTGCCATGCGCGATAAACCCCGCCGGAGGGGTCAGCGACGCATCCGTGGGATGCGGCGCCGGAACTACCACCTGCGTCATAAATTCCGATCTTTCCCTTTCGCCCTGCGACCTGCTTTGTGAAAAAGAAAGGACCGTCCGGATGCGCGGTCCCGTGGAGTTCGCCGCTCTCTGGCGCGAAGATTCCGTCTTCGGGAAGTGGCGGGACATTTCGGTGCCCGACGGCGTCTGCGCCGCCTGCAGCGAGAGGAAGCGCTGCGGTTTCGGCTGCAGGGCAGCTGCTCTGTCCTATACCGGCGATTTCAGCGCCAGGGACCCGCTTTGTTTACTGGCTGGCAAGGGGGAGCAATGAGTCTCCCGGCCATAGGCGCGCTGAAGCCTGGCGGGCCATCGCCGGAACTGGCGGACCATGCCAGGCTTATGTATGTCGACGCCATCCTGGGTTTCCAGAGTTTTATCGGACCGGTCCTGGTCATATTCTACATGCAGTATATGGGTCTGACATTTTCCCAGTACTGTTTCCTGGATTCCGTTCTTTTCCTGGTCAGTGCCGTTCTGGAGGTCCCTTCCGGGTATGTGGCGGATCTTTTCGGAAGAAAAAGGGTGTACTTGGCCGCTCAATCCCTTATACTCGTTTCCATGCTTCTGATGTTGGTGCTTCACGGGTTTTACGGAGCCCTGCTTTGTTTTATGCTTATGGCGATAGGCGCTCCGATGGCGTCCGGTAATACCGGCGCTATCTACTACGAGGGTTTCTGCGCGGCGGACAAGGCCGGGGAGCTGCAGGAGCTTTATTCCAGGACGGGCTCCATCGCCTTCATCAGTTCTACGGGCGCGTGCCTGTGCGCCGGCTTTCTGGCGAAGCTGAACATAGCGTTGCCGATGATAGCGGATTGCGTGATGCTGGCGGCTTCGATAGGCTTCACCTGTGTCTACCTTCATGACGATCGGACCTATGCCCCGCGCCTGCGGACGTTCCTGGCGGCCACGGCGAACTCGCTCGACCCGGGCCGTTTCATGCGCTACGCAGAAGCGATCGTCTCCAACAAGCGGATGCTCGTGTTCTTCTCTATATCGGCGCTGGTGTTCGCCATACTGCGCGGGTCGTATCCCTTCTACCAGCCCCTTATGAAGGACGCAGGAATAGGTTTGGGAACCTTCGGGGTGATGTTCGCGCTTTTTAACCTGGTTAGCGCCGGCTTCTCGTACTATTCAAAGCGGATCACCTCCCGGATCGGAAGAGAGGACCTTATCTTGCCGGCCCTGGCCGCGGCCGTCGCGGTTTCTTTCGCGGGCATCTCGCTCTATCCGGGCGCCGGCGCGGTGGCCTTTATTTTCTTGCAGCAGGTAGTGCGCGGGGTCAACGCGCCTTATTTCAATATCCGCAAGAACGAGTATATCTCCAGCGACGCGAAGAACCGGGTCACGCTGCTGTCGGTGGCGAACCTTATGGGAATGCTGTTCACTTCCGCCGCGATCATGCTGCTCTCGCTCCTCAATAAACTGGTGCCGCTCAGGACGTCGGTGCTGGTATTCGGAGCGGTCCTGACCGCGGCTCTTATAGCTTTGATCTCGGTTCACTTGCGCTGGTCAAAAAGCGCCTCTTCCTCCGATGTGACCGGGATAATGGAGGTCTGCTGATGCCGTTGCCGATGGCCGTAAGTATCTGTGTCACTGATCACTGCCCGCTGTCCTGCAGGCACTGTTTATATCTCCAGGCATGCAGGCTCAATAAGAACATGCTGGCCTATAGGGACCTCGAGCCGGTGCTGGACGAGATGCAGCGGAGCAAGGTTTACCTGGTACCGGTGACCGGAGGAGAGCCGCTCGTTCACCCGGAACTGCTGGACATTCTAAGGGGCATTTCCTCCCGCGGCATGCTCCCTCTTATGGGGACCAGTGGAATAGGCCTGAAAAAGGGGATGGCCGAGAGGTTTTATGAGGCCGGGGTGCGCTGTATCCAGGTGGGGCTGAACGGCAGCCGCGCGGAGGTGAGCGATCCTTACAGGGGCCCGGGGACTTTCGTGGAGGCCATGGGTTCCGTGCGGCTTTTACAGGAAGCCGGCATAAACGTCAATCTTGCCTTCTGCTTCGACGGTTCCAATTTCCATGATATGCGTTCCTGCCTGGAGCTGGCATACGGTGCCGGTGCGTACAGGGTAAAGATAGAGTACTGGAAGGATATCGGCGGCGGTGTGCTGCCCCCTCTTACCAAGGAGCAACGTCTGCGCGGCAGGGAGGTATGTTCCGCTTATGCCGCGCGTTGCGGGAAGCCGGCGAACTGGATAGATTCCCCATCCGCCGTTTTCCGTGTGGAAGGCAGGGAAGGCGTGGCGGAGATACACAACAAAAGCCTTGTGATAGACGCTGACGGCGCCGTACTCAGGGGAGAATTAAGCGCCCCTTTGGGGAACATCAGAAAAAATACGTTGGCCGGCTGCCTGGCCGCGGCGGAAAAGAACGCAGAAGAAAAATAAAAGAGGAGCGTTATATGGACATCCAGGGACCGTTCCGGCTGAATGAATCTTTTGTCGTAAGGGAGAACGACCGCGCGTTGTTCAGCGTGGAGAAGATGCGCATATTCCGGTTCAATAGGACCGGATACGCCCTTCTGGAACTGTTGCTGGGAGGGGCGCTTTCGTACAAGGACTGGTATGCCAAGGCCAGCGGAATGATGCCGATCCCGGAAAACGATTTCCAGGCTTTCGTGGAGAAGGCCCTGACCAACAACGTGATACTGGTCTGAACGGTCCCGGCTCTAACCCAGCGATCCCTTGAGCCAGGCCAATGCTTCCGGGCGGAAGACCGCGTCTTTGGCCAGGCAGCCGAAGAGAGCTCCCTCCGAAGCGTCGAATTTCTCCAGCAGCACGGCGTACATGCCGGGGGCCAGCGCGTCCTCTAGCAGGTCTATGGCGCGGCGGTCCACCCGTCTTTCTATCCCCATGTCGTACTGCGATGTTTTTGTGTAAAGCAGGCCGAGGTCCAGATGGGCCGCTTCGTGCGCCAGCGAGAAGAGCTTGAGATTGTCCGGCAGGCCCCGATCGAGGAATATTATGTGGCCGCCGTCCGGTACGCGGAATATCACGGCGTTGGACCTTATCTTGGAACGGTCCACTTGCTGTATGGCTATAGCGTGGTCCCGCAGTAGTTCCTGTATCTTCATGCGTTCTCGGGCCGGTATTGCCGCTTATTTTACCATTATGATAGCATCTTAGTAATACTGCGGATGGCCGTTTTCCGACGGCGATGCCCGCGTCTTATTCCCTGCTGGAGCGTGTGAGGCAAAAAATGCTGGACATAAAGTTCATAAGGGAGAACCCCGGGCTGGTCGCCGAGGGAGCCCGGAAAAAACATCTTGATTTCGATCCGCATCCGCTCATCGATGCCGACGACGCCAGGAAGGAGCTGCTGCTCCGGATAGAAACGATGCGGGCGGAGCAGAACGAGGTATCCTCACGGTTGCCAGGGATCAAGAGCGCCGAAGAAAGGACGGGGCTGATAGCGCGCATGAGAGGTCTTAAGGAACGGCTGCAGAAGGAGGAAGAAAATCTAAAAGAGGTGATGGGGAAGTGGCAGACCCTCATGCTGCAGGTCCCCAACGTCCCGGACGCGTCGGTGCCGGATGGGGCGACCGACGCCGACAACAAGGAGCTGCGCAAGTGGGGAGAGGTCCCGGTTTTCGGCTTCCGTCCGAAGAACCATATAGAGTTGATGGAGGACCTTGACCTCGCCGATTTTGAGACCGGCGCAAAGGTGGCCGGGTTCAGAGGCTACTTCCTAAAGAACGAGGGCGCGCAGTTGGAGCTGGCGATCTGGCAGCTGACGGTGGACCTTTTTCGCGAGAAACACC